>JBAZTM010000044.1:0-31883 GCA_041661925.1 Gemmatimonadaceae bacterium
TCACACAGGTCCTGCGCCGCACGCAGCTTCTCGTAGCCCAGTACGCGCGAGAGGAACTGCGCGCGCGCCGCCGCCGTCAGCGTCGCCATCACGGCCAGCTCCTTCTGCGCCGTGAAGTACGTGTTGCCAAACTCGTCGAGCGACATACCGAGCTTCCGGCGCACCACGTCGGTCACCGCCGACGACCCGGTGGCGATGGGTCGCTCCCCGCCGTCCACATAGAGGTCGGCCGTCGTCAGCGCGCGCACCAGCCGGAATCGGTGTCCGCCCAGGTCGAAGTCGAGCTCGATGCGCACCGGCGAGCGCGCGCTCGCGCGCGCGAAGCGGATGGAGTCCACCGTGCCGCGCGTCGCGTCACCGCCGTAGAGCGCCCACTTGATGGCTTCGAGGATCGTCGTCTTGCCCGAGCCGTTCGGACCGATGATTCCCGTCAGCCCGCTGTCGAACAGGAGCGTGCTGTCCGCGTGCTGGCGGAAGTTGACGAGGCGCAGCCGGGCCAGTCTCACGCGGTCTCCGGCTCGTCCACGCCGCGCACCGCCATGTCGTGCTCGGCCTCGCGCAGGTAGTGTTCGCCCAGCTCCACCAGCCGGTCACGGTCGATGTCGCTCGTCAGCACGCGACTGCGCAGCGCCTCGCGCAGCGTGTCGGCGAGCGACGGCCGCTTGCCGGGCGCCCCGCTCTCCGCCACGGCGGCGCGCACCACGGTGGGCCGCCGCGTGTCGAGCGAGAAGTGCAGCGCACGCCGCTGGTACTCGCGCATCCGCTGGTGGTCGAGCTCGCGCACGACGTGGCGCGGGACATCGCGCACGACGAGTCGCACCACCTTGCCCTCGATTCCACCCTCGGGGCACTTCTCCACCGCGGCGGCGATGGCCGCGTCGAGATCCACCGCCGAGAGCCCGCGGCCGGCGATCGGCGGCAGGTCGATGATCTTCCGCGTCACCGGCAGCGCGTGGAAGGTCTGCTTGCCCGTGGCGAGGTCGCGCTCGATCAACCCCTTGCCGGGGAGCTTGGCGGCCTTCTCCTCCGCGTACTCGCCCCAGCTGTTCGTGCTCGTGTAATCGAGCGAACCACAGTAGTACGCGTTGGGCCCCACCTTGCGGTAGACGTGGTAGTGGCCGAGCGCGACATAGTCCCACCGGTCATGCGACACGGCCGACGCGGGGATCGGCATGGAGGCGCGCTCATCCTCGCGCGCGCCCTCGGGCAGCACGCCCTCCACCTCGCCGTGCAGCAGCAGCACGTTGTGCTTGAACGCGAGGTCCGGCGACAGGTCCACGCTCCCTGGCGGCAGGTCGGGGACGGCGAGGATTGACAGTTCGTGTTCCGGGAACTGCAGCCGGCGCGGCGCCACGTCGGCGATGTGGAACCCGAGCGGCTCAAACAGGCGCAGGATGCACGTCGTCTCGCTCGAGCGCGGCATGTCGTGATTGCCGGCGACGATGACGATGATGGCGTTGGGCAACCCCGCGCGGAGTCGCGAGAACTGCTGAAATGCGTGCAGGATGGCCGGGTTGGTCGGCCGCACGGTGTGGAAGACGTCCCCGCCGATCAGGATCAGGTCAGGCGCGAGGGCGATGACCTTGTCGATGGCGCGCGTGAACGACTGAGCCACGTCCGCCTCGCGCTGGTTCTTGCCAGCCGGCGTGACGCGCTGAAACTGGCGGAAGCCGAGGTGGAGGTCGGAGAGGTGGACGAGGCGCACAGGGGCCCGGGAGCAGGTCGGAGAAATCTAGCGGCTGCGCCAGAGTGCGACAGAGTAGGACAGAATGCGACAGAGTACGGCAGGGGCTTTCCGCACCCTACCGCCGTACTCTGTCGCTCTCCGTCGTACTCTGTCTCATTCGGCCCCGCTAGAATCCGTACGGATCGTTCCCGCCGCCAGCTAACGGCAGCGACGCCGGGTGCGCATCGACCGATTCTCCAGCCGCCCGAGACCGGAATTGGGCACGGAAGTAGGCCTTCACGTCCTCTGGGCGCGCCTGCAGGGTGCGATTGCGCGCCCGCAGCACGTCATCCTCCGGCGCCGCCACGATGGCCTGCTTGACCCACTCCAGGGTGACCGAGGGGTCGAGTGAGCGCAGCGTCCGCGTCACCGCCACCTCGAGCGACGGTTCCGGTTCAGCGGGGAAGCGCTCCATGCCCTCGCGTCCGCCCAGCACGGCGGGGCGCGGGAACCGAACGAACACGGGCTGCGCGAAGTGCGGGTGGCGCACCATCAGCTGTCCCTTGTCGAGCGTCGAGAGCTTGATGCGCGTCGCCGGCGCGAGCGTGGCATAGCCCGGCGTGGCAAGCTCGTCCATATCCATGCGGCCAAACAAGGCCGTGCCGCAGTTTCCGACCACCCGGCGATGCACCTGCGAGCGGAACTGTTGCGCGGCAAAGAGCACGAGCCCCAGGTACCGGCCCCGCTCCGCGATGTCGAGCAGCATCTGCCGCACGTACGTGTCGGGCCCGTCGGACGGCGCGTACTTGTTGAGCTCGTCCACGAAGACAACCACGTGATCGACGCCCAGCGTCCGCCGCTCCAGCTGCTCGCGGAGCTGCGACACGACGCGCGCGAAGATCAGGTCCTGCGCATCCTCCTCCGACGACGCCACGTCGATGACGTAGACGGCGCGGTCCTGGAACGACCCGAAGGGGAGGTCGTTGGAGGTGCCGTCGTCGGTGACCAGCCCGCGGCATCGCGTGGAGATGTTGGTCAGCCGGTTGCGCACCTTGCGAATGGTGGCCACGTGGTGCGTCCGCCAGGTCTCGGCGTTGCGGGACTCCATCCCGCGCAGGACGTCGCGGAACCACTGCTCGAGGTCGGAGAACGAGCGGACGGTATGCGCGCGGGGCAGGATGGCGTCGGAGAACTCCTGGTTGACGACGCGCTCGCGGATGAAGTCGATCAGGGCATCAGCCTTGGCGTCCACGTCATCCTTGTTGAGCAGCACCTCGGCGTACTGCAGCACCTCGCGCAGCCCCCACGACAGCGGATGCACGTTGTGCGAGAGGGCGGCATTGGAGCGCAGCGTCGCCAGCGCGTGGCCGCGCGCCGTCCACGGCGCGAAGTACTCCACATGCTGGAACGGCTCCGCCGGCACGCCGGCCGCGTCGTAGAGCGCGCGGTCGGCGGCGTCGAGCTTCTCGGAGGGCTGGTCGAGGAAGCAGAGGTCCGGCCCCTTCACGTTGAAGCAGACGGCGGCCACGCTCCCCTTCTGCGCCGGGAAGTGCGCAAAGATGGAGCTCAACAGCCACTCCACCGCGCTTGTCTTGGTGGCGAGCCCGGAGACACCCGAGATGTTGAGGTGCGCGGCCTCCGGACCGAGGAGGAAGTCAGCGTCAAGATAGATCGGCGCCTGCATGGTGCCCGAGCGATAGACCCCGATGGGGATGCCGGTGTTCTGTCCCTCGCGCAGGTAGCCGTCCATGCGGAGCGCGACGGCGATGTCGTCCTCGGTGGCCAGGTGCACGGTGCCCATCGGCACCGGCTGGAGCGGCTCATCGGGGATATGGCGCAGCGCGTGCGCCGTATAGAGCCGGATCTCCGTGCGATCCGTGGGTGCGCGCACGGCAGCCGCCGGGTCGCCGTCCGCACCGATGACGTCGTGCAGCGGCGTCTGCAGGTCGGTGTACGAGAAGCCCTCGACCACCACGCCGTAGATCGTCGCGAGTCGGCCGTCGCCCGTCGGCGGCCCTTCGACGCGTACGATCGTCCCGATCCCCACGGGCGCGTCGAGCGCGGTCCAGAAGTGGAACTCGTGGGGGGTGTTGGGACGGCGTTCGGTGGCGACGACTCGGCCTATAGGCATCAATTGCGGATTGGGAGCTCGGATGGAGATTCGCGATGGGGATTCGCGAGTTGGATTTCGATGCTCGCGCAGGGCACGGACGGTCGATTACGCCGGGACAACATTCGGCCGCTCACCGCGTCACCGCGCGCAAGTACTCCTCCGTCAACCTAACGCCGTACGCCATGGCTCCCCAGCGGGG
Source organism: Gemmatimonadaceae bacterium (assembly GCA_041661925.1). Taxonomy (GTDB): domain Bacteria; phylum Gemmatimonadota; class Gemmatimonadetes; order Gemmatimonadales; family Gemmatimonadaceae; genus PNKL01. The sequence continues at coordinate 3,979 of JBAZTM010000044.1, forward strand.
ATCGGGTAGCGAAACGGGCGCGCGCTCCGCAAGCAGCCAGCGAGAGACAACGTCGGCGCGCTCCGCGGTCGCCCCGTCAATCGCCACCTCGACCCGCACGAGCCCCCAGAGCGCATCGTGAGCCGCAGGGTCACGAAGGCGCAGGTACCAGCTCGCCACCGGCGCCCGGCGCGGTGACGTCACCGTGAAGGCGGTGGTGCGCTCACCGGCGGCGAGCCCCAGCACGACCGGCAGCGCATCGCCATCCACGTAAAGCGTGCGATGCGACTTCACGACACCGATGGCGTGCGCCGAGTGCACGGCGGCACCGGCAGCCGCGATGCCGCCGTCCACAAACAGCGGGCCGTCGCCCTCGGCACACCACAGTTCGGCGCACGCCGTTTCGGCGGCCTCCCGCCGGCGCTGCACGGCGCTCAGCGCGCGCGCCGTGAACTCCTGCGGATGCCACGGGCCGCCCTCCTCGGGGGCGAGCGTGTCGCGCAGGTCGCAGCCGGCCCTGAGCGCGTCCCAAGCGGCCTCGCCGACGGCGGCCCGCGGCACGAAGAGCGCGCGCTCCACCTGCACGCTGTCCGGGCGCCACGCAACGAGCGTACGCGCCTTGCGGAGCCGCACGGCGGCGGCGATGGTGCCGTGAACCAGCGGGATGCCGCCCAGCCAGTGCGCGATCACGCGGCTCTCCTGGATGCCGTCGAGAAAGGCGGCGATGCCAACCTCCGGATCTCCCGGCACGCGGCGCACGCGCACCTCGCTGCCCTCGAGCGGCTCCGCACGCTGCAACCGCGGCGGTTCCGGAGCGACCGGGCGCCGCTCGAGCGGTGGCTCGGAGGCGGAGACAGCGCCGCCAGCGTGTCGCACCGCCCGCAGGGCATCGCGCACGCTTGCGGCCCCTCCAGATGGGGGGTACGTTGGCCCCATGCGCCGCTCCGCACTCATGCTGAGCATCCTAGCCCTCGCGGCGGGATGCGACAAGCCGAAGCAGGAACCGGGCGACGACACGCCGCCGCCACCCTCGTTCGACGTTGCCACCAAGCCGCCACTCGTCTTCCAGGCGTTTGGCACGCTGGACTCCACGCGCCTGGTGCCCATCGCGGCCGTGATCAACGGCATCGTCAAGCCGATCGACCTGCCCTACGCCGACTGGCGTCGGCTCGACTCTGCGTACTTCCAGCCGGGCACCGAATATCCCGTCTATCGCGACGGACGGCCCGCGGGCACGGTGATCGTGTCGCGCCGGATGTGGGAGCCGGACAGCGAGCCGCTGTACGAGCTTCCCGGCTGCCGCGAGGCGCGCCCGATGGCGGCGGTGACGCTCAAGACCAGCGTGGCGCTTGACCCCGCCTTCGAATTCCTGTCGCTCAGCGCGGGCGGCGGCAGCACGCCACCGCAGGCGCAGGCGCAGCCGCCGCGCGACCTCGACGCGGCGGTCCGCGCCATCGCGCTGCTGGCGTTGCGCGCCGTAGGACTCGACACGGCCGACATCGACACCGCGTCGTTCAGCGCGCGCGCGATCAACATGGCGGGCGGCAGCCGCGCGACGCTCGTGGCGAACCAGGTGGATGCGAACGCGGGCGACACCGGGCCGGGCGCCGGCCACACGACGCACTTCCTCGTGCTCGGCGACGATCTCGACGGCACGGGTTACAAGGTGACGTACAAGCACCTCGAGAGCGGAGAGGCGCGCCTCGTGGAGTTCCAGCGCCTGCTCGACCATCTGGACCTCACGGGCGACGGCACCGACGAGATCTTCGTGGAGTCGTGGCGCTACGGCAGCACCAACGACCTGCTGGTGCTCACGCGCGCGAACGGGAAATGGCATGAGAGCCTGCGGGTGCCGCAGAAATGGTGCATGAGACAGAGATAGACAACAGACAAACAACAGAGAGACAACAGAGAGACAACAGTGGGGCGCCCGGACATTCCGGTGCGCCCCACTGCCTCATTCTGTCTCACTCTGTCTCACTCTGTCGAACTCTGTCTCACTCTACTCCGATATTAAAGGCCTGTTCGACATCTGCCTTCGAATAGGCCCTGAACGCGGTCAGCGTGGTCGTGCGCACCAGCCCCGGCACCTTGGGAAACTCCTCCGTCACGACGTGTGCAATCTCGTCGTATTCCGCCACCTTGATGATGCAGACGAGGTCCCATTCGCCCGAGACGGAGTAGACGTCGGTGACGCCTTCGATACCGGCGAGCGCCGCCGCGCATTTCGGGATCAGCGCGGGTTCGGCCCTGACGAGGACAATGGTCGTGATCATGGGAACACCGATGCTGGGGTAGGCTCACGGAACACAACGCAATCCAACATAGCGTGCATCGACCCGCCGGTCACGCCCGCCAGGCGCGGACGATGGCGTGCATGCCCGCCTCCACGTCGGCGCGTGCGGCCGCATACGACACGCGCACCCACTCGGGCGTGCCGAACGCCGCCCCCGGCACCACGGCAATGCCCTCGTTGTCCAACAGGCGCGTGGCGAAGGCGGTGCCGTCGTTGCCCGGCGCCTTGAAGTACAAGTAGAACGCACCGTCCGGCTCCACCAGCTCGAGCCCCGGGATCGCCGAGAGAATGGCCCGTGCCGCGTCGCGGCGCGCGTGGAACTCGCTGACCATCGCGCGCACCGCCGCGTCCGCCTCCGCAGCGCGCGTGAGCGCGGCGAGCGCGGCGTACTGCGACTCGGTGGCGGCATTCGACGTCGTGTGCGACTGCAGGGCGGTCAGCGCCTGCGATACGGCACGCGGCGCCACCGACCAGCCAATCCGGAATCCCGTCATGGCGTACGCCTTGGCGACGCCGTTGACGACCACGAGGTTGTCGCGCCGCTCCGCCACGTCGAGCACCGACGGGGCCTCCGAAAGGCGGTACGTGATGCGCGCATAGATCTCGTCGCTGATCAGCCACCAACCATGCGAGGCGGCAAAGTCGGTGATGGCGCGGAGTTCATCGGCGTCGTAGACGGCGCCCGTCGGGTTCGTCGGCGAATTGAGCATCAGGCCGCGTGTGCGCGGCGTGGCATACCGCTCGAGCAGCTCCGGCGTGATCTTGAGCCCGCGCGACGGATCGCCGGGCACGCCAATTGGATTCGCGCGCGCGAGGCCCACCATCTCGACGTAGCTGACCCAACTGGGCACGGCGAGCAGCACGTCGTCGCCGGGCCCGAAGAGCGTGAACGTCGCGTTCTGCAGCGACTGCTTCGAGCCGGTGGACACCACGACCTCGCCAGCCGTCACGGCCGCGTCCCGTCCGGCGCGGCGGCGCGTCGCGTCGGCCGCGATCGCCTCGCGCAGAGGAAGAATTCCGTCCACCGCGGTGTAGCGGGTGTGGCCCGCGTCGAGCGCGGCCTTGGTCGCGTCGAGAATGAAGGCCGGCGTGTCAAAGTCCGGCTCGCCGGCGCCGAGGTCGATGATCGAGCGGCCGGCGGCGCGGAGCGCCTTGGCGCGCTGCGAGACGGCAATGGTCGCCGACTCCTTGATGGAGGCGACGTTCGGCGAGGGCACGAAGGGATGCGACATGGTCGAGCCGGGCTCCGAATTGGAGGGCCGGGGGCAATTGCGCTAGATTGTGTGTGCAACACGAAGTTAGCGTCACGCTGGCGCTGACGCCATTGACAATCGAGGTCGCAGTGAGCGCTTTGCCAACCGCCGCCGGCAGCACCGGCCGCAACACGTCCGTAGCCCATTTTGTCGCCCCGCACTGGGGACGCATCGCCGACCGGCTCGCGCCGCTGATTGACCGAGACGGTGGCGAACTGGGCACGTCGCCCGCCGCGCTCATTTGCGTCCCCGACTCCGGTGCGGCTGTCGAACTCGCCGACGCGCTCCGCGCCGCGCGCCCCGGCATCGCGCGCATCCTCCCGGTCACGGACGCGCTGCGCGCCGCGCGCGTGCTCAAGACTTACGGAGCGCCCATCGTCATCGTGACGCCGTCCGACGCCGAGCGCATGCTCAGCGCCTCCGCCCTGCCGCTCGACGGCGTGCAGGTCATCGCGCTCGTCGGCGCCGAGGAGTACGACGCCGACCAACTGGCGACGGTGATGACGTCAGTCCCCAAGGAGGCGCGGCGCGTGCTGGTGGCGTCGGAGGCGACGCCGGTGGTCGAGATCCTGCTCGAGCGCTACTTCCACAAAGCGCACCGGCTCGCTGACGACACGTCCAGTGAGACGACGCCGGCGGCCGTGCAGTATCTCTGCGTGCGGAGCTCCGGCGCCGCGACGCTCGTCCCGTCCCTGCTCGATGACCTCGATCCGCCGTCAGCGGTGGTGGTCACGGCCGATGCGGCGTCGGTGCAGTCTGCGCTGGCCGCGCACGGCTATCCGGCCGATGCGAGCATCGTGCTGGTGAGTGACGGCACCGCACCGCAGAATGTGGCGCTCGTTGTCTTCGCCGGCCTTCCGACGCCGGCCGCGTTCGAGGCGGCCATGTCGTCGCAGCCGGGCCGCGCCGTCGCGCTTATCGCGCCCCGCCAGCTCGGCGCGCTTCGGCGCCTCGCCGGCGGCGCCAGCGTCACGCCTTTCACGACCCGCCGGGCCACGAGCGCGGCCCGCGCCCAGGAAGAGCGACTGCGCGCCGAACTCCGCGCGGTGCTCATCGGGTCGTATCCGGCGCGCGAGATCGTGTCGCTCGAACCGCTGCTCACCGAATACGACGGCGCCGAGCTCGCCGGCGCGGCGCTGCGCCTGCTCGAGGCCGCCCGCACCGCAACGCCGGCGACGACGCATGCGACCGCAGCGGCGCCCGCCATTTCCGATCGCGCCCCGCGCTCCGCACCGCGTAGCGCGCCCCGCGCCGATCGCTCCGAGCGCCCGGCGCGCCCGGCCCGCCCGCGCGATGACTTTCCATTGCGCGATCCGCGCGAGGCCGCCAAGCCCCGTTTCGTGGATCGCACCGTGCGCCGCGATCGCGAGGACCGTCCACCCCGTCGCACGGCAGGAGCAGGTGATCGCGATGAGCGCGCGCCGCGCCGCAGCTTTGGCGACAAGCCGCGCGCGTTCGGTGACAAGCCGCGTGCCTACGGCGACAAGCCCCGCGCGTACGGCGACAAGCCCCGCGCCTACGGCGACAAGCCGCGCGCCTACGGAGACAAGCCGCGCGGCGCCGCGGGTGACAAGCCGCGTGGCGGCTTTGGCGACAAGCGCCCGGGCGGATTCAGGGACAAGCCGCGGGGTACAGCTCCGCGCCGGCCACGGGATGATCGATGACACAGCATTTCCAGCTGACCGGCGGCTGGGTAGAAGTCATCGCCGGATCGATGTTCAGCGGCAAGAGTGAGGAGCTCATCCGCCGCGTCCGTCGCGCCATGATCGCCAAGAAGCGCGTGCAGGTGTTCAAGTCGCACCTGGACAATCGGTACACCGGCGTCTTCGCCGTGGGCTCGCACGACGGCCGCACGGTCGAGGCGGTCCCCGTGGACTCGGCCGCGCAGGTTGCTCAGCGCGTCGACCCCGACGCGCAGGTGATTGCCATCGACGAGGTGCAGTTCCTCGACGATGGCATCGTCGACGTGGCCACCGCGCTCGCCGACCGCGGCGTGCGCGTCATCCTCGCCGGCATCGACACCGACTTTCGCGGCGAGCCGTTCGGCGCCATGCCTCGCCTGATGTGCCTGGCCGAGGTCGTGGACAAGCTGCACGCCATCTGCGTGCTGTGCGGTATGCCGGCGAGCCGCAACCAGCGCCTCATCGACGGCAAGCCGGCCCGCTACGACTCGCCGCAGATCATGGTGGGTGGCACGGAGAGTTACGAAGCGCGCTGCCGGACCTGCCACACGGTGCTGAAGGGAGACCAGCCGAGTCTGCTGTGACGTCCGAGGGTAGAGGGTAGATGGTGGGGCGAACGGCGACCTGCGGCCGGCGGCTTTCTGCATCCACCATCCACCATCTACCCTCTGCCCCTACGGCGCTGCCCGGTTCGCACCCCGCAACCGCGTGAAGTACGCGCGGATCAGCGTCGCCGACTTCAGCCCGCGCACATCCACGTCGAAGGACTTGAGCGGGCGGACACGCGTTCGAGCGAGCGGGAAATACGGTGGCCGACGGTTCTCCATCTGACAGGGATCGAGCTCGCGCAACGGGCGGAGGCCCGAGTTGGCGACGCTGCTGTTGTACGGGGCGACGTACGTGGCCATGATCGTCCCGCCGACCACCTGCATGCAGCCGCCGGCCGCCGTGAACGAACTGCCGGTCGGGCAGGTGTTGACTGTCGACGTGCGCAGGCTGCCGGCCGCGTTGAACGCGCTTATCGACCCGCCGAGCGCCATCACGATGCCGTGGAGGATAAAGTCGCGATTGCCGCCCTGCATGGACGTGTCAGTGCCGGCGAAGGCCGACGTCGAATACACGCGCGGACGGTTGATGGCGTTGTCGGCCACCATGATCGAGTCCTTCGAAATGAGCCCGAAGCTGTTGCGGCACAGGTTCGTCGTATCGGCGGGATCGGCGTCGTACGTCAGGTCATCGATCAGTGACACGGGGCCGTTGACGTAGAGCGTGGCGCGCCCGCGCACGATGCCGGAAAGGAAGAGGCGGCCACTCGAGTAGATTACGCCGCGGTAGTTGGAGTTGTACGTGGTGCTGATGGGGAAGAGATAGGGCCGCTCCACCGTCTGCCGCGTCGGCGCGAGGTTGGCCGGGAGGTTGCTGGTCCCTCCGTAGGCCTGCCACCGGCCAAGCTCCAATGCATCTTGGAAGAAATCGTACGTCACGTCGGGTTCGCATTTCCCCGCCGCGCCGGTCTGGTCGACGACGCAATCAAAGACGCGTGCCGTGAAGGTGGTGTCCTGGCCGCCGTACCGCTGCGACGCGCCGCAGGCCGGCGCCGAGCCCCAGGTGTACGCCGAGACCGTCCCCCACGGGAAGGAGAACGCCTGGGTGCACACGGTGCTGGTCGTGTAGCGTTCCACGTTCATGAGATACGGGCTGCCGAACGGGAAACAGCGGGACGTCGGCTGCTGCATGATGGTGCGGTACGCCGTGCGGTTCACGGCTCCCATGGCGGTCGCCTGCGCCGCGGAGACCGTGGGATACGTGCTTGCCTGGATGCGCGTCTTCACCCAGGCGGCCGAGTGCATGGCAACCGGAAAGAACTCGCGCTGCCCGCCAATCGTGTAGAATGCGCCACACTGGTTAGCCCACACTTGCGTCGCGAGCGGCAACTGCGTCGTCACGGTGCCGGGAAAGTTGGTCGCGAGACGGATGGTATCCGCGCGGTAGCCGTAGCGGTCGCTCACGAGATTGAAGACGCGAAAAAAACCCTCAGTGGAGTCGATCGCGCCGCTGTTGTCCACGTCGTACGAGATAAACTCCAGTCGGCTGCCGAAGGTCGCGTTGCAGGTGTAGCCGCAGTCGTACCCCGATAGGTCGGCAACAGTATATGAATTGCCTCCGGTGTACGTCCCGCTCACCGGAGTCACGGACACGTTGCCCGCGTTGGACAGCGCCTGGAACCGCGACGCAAGGCCAGCGGCCGAGGGCCAAAGCGAAGTCGTTGTCGTGGGATACGGAACTACCGTCGCGCCGGCAACGGCACTGATCGTGTCGGCCCACTGGCCGCCGCCACTGATCGTCCCCGCCACGCTCACCGTGTCCATGAAGACGGGATTCGGCGAACCGAAGCTCGCCCCGATGAACCGGTTGTTGCTGTGTACCCGCCCGGGGACGATCTCGCCGAGGCCGATGCTGGCGGTCGACGGAAAGTTGTTCACGAAGAGACCATAGCGCGCAAACGACTGCGCCTGCAGGTCCATCCGACGCGCCAACCGCAGTCCAGTGGCGTCGCTCACCGTCGCAATGAGCGTGATGTACGGAACGTTCGTCCCTGTCGTATCGCCGGTATAGGCGCCGTACAGATTCACCGTCAGGCCAGTCACCTCCGCACCACTCGAGGTGTAGACCGCCTGGTCGGTCAGCAGCTGCCGGTACCCCGTGTCGTAGAGCACCAGCGACGTGTCGCGCTGCAGGCGCGACCGGCCGAGTTCGAGCGCGGTCTCCACCGCGAACGTCAGGTCACGTTCCTTGTCGTGGTACCGGCTGAGCATGCCCGAATTGCCGGCCATGTAGATGGCCGACGCCGCCAGCCCGGCCAGCGAAAGCGTCATGATGAGCACGAGGATGAGCGCCGAGCCTCGCCGCACGGAGCGCATCACGGAAAGATCACCGTAGCGGCGCCGGTGCGCACGCCCCCTTGCAGCGCGCAGTCGCGCGCTGCCACCCCGTACTCGTAGGTGCCGGCCGTCCTCGGAATCGCGAAGTCTTGATAGCGGTAGGTGCTGGCGCCGCGCGCCGGCGTGCTGCCGATCGGCGTCCACGTGGTGGCGCCGCTGAGTCGCCGATACACGATGTACTGCCGCACGTCACGCGGCGACGTCGAATCGCCCGCCACGGCCGACCAGTCGAGGCGCACGTCCAGCTTGGCGCCGGCAGGTGCGGTCTCGACGGTCACTCCCACGGCGTCCGGCGTCGGCGGCACGGCTCCGCAGCGCAGCGGCAGCAGCTTCCGCCCGTTGCGCAGCTTGACCGTCACGTAGAGGCTGCGGTACACGTTGACCCGTGTCTTGGCATCCCAGTACTGGCCGGTCGCCCGCACCTCTACTGCCATGATCGAGTCGGCCCGCGACAGCGAATCGTCCCAATACACCGGCAGGTCGGCGTTGGCCAAGGCGGTCGTCGTGCCGCTCGCCCCGGTCGTGTAGTAGCGAAAGAAGAAGTTCGAATCGCTCGACACATAGAGGTTGCGGGTCACGAGCGTGCTGTCGCGGTCATTCACCTTGCGATACAGCACGTACAATCCCGTGCTCCCGCCGGCCGTGTCTGGGAGCAGGTAGTACTGAATGGTCTCGGCCTTGCCGGCGGCGCCGTTCGGGTCGAGGTACGTGAGCGGCGGGTAGACTTTGGTCGACGTGGGCAGCGTACCGGCCCGCGCCACCATCCAGCCGTTCGCGGTCATGACGTCGAGCGAGGCATCCCAGTACGAGGCGTTCGGATCGGTGCCCGTCGTACGCCCCTGCCGGTCGGCGTTGAACGCGATGGCGAACGGCGCCGCCTGCACGATGACCGGCTGCCCGATGTCCCCACCCGCCGTGCGGAGGTCCGCCTCGATGCGCCACACGGCGTACCGCGCGCTCTGAAAGGCATCGATCCGCCCGGCGCCCGCATCCATCGCCCGCGTTTGCGCGCGAAAGAACGGCACCGCGATCGAAAAGACGAGCACCGTGATCGAGACGGCGAAGATCATCTCGACCATGCTGAATCCGCCGCGGTCGTTCGACTGGCGCATCAGTAGGCCGCGAGCACCAGCGACTTGCGCACGGTCGTGCTGGTGGGCGGGTGCGTGACGGTCACCGTCACGGTCACGTAGTCCGCCGTGGTGGTCGGCCCCGTGCGCACCACCGACGTCGTGCGCGTGTAGCCGGGGTAGAGCGTCATGGGAGGATTGGCCGACGTCGTGGCGCTCGTCTCGGTCACGCCGTTGAACGTCGCCACGAGGGTCGAGTAGGTCGGGTGCAGCGCCACCGCCTCGAGCCGCGCGGTCGCCAGTTCGCTCGCGATGGCCAGGGCATCGTGGTTGTTGGTCAGGTGCTGGAACCGGCGCGTGAAGTTCGAGAGGCCGATGAGCACGCCGCTGAGGATCACCACCGAGATGATGACCTCGATGAGCGTCATGCCCGAACGACGCCCCGGCCGGTGTGCGGAGGTCCCTGTTTGCATCTATAAGGAAATGTGGCCAACGCGACGGGGCCCACGCCAGCCCTTTTGCCGTCGGGGCCGGGCGCGTGGTAAGTTCCTCCTGCCGCCAAGACGACGGCCCGCACCCCCTCAGGCACTATGGGCGTAATCGCCACGCTGCTTCCGCTCGACCGATGCCTCCAGCGCGTGCACGGCGCCGTCCGCGGCCAGCACGCGGTCAGCCCATGCCACAGTTGGGATGAGCTGCTGTCGGCATGCGCCACGGAGCCGGTTCACCTGGCCGTGGTGGACCTCTTCGCCGACGGCTCGGCCAGCTTCGAGCGCATCCGTCAACTGCGCACCAAGTTCCCGCGCCTGACGCTCATCGCCTACGTCAGCGCCACTCCCCAGCGCGCCCGCGACCTGTTCGACGCCGGTCGCGCCGGGCTCGATGGACTGCTCCTCGTGGACCTCGACGACTCGCCCCAGGCCGTGCGCACGGTGGTCGAGCAGGCCGAGGCGCGCGGCGTCGCCGCCCTGCTCCGCCATCGACTCGCCGACATGGATACCGTCGCGCGGGACGCGATCTTGATCGTCGTCACGCGGGCCCATATGCGGCTCACGTCGCACCGGCTCGCCGAGACGCTGTCCATCAACAAGGCCACACTGCTCGAGAAGCTGCGCCGGGAGCGCCTCCCCGCCCCGCAGAAGCTGATCGGCTGGGGCCGGCTCATCGTCGCCGGCCAAATGCTCGACGACCCCAAGCGCAGCGCCGACGGCATCGCGCGCGCCCTCGACTTCCCGTCGGGGTCGGCCTTCCGCAACATGTGCCAGCGCTATGTGGGCGCGACGCCGCTCGAGATTCGCGAGCGCGGCGGCGCCCGCTATGTCACCGCGCAGTTCCTGCGTGCCATCGGTCGTCCGAACCTGGCGCAGGGCCTCGAAGAACCAGGGACCCCGTGAAGTACAAGACCATCATTGAGCCGTTCCGCATCAAGACCGTCGAGCCGATCCGCCAGACCACCGAAGCCGAGCGGGCCGCCGCCATCCACGCCGCACACTACAATGTCTTCCTCCTGAAGGGCGAGGACGTCCTGATTGACCTGCTGACCGACTCGGGGACGGGCGCGATGTCCGTCTACCAGTGGGCGGGCATGATGAAGGGCGACGAGACCTACGCGGGCGCACGCTCGTTCTACGCGTTCGAGCGGGCGGTGCACGATATCACCGGCTTCAAGCACGTCATCCCCACGCACCAGGGGCGCGCCGCCGAGCACATCATCACGGGCGCGATGCTCAAGCCCGGCGACATCGTCCCGAACAACCGCCACTTCGACACGACGCGCGCCAACGTCGAGCACCGCGGCGCCCAGGCGCTCGACCTCCCCATCAGCGAGGGGCACGACCCGCAGACCCTGCATCCCTTCAAGGGGAACATGGACCTCGAGGCGCTCGAGCGCGTGCTGCGCGACAACCCGGGTCGCGTGCCGCTGGTGATGATCACTGTCACCAACAATTCCGGCGGCGGCCAGCCGGTGAGTCTCGAAAACATTCGCGGCGCGTCGACCATCGCGCATCGGCACGGCGTGCCGTTCTACCTCGACGCCTGCCGCTTCGCCGAGAACTCGTGGTTCGTGCACACCCGCGAGGCCGGCTACGCCGACCGCACCCCCATCGAGATCGCGCGCGAGATGTTCTCGCTCGCCGACGGCTGCACGATGAGCGCCAAGAAGGACGGCATGGCCAATATTGGCGGCTTTCTCGCGATGAACGACGATGCCGTCGCGGCGCGCTGCCGCAACACGCTCATCCTCACGGAGGGGTTTCCGACGTACGGCGGCCTCGCCGGCTACGACCTCGAGGCCATCGCGGTCGGCCTGTACGAGGCGCTCGACCCGGACTACCTGCGCTACCGCATTCGCATGGTGGAGTACATGGCGGAGAAGATGGCGACCGCCGGCATCCCGACCGTGCGCCCGGCCGGCGGGCACGCGCTCTACCTCGACGCCAAGCGGTGGCTCTCGCACATCCCGTCGTCCGAGTACCCTGGGTGGGCGCTCTCCCTCGTGCTCTACCTCGAGGGCGGCATCCGCGCCGCCGAGATCGGCTCCGTGATGTTCGGCCAGCAGCCGGACGGCACCGAGCGTCCGGCCGACCTCGAACTGGTGCGCCTCGCTTTTCCGCGACGGGTCTACACGCAGAGCCACATGGACTACGTGTGCGAGGTGCTGGTGCACGTGAACTCATTGGCGCCGCGCATCCGCGGCGTGCGGATCGTCGAGCAGCCCTCTGCCCTCCGCCACTTCACGGCGAAGTTTGCCCCGCTCGTACCCGGCGTGATCGCGTAGCACGGCCGCGGGGCGAGGGCGCCGGTCCGACGCCCGACGCCGCGTCGGGACTCTACAGCGAGTCGCGGCGCCAGCTGCCCTCGAGGTAGCGCCACAGGCGCGTGCGCCCGGTGGCGCCGGCGAACTCAATGGCGCGCAGGGCGTCGCTTCGGCCGGTCGCGACCCCGATGTACAGGAAGGCGTCGCCGCTCGCCGACCCATTCGGGTAGAACGTGATGGTCGGCCCCGCGGTCGTCGTCGAGACGCCCGGCCCGGTGGCGTAGTATGCGGTGGCGCCGTCCACGGTGACGGTGGGAATCGCGAACCGCGCTCCCCCCTCGCCGAGCCGCCATGACTCCCAGCTCTCAGAGCCATCGGCCGCGCCGTTGGAGTTCGTGTCCTGCACGATGCGCATGCGCGACGCGGCATAGTCCATGATGAAGAGCACGTTCGTGCTCTTGGTCAGCGCCCGCTGCTGCGCGACGGTCAGCGTGCGCTGGACAAGGCGGCCGTTCGCGTCCTGCCGGTAGCGCAGGAACGAGATCTTGGGCAGCGCCATGGCCGCCATAATGGCGATCAGGGCGACCACCAGCATCATCTCGATGAGTGTGAATCCGCGGCGAGGCACGGCAGGAAGTTGCACGGCGCGCGCGCATGGCGCCATTGTTCGATATGCTCGTAATCGGGTTGACGGGAAACATCGCGGCCGGCAAGTCATCGGTGGCGCGGCATTTTGCGGAATGGGGCGCGACGCTCATCGACGCGGACGCGCTCGCGCGCAAGGCGGTGGCCCCCGGCACACCCGCGCTCCGGGCCATCAAGGCGCGTTGGGGGGCCGCCGTGCTCGGACCTGACGGTGCGCTCGACCGCGCCGCCCTGCGCCGCATCGTGTTCGCCGACGCCGCCGAGCGCGCGGCGCTCGACGCCATGGTGCATCCGGAGGTCGCCCGCCTGCGCGCCGCGGCCGTGGCGGCCGCCCGGGCGCGCGAGGAGAGGGTGGTGGTCTGCGATATCCCCTTGCTCTTCGAGGCCGACCTCACGGACACCGTGGACGCCATCGTGCTGGTCGACGCACCGCGCGCGGTGCGCCTCCACCGGCTAATGCGCGACCGCGGGCTCGAGGAAGCAGAGGCCGCCGCGATGATCGACGCCCAGTGGCCCAGCGAGCCGAAACGGGCGCGCGCCGACTGGATTGTCGAGAACGACGGGACGACGGCTGAACTCGAGGCGCGGTCGCGCACCGTCTTCAGCGCCCTCACGGCGCGCGCCGCGCGCACCCCGTCGCCTTGAACCTGCGGCGAACGTCCGGTAGAATTCGCTTACACCTTGCAACAGCCGGAGCGATCCGTGTCTTCGATACCCGCCGATCTGCGCTACACCAACTCGCACGAATACCTCAAGCCGACCAGCGACCCGTCCGCGGTGCTCGTGGGCATCACTGACTACGCCCAGGGTGAGCTGGGTGACATCGTCTACCTCGAACTGCCGAAGCCCGGCGCCAAGTTCGGCGCGCACGACTCGTTCGGCACCATCGAAGCCGTGAAGGCCGTGTCCGACCTCTACTGCCCGGTGGCGGGCGAAGTGCTCGAGGTCAACCCGCGCCTCGAAGCCGAGCCGTCACTCGTCAACAGCGACCCGTACGGCGACGGCTGGATGCTGAAGCTGAAGGCGGCGCCAGCAGACGTAGCGGCATTGATGGACGCCCAAGCGTATGCGAAGCACTTGGAGACCGGCGGCCACTAGTGGCCGCAGAGAAACAACAGAAAGACAACAGAGATACAACCGAGGTCCGGGGCGTTAGCTCCGGACCTCTGTCTATAGTCTGACAGTTGTTTCTCTGTTTCTTCTCTGTTTCTTCTCTGTTTCTTCTCTGTTGTCTCTCTGTTGTCTCTCTAGCCTGCGTAGGCCTCAAGAGGTGGACAAGAGCAGACAAGATTCCGGTCTCCATAGGCATTGTCCACTCGCCCGACCGCGGGCCAGAACTTATGCCCCCGCACCCACGGCAGCGGGAACGCCGCCGTCTCGCGTGAATAGGCGTGCGTCCACGCGTCGGCCGTGCACTGCTCCATCGTATGCGGTGCGTTCACCAGCGGGTTGTCGTCGCGCGGCAGCGCCCCCGACTCCACCAGCGCGATCTCGGCGCGGATGGCGAGCAGGGCGTCCACGAACCGGTCCAGTTCGGCCTTCGGCTCGCTCTCCGTCGGCTCGATCATCAGCGTGTCGTGCACCGGGAACGAGATGGTCGGTGCATGGAAGCCGTAATCCATCAGCCGCTTGCCGATATCGCCGGCATCCACGCCCGCCGTCGCCTTGAGGGCGCGCGGGTCGACGATGCACTCGTGCGCGATCGTGCCGTTCTTTCCCTTGTACAGCACGGGATACTCGGCATCGAGCCGCTTGGCCACGTAATTCGCGTTGAGGATCGCGATCTTGGTGCTCATCGTCAGCCCTTCGCCGCCGAGCAACATGATGTACATCATCGAGATCGGCACGACGCTCGCGCTCCCCCACGGCGCCGACGCAACGGCACCAATCGCCTGCGCGCCGCCCGTCTTGACCGACACATGCCCCGGCAGGAAAGGCGCGAGGTGCTTGGCCACGCCAATCGGCCCCACCCCGGGTCCGCCGCCGCCATGCGGAATGGCGAAAGTCTTGTGCAGGTTCAGGTGGCAGACGTCGGCGCCGATGTCACCCGGCCGGCAGAGCCCAACCATGGCATTCATGTTCGCGCCATCGAGATAGACCTGCCCGCCGTGCTGGTGCATGACCTTCGTGATTTCGGTGATCGCTTCCTCAAAGACGCCGTGCGTCGACGGGTACGTCACCATCAGCGCCGCGAGATTGGCGGCGTGCTGCTCGGCCTTGGCCTTGAGGTCGGCCAGGTCGATGTTTCCGTTCGAATCGGTCTTCACCACCACCACGTCGAGCCCTGCCATCACCGCACTCGCCGGATTGGTGCCGTGCGCCGACTGCGGGATGAGGCAGATGTTGCGATGCGACTCGCCGCGCGACTTGTGGTAGGCGCGAATCACCAGCAGGCCCGTGTACTCGCCCTGCGAACCGGCGTTCGGCTGCAGCGACACGGCATGGAAGCCGGTGATCTCGGCCAGGGCGCCCTCGATCCGGTCGAACAGCGCCCGGTAGCCCTGCGTCTGCTCCACTGGTGCAAACGGGTGGATGTTGCCGATCTCAGGCCACGTCACCGGGAACATCTCGGCCGCGGCGTTCAGCTTCATCGTGCACGACCCGAGCGAAATCATCGAGTGCACGAGCGACAGGTCCTTGGCCTCGAGCGACCGCACGTAGCGCTGGAAGTCCGTCTCCGAGCGCAGCGTGTTGAAGATCGGGTGCGTCAGGAAGGCGCTGGTGCGCCCAAAGCGCTCGTCGAAGCGCGGATCCACGCCCTTCGCAGTGGCATCCACGGCATTCGCGGCACCGCCGAAGATCGCCAGCAGGTCGCCGAGGTCGGCGGCCGTCGTGGTCTCGCCCATCGAGACACCGATCGTGCCGTCGGCAAAGTAGCGGAGGTTGATGCGCTTCGCCTCGGCCGCCTTCTTCACCGCGGCCGCGCCGCCCTTGGGCGAGACGCGCACCGTGTCGAAGAAGACGTCGTGCAGCACCGCGTGGCCGAGGGAGCGCGCGCCGGCGGCGAACGTCTCGGCCAGGTGGTGCACCCGCTTCGCGATCCGCACCAGCCCGTCGGGACCGTGGAAGACCGCGTACATGCCGCTCATCACGGCGAGCAGCACCTGCGCCGTGCAGATGTTGCTCGTCGCCTTCTCGCGGCGGATGTGCTGCTCACGCGTGCCCAGCGCCATGCGCATGGCAGGCTGGCCGGCGCCGTCGCGCGACACGCCGATGATACGCCCGGGCATGAGGCGCTTCAGGTCGTCCTTCGTAGTGAGGAACGCGGCGTGCGGGCCGCCGTAGCCGAACGGCACGCCAAAGCGCTGCGCGTTGCCCACGGCAACGTCGGCGCCCCACTCACCCGGAGGGGCGAGGAGCGTCAGCGCCAGCAGGTCGGTCGCGGCCACGACCAGCGCGCCGGCTGCGTGCACCCGGTCGCAAAGCGCGCGATAGTCCTCGACCGCGCCAAAGGTGTTCGGATACTGGATCAGTACGCCGCAGACGGTGGCGTCGAGCGTGAACTTCGCCGCCAGCTGCACCGTCACCGTGATTCCGCGCGCCGCGCCGCGTGCCTTGACCACGTCAATCGTCTGCGGATGGCAATCGTCCGCCACGAGGAAGACGTCGCGCCCGCTCTTCGCGGCGTGCAGCATCTGCATCGCCTCGGCGGCCGCGGTGCCCTCGTCGAGCAGCGACGCGTTGGCCAGCGGCAGCCCGGTCAGGTCGATGACCGTGGTCTGGAAGTTGAGCAGCGCCTCGAGGCGCCCCTGCGCGATCTCTGCCTGGTATGGCGTGTACGCGGTGTACCAGCCCGGATTCTCGAGAATGTTGCGCTGGATCACCGCCGGCGTGTGCGTGCCGTAGTAGCCCTGGCCGATGAAGCTGCGCCAGACCTGGTTGGGGGCGACCATCGCCTTGAATTCGGCCAGCGCGTCCTGCTCGGACATCGCGGCCGGCAGGTTCAGCGGGCGGTTGAAGCGAATGTTGCCGGGCACGGTCGCGTCGATCAGTGCGTCGAGCGACGGATAGCCAAGGACCTTCAGCATCGCCTCGACGTCGGAGTCCGACGGGCCGAGGTGCCGGGGCGTAAAGACGTCCGGCTGCGGAATGGAAGTCGAAGTCACGGTACGCGCTTCTCCAGTGCGGCGCGCCTGCGGCGCCCCCGACGCGGGTGCGTTGCGGCGCGCGACGTCCATAAAACTAACAAGGCGCGTGCTTCGTTGGGACATCGAAGTCGCAGGGGTTTACCCGATTGATCGCAGGGTCGATCACCACAGGAGACACGCTCCCACGCACCCACTCCGCACTTTGAACCCCACCGTGCCTCTGCCCCTGCACCCCACCCTGCACCCTTCCCGCTCACCCCGTAGCTTTCGCTATCCCCGCAAGCCAGGAGGCCCGTCTTGTCCGCCCGCCAGGAAGCCACGCGCGCCGGAATCAGCTTCGGTTCGGCGCTGGCCATCGCCATTTCGTGGAGCGCCAACAAGTCCATCCTCTGGGCCATCCTGCACGGCGTGCTGTCGTGGATCTACGTCGTGTACTACGCCCTCAAGTACTGACGTGACGCGCTGGCGGCTGCTCGACACGGGAGCGCGCGACGGCGCCTGGAACATGGCCTGCGACGTCGCGCTGATGGCACGCGCCCGCCGCACCGGTGAGTCGGTTTTTCGCGTCTACGCATGGGCGCTCCCCACGGTCTCGTTCGGGCGCCACGAGGCGGCGCGCCGGCACTACGACGCCGACGCCATCACCGCCGCCGGCGTGGACCTCGTGCGACGACCCACCGGCGGCCGCGCGCTGCTGCATCACCGCGAGGTGACATATTCCATCACCGCGCCGGTCGTCCCCGGTGAGTCGCTCGCCGCGAGTGTGCGTCGCTTCAATCAGCTGTTGCTGGACGCCCTGCATGCCCTCGGCGTCGACGCGCGCGAGGCCGGCGCGTCCCGCGCCATGCGCCCCGAGGGAGCGGCCTGCTTTGCGGTGCCGAGTTCCGGCGAGCTGACGCTCGAAGGCCGCAAGCTGGTGGGCAGTGCGCAGGTGCGGCAGGACGGGGCACTGCTGCAACACGGCTCCATCCTGCTCGATGACGATCAGGGTCGCATTGCCGGCTTTGCCGCCGGAGCCTACCTGCCGCCGGCACCGGCGGCGGCGCTGCGCGAGAAACTGGGCGCCAAGGCCGCCTACGAGCCGGTGCGGGATGCGCTGCTCCGGACCGTCGCTGCGGCGAGCGGCGCCGGCTCGGCCGAAGAGCTCGTCCTCTCACCGGACGAGACGATCGGTGGATCGCCCGAGTTCGACGATGCCCTGCTCCAGTTCCGCGACGCCGCGTGGACGTGGCGCCGATGAGCATTCTCGCCTATCGTTGTCCGCCGTGACCCGTCCCCTTTCGCGCCGCCTCGCCCTCGCCCTGTGCATCGCGGCCCTCACCGGCTGCCGCGGCACCGACGCGGCCCCGACGGGCGGCATTCTCGTCGTGTCGGCTGGCGCCGATGCCGAGACGCTCTTTCCGCCCCTCGCAATAAGCAGCCAGAGCCGCGCCGTCACCGAACTGCTCTACGATAAGCTCGCCGACATCGGCCCGGGCCTGAACACGATCGGTGACGCGGGCTTCGTGCCGAAACTCGCGAAGTCGTGGGAATGGTCGGCCGACTCGCTCACCATCACGTTCCATCTTGACCCACACGCACGCTGGCACGATGGGCGTCCGGTGACGTCCGCCGACGTGCAGTTCGCCGTCCGCATCTGGACCGATAGCGCCGTGGGAGCGGCGTCACGCAGCGCGTTCGCGAGCGTGGACTCCGTCGCGGCGCCCGACGCGCTCACCGCGCGCGTGCACTTCCGTGAACGGTTGCCCGAGCAGTTCTACTCCTTCGTCTACAACCTCATCCCGCTGCCGGCGCATCGCCTCGCGGCGTTGGCCGACACGGCGCTGCACGACGCCGCCGAAGTGCGCGCCCCGGTGGGGAGCGGCCCGTTCCGCTTCGTGTCCTGGACGCCGCGCGCCAAACTGGAACTCGCGGCGAACCCCGCCTACTATGGCGGCCGCCCGCGGCTTGACGGTGTCGTCTTCGTGGTGGCCGCACAGGGCGCCACAGTCGCGGCGCGACTGCTCGCGGGCGAGGCAGACTTCCTCGAGCAACTCGCTCCGCCCGACTTCGCCCAGCTGCGGGACGATGGATCCGTGAAGACGAAGCCATATGGGAGCTTCGACTACTCGTTCGTGCAGTTCAACCTGCGCGCGCCGAATACGCCGAACCAGCCGCACCCCGTCTTCGGCGACGTCGCCGTGCGCCGCGCGCTGACCATGGGCGTCAATCGCGTGGCGATCGTGCGCAGCGTCTTCGATTCGCTCGCCCGGCCGGCGATCGGTCCGTTCTCGCGCACGCAGTGGACGTCCGACACGACCCTTCGTGGCATTCCGTTCGACCCTGCCGGCGCCGCCCGCCTGCTCGACTCGCTCGGCTGGCGCGACGCCAATGGTGACGGCGTGCGCGAGCGCGGCGGTCGGCCGCTCGCGTTCTCCCTGCTCGTCCCCGCCTCGAGCCGCACGCGGCAGGCGGCGGCGGTGCTGCTGCAGGCGCAGCTCAAGACGATTGGCGTGCAGGTCACCATCGAACAGGCCGATTTCAACGCCTTCCTCGACCGCGCACACCGCGCCGCGTTCGACGCGCTCGTCGGCGGCGCGCGCACCGATCCGAGCCCGCGTGGGGTGCGCGATCTCTGGGGCACGCCGGGCCCCGCGCGCGGCGGCAAGAACTGGGGGCGATGGAGCAGCGTCACCTTCGACGCGCAGGTGGACAGCGCCCTGGCGGCCACGGGAATCGCGGCGGTGCGGGCCCACTTCCGCGCGGCGTACCAGGCCGCGATCGACGACGCCCCCGCCATCTGGCTCTACGAGCCGCTCTCGTACGCGGGCATGCATCGCCGGCTGACCGTGGGTGCCTTGCGTCCGGACGCGTGGTGGTCGACCGTCGCGGAATGGTCCATCGACCCGGCCCAGCGGCTGCCGCGCGATCGCCGCGCCCCCGCCACGCCCTGAGGCGTGACGCGCCGACTCATCGCCCGCCTATTGCACGCCGCCGCGGTCTGCGCGGTGGTCGCGACGTCGATCTTCGTCCTCCTGCAGTTCGCGCCGGGTGATCCTTTTGCCACCGCGCTCGACGGCGCCGACGTGCCACCGAGCGTGCGCGCCGAGTGGCGTGCTCGATACGGCTTCGACCGTCCGCCCGGCGAACGCTTCGTCCGGTGGGCCGGCGCGCTGGCGCGGGGCGAACTGGGCTACTCCGCGTCGCGGCATCGCGACGTCGCCGATGTGGTGGGCGACGCCATGCCGCGCACCCTGCTCCTCGTCGGTGTCGCGCTCGTCATCGGCTTCGCGGTCGGCATCGGCATCGCGCTGGTGCAGACGCGGCATCATCGCCGCTGGCAGGACCGCCTCTTCGGGGCACTGACGCTGGGCGGTGTCGCGATGCCGGAGTTCCTCGTCGCGCTGCTCGCCATGACCTGGCTCGGCGCGCGCTGGCGGCTTTTCCCCGTGGCGGGCATCGGCAGCCTCGGCGACGCGTCCGCCTGGCCGATGTGGGAACGTCTCATCGACCTCCTCTGGCACCTCGCGCTCCCCGCCGGAGTGCTGGCGCTCGGCGTGGCGTCGCGCGTGGCGCGCCACCAGCGGGCGGCGCTCCTCGGCGTGATGCGGGAGGATTACATCCGCACCGCACGCGCCAAGGGACTTGGCGAGTGGGACGTGATCATGCGGCACGCCCTGCCGAACGCCATCGGCCCGGTCATCGCGCTGCTCGGCCTCGCGCTGCCGTCGCTCGTCGGCGGTGCCGTGCTCATCGAACGCATCTTCGGATGGCCCGGCATGGGGCTCACGCTCTTCGACGCGCTGCTCGCGCGCGATTACCCGCTCATTCTCGCCGCGGTGCTGCTCGCCACCCTGCTCGCCGTCGTGGCGCGCACTGTCACCGACGCGGTGGCTGAGTATGTGGCGCCGCGGCGCGTGCGGGAGCCGTAGTGGCCGCCAACACGTGGCAGCGCCTGCTGGACGACCGCGGAGCCCGCGCCGCCGCCGCCGTGCTCGGGGCCGCCGCGCTCGCCGCCGTGCTTGCCCCGTGGATTGCCCCCTATGACCCGACACTGCAGCCCGATCCCGTGGCGCTGCGACTCGTCGCGCCGACGTGGCAGCACCCCTTCGGCACTGACCCGTTCTCGCGCGACGTACTCAGCCGGGTCCTGCATGGCGCGCGCGTCTCGCTGGGCGTGGCGGCGGGAGCGATGCTGCTCTCCGTGACACTCGGTGCCGCGCTCGGCGCCCTCGCGGCCGTCGTTGGCGGGTGGGTGGATGGCGTCGTCTCCGGGCTCGTGGACGTACTCATCGCCATGCCGCGCCTGCTCGTCGTCATCGCCCTCGTCGCCACGTTCGGCGCGCTCTCGCCGTGGTGGCTCGTTGCGCTGATCGGCGGCAGCGGATGGCTCACCACCGCGCGCATTGTGCGCGCCGAGTTCCGCGACCATCTCCAACGAGAGTATGTGCTCGCCGCGCGCGCTCTCGGCGCCTCGCGCCGACGCATCATCTGGAATCACCTGTTGCCCGCGGTGGCGCCGCAGCTCGCCGTGGCCGCGGCGCTGGCGCTCGCCGCGGTCATTCCGCTCGAGGCCGCGCTCAGCTTCGTCGGCCTCGGCATTCAGCCCCCGCTGCCAAGCTGGGGGAACATCCTCCTCGACGGCACCGACTACCTCACGTCGGCCTGGTGGCTCGTGGTCTTTCCCATCGTCGCCGTCTCGCTCACCGTGGGCTCCGCGCTGGTGCTGGCGGACCGCCTGCGCGTCGCCATCGCCGGCGAGGAGCGCGGCGCGTGAACCCCGCGCTCCTTTCCGTCGAACAGCTGCAGATCGACGCCGGCGGCGCGCACGGCGCTGCGGCCACGCCGATCCTGCGCGGCGTCTCCTTCGCGCTGCAGCCCGGCGAGACGGTCGGACTGCTCGGCGCGAGCGGCAGCGGCAAGACGTCGCTCGCGCTCGCCCTCCTCGGGCTGCTGCCGCTGCCGCTCACCGCACGCGGTCGCGTCCACTTCGAGGGGCACGAACTGCTCGCCGCGTCGCGCGGGGCACGGCGCGCGCTGCGCGGACGCCGGCTGGCGATGGTCTTCCAGGAGCCGCTCTCGGCGCTCAACCCGCGCATGCGCGTCGGCGCGCAGGTGGCCGAGATGGCGCGTGCACATGGGGAACGCGACGCACGCCGTGCGATGCGGGGCGCCGTGGAAATGCTGGGTCGTGTCGGCCTCGCGGAGACGGACGCGCGGGCGCAACGATATCCGCACGAGCTCTCCGGCGGCGAGCGGCAGCGCGTCCTGCTCGCCATGGCGCTCCTGCTCAGCCCGGCCCTGCTCATCGCCGACGAGCCGACGTCGGCGCTCGACGTCACGGTCCAGGCTCAGGTCCTCCAACTCCTGCACGCCCAGCAGCGTGAGCGCGGCATGGCGCTGCTCCTCGTGAGCCACGACCTCGGCGTGATCGCCACGAGTTGCGAACGCACGATCGTGCTGCACAACGGACTCGTCGTCGAGGACGTTCCGACGCGCCAGCTCCTCTCCGCCCCGGAACACGCGCAAGCCCGGGCGCTGGTCGATGCCGTGCGTCCCGCGGTGCGCCGCGCGTGAGCGCCCTGCTGGAGGTCCGCGACCTCGTGGTCGAGTATGCGTCGCGCGACGGCAGTGTGCGCGCGGTGGATGGCGTCTCACTCGACGTGCCTCGAGGCGAAACGCTCGCGCTGGTCGGCGAGTCCGGCAGCGGCAAGACAAGCCTCGGGCGCGCCATCCTGCGACTCGTCCCCGCGGCGTCAGGCAGCGTGCGATTCGACGGTGCGGATGTGCTGACGCTCAACGGCGACTCCCTCCAGCGGTTCCGGCGGAGGGCGCAGGTCGTCTTTCAGGATCCCAAGGCGTCGCTCGATCCGCGCATGCGCGTGGGCGACGTCATTCGAGAGGGGATCGACATTCACGCCCTCGCGTCACGCCCCGATGCCAACCAGCGCGTCGCGCGGTTGCTCGCGGAGGTCGGGCTCAACGCCACCGACGCCGATCGCCTGCCGCACGAGTTTTCCGGCGGTGAGCGGCAGCGCATCGCGATCGCCCGGGCGCTGGCGGTGGAGCCTGAGTTCCTCGTGCTCGACGAGGCCGTCTCCGCCCTCGACGTGCTCGTCCGCCGTCAGGTGCTCGACCTGCTGGCCGCGCTGCAGGCCGCGCGCGGGCTCACCTACCTGTTCATCGCGCACGACCTCGCGGTCGTGGAACGCATCGCCACGCGGGTGGCCGTGATGCAGCAGGGACGCATCGTCGAGTGCGCACCCACCGCCGCGCTGTTCGCCGCCCCAGAGTCTACTGCAGCACAAGCGCTGCTCGCGGCCATCCCGCGCATTCCCTGGTAGATCGCCGCGCCGTGAGCGCGCCGCCAACGCCAACTTCGCAGTTGCGCAAACGCAGAACGGCGGCCCCAAGGCCGCCGCTCGCGCTCTACCATCTGCCATCTGCCATCATCAGCCCCTACTTCACTCCATGCATGAGTTTCTGCACCTTCGGCGCCGCCAGCAATAGAATCAGGCCTGCCGCCGTCAGCGCCCAGAAGCCGAACGTGTAGCCGCTCAGCGCCGAGGTCGTTGTCATGCCGGTCTCGCCGCTCACTTCGCTGGCGAAGATGCCCGAGAGGTTGTTGCCGATGCCCGTCGAGAGGAACCAGCCGCCCATGCCAAGGCCGACCAGCTTCACCGGCGCGAGCTTCGTCACCATGGACAGCCCGATGGGCGACAGGCACAGCTCGCCGATGGACTGGATCAGGTAGACCGCCACCAGCGTCCAGAACGGAATCTTGTTGCTCGCCGGATCGAGCAGGCTCGACAGTGCAAACATGAGCAGCAGGAACGCCAGGCCGTTGAAGATCAGGCCGAGCCCGAACTTCCGCGGAATGGACGGGTTCGCGTTGACCTTCGCCAGCGCCACCCACACCCACGCTACGATCGGCGCGAAGATGATGATCGCCACCGCGTTCACGCTCTGGAACCAGCCCGTCGGGAAGGTCCAGCTGCCGAACTGCCGGTTCACGATCTGGTCGGCCAGGAAGGTGAACGAACTGCCAGCCTGCTCGAAGAACATCCAGAACATGATGTTGAACACGAAGATCAGCAGCATCGCGATCGTCTTGTCGCGCGCCACGGTGCCCTCGCGAATGCCCTCGACCATCAGCATGACCGACAGGCCGATGAACATCGCGGTGAGCACGTACTGGAGGTTCTTGCCGCCCACGGCGAGCAGCGAATACACCAGCGGCACGCACAGCACGGCGCCGATCGCGACGTAGATCACGCGCATCCGGTTCGCCTGGCCCTCGAGCGACGCGCCGATGCCCTGCAGCTGGCGGCGGCCGATATAGAACCAGACGAGGCTGATCAGCATGCCGAAGCCGGCCGTCATGAACACGACCTTGTACGCCGGCATGGTCTCGGTGCCAAACACATTCTCCGCCAGCCAGCTCGTGAGGAGCGGCGACAGGAACGCACCCGCGTTGATGCCCATGTAGAAGATCGTGAAGCCCGAATCGCGGCGCTCGTCACCCTGCGAGTAGCACTTGCCGACGATGGTCGAAATGTTCGGCTTGAACAGCCCGTTGCCGACGACGATGGTGGACAGGCCGAGCTTGAAGATCAGCGGGTCGGGAAGCGTGATCATGAACAGGCCGGCCGCCATGAAGACGGCGCCCGTCAGGATGGACCGCTGGTACCCGATCACCTTGTCGGCCACGTAGCCGCCGAAAATCGCCACGGCGTAGACGAGCGCGAGGTACGACCCGTACGTCAGGTTCGCCTCGGCCTGCCCCGTGGGCGAGCCCCCGTGGAACTGGGCGACGATGTAGAGCACCAGCGCCCAGCGAATGCCGTAGAAGGCGAAGCGCTCCCAGAACTCCGACATGAACAGCATCCACAGCGGCTGCGGATGCCCCATCATCTGCTTGAACTCGGGGATCGAGGTGCCGTCCCGGTTCGTGTCAGCTGCACCACTCATGCGACTTCTCCATGAAAGGGGAAGGGCGTTTATCGTGACAAGACTCAACCGCGGGCCCGGTTTTCCCGGGCCTGTACGGATGGTTTTATGTAGCCGTTGGGCCGCCGTTCGTCAAACGGGTGCGAGCGCCTACTGCTGCCCCATGCGACGCTTGAGCTCCTCGAGCCGCGCCGCCGCGTCGGCGTCCTTCGCCTCGCGCGCGCGCTGGCGATGCAGCGAATCGAGCTCGGCGTTCAGCACGCCGTCGTCCGGCAGGCCGAGGTCGGCATCGCTGGGCGCCCTCGTGGATCCAGAGGGCACGCCGCCAGCACCGACGCTCCCCGCCCCGGCCGACGCGGCCTTGAGCTGGGTAAGCATCTCGTCGTAGTCGCGCCGCGCGAGCGCCGCTTCGGCCTCCTGCGCCTCCAGCTTCCGCTCGAGCACCGCGATGCGCTCGAGGTGCTGCCCTTCGTACCTCTCCGCGATGGCCACCGTCTCCGCATCGTTGATGCCCGCCGCGAGCCCCTTGCGTCGCGCCACCGTCTCCAACCCCTGACGCTCCGCCTCCAGCTTGCGACGCGTCACCTCGACGCCGCGCTCGAGGTCCTCGACGCCGAGCTTGGCCGAGACCAGCGCTTGCTTCATGTCATTGATCACGGCGCGCCGGTCGTTCGGGTGCACACGCCCCCCGAGGAGGTCGGCGATGGTGGTCTTCAGGGATTCGAACACGGGAATGCGGGCTGCGGTTCACGGACTCCGCGCGCGACGGGCATTCCGCCGCGCGCCCTATGGACAATACGATACTGCTAAGCGGCGGTTCCGCCCAACCCGGGGTCGGCTGCGGGGAACGGGTCTCGCTCCTCCGCACTCCACCCTGCGCCCTTTCCCTGCACCCTACCGTGCCTCTGCCCCTGCACCCCACCGCGCACCCTTCCTGTAGTTTCCAAGCATGCCACTCCCTCTCGTCGCCCTCACCGCGTCGTCCAAACTCGCCACCAGCCCCGGCAAATACTCGCGCGTGCGCGTCAACGAAGCCTATGTGCGCGCTCTCCAGTCGGTCGGGCTCGTGCCGCTCGTCGTTCCGCCGTCGCTTTCGCCAGACGAGGCCCGCGCCGTCGTCGCCGGCGTCTCCGGCGTCGTCCTCTCCGGCGGCGAGGATGTGGACCCCGCGCGCTACGGCGCCGCCCGGCACCCCGCCACGCAGAAGTCGAAGGCCGGACGCGATGCCACGGAACTCGCGCTCGTCGAGGCGGCGCGCGACGCGCGACGCCCACTCCTGGCAATCTGCCGCGGCCTCCAACTGCTCAACGTCGCCCTCGGCGGCACCCTCGTGCAGGACCTCGGCATGCTCCGTCCAGGCGAGATCGGCCACTCACTCGAGTCGTCCCGCGCACATCGGGTCCACGGCGTGACAATCCTCAGCGGTTCCCGACTCGCCGCCGCCATCGGCGCGTCGGCCATTGACGTCAACTCGATCCATCACCAGGCGGTGGACAAGCTCGCGCCGTCCCTGCGCGCCACCGCCTACGCCCCCGACGGCGTCGTCGAGGCTGCCGAGACGACGGGCGACTGGTGGACCCTCGCCGTCCAGTGGCACCCGGAAGAACTGATGGCGGACGCGAAGCCATGGGACCGCGCGATCTTCCAGGCGTTCGCGCAGGCGTGCGTGGAGCCGACCGTAGCGCATATTTAGCATGTGCGCATTCTTCACTTGGACAGCGGCCGCCACTGGCGCGGCGGCCAGCGGCAGGTTTTCCTGCTCGCCGCCGCGCAGCGTGAGCGCGGGTACGAACCGCTCGTCGTCGCCGCGCCTGATTCCCCGCTCGCCGGCCTGCTGAAGACGCAGGGCATCGCGAGCGCCGCGGTCGCGATGCGCGCCGACTTCGACCTCATCGCGATGCGCCGCGTGCGGCGCATCGTCTCGCGCTGGCGCCCGGACCTCGTGCACGCGCACGATGCGCGCGCCCACGCCATCGCGCTCGGCGCACTCTTCGGCAGTCACGTGCCCCTGCTCGTCACGCGTCGCGTGCCGTTCGTCCCGAAGGGACGCCTCAAGTACGGCTCGCGCGTCGCGCACTTCATCGCCATCAGTCAGGCCGTCGGCGATGCGCTGCAGCGCGGCGGCGTCAGCGCCGATCGCTGCACCGTCGTCTACTCCGGCGTCCCTGCGCCATCGGTGAGCACCCCGCGCGACTGGCGGCGCGAGGCGGGCTGGCCCGCCGACACCTTGCTCTGCGGCGTCGTCGGCGCCATGACCGCCGAGAAGGGAGTCAGCCGGCTGCAGGAGATCGCCGAGCAGGTCACACCCACGGTGCGCGACCGCCTGCGCCTCGTCCTGCTCGGCGGCACCGCGGTCGGCGCCGATTCGTTCGGCGGCATCGCGGCGTTCCGCGCCGGCTTTGTGGACGCCATCCACAACGCCATGGCCGGACTCGACATGCTCTGGCATCCATCAGGTGCCGAGGGACTCGGCACCGCCGTGATTGACGCGATGGCGCTCGGTGTGCCGCCGGTCGCCTTCGCCACCGGCGGGCTCGCGGAGCTCGTGGAACCCGGGCGCTCCGGCCTGCTCGCTCCGCCGGGCGACGTGCGCGCCTTCGCCCAGGCGGTCGACCGGCTCGCCACGGACGGGGCCCTGCGTAAGACGCTCGCCGACGGCGGCCGGACGCGCGCCGCGCAGTTTTCGGTGGACCGCATGGCCGGCGGCGCATCCGAGGTGTATGACATGGTGCTGGCCCGAACGAGCGCGGCGGAACGCGCCCCGTAGACGCGTACCCCGCCGCGCCGGTAGTTTTAAGGGCTCCACCCACCCACCGGCCCCTCCAGACCCCCGTGCTCTACATCTGCATCCCGTCGCACAATGAGGCGCCAACCGTCGGCGTCCTGTTGTGGCGTATCCGGAAGGTCTTCCGGGACTTCTCGCGCGAGTACGAGATCCTCGTCTACGACGACGCGAGCTCCGACGAGACCACGGCCGTGCTGGAGCCGTATCACAAGGTGCTCCCGCTGACGGTCATCCGCGGGGAGAAGCGCGTCGGGTACGCCCGCGCGGTGGACGCGCTGCTGCGCGCCGCCGCACAGCGCACGCGCTACCCGCGCCGGGACGCCGTGGTGCTGTTGCAGGCCGACTTCACCGACCAGCCCGAACAGCTTCCCGAGCTCATCAAGCGCTTCGAGGGAGGGGCCGACGTCGTCGTCGCCGAACCCGCCTCCGTACCGTCGGCGCCCCAGCCCGTGCGCTCGCTCGCAACGTGGGCGCGCCC
>JBAZTM010000045.1:0-5590 GCA_041661925.1 Gemmatimonadaceae bacterium
CGGCGCGCCGGCGCGCCGCCCATCAGCGCGGCCTGGTCCACGATGCGCACGCCAGGCGGCACGTCGAAGACGAAGGCGCGCCTGGGCAGGGCCACGCCGAGTCGCATGTTGATGAAGCGCATGCGGCGACGCAGGCCACCCGGCTCCACCACCTCAATCTGCCGCACCAGCTTGTCGGCGCCGATCCAGACCTTGGCGGTCTCGAACGGCGCGCCCTCCGCGCGCGGCGTCAGCGCGAAGACCGTCACCGCTTCACCGCCGACGCGTTCCCGCTCGGGGATGACGCGCACCTGCGTGCGGTCGCCGGGATTGGCGAGCAGGCGCGCCACGACGTCGAACGCGCCGCCCACCTCGCGCGGGAGCTTCAGCACCTGGCCCTTGGCCGTGCTCGGCAGGTAGACCCACAGCGCCTCGCCGTCGGAGACGACGGCATCACCCATCGGGTCGGTGAAGCGGAACGCGAACCGGCTTGGGGGGCGCTGCATCAGCTCGCCGCGCGACGTGCGCGGCGTCGTGCTGACCGGACTGATCAGCGTCTGCTCGAAGCCGGCGCGCATGGTCTTCGCCCCCGCGAACTTCGCCGCGGCCGCACGGTAGAGCGCCATCGCGGCCGCCGTGTCGCGTGGCGCCTGCGCGCCGGCGAGCGCGAACGGCATGGCGATGGTCGCGACCGCGAACGCGCCAGCGATCACGCGGCACCGCGCGTACCGGCCGAGGGCGCGCCACCCGGGTCGCGCCCTCGCCATCTCGCGGCGCACGGGCTGCATCACCGCGCGCCGAGCGTCGTGATGCGGCGGCCAATCGCCTGCGCGATGGGAACGAGCTCACCCATGAGATCGGTGAACTGCTGCGGGAACAGCGACTGCGCGCCGTCGCTGAAGGCGCGGTTCGGATCGGGGTGCACCTCGATGAGCAGGCCGTCGGCGCCGGCGGCCACCGCGGCGCGCGCCATTGGTCCCACGCGGTCGCGCACGCCCGTGCCATGGCTTGGGTCGGCGATCATCGGCAGGTGCGACGCCTTCTGCACCGCGGGAATCGCGTTCAGATCGAACATGTTGCGCGACGACGGATCCCACGTGCGCACGCCGCGCTCGCAGAGGATCACCTGGTCGTTGCCCTCGGCCAGGATGTACTCGGCGCTGAGCAGCAGTTCCTGCACGGTGGCCGCCATGCCGCGCTTCAGCATGACCGGCATGCGCAGCTTGCCGACGGTCTTGAGCAGGGAGTAGTTCTGCATGTTGCGCGCGCCAATCTGAATGCAGTCGGCGTACTCGGCCACGAGCTGCGCGCCCTCGTCGTCCATGGCCTCGGTGACGATGGCGAGTCCCGTCTCGGCCTTGGCGCGCCGCAGCAACTCGAGCCCTTCCTTGCCCATGCCCTGGAACGAGTACGGCGAAGAGCGCGGCTTGAACGCGCCACCGCGCAGGGCCACCGCGCCCGCCGCCTTCACGGTGTGCGCCGCCGCCAGGATCTGCTGTTCGCTCTCAACGGAGCACGGCCCCGCGATGACGGGCACATCCGTTCCGCCGAAGGTCACGCCCGGGGCGATGGTGACCAGCGTGTTGGCCTGCCGCCACTCGCGCGAGACCTGCTTGAACGGGCTCGAGACATAGATGATCTCGGCGACGCCCGGCAGGGCCTCGATGTGCGACCCGTCCACCCGCCGATCGTTGCCCACCAGGCCGACCGTGGTGAGCTGCGCACCCGGCATCGGCAGGGGCTGGTAGCCCATCTCGCGGATGGCCTCGCAGACTCGTTCGACGTCGGCTGGTGAAGCGGTGGCCTGCATGACGACAAGCATTCGCTGGCTCCAAGCTCAGATTCAGTCCGCATTAAGGGCGGACACGCAATATAGTCGCAGAGGGTGGAGGAGGAGTGCAGGGGTTCAGGAGGGGAGACGAGTGGAGTGCGGGGGGAGGGGGGGGGAGGGGGACGGTTCGCGGAGCGGGGGACGGCACGCCCCCTCTCCCCTCACCCCTCTCTCCACTCCTCCCCCATTCCAAACCCCTGCACCCCTCCTCACCGCCCCTTAAACAACGCTTTTCGGAATGTCTCCACTCCATCCGCCCGCAGCCGAATCAGGTAGACGCCCGTCGGCACGGCGCGGCCGGAATCATCGGTGCCATCCCACGAGAGTCGCGGATCGCAGCCGGTGTTGCTTCCCTCGCTCGCCCGGCCGTAGCGGCCGGCGGCAAATGTCCCCGACGAGGGAAAGGCGGGACCCGGGATGACCGAGCGCACGAGGTTGCCACGCAGGTCGAGCACTTGCAGCTCCACCGCCGACGCGGTGCGCAGGTCGAACCAGATGCAGGTGGCGCTGACACGCGCGTTGGGAAACGGGTTGGGGAAGTTCTGGAAAAGGATCGTCGCGGGAGGCACCGAGGGGTCGAGCACCACGACCGATGCCGCGCTGAAGACGCGCGTGGAGTCACCCGTCGACGGGATCCATGCCGACACGGACCAGCGATACGACGTGTTGCCCTCGAGGTCGCGCACTGGCACGTACACGGTGTCGTCGAGCCGCCCGACGAGGATCGTGTTGCCGTTCGATTCGGTCACGCGGATCTCGTACTGCCATCCACCGGCCGACGCGTCAATACGCGCCGAACTCCAGGTGAATGGCGGGCGGTTCGAGTAGACCACCGAGCCGTTCGGGTTGTTCGGCGACACCAACGTGAGCCACGGTGCCGTGGCGACGGGACCCGTGATGGCCGAGTTCACCTGCAGGCCGGCCGCGGTGGTGACGACACCGCGCCAGTACACCGTGCTCCGTTCAGGAAACAACCGACGCGGCGCGATGATCTGGCTTGTACCGGCGCCCGCGACGGTGGTGTCAGTGAGGAGCCCGGACGCGAACGAGGCGTTCGTCGCCACCTGCAGGGTGAACCGCAGCGGCAGATCGGCGGGGACGAACCCCGTCGCGACAATGGTGAACGCAGGAATACCGTCGCGCAGCGGATTGTCGGTGGGGCCCGTCACCGAGACGCTGCGCTGGGCGGCGGCCGGAACGCTCCACGCCAGTGCGCCCGCGATGAGCAGCGCGAACCTCCAGCGGCCAGTGCGACCGCCAGACGCCGCGCTGCGCGCGGCCGCCTCCGGCGAACGATCCTGCACCGCGGGCGTCACGAGACCGGCGTACCCTCCGGCGCGTCCTCGTCCACCGGCATTCCCGACATGCGCACGCTCACCAGCGACGACACGCCGGGCTCCTGCATGGTCACGCCGTACACGGCGTCGGCCGCCTCCGTCGTGGTGCGCGGGTTGTGCGTGATGACGATGAACTGCGTGTTCACCTTGAACTCGTTCAGCATCTTCACGAAGCGCCCCACATTCTGGTCGTCGAGCGGCGCGTCCACTTCATCGAGCAGGCAGAACGGGCTCGGCTTGGTGAGGAAGATGCCGAAGAGCAGGGAAAGCGCGACCAGCGCGCGCTCGCCGCTCGACAACAGGTGGATGCGCTGCGTGCGCTTGCCGCGCGGTGACGCGTGGATCTCGATGTCGCAGTCGAGCGGCAGATCGGGGTTCTCAAGCCGCAGGTCGCACTCGCCGCCGCCGAAGAGCGTCATGAAGATGCGGCGGAAGTGCTCGCGCACCTCGGCGAACGTCTTGAGGAACATCTCGCGCGCGGTCGTGTCGATCTCACGGATGGCCTGCTGCAGCGCCTTCTGCGCATCCGACAAATCGGTGCGCTGCGTCGTGAGGAACTCGAGGCGCTTGACGGTCTCGTCATGCTCCTCGATGGCGAGTTCGTTGACCGGGCCGAGCGCCTCGAGCTGGGCGCGCAGCTGCTCGGCTTCGGCGCGCAGCGCGTCGTCGTCAATGTCGAGCGCTGCGTAGTCGGCGAGCAGCTCCTCGAGCGGCTTGCGCCACTCAGCTTCGAGCCGCTCGCGGATGGCGGCGCGCTTGCCGCCCAGCTCCGTGTGGCGGAGCTCGGCCTGATGCAGCGACTCTGCGACCGCCGTGACTTCGCGGCGCGTCGCGTCGAGATCGTGCTCGGCGCCGCCCAGCGCCGCGTCCGCCGTGCGCACGGCGACTTCGGCCTCCTCCAGCGCCTGCTCCGCCGACGCGAGCGACTGCGTGCGTCCGGCAAGGTCGTCGCGCCATGCGGTCATCTGGCGGGCGAGTTCGTCATCGGCCGCGTCAATGGCGGCGAGCTCCTGCGTGAGCGCGTCGAGCCGGGCAGCGGCGCCAGCCTGCTCGAACGCGAGACGCTCCTCGCGCTCCGCGGCCACCTGTCGCCGCGCCTCGGCCTGCGCGTGCGACACCTGCGCGGCGGCGCGCGTTTCGCGCGCCGCATCCTGGCGCGCCTCGGCGACGCCGAGCGCCTCGCGCGCCTCCACCGCGCGCTGCTCCGCCGCGGCCAGCGTGTCGCCTTCCTGCTCGATGCGCGCGGCGCCCTCGGCTGCCCGCGCCGACAGTTCCGCCTGCCGCGCGGCGAGCCGCTGCGCGAGCGCCTCGGCGTCGGCGAGGTCGCGCTGCAGCCGCTGCATGGTGCGCTCGCGGTCATCGCACAGCGAGGCGGCGCGCTGGGCTTCCTGCTGTGCCACGCCATCTGCCTGCGCCGCGGCCGCGGCCGCCTCCTCGGCGGCGAGCACGTCGGCGTGCACGCGCTGCAGTGCCGACAGCGCCGCCGCGCGCCGCGCGCCGATGGTCTGCAGGTCGCCGCGCAGCTGGAAGAGTTCCGCGCGGCGGCGCAGCGGGCCGGCGCCGCTGCCGGTGCCGGGCAGCCAGACCGCGCCGCGCGCGTCCACGAACGCGGTGCCGTCGTCCATGCTGTGCACCTTGCCGAGGAGCGCGCGCACCCAGGCGCGCACCGGCCCCTCGGACTGCACGCGTCCCGCGAGTTCCTCCGCATCCGTGCCCTCGTCGCCTACGGCCAGCGCGTCGAGCGGGAGCAGGAGGAGCGCACCCGGGGTGGATCGTGCATGCCACTGGCGCACGGCGTCCGCGACACCGCGGTCGCGCACGACGACGGCGTGCACGGTGGCGCCGAGGAAGCGCTCCACGAGCGCGGCGGCGGCGGCGTCGGCACCGATGAAATCGGAGAGGGGACCAAGCACCGCGCCCTCGCCGAACTGATCGCGCTCACGGAGAAGGCGCGCGGCGGCGGGGGCGAGCCCCACGCGCTCGCGCTCGAGTCCCTCGAGCGCGCTCAGCTTGCCCTGGAGGCCGGTGTGCTCCTCCTCGACGCGGCGCAGGTCGGCGCGCGCTGCGGCTTCCTGTTCGCCGAAACTCCGCGCCTGGGCGCGCGCGGCCTCGAGCGCTCCGGTGGCCTGACCGGCGGCGCCCTGCGCCAGAGCCAGCGCGTCGGCCGCGATGGCGTACTCGCGTTCCGCGAGGTGCAGCTGTTCGGTGAGACGCTCGCGCTCGCCGCCCAGCACGGCGGTGCGCTGGGCCACGTCGCCGGCTTCGCGCTCTGCGCCGTCGCGCTCGAGCTGCATGCGGTGGATGCGGTCGCGCACGTCGCGCACCGCCGCCTCCGCGGCCGACAGCACGTCACGGGCCGCGGCGACGCCGCCGCGCATCTCCTCTTCGGTGACCACGGCGCGCTGCAGCGCCTCCGCCGCCTCGCGCATGTCGGCTTCGCACT
>JBAZTM010000045.1:5600-31809 GCA_041661925.1 Gemmatimonadaceae bacterium
AAGGCGGCGCCCTCGTTGCGCTCCAGTTCGGCGCGCTCGCGCCGCTGGATCGCGTTCTGGTGGCGCTCCTCGGCCACCGCGACTTCGCGCTGCAGCAGCTGCTGCGACTCGCGCAGCTGCGTCGCCACGCGCGTGCGCTCCTGCCGCGCGGTGTCGGCCGCGGCGCGCGCGGCGTGCGCCGCGTCGCGCGCCTGCTCCGCCGCGCGCACGCGGTGCTCGCCCTCGGGGGCGCGCTCGCGCAGGCCAACGAGCTCCTCGTCGAGGCGCGCGAGTTCGTCCATCCACGACGCCATCTCACGCTCGGCGAGCGTGAGCTCCACCGACCGACGGCGCTTCATCACCTCAGTGTGGCGCTCCGCCTTCTTGCGCTGGCGCGCGAGCGAGCGCACCTGGCTTCCCACTTCGTTGATCAGGTCGTCGAGCCGTGCGAGGTCGCCGCTCGTCTCCTCGAGCCGGCGCTCGGTGGACCGGCGGCGATCGCGGTACAGCCCCACGCCCGCGGCCTCCTCGAACAGCTCGCGCCGGTCATCCGGGCGGTCGCTGAGGAGCGCGTCGATCATCTTGCTCTCGATCACCACGCCGACGTCGGCGGCCAGTCCCGTGCCGCGCAGCAGGTCGTGGATGTCCCGCAGGCGGCACGGCGTGCGATTGAGCAGGTACTCGCTCTCGCCCGAGCGCGACAGGCGGCGCGTGATGACGACCTCGCGATACGCGATCGGGAGCACGCCCTCCTCGTTGGAGAAGTGCAGCGACACCTCGGCGATGTTGACCGGCTTGCGCGCCGACGAGCCCTGGAAGATCACCTCTTCCATCTTGGCGCCGCGCAGCAGGCGCGCGCGCTGCTCGCCGAGCACCCAGCGCACGGCGTCGGACACGTTGGACTTGCCGCACCCGTTGGGGCCGACGATCGCCGTCACCCCGGCGTCGAACGACAGCTCCGTGGGATCCGCAAACGACTTGAAGCCGTGCAGCTCGAGTCTGGTCAATCGCACTTAGAACGTTCTCCCGGTTCGGTACGCCAGCTGTGGTGCGAGCCCAATGGCGCGGAGATCCGCGTCGAGGGGCACGGCCGCAGCGGCCGTTTCAAAGGCGCCCGCGAAGAGGCGCACGCTTCCATCGTCCTGCACCAACGCATACGCCGACACGCCGCGGGCGGCCAGCGCCGCCACACGCGCGTTCGCCGCACCACGCGGAACGTCCGCTTCCAGCAGCAACGCCAACGGCACCCGCACCACCGTTCCGGAACCGGCACGCAGCACGTCTTCATCGCGAAGGGCGGCGAGCAACGAATCTGCCGCTGCACGTTCGCGCCACGCACCGGCGATCACCCTGTGCCACCGTG
This sequence comes from Gemmatimonadaceae bacterium, assembly GCA_041661925.1. Taxonomy (GTDB): domain Bacteria; phylum Gemmatimonadota; class Gemmatimonadetes; order Gemmatimonadales; family Gemmatimonadaceae; genus PNKL01. The sequence continues at coordinate 6,943 of JBAZTM010000045.1, forward strand.
AAGCTGCAGCGCCCAGCAGGACCGGCGACACCGTGACGCCCGCCAACTGATTCCCGCGTTCTCGAATCCACGAATTTGCACCCGCGGCAGTGTTTGTCGCCACAAGTTCGACCGCAAATTCTGCGGCGGCGGCGCTGTCGAGGGGATTGACAGGATCGGACACGCGCACTGTGTCAGCGGAAGCTGCGACGGGCATCGCGGCCGGCTGGGACGTGGCGGGGATCGGCGGGGCGCTGGCCGGCTGGGTCGTCGCACGCGGCCATCGCTGCCACAGTGCGACCCCCGCGAGCACGAGGAGCACGCCGACGACCACGGCAGCCACCCGCCGACCGCGCGCCGACGGACGGCGCTGACTGTGGACGGCCACGGGTTCCGGGGCAGGGACGCGCTCGCCCGCCTGCGCGATGACCCGCCACTCCATGGGGATGTCCGCATTGCCCACCGACACGACGCCATCGGTCTGGCGCACGAGCGCGTCGAGTGCGGGCGTCCCGGCGCGCGCCACGATCAGGAGCAGCGCGCCCGCCTCGGCGAAGCCGGCCGCAAGTCGGCTCCACCGGTCGCTGCGGAGCATTTCCTCGGGCAGCGTCGGCTCGCTGCCGCGCGGCAGGATGAAGAGCGACGGCGTGCCGTCGGCCGCCGGTTGCGCGATGTCGCTGAGTGAGACGCCACGAAGAAAACTGTCGATGATGCCCGGCGCATCGGCGGTGCCGGCGAGTGCGCCCAGCGCCGCCGGCGCGCCCGCGAGGTCGGCCACCGCCACGCGCCGTTCGTGGGCGGTGGCGCGTGCGGCGCCGAGGGCCACGCGCGCGCTCGACTCGGCGTCGACGCCGATGACCACGGCCGACGAGAGGCCGTCGAGCTGCGGCGCGAGGCGGCGGCCTTCCTCTTCCCAGGGGTTCGGGGCCGGCGCGGCGGGACGCCGGCGGCCGATCACGGGTTCGCCTCGAACACCCAGTATGGGAGTCCGCTGCGGCGCCCGGACTCCTCGGCGGCTTCACGCGTGGGGAAGGGGCCGGCCACCACGCGATATACGGTCGTGCCGTCTCGCTCCGTCGCCTGCACGCGCGCCGTGGATCCATCGACGCGCACGGCGGCGGCCATCGAGCGCGCACGGCTCTCCGACAGCACCGCCGCAAAGCTCAGCATCCAGCCATGACTCTTCGACTCCGCCCGCGCCGCAGCCGGCGGCACGGGGTTGAGCACCGCGGCAACCGGCTCGGGTATCACCGCCGCTGCCGGCTCGGTCGCCAGCGAGTCGACGTAGGTCGAATCGGCGTACGCGTCCTCGAACTTCACGGGTTCGTCGAGCGTCGAGGAGCGCGGGCGAAACCCGTTCCATCGCACGAGCGCCCACACGTCGTTGGCGCCGGTGAGGAGGCGGGCGCGCTCGCGCCGTGTCTCCGCGTCCACAATCACCAGCGCATCGCCCTCGGCCAGGGCAATGCTGCCATCCGGGGCGATGAGCGGCAGGTCAGGACGCCACGCCGTGGCGAGCGTGGCAATGACGCGGTTCGTGCCGATGGCGATCACGTAGGCCGAGTCGCCGCCGGCAGACTGCGCCAGCAGATACTGCCCGTCCGGGTCCATGCGCAGGGCGGCGGGCGCACCGGGGAGGGTGATCCGGTCGCGCACCGCGGCATCGTAGCGATCCACGACGTAGAGTGTGGCGCTGTTGCGCACGGCCACGAAGAGCCGGTCGCCGCTCGGCGTGGGGGCGACGGCGAGCACGGCGTCGCTGAAGGTGACGGTGAGCGAGCGCTCGAGGTCGCGCGTGCGCAGTCCCTCGAGATGATCGCCGGCGGCGAAGTAGATGCGGTCGCCGACGACCGTGGGAATCACCAGATCGGCGCCCGCGATGGTGGTGCTGTCGGTGATCCTCGTTTCCGGAGGCTGCAGCCGGCGGATGGTGACGCGCCCGTCGCGGTCGTCGCTCAGGAGGAGCAGCGCCCCGTCGGCAAGCGGCTGGAGCGTGCGCACCGGTGCCGGCGGCCGAAAGCGCCAGGTGGCGCTGCTGGTGAGCCGAACGATCTCGCCCGTCGGGGCGATGCCGAAGACGGCATAGCCGTTCGCGGACGCGAGCGCGCGCAGCCGCTCGGTGGTGGCTGGGGTCACACGCCCGACCCGGAGGTCGACGCGCACGGGAATGCGCGCCGCATCGAGCATCACGACGATGCCCTGCTGCGCATCGAACGCGAGGGCATCGCTGACGGCGGGGACGCGCTGCGACGAACTCCAGACGGTGCTGTCGCGCAGCCATCGATACGCGCGGGCCGTTCCGCCATCACGGGGAAAGCGCAGCAGGACGGCATCCGGCCCCGACGCACCTGACGCTTCGCCGCCGCTCGTGATGCCCGCATCCGGCGTCTTGGAGCAGGCGGCGAGTGCAACGGCGATCAGGAGGAGGGCGGGGCGGCGCATCTACGCAATTTGCTGGAGTGGGAGCGGCAATGAAAGGCGAATCGAGCCTGGGAACACGGCAGATTGGGATTGGGAGTTCGGATTGGGATTTGGGATTGGGATTTGCGATTGGGATTGGGGATCCGGATTGACGATGGGCCCGGCGTCCGTCGCCGGGCCCATCCCCGTCCAAATCGCAAATCCAAACCGCAAATCACAATCGCCAATCCCAATCCGAGCTCCCAATCCCAATTCGCCTAGAAGGAGGGTCCCAACGTCCAGAACCAGTACCCCTTCTTCGACGCCGCATCGAGCGGGTAGGACTTGTCGATGCGCAGGATGGCGAAGTTGAACAGGTTGATGCGGAAACCGTAGCCGTAGCTGCGCAGCGGATACCGTTGCGTGGCCCAGTCGTAGTTGTCCGGGCGCGACACCGACAGCTTCTGCCCCTTGTTCCATGCCACGCCCGCGTCGGCGAAGATCAGGCCGTCCACGGGAATGAACCGGATCAGCTTCCGGTTGACCTTGAAGGGCCTGAGGACGGGGAACCGCAGTTCGACGTTGCCGAAGGCCACGCGACTGCCGATCAGCTGCGTGGCCGAGCACTCACCGGTTCCGCCCGGGACCGTCTCGCAGACGCTGGAATAGTAGTTCTCGCGATCGTAGCCGCGCATCAGGTCGGCGCGTCCGATGTACTTCGGGAACTCGGCCTCGCCGCTCCCCACCGAGATGTCCGTCTGCACGCGCGTCGCCAGCGTGAGGTAGCTGAACAGGAGTGCGTCGTAGCGCCGGTAGTCGGCGCTGTAGTTGGTCCAGCTCAGGTTGCCGGCGGCGTGCTCGAGCCCGAACCGGTAGCGCTGCCCGAAGATGGGGCCGGTGTAGCCATTGATTGTGTTGTCGTGCACGAACGCCACGTACGGCGCCGCGAAGTTCAGCGAGCCGAAGTTGACGATGCTGTCCAGATAGACCTGCGTCGTGTAGCCGTACGCGTAGTCCACCCCGTAGCTCACGAACATCAGCGAACGGTCGATGTTGTTCAGGCTCAGGCCGTACTCAAAACGCTTGAACCGGTTCAGCGGATAAATCCCGGCGAGCGCAGCCGTGCGCTGGATGTAGCGCCCGATCGCCTGTTCCTGCACCGCCTGCGTGGCACTGACGGGCGTCAGTTGGGAGCCGGAGAGGAAGAAGTACGGCTGCTGCTGGACGCTGACCTGGTACTGGAAGCGTCGCGCCAGCGACAGATACGCCGCGTAGACCTGCGCTTCTTCCACCCGCCCGTTGATGCTGCCGGCCAGTACGAGGCGCTTGTTGCCGACGAGGTCGGACAGGACAATGGCCGTGCCGCCGTACACCCCGCGGCCGTAGCTGTCCTGCGCGTAGCCCACCTGCGGACGTGCGATGTACTCGGGGCGCAGCGACCCGGGGTAGCGGCTCTCCGTGAACTTCGTGGTGTCAGGGAGCGCGAAGGTCGGGTTATCGAGCAGCGTGGCCACGCTGACGCCCGCACCGGCGGCGCCGATGCGCTCGGGCAGGCGTTCGGTGGGCCGCAGCCCTCCCTCCCCGCGATAGACCGACTGACGGCGTGGATCGCGGGTCGCGCTCGCTGAAGTCCTACCGGCCGCAATTGCGGAGTCGCGCCCCGTCGCCGCCTTCGCGACAATGGCGCCGACGTTGGCCTCGGCGGCGGCGCGGTCACGTGCGCGCTGCTGGGCGGCCGAATCCGGCGCCGCTGCCTGGCCGGCGGCGATGACCGTCGGCTCGCGATACGGCTCGCGCTTGAACTGCCGGGGATTCGAGACCTGCCAGACGGTGTAGCCGTTGCCTTCGCTGTAGACGAACGCCATGCGGTCGGCGGCCTGCGCCCAGGTGAGCGCCGGGCTGTTCTCCGTTACCGACTGCACGCCGCCGACGAGTCGCGTCAGCTGATAGTGCTGCTGATCCGTCAGGTCATACAGGAAGACCTGCGGGATCCCCTCGCGATCGCTGATGAACGCCACGGACTTGCCGTCGGGTGCCCACTGCGGGTTGAGGTTCTTGCCCGCCTGCCCGGGTAGCACCTCGCTCACCCCGGTCTCCAGGTCGAGCACACTGATGCGCCATGAGCCGTAGCGCATGACGTCCAGCTGCGTCTGCGGTCCGCGCTCACTGACGAACGCCACCTTCTTGCCGTCCGGCGACCAGGCCGGCATCAGGTCGCCGTAGAGATCGTTCGTCAGCTTGCGGAGGTTCTTGCCGTCGGCGTCAATGACGTACAGGTCGGAGACGCCGCCACTGAGTCCGCTGAAGACGATCTGCCGCCCGTCGGGCGACCACGACGGCCCCACCATGGCGTCGAGCGAGGTGATGAGCTTGCGCACGACGTCGCGCTTCTTCACGTCCGCGACCCACAGCACGTCCTTGCCGCCGCTCTGCGCGGTGAAGGCCAGGTAACGTCCGTCACGCGAGAACGCGCTCTGTGAATAAGCGTAGCGCAGTTCCTCGAACTCCGGATCGAGTGTGCTCTTGGTGAGCCGCTTCAGCCGCTTGCCCGACTCGGCGTCGGCCAGGTAGAGGTCGAGAAAGACCTCGGCCTTCACCAGGCTGCCGGTGGAGATGTACGCGATGAACTTGCCGTCGTTCGAGAGTGCAGGCGCCACGTAGACCGGGATCACGCCGCCCGTCTTGCGCTCGGTGAGCAGCGACGTGGCGATGCGGCGCGGGCGGTCGAGTTTCTCCACCTGCGGCAGGTACTGCGACTGCATTGCGTCCTTCCAATCGCCGCCCAGCTCCTCGACCGAGAGGCCGGTGTGGCGCTTGATGGCGCGCTCGTGCCCCAGCGTCGGCGTGGACTGCATGATCTCGCCGACGATCTCGTCGCCCCAGCGCGATCCGACGTAGCGCCAGAAGGACTCGCCATAGCGGTACGGGAAATACTGGTCGGGGCGCCGGTCGAGGTCCTCGATGGTCGGGAACTTGCCGCTGAGGGCGGCGTCGCGGATGACGCCGTCGGTGGCCGGATGGTCGGGACCGACGGAGAGATACTCGGCCATGCCCTCGATGAACCAGAGCGGGGGCTGGCGCTGCTGCAGCGTCTCGAGCCCCTGGCCGGCCTTGCCGCGCGCGAACATGTCGTACTGGAACTGGTGCACCATTTCGTGCGTCAGCACGTGCTCCGCCTCGCCGAGGTTGCCGGTGAGGAAGAACATGTTGCGCTGCCGCAGCGCGTCGGTGACGCCGCCCGTCCCTTCGCCGAGGTCGCCGAACACATTGTTCTGCGCGAAGGCGCCGCGCGACGCGAAGATGATGATCGGCTTGCGTTCCTTGAACGTGTAGCCCATCAGGCGCGACAGCCTCGCATACGACCGCTCGGCGAGGCTCCCGCTGATATGCGCGACCTGCGCTTCTTCGGGGTAGTAGTGAATGTCGAAGTGTTCGGTCTTCAGAACCTTCCAGTTGAAATGCTTGAACTGTACCTGGTTCTGCCCGAAGTAGCCCTGCGCGGCCACGGGAGCCGCGAGGCACAGGCTCAAGCCCAGGGACAGACCAGCGAGGCGGACCTTCGACATCGACGCTCCCGGCTTAGGACGTGATGGTGACCGCGGGGGCGTCGCCCCACAGCCGCTCGATCTGGTAGTACGACCGCATGGACGGGTGGAACACGTGCACGACGAAATCGACGAAGTCCACCAGGACCCAGCGCCCGGATTCGGCTCCCTCGACGGAAAACGCCTTCAGCCCCGCCTTTTCCATCCCTTCCAGCAGATGTTGCGCCACGCTCCGCACATGCGTGTCGGACGTGCCCGATGCGACGATGAAGTAGTCGGCCATGTCAGTCACGCCGTGCAGGTCGAGCAGCACCACATCCTGCGCCTTGTTGTCAACGCAGAGCGACGCGGCGCGGCGCGCGGCCTCTGCGACCTGAACGTGCGAACTGGCGGGGGACATCTATGAAATCAACACCGGGTGTGGAAAAAGGTTCCGGGTGAGAATGCGACGGAATATGACAGAATAAGACAGAGTACGGCCGCGCGATATCCCTCGATGTGATGGCGCTCACCACGGGCGCAGGCACGCAAAACGGGGAGCGCGCCGAAGCCCGCCCCCCGTCTGTTGTTTCTCTGTTGTCTTTCTGTTGTCTCTCTGTTGTTTCTCTTAGCCTTTAATCACCCAGACTTTGATCTCCGGCTTCACATCCGCATGCAGCTTGATGCCGACCTTGTAGACACCGAGCGCCTTGATGGGCTCGGGCAGGTCGATCTGCCGCTTCTCGACGTGCACGCCCTGCGCTTCGAGCTGCGCGACGATGTCGCCCGACGTCACCGACCCGAACAGCTTGCCTTCCTCACCCACGCGGGCGGCAAAGGTCAGGGAGATCGGCTCGATCTTGGCCGCAAACTCCTCGGCCGCCGTGCGGCGCGCGTTCTCCGCCGCCTCGAGCGTGGCCTTCTCCTGGGCGATGCGCTTCTTGTTGCCCGGCGTCGCCTCGTAGGCGATGCCGCGCGGCAGCAGGAAGTTGCGCGCGTAGCCCGCCGACACCTTCACGATGTCACCCGGATGCCCGAGCTTTTCCACCGCTTCTCGCAAAATGACTTCCATCGGAAACCCCTGAACGTTCAGGTTGACGGGCGCTGGCGGCGACGCCAGTCGAGCCAGGTGTCGCCCAAGCCGAGCCCCACAAAGATCACGCCAGCCGCGCCGGCGAACAACACCGACACGCTGACCAGTACGACCGTCATCACCCGCCCGGGCGCCAGAAGGAACAGCGCCACGCCGGCCCCGCGGAGCGCATAGAGCGCGCCGAAGAACACCAGCAGGTTGGCCCCCAGGTCCTTGGCAGGACCGAGGCCCGGAACCACGAGGAGGATCAGTCCGCCCACCAGTCCCCAAATGAACTGGTCGTTGAACCGAAACTCCCGCAAGCGCGCGAGCGGTGCGCCGATGCGGGCGCGCCCCACGCGGTGATACAGCGCCCAGGCAAGCCCGAGCGCGGCCAGCGTTTCCAGCGCCAGCAGGGCCGGGAAGAGCGCCGGTGACCGTTCGGCGGTGCGCCGGACCATCACGCGCTGCTCCTCCAGCGTCTTCTCGAACCAGGCGGCCGATTCTGCGTTGGCCGTCCGGAACTCCTGCCAGTCCTTCGTCGCCAGCCGAGCCTGCCAGTCCGCATCGAACACATCGGCGCGGCGCTGGGCCTCGCTGGCCACCACCTGGTGCACGCGAACCGGACCGCCCGGCACCGCGAACGACATCAGACCACCGACCACGAGTGCCACGCCCACCGTCGCGAGGGCCCGGGGAAGGAAGGACCGCTCGGGCCAGAGCATTGCCCACGCGGCAAACGCCACGGCCACCAGCACTCCCCATCCCCTCGCAAGCAGCGCGTAGTCGCTCTGCGCCGCCCCCGCCGCGACGATCCAGGCGGCAAACGCCACCCAGAGCACCGCGAGGAAGGGCCGTCCCCCGGACTTCCACCCCGCGAGCGCGCAAGCGGCGATCGCCGGGACCAGCAACAGCGCCGTCTCCGCCACCGGGAAGATGACCGCGAATGGCGGCATCGCCGGCAGCAGCAGGAGCAGCACGAGTCCGCCGATCAGGCCTTTCCACCCGCGCTCCCTCGGAACCGCCGGCGGCGAGGACTCGACGACGGCGTCACTCACGCGAGCAACACCTTACGGCGTCTGCCCGCGGGTGTATGGCAGCAGCGCGAGGTAGCGCGCCTTCTTGATGGCGCTCGCCAGCTGCCGCTGATGCCGCGCGCACGTCCCGCTCAGCCGGCTCGGCAGGATCTTGCCGTTGTCGGTGACGAAGCGCGACAGGAACCGCTCGTCCTTGTAATCCACGTGACGGATGCGGAGTTCGTCCATGGGGCACGTCTTTCTCTGGCGGCGCATTATTCGTCGTCCTCGTCGTCGTCGTCACGGGCCCGCTTGGCGGCGAGCTGCTCTTCGGTCATCGGCGGGGCGCCGAGCTCATGCTCGTGGATCGAGATGAGGTAGCGGACCACGGCGTCATCGAGCTTGAGCGAGCGCTCGAACTCGGGAAGCACCTTGCCGTCGGCCTTGAAGCGGGCGACGACGTAGTACCCCGTCTCCCGCTTGCCAATCTTGTAGGCGAGCTGGCGACGTCCCCAGTGGTTGAGCGCAATTTCGCCGTCGGCGCTGAGGAGCGCGTGGTGCTTGGCGATCTTGTCATTGATGGCGGCGTCTTCGAGCGTCGAGTCGAAGACGTACACCGCCTCGTATTCACGAGTCACGGATGGCAATCCTCCTTTGGTCGTTCGCGCCTCCCGCGGGTTGCCGACGCGGGAGGAGGCAATGCGGCCTGAATGACCGCGTTGAGTCCAGCCTTTAATTATAGTCACGGCAAGGACTTGGGTCAACTGCCGCTCTGGCATGCGCGCCGGCGTCGCCGCCGCGGCCTGACACCGCCATCGCCGCGCGGCTATTCTTGAACTTCCATGGCCACCACGCTCTCGCTCGGCGACACCGTCGTCGTCTCCAACGACCAGGTCGCCGCCGACCTCGCCGAGGAGGTGGTCATCCTTGGCATGAAGGAGGGCATGTACTTCAGTGTCAGCGGCGTCGCCGCTCGCGTCTGGGCGTTGCTGCAGACGCCGCGCCGCCTCGAGGATATCGTGGTCACCCTGACGTCGGAATACGACGTCCCAGCCGATGAGTGCACCGCGGACGTGCTGGCCTTCGTCGAGGAACTCGCTGCGCGCGGACTCGTGGTGCGAGATGCTCCGTCGAGCTCGTAGGCTCGCCTCGCTTCCCGCCGGCGAGCGCTCGCTCGCGCTCCAGGCGCTGGCGACGCTCTCAGCGGTTCGGCTATTGCTGTGGATGCTTCCCTTTCGCCAGGTTCGGGCGGTCGTGGACCGCTGGGCGAGCGCGCAGGCCGTGCAGCGCGATTCCGTTTTCGCGCGGGCCGTCCGGCGCGCGGTGGACCGGGCGGCGCGATCCATTCCGGGCAGCGACTGTCTGCCCCAGGCGCTGACCGCGGAACTGATGCTGCGTCGCGCCGGCCTCCCCGCGCGGGTGTCCATCGGTGTGGCGTCGGACGGGCAGCTACTCAGCGCACACGCCTGGGTCGAGAGCGCGGGCCTCCTGGTGACCGGCGACAGCGCGGACCTCGATCAGTTCCGCACACTCGTCGTCTATGGCTCCGACACGCGGGCCACGGAGCAGACATGACGTACTCGGTCAACGACTACATCGACATGATCGGCGACCCGCACCGCACGGGCGCCTACGTACGCGCCCTGCGGAAGATGGTCACGCGGGAGTCGGTGGTGCTCGACATCGGCGCCGGTTTTGGCTTCTTCGCCGTGCTCGCCGCCAAGCTCGGGGCGAAACGCGCGTACGCGATAGAACCCAACGACGCCATTGGACTGGGGCCGGCGCTGGCGCGCGCCAATGGCGTGGCGGACCGTGTCTCCTTCTTTCAGGGTGACGCACGGCAGGTCGAACTCGACGAGCGTGCGAACCTGCTGGTCGAGGACGTGCGGGGCATCCTGCCATTGCACGCGGAGCGCGTCAACCTGTTGTGCGACGCACGCGAGCGCCTGCTGACCGCCGATGCGCGGTTCGTGGCGTGCCGCGATCACATCTGGGCGGCGCCGGCACGACACGCTCCGTCGTTGCAGCAGAGCATCGAAACGACCGGCGCCGACATGTATGGTGTGGACCTGCGCGGACTTCGCGGTCACGTGGTTGACGATGCGCGCCGCCGCCGGCCCGCGCCCGACGAGCTGCTCCTGCCGGGCGCACCGCTCGGCGCGCTGGACCTGCTGACCGTCACCGATCCCAACTTCGACGGAACCGCGCGCTGGACGCCTTCGACGACGGTCACCGCTGATGGATTCGTGCTGTGGTTTGACGCCGAACTCGCCGAAGGCGAGGGCTTCTCGACTCGGCCGGGGCCGGAGCAGACGATTCACGGATGCCTTTACCTGCCCCTGCGCGAGCCGCTCGCTGTTCCGGCGGGCGCGGAACTCGCGCTGCGATTCTGCGGCGTGCAGGTGAGCCGCGACTACACGTGGACGTGGGAGTGCACAGTCACCAGGGCTGGAGCGAGTGTCGTGCGGACGCCGCGTCAGTCGGCGCTCGGAGGACTGGCGCTTACACCGGCTCGTCTCGCGGCGATGTCTGAACTCCATCAGCCGACGCTGGGCCTCGAGGCACGGCGCCTGCGCGCGGTCATCGATCTGATGGAGGTGCCTCGCCAATCGGGCGATCTCGCGGTGGTGTTGGCCGCTCAGCGGGCGCTCGAGTTCACGAACGGCTCGGACGCGTTTGACTGGCTGCAGCGGGTACTTCCGCAACTCGAGTCTGGCACTACGCGGATGCTGAAATAGCCGCATGCCGTGATTTGACTAATACTGTGACAGTGCATATTATTACTACAGTCACAAGTGCCTTAGAGTGACTTGACTGGTTGATTGCTCGTCGAAGCGTGCGATAGTACACTGAGGATAGCAACTACCGAAGGCGGGAGGAGTTATGAAGCACACCAACGACGCGACAAAGGCGCCTGCGACGGGCGCCCACGCAAGCGCCGGAATGCGTGCGCTGCAACCTTGGGTGCGTCCCCGCATCGTCCGTGTAGGATCCGTGGCGCAGGTGACGGCGAAGGTGGACAACACCGGCCGAAACGACGGCGGGATCGGGCAGATGAAGCGGACATAGTTGCTGGGTGCCTCCATGGCTGGCTGCAGGAGAGGTCGCAACCGTTCTGACGTCGCGCAACCGAGAGGGAAGTGAATGCTGGCCTTTGGCGCGCTGATCGACCTGTCGCTCGCGCCGCTGGACCCTGACCTGACAACGCGCCTGCGGCGATCGCTACCAGCGATACCCGGGCGCGTTTCGATTGCGGGTTCGGGCGAAGCGACGACGGCGCACCTGGCCGATGCGCGCAGCGTCCCTTTCGACGCCGAGCTCCCCCTGCAGGCTGACGGACTCTTGGTCGCAGGGGCGATGCGCCTCGATGCGCGCGATGCCCTGGTTGCCGCGCTCGCTTCCGCCTCGCCGGCGTCGTGGGCTGACGCGTCCGACGCTCGGCTCGTGGCACGCGCCTATCGCCAGTGGGGCGACCGGTTCGCCGAGCAGCTGTTGGGCGACTACGCCATCGTCGTCTGGGACCGGGCGCAACGCCGGCTGGTGTGCGCGCGCGATCCGCACGGCAACCGGCAGCTCTTCTGGGGGTGCGTCGGATCGGTGATCGCGGTGGGCAGCAGCGTGGAGGTGGTGCGAAGTCTTCGCGGGCTCTCCAGCGGACTATTCGATCCGGCGATTCGCGGCTTCCTGGAACACGGGTGGGTGGAAGAGGCCGAACGCACCGTCTTCCGCGATGTGCGTCGCGTGCCGGCCGCTCATTCGCTGGTGATTGAGGGCGTGTCGGCTCCCGTGCTGCGGCGCCACTGGGATTTCCCGGTGCCGTCGCCTATTCGCTACCGGCAGCAAGACGACTACGTGGCACACTTCACCGAGGTGCTGCACGCGTGCGTGCGCGACCGGATGCGCACCTCGTCGGCGGCAATCCTGCTGAGCGGAGGAATGGACTCCACCATGCTGGCGGTCGCTGCTCGGCGCGTCGCGCCCGGCGTGCCGCTGTCGGCATTCACGCTCACCTACCCGACGCTGGCGCCAAGCGACGACGATACGCTGTCGGTGAAGGTCGCAACCCGGCTCGGGCTCTCGCACACGGTGCTTGATGTCGACCACACGCGGGCGTTGAGCTATCTGGGCGACCTCACCGCGCTGCCGTCGCAGCCGTTGGACGAAGCCGAGCTTGCGATTTCGCGTGAGAGTCTCGCGACCGTCGCCGCGGCAGCACCAGTCGTGCTCTACGGCGAGGACGGGGATTGGCTGATGCAGGCGCCCACGCTCCTGGCCCAGTTGCGCTCGCAGCCGATCGCCGAGGTTGCGGCATCGTGGGGCAGTTACTGGTGGAGCACCGGCCGGCGCCCGTGGGTCGGACTCGAATGGCGCAGCCGCCTCAGCGGCTGGATGGGCTCCGCGCCGGTGGCTCGAACACCGTGGATGCGTGCCGACGGCGCCTCCATTGCGTCAGCGCCGCGGCGATCTCCAGAGCATCCGTTGCGTCCTCGCACCGTGCGTGCGCTGTCGGCGCCCATCTGGGACGCGTTGTATGAAGCGTTGTCGCCCACCACGACGCTTGCCCCGGTGTTGCACACCCTGCCACTGGTCGATCCCCGCCTGCTCGCCTTCGTCTTTGCCATTCCACCGGTGCCGTGGTGCCAGGACAAGCACCTCTTTCGCGCCGCCATGCGCGGCGCGCTGCCGAGCGCCGTTGTCGCACGCCCCAAGACGCCGCTCGGCGGCTTCACGGAGGCGCGCGTGGCGCAGTGGCGCGCAGGCGGCGGCGCCGACGCGGTGATTTCGAATCGCGTCGCACCGTGGGTGGACGCGGCGGCCGTGCGGCGTGTGCTCCGCGAGGGGACGCCGAATGAGGTGTGTGACGCCTGGCGCGTGTTGCAGGTGGACCGATGGCTGGAGCGTGAGGAGATGCGTCGTGCCTGATTACGCGCTCTACGGGCTGGTGGTGCGATGCAACCGCGCGCTCGACGACCTCGATGCCGCGCCGGCGGGCGCGCGCGTAGACGTGGAGATCACCCTTGGCGGCGCACGCCGGGATCCCGCGCTGTGGCACGAGGCGATGCCGCACTATCGGTGGCCTGACGAGCCGGGGACTCCTCCGTCGGTGGAGGTGCGGCGCGATGCGACGCAGGGATTCTGGTTTCGCTACGACGATGGCACGGAGTTCTTGCTCGATCACGACGCTACCGTGATCGAGGCCTCATGGGCCGACGCATCCACCCTGGAGGACACGGCGACGTACCTGCTGGGGCCGGTGCTGGGCTTCGCGCTGCGGCTGCGCGGCGTGCTGGCCTTCCACGCGAGCGCCGTGCTCATCGAGGGTCGCGCGGTCGTTCTCGTCGGTCCGAGCGGCGCGGGCAAGTCCACGACGGCGGCCGCGTTCGCGACGGCGGGCGTTCCAGTGTTGGCAGACGACGTCGTGGCCGTGCGGGTGGTCGACGGCGTGACGCTCGCGTACCCGTCGTATCGGCTGCTCCGGTTGTGGGACGAGAGCGAGCGGATCCTCTTCGGTACTTCCGGCCAGCTCCCCCTGCTCACGCCCACGTGGGACAAACGGGCGCTCCCGCTCGGCCGCGAGCATCCGTTCCATGAGTTGCCGGCGCCGCTGGGCGACCTGTTCCTGCTTGCACCCCGGTCGGAGGATCCGCGTGCGCCGAACGTCGAGCCACTGCGGCGCGGCGAGGCGTTCATGCAGCTGGTGGCGAACACGTATGCGAATTACCTGCTCGACGACACGATGCGCGGCGACGAGATGCGTGCCCTCGACGCGGTGCTGCGCGGCCGGCGCATTCAACGGCTGGTGCCGCACGCCGATCCGTCGCGGCTCGACGCGCTCGTTGCCTGCGTGCGCGCGGCTGCGGCCGACGCGGATCCGCGCTGAGTCGTACCGCGCCGCACGATTCGGCGCCATCTTTGCCACGTGACCGACATGCTCCCGCCCAACGTAGCCTTCGTGCTCTCCTCGCTCCGGCGCGACGCCGACGCGCAGCGCGCGCAGCGCGCCGCGGCGGCGCGGGTGGACGACTGGCCGGCGGTGACACGACTGGCGCTTGCGCATGACGTCGGCTGGTGGGTGATGCGCGCCACGCCGTCAGAGGGCGTGCCCGGCGATGCGCGAACGCCGCTGCTCGGGACGGTGCGCGCCGTGGCGGTGTCCGCCCTCTCGGGCGCGCGCCAGGCCGCCGATCTCAGCGGCGCGCTCGCAGCCGCCGGCGTGCGTGCGGTGGCGTACAAGGGGCCGGCGCTTGCCGCCGACGTACACGGCGATGTCGGCGCGCGGTGGTTCACGGACCTTGACCTGTTGATCGCTGAGGCAGATCGCGAACGGGCCGCGCGGACGATGCGCGCCCTGGGATATGCGTCGCCGTCAGGACTGAGCGAGCGGGCGGAGCGCGTCTACTCTCGATGGGAAGGCGTGTCGCATTTCGCGCGTGGCGATGACCTGCCCGTGGAACTGCACTGGCGCTGCCAGGCGCCGCGATATGGCGGTCCGCAGGATCCCGCCGACGTGGTGGCGCGCGCGAGACCGTGCGGGCTGGGCGGCGGTTCAGTGCTGGTGCCAGCGCCGGAGGATCTGGGCGTCCTGCTGGCCCTGCACGGCGTGAAGCACGGGTGGACCTCGCTGCTGTGGGTGGCCGACTTCGTGGCGGCATTGAGCCGGCCGGGGTTTGACTGGGCCGTCTTCACGTCGCGCGGCAGCGCGTGGGGCGTCGGTCGCGCGCTGCGCTACGCGATGCTTTTGGGGCATGAGCTCGCGGCACTCGAGATGCCGTCGGAGGTGCTGGCCGCCGCGCGCGCTGACAGGCGCGCCGCGTTTCTGGCCCGCGCGGTCTCGGCCCGGCTGACGCTCGCGCGCGACGTCCCCGACATTGGCGCGGAATCGACGCCGCGCTACGACCTGCAGTGGCTGGAAGGGGCGTGGGCGAAGGCACGCTACCTCGCGCTGGCGTCGGCGCTGCCGACACCGCACGAACGCGCGGTGGCGCCGCTCCCCGACGCGCTGCTTCCGCTGGCCTACCCGGTGCGCGCGTGGCGGCTGCTGCTGCACACGCTGGGACGACGCGCATGATCGCGACGCTTGGGCAATTCGTGCGTGCCATCTGGGGCGGGCATCGGTTGTCGATGCTCGTCGTGGGCGTTGCGTCCGTTGCACTGATGCTGACCGAGGGGGCGGGACTGCTGCTGCTCGTCCCGATGCTGCGCCTCGTCGGCGTCGCCGTTGGCGACGGCGCGTCGGATCGCGTCGCTGGCATTATGGAAGCGGCGTTGCGCGCGGCAGGCGTGGCGCCGACGCTCGCGGGCGTGCTGTCGGCCGTGGTCGCGGTGGTCGTTGCCCGCGCGGCGCTGCAACTGGTGCTGGCGAACTGGCATGCACGACTCGAGGCCGAGGTGGTTGGGCGACTGCGCGAGCGGCTCTTTGCGGCGGTGGTGTATTTGCCGTGGGCTCGCTTCGCAGGCGAGCGCCCGGCGGCGCTGGCGCACGCCATGGGACCGCAGGTGGACAACGTGCACAGCGCACTGCTCCTGCTGCTGGATGCGGTGTCGCTGACGGCGGCGGTGCTCGCCGCCGCCCTCGTGGCGCTGCTTGTCTCACCGGTGCTGACGGGCGTCGTCGCGGCCGCTGGCGTCGTGCTGTTCGTGGTGGTGCGCGCACTGCGGGCGCCGGGGCGGGCGGAGGGCGAGCGCCTGATCGAGGCGGGCACCGGGCTCTTCGCGCGGATCAGCGAACTACTGGGCGCGATGAAGATGATCCATGCGCACGGGGCGGAAGATCGTGCGGCGCGCGCGGTTGCCGACGATACCCGCGCGTGGTCGTCGCTCACGCAGGACGTCGCGCGACAGCGCGCCAGGGTGAGCTTCGCGCTGGCGGTGTTGGGCGTGGTGGTGCTTTCCGTGCTCGTCTGGATGGCGGTGGCGGTGGCGCACCTCGCACCGGCGACGCTGCTGCTCCTGCTGCTGATCTACTCGCGGCTCGTGCCGCAGCTCTCGCAGCTGCAGTCGAGCTGGAGCGAGATGGCGCAGGCCCTGGCATCGTACAGTTCCCTCTCCGCGCTGCTCGCGCGGTGTGACGCGGCGCGCGAGGCGGCGGGGGATGACGGCGTGCGGAGTGGATCAACGCGGGGCGGCGCGGCGAGCGATTCGGCGGTCGATGCACCCCGTGCCGCGCGTGCGCCAGCCATCGAGGTACGCGGTATCACCGTGCGGTATCCCGGAAGCGAGCGAGCCATCCTCGCCGCGTTTTCGGCGCAGTGCCCGAGTGGGGCGCTGACGGTCGTGGTCGGCGAGACGGGGGCGGGCAAGACGACCCTGGGGGACGTGCTATTGGGGCTGCTCTCGCCCGAGGCGGGCGAGGTGTTTGTGGACGGCGTTCCACTGGCGGCGCTGCCGCGCGCGGCATGGCGGGCGCGCGTCGGCTACCTCGCGCAGGAGCCCATGCTCTTCCATGGTACGGTACGCGAGAACCTGCTGTTCGCCCGTCCCTTAGCGACGGACGCGGAGCTTGACGCAGCGCTCGCCGCCGCGGCCTGCGACTTCGTCGCGCGACTCCCGCAGCGGCTCGACGCGCCGGTGGGTGACCGCGGGGTGCTGCTCAGCGGGGGTGAGCGACAGCGGCTCGCGCTCGCGCGAGCGCTGCTGCGCCAGCCCGACCTGCTGGTGCTCGACGAGGCGACCAGCGCGCTCGACGCCGAGACCGAGTCGCGGATCCTGCAGACGGTGCGCGCCCTGCGCGGGCGCTGCACGGTGGTGTTCTGCACGCACCGAGGGGCGGTGCGGGCGGCGGCCGATCATGTGATAGAACTCCGAGTGCGACAGAGTGCTACAGCGTGAGACAGAATGAGGCAGTGACTACGGGTTTGGCTACACGTTGAACCTGAACAACAGCACGTCACCGTCATTCACCACGTACTCCTTGCCCTCGCTGCGGACGGCGCCGGCTTCCTTGGCGCCCTTCCACCCGCCGAGCTTCACGAAATCGTCGTAACTCGCCGTTTCGGCGCGGATGAAGCCGCGCTCGAAGTCGGAGTGGATCACACCCGCGGCCTGGGGGGCGGTGTCGCCGCGGTGAATGGTCCAGGCGCGGACTTCCTTCTCGCCGGCGGTGAAGTAGGTCTGCAGGCCGAGCAGGTGATAGCCGGCGCGGATCAGCCGGTCGAGTCCCGCCGACTCGATGCCGAGGTGCGATAGGAACTCGGTGCGCTCCTCCACGGGCAGCTCCGACAGTTCGGCCTCGATCTTGGCGGAGAAAGTGACGACCTCCGCCGGCTCGTGGTCGCGCTCGATGGCCGCGCGCAGGGCGGTGACGTGCGGACCCTCGGCGCCGCTCAGCTCCGCGTCGGTAACGTTTGCCGCGTAGAGGATGGGCTTGAGCGTGAGCAGCTG
This sequence comes from Gemmatimonadaceae bacterium, assembly GCA_041661925.1. GTDB lineage: Bacteria > Gemmatimonadota > Gemmatimonadetes > Gemmatimonadales > Gemmatimonadaceae > PNKL01. The sequence goes on from JBAZTM010000045.1 coordinate 24,315, forward strand.
CAGGGGCTGCAGCCACGCCCGCTCCTCTGGCGTCAGCGCCACGTGCCAGAGGGCGCGTCCCTCGGCGAGCGGCGTCATCGCCTTCTCGAGCGCGGCCGCCTCGATGGCGGCCGTCTTGTCGCCGGTCTTGGCGGTGCGCCGCGCCTTGTCGAGGCGTTTCTCCACCGATGACAAGTCGGCGAGCGCGAGCTCGAACTCGATGGTCTCGCGGTCGCGCACCGGATCCACCGCGCCGTCCACGTGCGTGACGTCGTGGTCGTCGAAGCAGCGCACCACGTGCACGATGGCGTCGGTCTCGCGGATGTTCGAGAGGAAGGCATTGCCGCGCCCTTCGCCCTTGGAAGCGCCGCGCACCAGCCCGGCGATGTCGACAAACTGCACCGCGGCGGGCAGCGTGCGAATGGGCTTGACGATGTCGGCCAGGGCGTCGAGCCGCGAGTCGGGCACGTCCACCACGCCGATGTTCGGATCAATGGTGCAGAACGGGTAGTTGGCTGCGGCCGCTCCCGCCGATGTGATGGCGTTGAAGAGCGACGACTTGCCGACGTTGGGGAGCCCTACGATTCCGAGCGAAAGCATGACGAGGAGGGAACGAGAAACAAGAACGGACAGCGGTTAACGGTTCACCGTTGTCCGTATCCAGTTGGCCGAGTCGAGCGCCGGCGGCGCAGCGTGCCACAGCAACAATGAAATGTAACCACCTGAGGCGAATTGGTACGCCTTCCAGGCCCTTCAGAGGCAATGTTGCCGCCACAGGAGGTGGCCATGCAGGACTACCGGAAGCTCGACGTGTGGACGAAGTCGCACGAACTCGCGCTGGACGTGCATCGCGTCACGGCGATGCCGCGCCGGAGGGCGGACGCGGCGGATGGCGAAGACGGCGAGGCGAGCGCCGATGCCGCGGCGGAGGTTGGCTTCGACGTGCGCCGGGCCGCGCTGCGCGTCCCGGCCCTCATCGTGGTCGGGTGCGAAGCCGAGACGGCGACCGAGTTCGCGCAGGCGATGCGCGAGGCGGCGAGGTCGGTGGACGAGTTTGCCTATCGCCTGCGATTCGCGCGCGATGCTGGCGTGCTGGAGGCGGTGCCCTATGCCAAGCTCGAGGCGCGCGCCAACCAGCTACGTGCCATGCTCGGCGCGCTCAACCGCACGGTGCGGCTCAAGCTGGGGGCGGAAGCTCGCCCGGCGACGGCCCCGGGTCCGCGTCGGGCGGCGGCGAGCCAGACGGCGGAGCGGCAGGCGGCGATGCAGGCGGCGGTGGTTCAGGCGATGCGGGGCGTCCGGGATGACGATTCATCGCGGCCACGATCCCGTCCACGATCCACGTCGTGATGCCGGCGTGCAGCGCCGGCATCAGCGCCTTCACGACAACAGCTTCGTCCGCCGTGAACCGGTCCAGCACGAAGTCACGCAGCACCGCGCCCGGTACCGGTGTCTCGGGCCCGACGCCGATGCGAAGGCGAGCGTACTCCATTGTGCCCAGCGCCTCCTCGACGCTGCGCAAGCCGTTGTGGCCTCCGGCCGACCCCTTGGCGCGAAACCGGAAGGTGCCTAGGGGCAAGGCGACGTCATCGACGACGACCAGCAGATCGTTGGCGACCGACCAGAACGGCCTCTGCGCGTACGGTGCGAGCGCGTCGCCGCTCAGGTTCATGAACGTCTGCGGCTTCAGCAGGCGGACGCGGCGACCGTCCACCTCGCCGTCCGCCGCGCGCGCGTCAGGCACCGCGCGCCACGGGGGAAAACGCCAAACGTCGGCCAGGTGGTCTATGACCCACCAGCCGACGTTGTGACGCGTGGTCTCGTATTCGGGACCCGGGTTGCCGAGGCCGACGACGAGCTTCACGGGAGTGGACTCGCTTAGGCCTTCTTCTCGGCCGCTGCGGCTTCCTCCTCCTCCTCCTTCTTGCCCTTGCTGAGCACTTCCGGCTCGGCGACCGCCGCAGCCACTGCGGCATCCGTCGGCTCCGGCGCCTTCTCTTCCTTCGGCGCGGCGCACGTGCAGACCGTGGCGTCCTCGTCGTCCAGCACCTCGACGCCTTCCGGCACCGCGATGTCGCCGACGTGAATCGACTTGCCGATGGCCAGCGTGGTGATGTCCACCTCGATCTTGGCCGGGATCGCCATCGGATCCACGCGGATCTCGAAGTCGTGCATGATCTGGTCGATGATGCCGCCTTCCTTGACGCCGATGGAGGCGCCAATGAACGCGAGCGGCACGCTCACCGTGACCTTCTCACCGGCGACCAGTTCCTGGAAGTCGACGTGGAGGATTTCCTTGCGGAACGGGTGGCGCTGAATCTCGCGGATGAGCGCGTTGGACTTGGTGCCGTCGACGTCGAGCTCGAACACGGTGGTGCGATAGAAGACCTTCTCGAGCGTCAGCTCGAAGGTGTGCGTGTCGAGCGACAGCGCGCGCGCCTCGCGGGCGTGGCCGTAGATGACGCCGGGGATGCGGCCCGCGGCGCGGAGCTTGCGGGCGACGCCCTTGCCGGTGTCGGTGCGGCCGGCGGCGGAAAGCGGAGTGGTTGCCATGATCTAGTCCTGCTGGAGTGCGTGTGCGCTACGTGGGTGCCCGGTAGGTCCGGCCCGGCGGCGCACATCAAGTACAGACAAACAACAGAGAGACAACAGAAAAACAACAGAAAAACAACAGACGAGGGGGCGCTGGGCGCTTCCCTCGTTATTCGAACAGCGAACTGACGGACTGGTAGGCGTGTGTGGAACGAATGGCCTTGGCCAGCAGCTCGCCTACGGAGAGCACGTTGAGCGTCGGAAAGCGCCGCTCCTCGGGAATGGCGATCGTGTCGGTGACCGTCACTTCCTTCACCGGCGCGTTGCGGAGCCGCTCGACGGCTGGGCCGCTGAGCAGGGCGTGCGTGGCGCAGATGTAGATGTCGCGCGCGCCGAGCTTCTTCAGGGCGTTGGCGGACTCGGTGACGGTGCCGGCGGTGTCGATCATGTCGTCGGCGAGGAGGCAGTCACGCCCCTCGACTTCACCGACCACGTTGACGACCTCGGCGATGTTGGCCGCCGGGCGCCGCTTGTCGATGATGGCGAGCGAGGCGTCGAGGCGCTTGGCGAAGCCGCGCGCCATCTTGGCTGATCCCACGTCGGGCGCGACGACGACAAGGTCCCGGAGTTCCTTCTTGCGATAGTGCGCGGTCAACACTGGCGCGGCGTACAGGTGATCAACCGGGATGTCGAAGAAGCCCTGCAATGCATGCGCGTGGAAATCGATGCCGAGCAGGCGGTCGGCGCCGGCGCCGGTGAGCATGTTGGCCATCAGCTTGGCGCCGATGGCGACGCGCGGCTGATCCTTGCGGTCCTGTCGGCCGTAGCCGTAGTACGGGACGACGACGGTGATGCGGGCGGCCGAGGCGCGCCGCGCGGCGTCGATCAGGAGCAGGAGCTCCATGATGTTCTCGGCCGGCGGATTGGTCGGTTGCACGATATAGACATCGGCGCCGCGCACGTTCTCATCGATGCGCGCAAAGACCTCACCGTCGGCAAACCGTGAGGTTGTGCACTTGGTGAGGTCGCAGTCCAGGTGCTTCACGATGTTTTCCGCGAGCGCCCGGTTTGCCGTGCCGGTCAGGACCCGAAAGCCCTTCAGAGGAACCGCTAGGCCGTCCATAGCCAAGAAAGATGAGCGGTCAGGAGGCTAAATGGAAGGTACGAAAGGTCATAGCGGTGCGATTTGGCGGCAGAATGCGCGCGGAGGGGCGGATGGCGGATGGCAGATGGCAGATGGCAGATGGCAGATGGCAGATGGCAGATGGCAGATGGCAGAGGGCCAGGGGGACGGCAGAGGATGGTCCGCGATGGTTCAGCGTGCCTAGCCGTCACCTGCCACCCGCCATCTGCCTTCGGCCATCCGCCATCTGCCATCTGCCTAGTTGCCCCCGGTGGACTCGAACCACCATTACCGGATCCAAAGACCGGCGTCCTAACCATTGGACGAGGGGGCAGTGACTCAAAGTTAGCGGTGGCTTGATCCCTTATGGAAGCTGGCGACTGCAGAACGTTCGATCTGGAAACCAGCGCTCAGATCAGTTCGACCGGCACCGCGGGAGCAGTGCTCGTCAGGACGCTTGCCCAGCCGGCCGGCAGGGTGAGCGGGCGTGGCGCGGCCGCGCTCTGTTCTTGCACTGCGAAGAGCGTCGAACCGGACCCGCTCATCAGCGCGAGAACGGTCTGCGGCAGGGCAGCGAGTTGCGCGCGCACGGTGGCGAGGGCGGGGTGCATCTCAAAGACCACCGGCTCGAAGTCGTTGACGGCATCGGCGGCGACCGCGCTCCAACTGCCCAGTGACCGCGGCGACCGCCAGGCGGCGCCAGCCTGCAGGTGGCCCGCGGCACGATGCACCGCCAACGCGGCGTACGCATGCCCCGTGTGCACACCGAAATCCGGGACGATGAGGAGCACGTCGGCAGCGGTGAGCGGCGGGAGGTCGAGCATGCGTTCGCCGCGCCCCCAGGCGAGCGCGAGTTCCGACGTGGATGTGAGGAATGCGACGTCCGCGCCGAGCCGGGCGGCGATGTCCACGAGCGCCGACGGGCCGAGCGGACGCGCGGCGAGCGCGTCGAGCGCACGCAGCACGGCGGCCGCGTCGGCGCTTCCTCCGCCGAGCCCGCCGCCCACAGGAATATGCTTCTCGATCTCGATCGCCCATCCGCGCGGCGAGCCCGCGACGGCAGCGTAGGCCTCTGCGGCGCGCCAGGCGAGGTTCTGCTCCACCGGCCCAAGGTCGGCGGCGCGCGCCTCCTCGGCGAAACGCACGTCGAGCGAACGGCCGCCAGCGTCGCGCACGGTCACCACATCGGCGAGGGCGAGCCGCTGGAAGAGCGTTTCGATCTGGTGGAAGCCGCTCTCTTCACGCGCGAGAACCCGCAGGGAGAGGTTCACCTTGGCCTGCGCCATGGCGCGGGCGGTGCTCACCGCACCACCTCGTGCTCGCCCGTGACGCGACGCTGCTCGGCCGCCTTTGCCGCCTCGACGTCACCCAGGTGCAGGCCCATTCGCAGGAAATACCAGGCGCCGATGAGCGTGATGGGGATGTACGACAGCACGTGGAAGCCGATGGCCCACGTCACGGCCTGCTCCTCGCTGACACCGTAGACCGGCAGTGAGAGCTTGGCCAGCATCTCCCAGACGCCGAAGAAGCCGGGAGACGAGGGCACGGAAACGCCGATGGCAATGACACCCTGCACGAAGAGCGCCGCCGTGAACGGAGCAGTGATGCCGAGCGCGCGGAAGCCGAGCCAGAAGGCGAGGGCGTTCATCAGCCAGTGCGCCATGGCCCACAGAAAGGTCGCGAGGAACCGCACGGGATCGCGCACGACGGCGAGTCCCGCCGCCAGCGAGTGCACGAGCGCGCCGATCCGGTCCTTGTGCTTGGGCAGCACCACGCCGGTGACGCGGCCGACCAGCGCCTCCACGGTGTGCGGCCATCTGGCAAGGGCGAAATAGCCCACGAAGAGGAGCGTGACCAGCGACAACATCACCACGGCAGTATTGCGCACCGGCGTGCCGCCTATCGCAAAATCCGCCGGGAAATCCGGCGCGAGAATGGCGATGACGAGCAGCAGCAGGATGGAGAGGGCATCGAACGCGCGGTCGATGGCCAGCGACGCGAGGGCGCTGGACCACGGCACGTCGCGACGTTCGCGCGCGAGCACGAAGACGCGCACGATCTCGCCGGCGCGCGCCGGGAGGACGTTGTTGCACATCATGCCGATGGCCGTCGCGCGCCAGAGCGGGCCGAACGGGAGCCGCGGCGCGACGGGGTCGAGAATAGTGCGCCAGCGGCGCGCGCGCAGCGGGAAGATGAGCTGCGAGGCAATGGTGCACAGTGCCCAGAGCACAAGGTTGCTGCCGCGCAGCGCCGACGCCACCTGCCCGAGGTCGATGTCCCTGAACGCGTACCAGAGCAGGAGGACGCTGACGGCGATGCCGAGCGCACTCTTGGCGCCCAATTTCATGGGCTAGTCCGACGTGGCGGCGAGCTCGAGCAAGTCAAACAGCTCGGCGAGCATGGCTGGGTCGGGCGCACCGGAGGCCTGCTTCAGCAGGTCGCGGAGTTCAATGGCGCGATCGAGTGCATCGCGGCCGCGGTAGACGAGGTCTTCGATGGGGACCACGACGTCGCTGCTCACGGTCGCGGGCTCGGCGAGCGGTGTCTCCTCGAGTCCGCTGAGTCCGGCGAGGCCGCTGCGGAGCATCGCCGAGAGCGCTTCGCCCGAAGAGCCGGCGCCGGATGGCGTTCTGGAGACCAAGGACGGCTCGCCGTCGGGAGCGAGCGACGCGATGTCCACCATCGCCGGCTCGGCATCGGGCGCGAGGGTGGCGATGTCGACGATCGGCTGTTGGGCATCTGGCGCGAGCGTGGCGATGTCGACAATCGGCTGCTCGGCGTCGGGCGCGAGCGTGCGGATGTCCACCAGCGCCTCGCTCCCGGACGCCTGCAACGCGTGCACGATTTCGGCGGTCGTCTTGCCGTGCGGCGCCGAGAGGAGCTGGCACGCGCGGTCGAGCGCGCCGAGTGCGGCGCTGGCGAGCAGGGCCGCCTGGGCACGCTGTTCCTCGAAGAACGCCGCGAGCGGTGTCTCGCCAAAGCTGGTGGAGAGCCGCGCGAGCGCTCGCGTGGAGGCGCCGAGCTCGCGCGCCAGCCGCTCGCGCGTCGCCGCGTCACCCGCCTGCGTCGCATCGCTGACGAGGCGCCGCAGGTGCTCGGCGTGGCTCGCCACTTCGAGACGGAAGCGCTGCGCCGCGGTGGTCGGCGGCGTGGCGGCGGCGCTCACGAGGCCTGGCGCCCCATCGTCGGGGAAGAGCGCGCTGATGGGGACGATATCGTCAGCCACCGCCGCGCCGCCGGGGATGGCCGCCGCCGCGGCGGCGAATGCGGTGAGCGAGTCCGACGCGGTTGCCGGACGCTCGCCGCGCGTCAGGGCCATGCTGCTGTCCGCCAGCACGACGGCCGCGGCGGAGAAGAGGGTCCGCAGCGAGGGGGTGACGACGCCGCCGAGCTCGAACGATTTCGCCGCTTGGTCGAGCGAGTCAACGATCTCCGGAAGGGGCGGAAGATCCTTGAGCAGTGCGATGCCCCGCAGCGCGCGCACGCGCTGCAGCGGCGCGGCGAAGGCGGCGGATCCAGTTGGATTCTCGGAAAATGCGAGGAGCGAGCGCGCAATCTCGGCGGTCTCGGTGGCCAGAAAACTCGAGGCATACGGCGCGGTCGCTGCCGCGTTCGTCGCGGCCGGCGCGAAGGCCGCGAGTTCCTGCGCACGCGCTGCGGCGCGACTCGACTCGGCAACGCCCCACGTGCGGACGCCGCGAATGAGGATCTTGAGATCGTCAATGGCCGCGACGAACGCGCCGCGCAGCGCATCGCTCCACGGGAGCGTGCCGGTCTGCAACGCGTGCGCCGAGCGCTCGAGCGCGCCGGCCACGTCAGCGATGCCGCCGACCTTGGCCATCGTGGCGCTGCCGCGCAAGG
>JBAZTM010000046.1:0-635 GCA_041661925.1 Gemmatimonadaceae bacterium
GGATCGTAGCTCTTGTAGACGCGGTGGCCGAAGCCCATGAGCTTGTGCTCGCCCTTGCCGCTCTTCACGCTCTCGATGAAGGCCGGGATGTTGTTCGGATGGCCGATCTCCTCGAGCATGCGCAGCACCGCCTCGTTGGCGCCGCCATGCAGCGGACCGTAGAGCGCGTTGATGCCGGCCGAAACGGCCGAGTACGGATCGACGTGCGACGAGCCGACGGCGCGCACGGCGTTGGTGGAGCAGTTCTGCTCGTGGTCGGCGTGAAGGATGAACAGCACGTCGATGGCGCGGGCGAAGACCGGGTTGGCCTCGTACTTGGGCTCCGACATGCGCGCGATCATCGAGAGGAAGTTCTCGGGATACGGCAACGAATTGTCGGGATAGACGAGCGGCAGCCCCTTCACGTGGCGATACGCGAACGCCGCGATGGTGGGCATCTTTGCCAGCAGGCGCACGAAGGCGATGTCGCGCTCCACGGGGTCGTGGATCGACTTCGCCGTGGGGTAGAACGACGAGAGCGCCGAGACGCCGGCGGCCAGCATCGACATCGGGTGCGCATCGTAGCGGAACCCGGTGAGGAACTGCTTGATGTTCTCGTGCACGTACGTGTGGTACGTGATGTCCGCCACCCACTT
>JBAZTM010000046.1:645-31315 GCA_041661925.1 Gemmatimonadaceae bacterium
GCTCGCCATGGCGCAGCAGCCATGCGACTTCGAGGAAGCTCGCCTTCTCGGCCAGCTGCTCGATGGGATAACCGCGATAGCGCAGGATGCCCTTGTCGCCATCGATGAAAGTGATTGCCGACCGGCACGACGCGGTGTTCATGAACGCCGGGTCGTAACCCATGATCCCGAAGTCTTCGGGCTTGACCTTGATCTGCTTCAGGTCGGCAGTGCGAATGGTCTCATCCGTGATCGGGGCGTAGTACACCTTGCCGGTGCGCGAGTCCTTGATCTCGAGATGATCTCCAGCGGGCGGCCCCTTGGCCGCATCGGTCGAACCAGACATGGTCGTCTTCCAGAACCCGAGAAGAGGAGTCCGCGCCGGCGCGCATGCGCGCGGTGGTGCGGCCTCGGTCAGTTGAATGGGAGCGGGCGTCGGGCCCGCTCCGGTGAACACGTGCACGAACTCAAGCGCAAGCATCGCGTATGATCCATAAAGCTACTACTTCGACGTGCGATGCCCTATGATGAACGGCGCGCACGGGGAAAACGTTACTTGGTATATGCGCTTTGCGGAGGCGCAACTTACCCGACATGGCCATCCTCAATCCTGCTGACGTTCCTGACCTCGCGCCGATGCGTTTGGCGCTCGTTGCCCTCGCGGCGGCGGGCGGCGGCGCGGTCAACGCGATCGCCGGCGGCGGTACCCTGCTCACCTTTCCGGCCCTCATTGGGCTCGGCGTGCCGCCGCTCATCGCCAACGCCACGAGCACGGTTGCCCTCTGGCCGGGGACGCTCACCAGCTTCTGGGGCTACCGCGACGCCTTGCGCGGCGCGCGCGCCTGGACCGTCCGCTGGGCCCTGCCCAGCCTGCTTGGCGGGGCCACCGGGGCCGTCCTCCTTCTCTGGACACCGGAAGGGAAATTCGCTGACAGCGTCCCGTGGCTGATCTGGGGCGCCACCCTGCTCTTCATGGTCCAGGGGCCGGTGATGCGATGGGTCGTGGGCCACGCGCAGCCCGTGCCGGATGGCGCAACGCTCGCGCCGCCGCGCAGCGGATTCCTCATCTACCAGTTCTTTGTCGCGGTGTACGGCGGCTACTTCGGCGCCGGCGCGGGCATATTGATGCTCGCCGCGCTCGGCATGATGGGGCTCACGAACATCCACACGATGAACGGCCTCAAGAATTGGGGCGGCCTGAACATCAACATCATCGCGGTGCTGATCTTCGCGGTGAGCGGCATCGTGAACTGGCCGATCGCGCTGACGATGGCGATCGGTGCAGCCGCCGGCGGAATGATCGGCGCCCACTTCGCCCAGCGCGTGGGCCAGCAGTGGGTGCGGCGCGCGATCATTGCCATAGGCTTGGGGAGCGGAGCGTGGATGCTGTTTCAGTAGAGAAACAACAGAGAGTCAACAGAGAGAAAACAGAGAAACAACAGAAGACAGCGCGCCAGGGTGAGATCGCCTCGGCGCGCTGTCCTCTTCTGTTGTCTCTCTGTTGTTTCTCCGTTGTCTCTCTGTTGTTTCTCTGCCCCTAGGGCATGGGCTTGATGCGCTTCCCCCATGTCGGCGGGGCCGGCTCCTTCAGGGCGCGCTGTACGGGCTTGGCGGCGAGCAGGCGCAACGCTTCCTGCACGGCGCGCTCGAGCTGCGGGTCGCGGCCGGCCGCCACCTCCTTGGGCCAGTTCTCGACGTCGATATCGGGTGACGTGCCGACGTTTTCGGAATCCCACTGATTGTCGCGGCGGAAGAAACCGCCGCGCGGCGCGATCATCGAGCCTCCATCAATGAAGCCCGGCGTGTCGGCGGTGTGCACGAGCCCGCCCCATGTCCGCTTGCCCACAAGCGTGCCGACCTTGCGGTGCTTGAACATCCACGGCATGAGGTCGCCGCCCGAGCCGGCCTGCTCATTGATGATCATCACCTTCGGCCCCCAGATGCCGGCCCCGGGGCTCGTGAACGGCACGCGATCGCCGGCCACGTTGTTGAAGTAGCCGTCGAAGTCGCGCTGCAGCACGTCGATGATGTAATCGGCCGCCGACCCACCGCCGTTGAAGCGCTCATCGATCACCGCGCCCTGCTTGTCCTGCTGCGCGAAGTAGTAGCGGTTGAAGCTCGTGTACCCCGGCTGGCCGGTGTTGGGCAGGTGCACGTACGCCAGCTTGCCATTCGACAGCGAATCCACCGTGCGGCGATTGTGCTCCACCCATGCGCGCGACCGCAGTCCCTGATCGTTCGCCACCGGAATCACCGTCGCGCGACGCGCGCCCTCGGCCGTCGGCTTGTCGTTCACGGTCAGCACAGTCTGCCGCCCGGCCGTGCCGTCGAGCAGGCGGTAGAGATTGTCCGGCGTGCGCAGCTCTTCGCCGTTGACGGCGATGATGTAGTCGCCCACACGCACGTCCACGCCGGGCACGGCGAGCGGTGCGCGCAGGTCGGTGTTCCAGCTCTCGTTGTCGTAGATGCGCGTGATGCGATAGCGCCCTTGGTCCATCGTGAAGTCGGCGCCGAGCTGGCCGCCGGTGTTCGACGGGACGGCAGGCATATCGCCGCCGCGCACGTACGAATGGCCGATCGCGATCTCGGCGCCCATCTGGTCGAGCAGGTAGTTGAGGTCGCTGCGATGATTTACGAATGGCAGGAGCGCGCCGTACATCGTGCGCATCCTCGGCCAGTCGGCGCCGTGCATGTTGGGCACATACAGGTAGTCGCGCTGGTTGCGCCATCCTTCGTTGAAGATCTGCTGGAACTCGAGTTTCGGGTCGATCCACGCACGCAGCGACGCGTTGAGGCGGCCGCTGCCAGCCTGCGGCGGCGCGGCGGCGGCATCCACGATAAAGAGCGACGGGCCCGCGGCAGCGCCCGCCCCCGGCGGGCCACCGCCAAAGCCGCCGCTGCGATACAGCAGCTTGCGACCGTCCTGACTGACGTCGAAGTCGGCAATGCCGGCCAGGAATACCGTGGCGCGGCGATCGCGCAGCTGGTAGCGGTGCAGCGTTTGTCCGCCCATGCCCGCTCCCGTTCCGGACGCCGGCACCGCTTCGCTCAGGAAGACGGTGCCCGCGGCGCCGGCCTGCAGTTTCGAGTAGGCGCGCGTGGCAATACCCGGCACACTGATGATGCGCGACGCGAGTCCGTCGAAATCGATCCTGACCGTGGCGGGAGGCCTCGCCGCCGCGGGCGCCGCGGGCGGCGCCGCCGGCGCAGCGGCAGGTGCGGCCGGCGCCCCTTCGACCGGGGGCGCGTCGCCGGGCCGCGCCGGACGAACCGGCGTGGGCGGCGCCGGCGCGCCAGTTTCCTCATCGCTCTCCGGAAGCAGCGGCGTGGGCTCGCCCTTGGCGAGAATCGCGAAGTACAGTCCGTACGTCGTCTCGAACGGATAGTTGGTCATGTCGAGCCACTGCGACTTCAGGCCGAAGTCGGTGCTCGCGAGGAACCAGAGGTACTTGCCGCTCGCGTCCCAGGCGGGCCACGAGGCGTCGGAGAGGCCGTCGGTCGCGGGCTTCGACGCGCCGGTCTCCACGTTCACCGCCACGATCTGCTTGTAGAGCGAGTTGAGGTGCCGCACATAGGCGATCCACTTCGAATCGGGGCTCCACACGGGATTCATGGTGCGCGCTGGCACCATCCACGGGTCCTCGCCCATCACCTTCGCCTGCCCGCTCGCCACATCCAGCACCCAGAGCTTCAGGTCGGTGTCGGTGTAGAGGATCCGCTTGCCGTCGGGTGACCAGGCAGGCGTGTAGTAGTGTTTGTGGTTGGGCAGCGTGATCTCGCGCGGCGGCGTGAGGCCGTCGGCCGGCTCGATGTAGAGCTTGTACTCCCCGCTCTTGTCGCTGAAGTACGAAATGGACTTGCCATCCGGGCTCCACGCGGGGTCGCGCTCCGCCGAGCCGCTCGACGGCGCGATGTTTCGCACGTCGCCCTTTTCGGCGGGGATCGTGAAGATCTCGCCACGCGCTTCCGCCACCACGCGCTTTCCCGTGGGGCTGAGCGCCATGTTGGTGATGCGCGGCGTCACGTCCTTCCATCCGGCCATCATCCACGGAAAATCGCCCGTCGCCGTGATGTTGACGCGATGATGCTTGCCCGTCTTGGGATCTAGCTCATTGATGAACCCCGCCTGCTCGAAGACCACCACGCCCGCGCCGGCATCGAGCGTCTTCACGTCGAAATCGGCGAAGTCCGTCGCCTGCGCGAGCTGCTTGGACTTGGTGTCGTACGACCAGACGTTCGCCACGCCGTCGCGGTCGGAGATGAAATAGACCACGTCGCCGAGCCAGGCCGGCTCCACATCCTTGGAGTCCTTCCACGGCGGCGTCTCGACGTCGAGCGTCTTGAGGTCGGCGATCCAGATGGGTCGGTTCTGGCCGCCGCGATAATTGCGGCGCTCCTCGTCCCAGCTGTTGTTCATGCGGTACGCGATGCGCTTGCCATCGGGCGCGATGCGTCCCTGGTAGCCGCGATAGATGTTGAGGTAGGACTCGGGGCCCCCGTCCACCGGCGCCGTGAAGAACTTCGGCGCGGCTGACGGCCCAAATGTCTCACGGCTCGACGAGAACAACACCGCCTTGCCGTCAGGGGTCCAGCCCTGGATGAGATCGGGCGATGAGTTCCACGTAAGTCGCCTGGGCGTGCCGCCCTCGACGGGCACGACGTACACATCCGTGTTGCCGCCATACTCGGCGCTGAACGCGACGAGAGCGCCGTCGGGAGAGAGCTTGGGATTCTGCGTCTCACCCTGGAAGGAGGTGAGCCGGCGCGCCACGCCGCCGGCGCGCTCGACGACCCAGATGTTCTGGGCGTAGGCGAAGGCGATGTGCCTGGCGCTCACTGACGGAGAGCGGAGCATGCGGGTCTGCGCGGGGAGGACGCTGGCCAGGCAGAGGCCGGCTGCTAACCACGAGAGACGGAAACGGGGCATCGGAGTGATGGCTGGGGGTCCGCGCAGCGGTCGCCGCGCACGGGTTGCTCGCCCTCAAGATTCGCGAGCCACAACGGCGGCGGCTAGGGGTAGACGTGACGCGCGACACAGGCGCAGGGTAGGTCGCGTAGGGAAGCTTCAGTCCGGTACGTCCACCGGTCGTCCTGCCCCTCTCGCCCCTCGAGCTGCGCATGCCCACGGCACCCGCTTCGCCCCTGTTCCTCAGCCGACGGACTTTTCTGTCAGTGGCCGCCTCGAGTACGGCGGGCGCGCTGGCGGCGTGCGCGATCCCCGGGCTTACCGATATCAAGTTCGAGGGAAGTACGCGTCTCGGCTCCCGCCCCGGAACGCCCACGAGCGCTGGCCCGCTCGGCCTTCGGCGCCTGGGACTCGGCGGCAGCATCGACGGATCCGTGTACGTACCCGCGTCGTACACGCCGACCACGCCTGCCCCCCTGGTGCTGCTCCTGCACGGGTCAGGCGGCAGCGGCGCAGACTTCATCACGCCGTTCATCGCCGAGGCCGACCAGACTGGTCACGTGCTCGTGGCGGTTGACTCGCGAAAGGTCACCTGGGACTTCGCCGGCGGCACCTTCGGCCCGGATATCGCGTTCATCGACAACTCCCTGACCGACACGTTTGCACGCTACCGGATTGACCCGCAGCGCATCGCGATTGGCGGCTTCTCCGACGGCGCCACCATGTCGCTGGCCGTGGGCCTTTCCAACGGCGACTTGTTCTCCCACGTGGTGGCCTGGACGCCCGGCGCGCTTATTGACACCAAGCATCGCGGCGAGCCCGATGTGTTCATCTCACACGGCTCACTGGACGCGATCTTCCCGGTCGGGCCAAACGCCCGCGCGATCGTCAACGAACTCCGCAAGCAGGGCTATCTGGTGGAATACCGCGAGTTCAACGGGGCGCACGTGCTGCCAGCGGACATCATGCACGAGTCGATGGTCTGGATGGCGACCAGCTGAAGGGGCACGGGCGCCAATAGTGCCGGGGGCCTCAGGACGCTAATCTCCGCGCATGCCCCGAACGACACCCACCGCCCGCACTGACGCAACGCTCGATCCCGACGACTGGGATGCGTTCCGCGTCCTCGCCCATCGTATGGTGGACGACTCGCTCGATTTCCTGCGCACATTGCCCGACCGCCCGGCGTGGGCGCCCCTCCCCGCCGAGGTGCGCACGGCGCTCGCGTCCGAACGCGTGCCGCACCTGCCGCAGGGCGAATCGCAGGTGTACCAGGAGTTCCTCGCGCACGTGCTCCCGTACTCCAACGGCTCGCGGAGCCCGCAGTTTTTTGGGTGGGTTCAGGGGAACGGCACGCCGCTCGGAATGATGGCCGACATGCTCGCCGCTGGCATGAATGCGCACATGGCGGGCTTCAACGACGCGCCGCGCGTGGTCGAGGAGCGTGTCATCGCCTGGCTCGCCGAGTTGATGGGCTTTCCCGCAACCAGCGGCGGCCTGCTGATGAGCGGCGGCACGATGGCCAACTACCTCGGCCTCGCCGTCGCACGGCACGCCAAGGCCGGATTTGACGTCCGGGCGCAGGGCCTGCTCGGTGGCCCGCGTCTCACGGTGTACGCCTCCACGGAAGTGCACAGCTGGGCGCAGAAATGCCTCGAGCTGCTGGGACTCGGCCATGACTCGCTGCGCAAGGTGGCCGTGGACGACGAGTTCCGCGTGGACGTCGCGGCCATGCGCGCAACGATCGCCGCGGACCGCGCGGCTGGCCTGCGCCCCATCTGCATCATCGGAACGGCCGGCACCGTGAACAGCGGCGCCACGGATGATCTCGCGGCGCTCGCCGATCTCGCGTCGGACGAGGAGCTCTGGTTCCACGTGGACGGCGCTTTCGGTGCAATGGCGCGGCTCTCGCCGACGCTCGCGCCAGTGGTGCGCGGCATGGAGCGCGCCGATTCGCTGGCATTCGACCTGCACAAGTGGGGCTTCCTGCCGTTCGAGATCGCGTGCGTGCTAGTGCGCGATGCGGAGGCGCAGCGCGCCGCGTTTTCTCTTACACCGAGCTACCTGCGCGACGAAGGGCGCGGCGTGATTGCCGGCGGCCTGACCTTCGCCGACCGCGGCCCCGAACTGACGCGCGGATTCAAGGCGCTGAAGGCGTGGATGTCATTCAAGGCGCACGGTGTGGATGCCATCGGCGCCATCATCGAACAGAACGTGCTGCAGGCGCGGGCCTTCGCCGAGCGCATCGCGCAGGTGCCGGGCATCGAGATCAGCGCGCCGGTGGCGCTGAACATCGCGGTGTGGCGGTGGGTGCCGGACGGATTCAGCGACGACCAGTGCGACGCGCTCAATCGCGAGCTTCTGTTGCGGATTCAGGAGTCGGGGCTGGCGGTGCCGAGTGGCTCGTTGGTGCGCGGACGCTACGTGATCCGTACCTGCATCACGAACCATCGCACGCGGTGGGTCGACCTCGAACGGTTTGCGGACGGGATCGCGCCGTTGGCGCGGGTGATCGAGGCGGAGATGCGACGCTAAAAGCCACGTAAGCGATTTCCGGGCGCAGTCCGTCCACCTCCGAAGAGGTAGTAGCTGATCCCGAGTACAATTCGATCAATACGTGATGCGTCGTGCCCCTGCCCATCGCTGAAGCTGCCGAGGGTCCGCAAGAAGCCCGCATCCACGGCAATCTTCGACGTCGCCAGCAGTTGCCCGGTGACTCCGGCCGTCAGGTTGGTGCTCTTGAAGAAGGTGCTGCGGCCGTCATCGTCGAACGCGTTCGACGCGCGCTTGGAAAACCCCGCGGTCAGGTAGGCCGTCGCTGGTCCGACGTCGATGAAGGACATCCGCCCGAGAACATCCCATTGGCCAAGGTCAAGGTTGTCCGACTTGGCACCCAGGATCGACCGGTCGTGGTTCACCAGCAGGCCAAACGCCTTTCCGAACGACAGCCCGGCGTGCAGGCCGGTACCGGAGCCGAAGTCGACGGGATCGCTCTCGGTCCCATTGGTCAGCGACGCACCCGTCACGTGCGCGCCGAAGAACAGGCCTTTCTGCGCATCCGCCGGTGCGGCGATCAGAATCGTCAAGGCTGCGAATGCGGCGACTGACTTCTGCATGAGTACCCCGGCGTTACCGTGGAGGAACGGCGCCGGGGGGCGCTTTTCGTACCCTCACGCTGTCAGATCGATCCCACGCGCACCCCCCAACGCACCGCACCCCGCGACAACCATGGTCGCGGGGTGCGGTGTATCCGTGTCATCCCTGTCCAATCCGCGTGATCCGCGGCAAGGCAGTTGCAGTCTTCAGATCAAGCCATGCCTTTCTGCACGCTGCCTCCGCGCACCACTCACGGCGCGACTTGGTGCGCCAGTTCCGCCACGCCGCCACGCGTGCTCAGGTAGCGCACGGTCAGCTTCTTCGCCGCATCCGTCGCGCCCACCTTCACCCGCAGGGTGATGACCTTGGTTTCGTTGCCGTTCACCCAGAACTCGGGGACTCGTCCGATGATGCTCGTCCCCGGCGCCTCGGCTCGCAGCATGATCATGTCGGGACGCACGATCTTCACGCGCTTGGCCATCTCGAGCGCGGTGGGAAGCCGCCCGTTGTTGCGCAGCGTGACCTTGACCTCGTGCGTCGCGGAATCAACTGGGGTCTTTGCTCCCTTGGCCAGCTTCACGGGCGCCGACGTCACGCTGACGATCTCGACGCTCGGCAGCGACATCGCCAAGTAGAGGTTGAACATCGCCTCGTTGCGCGCCCATTTCTCGAGCCATTCGGGCGGCGCGTTCTGTGACCAGAACTTCGGGTTGTAACCGCCGGCCTCGACTTCGCCAAGCGTGCCGCCGGCGTTGAACTTGGTCCATGGCTTGAAACACTTGCCGCCGTAGTCCTCGTCGCAGAAGCGCAGCACTTCGTACTCGTCAATCCGGCCGTCCTTGTTGTAGTCCTTCTCACGGCCGCCGTTCCACAGTTCGTCGCCGTACCAGATGATGCCATACTGGAAGTAGCCGAAGTCCGGCCCGTGGCCGAAGAGCGGCGCGGGGCGCGCGGAATCACCGGTAAACGGATTGATGGGAACGCGCGTGTTGTACGTACGATAGACGTCACCGGCCCACGGGTATGCCGTCTTGGCGATGCCCACCGAGTCGAAGTGCTGGTAGAACTTGAGGTCGGAGGGATAGAGGCATTCCTTCTCCTCGCACGTGGACGGCGCGCGAAGCATCATCGGCACCGCCGTGTCCATCGAGTTGACCACCCCGACATTCGGGTGCGACAGCAGGAAGAGCACCACGGCGCGCGTCTCCGGCTCGGAGAGCGGGTACTCGCCGGCACCGCCCTGTGTCCAGCCGCGCCCCGTCGCCTCGCGCATCGGGCGCCAGTTTTCAGGATAGTTGCGGTGGAGGTCGAGACCGCCGATGCCATCCTCGTTGATGCGGCCGTCACCATCGTTATCGACGCCTTCCTGCATGAGCTGGTAGTCGCCCTTGCCGGCGCCGACGCGGCGCATCAGCCGTCCCTGCTTGTCCAGGGTGTCGACCACCGCATCGCCCTTCCCTGCCCCAACGTACTTGCGCAGCTGACGGATGAAGCCATCGCCGTCGAGATCTTCGGGCGGATCCTCGTCGAGCAGGCCGTCGCCGTCGTCATCGTACGGGCGCACGGTGCTGCGGTTCGCCTGCGCCGTCAGGCGGTACATGTCGCTGCCGTCCGGGTTGTTCATCGGCCGGATGTACACCGTCCGCGTGGTCAGCAGCTTGGTGACCTCCGGATCCTTGCCGTAATTCTCGACGAAATACCAGGCCAGGTAGAGCGCGCTTTCGGTGGCGGTGATCTCACCGGAGTGCCGCCCGCCCTCAAAGAAGGCCGCCGGCTTGTCGGTGTCCTTGCCCGACTTCTTGTTGGTGAGTGTCAGCTGCCAGATGTCGCGGCCGCCGAACGTCCTCCCGACCGTGTACAGGTCGACGAAGTCCGGATGGTCCTTCGCCCACTTCCGCATCCACTCCTCGATCTCGACGCTGGTGTGGTAGTGCTTGAAGTCCATCTGGCCCGCGACCAGCGGCTTCACCTGTTCGTAGTTGGTCAGCGGGAACGCGCTCGCGCCGGAACGCACCCCGGGAACGACGAGCACCTTGGGTGGGCCCGAGGGACCATCGGAGCGTGGGGCACCGCGCTGGGCGATGGCGGGCGACGCGGCAAGCGCGAGCGCGGCCGCGAAGGAACTGATGGAACGCAGGGTCATAGCGGGAGCCCGAGTCAGGGTGATCACCGTGGACGGCAGCGAACTGCCGTCACCGGTGCTACGCGCTGGGGGGCGTTGATGCTGGACGGCTACGGCGCGGCCGCGAAGACGCGGACCTGCACCGGGACGACGCTTTCAACGAACTCGTCAATTGTGACACGAAGTCGCGCGACCCGCACCGGCACATCAAGGCGGTCGAGCTTGCAGTAGCCGATGGTCTGGCCTTCGGCCAGCGCGCGCCAGGTACCATCGCCGACGTCACCGTCCACGCGATAGCGCGCCACCTGCTGCCCGTCCTCGATGCGCTCGGCGAGGCGGACGACACTGACCGGTCTGGGCGACGGAAGCAACGCCAGCCCTTCGAGTCGTCCGCCGTCCGTGACGCGCCACGTCCAGTCCAGCGACGGAACTTCGCGCGCAAACAGCGCGTCCCGCGCCTCGCGGAACTCGCGCAGTCGCCTCACGTCGGCGTCGGCCAGCACACCGTCGCGATTCGGCGGCACGTTAAGCAGCAGCTTGCTGTTCCGCCCGACGGATGAGAACCAGATGCGCATCAGCGCGTCGACCGACTTCACCTTCTCGTCCTCGGCCGCGTGGTAGAACCACCCCGGCCTGATGGAAACGTCGGTCTCACCCGGACGCCAGACCGAGCCGTCCCGGTCGCCGTGCTGCAGGGAACGGATGATCTCGGGGCCGTCGACGCCGGGCGCGGTGACGATGGCCGGGTTCACTGTGGACCAGTTCGGATCGCCGGCCGAGCCGATCTCGTTGCCGATCCAGCGGACGTCGGGTCCTGCGTCGGAGAACATCACCGCGTTCGGCTGCAGTCGGCGCACCGTGCCCCAGATGCGCGGCCAGTCATAGACCTGCTTCCTGCCGTTCGGCCCCTCGCCATTGGCGCCGTCGAACCAGACCTCGGCGATGTCGCCGTACTGCGTGAGCAGCTCGGTGAGCTGCGCGAGGTACATGTCGTTGTAGCGCGGCGAGTCGCCGTAGACTGCTGCGTTGCGATCCCACGGCGAGCAGTACAGCCCGACACGCCGGCCTTCGGCGCGCGCCGCGTCGGCACACTCGCGCACCACATCGCCACCGCCGCCGCGCCACGGGCTCGATGCCACCGAGTGCGCCGTGGTCTTCGTGGGCCAGAGGCAGAACCCGTCGTGGTGCTTGGCGGTGAGGATGATCGCGCGCGCGCCTGATTCACGCGCCACGCGCGCCCATTGCCGCGCGTCCAGCGTGGCCGGATTGAAGATCTTCGGATCTTCCCTGCCGTCGCCCCACTCGCGGTCGGTGAAGGTGTTGACGCCGAAGTGGAGGAAGAGTGCGAACTCGTCGCGCTGCCAGGCGAGCTGGGCGGGGGTGGGGCGTGGGCGCGCGCGCGGCGAGTGCTGTTGCGCCACGACGGGCGCCGCGCGTGGTGCGTCGGCGAAAAGCGGACGCGCACCGACGGCGGCCACCGCCGCGCCGGCGAGCAGTCCGGCGACGTCGCGGCGCGTCAGCGCGTCAGGTCGGTCGGGGTGCGTCATCACCTGGCTCCACGGGGGTGCAGCGTCCCGCGCAAACGAATATCACGCGAGGACGAGCCAACGAAG
This sequence comes from Gemmatimonadaceae bacterium, assembly GCA_041661925.1. Taxonomy (GTDB): domain Bacteria; phylum Gemmatimonadota; class Gemmatimonadetes; order Gemmatimonadales; family Gemmatimonadaceae; genus PNKL01. The sequence continues at coordinate 12,362 of JBAZTM010000046.1, forward strand.
AACTCGATGGGACCGGTCGGCGGCACGAGCTTGCCGTGGTCGTTGCGGACAAAGAACGCCCGTGCCGGCACGTCGAACTGCACCCTTCTGGATTCGCCCGGAGCCAGTGAGACGCGGGCAAAGCCGCGCAGCGCGAGGACCGGCTGGGCAGTCGGCGCTGTCCGGTGTCGCACGTACAGCTGCACCACCTCGTCCCCGGCAATGCGCCCAGGGGTCCTCTCCATGTTCCGTACGAATGCGGTGACGCGCACGGCATCACGCGTGCTTCGAGCGCGACCCGTGATCACGAGGTCGTTGTAGGCGAACGGCGCGTATGTCAGCCCGTACCCGAACGGGAAGAGCGGCTGACCGGTGAGATCCACGTAGTCGTCGCCGCGTCCGGAAGGGAGGTGGTCGTACACGAGCGGCAGTTGCCCCTCGCTGCGCGGCACCGTGAACGGCAATCGACCTCCCGGTGCGACGTCACCGAAAAGCACCTGGGTGATGGCGGCGGCTGACGAATCGCCCGGGTACATGGCTTGCAGCACCGCGGCGGTGCGCTCGAGCCAGGGCGTGGCGATCACCGCACTGCCCGCCACGATGATGACGACAACAGGGACCCCCGTGTCGGCGACTCGCGCAATGAGCTCCTCCTGCCGTCCGGGGAGTCGAAGCGACGACCGGTCGCGGAACTCTCCCTCATCGATGCGCACGGTCACGAGAGCCACGTCGGCGCCACGAACCGCTGACACCGCCTCGGCGATTCGCGCTTCGGCGTCGTCGTACACGCCGACATTCCAGAGGAGCCGCACCCGCCCGGTACCCGTCGTCTGGCGATACTCGAGTCGAAGCCGATGCGCGCCCGGGAGCACTCTTGTTCCCGTCGCTCGCGTGCCGAAGGACACTTTCGGCTCGCCATCCACGGCAAGCGTGTCGTCGAGCCACAGCCGGTAGCCATCATCACCCTCGACCGCCAGGTGCACCGGCGCTCCTTCGGGCACACGCACCTCGCCCGTCCATCGCACCGAAAACCAGTCCGTCGACAGTCCCGGCGCTGGCGGCATGAACGAGTACGACGCGTCCACGCCTGCTTCGACACGGGTATGCACGGCCGGCGCAACGACGGAGGCGTTGGCGAAGTACTCCGCGCGGAGCCCGGGTCTAACGCGGCCCATCGAGTCGTGCATCAGCGCGGCAGGAGGCACTGGCACCCACGCGGAACGCCCGAGCCCGGGGCCCAGCGCCGTCCGCACCGCCGAGGAGTCGCCCAGGCGCGTGCGCAGCGTCGCGGCCAGCGACACGTCCACGACGGGACGCGCGCTGTAGCCGCCGGTGCGCATGGCCACGCCGTCTTCGCCGATCAGCGCAATGCGGCGAGTGAGTGGAGAGAGCGGCAGCGCCTGATGCGTGTTGCGAAGGAGGATAAGCGACTCGATGGCCGCATCGAGTTCCCTCGGGCTGTATCCGAAGGATTCGTTCGGCGTGTACGGGTGCTCGAACAGCCCAAGTGCGAACTTCAGCCGAAGCACGCGCATCACCGCGGTGTCGATGGTCGCGGCCGGGATCAGGCCCCGCTCGAACGCGGCGCGGAAGAGCGGTGCGGATTCGATGGAGCCCTGGAAGATCACGTCGAGTCCGGCCTGCAGCGCCCGCGCCGTGGACTCGGAGTAGTCCGCCGTCGTGTGATGCAGGACATTCGCACCGCCCACGCCGCCGGCATCTGAGACGACGATCCCCTTGAATCCCCACTGCCGACGAAGCACGTCGGTGAGCAACGGGCGGCTGGCGGACGCCGGCGCGCCGTTGACGCTGTTGTACGACGCCATCACCGCGCGCGCACCGGCGCCAACGATCGCCGCACGGAACGGCGGCAAGTACAGGTCCCGCATGGTCGCCGCGTCCATACGCACGGGATAGCTGTCGCGTCCACCGTCCCCGTGGTTGGCCACAAAGTGCTTGGGCGTAGCCACGACACCGTTGGCCTCCAGGCCGTGCACGAAGGTGGCACCCATGGCCGCACTCAGCCACGCGTCTTCGCCGTACGTCTCCTCCACGCGCCCCCAGCGCTGGTCACGCGCGAGGTTGATGACGGGCGACAGCAGCATCCGGACGCCGCGCGCACGCGCCATACGGCCGATCGCCTCGGCAATCGTCGCCACGAGCGCCGTGTCCCACGTCGCCGCCAACCCGATGGCCTGCGGGTAGCTCGTCGCACCAGCCTGCACCAAGCCATGCAGCCCTTCCTCGACGAGGATCGCGGGAATCCCGAGCCGCGTGCGATTGACGAAATGGCGCTGCACGCGGTCGCTCCGATCGGCAGCCAGCTCAAACCAGCCGCTGTCATTGCGCTGCTGCAGCGGTGCATTGAGCTGCACACCGAAGGCTCCATGCGCCCACGCCGCCGAGTCGGCCAGTGGGTTCCCCGGTGCGAGGAACAACTGCCAGAACTTCTCCTCCCGCGTCATGGCGGACAGGAGCAGCCGCGCGCGTCGCTCGACGGGGAGCGCCGCGTTCATCCATGGCCGGCCGCGCTGCGCCACCGGTGCACTCGCGGCCCGCGGTGCGGCCGACGGCGCGACCCGCGGCACGGCAGGCGCTGTCGGCTGTTGCGCCCGCGCGGGGAGCGCGAGGGCAACAACGACAACGCGCAGGAGCAGCCTACGCACGCGACAAGGCGATGACGGCGCTCCATTCTGCCGGCGTCACCGGCGTCACGGAGAGTCGTCCGATCCGCAGCAGCGCCATCTGCGCGAGCGCCCTGGCGTTCTTGATCATCGCCAGCGTCACCGGCGTCGGTAGCTGCTCGACCGCGCGCAGGTCCACCATGAACCAGGCTGGCTTGGCGGGCGACGACTCCGGATCGTAGCCCGGATGCGCCGGGTCGAGGGCGGTGGGATCGGGATAGGCTTCGCGCTGCACCTCACAAATGCCGACGATCGCCGACGGATCGGTGCTCGAGTGATAGAAGAAGACCAGGTCGCCGTGCCGCATGCCGTCGCGCAGGAAATTGCGCGCCGCATGGTTGCGCACGCCGTCCCAATGCGTGGTCTGGTTCGGCGCGCGCAATAGATCGTTCCATCCGAACGTCTCCGGCTCCGACTTCACCAGCCAGAAGCGCTTCTCGCCGTTGGTGCGCGGAAGGAAGCACTTCCCCCACGGCCCGCCTTCGGGCGTGGAAAACTGCGACGGCGGCACCGCCTCCCTCGCCTTCACGACGGCTTTCTTCACCGCGGGCTTCTTTGCGGCAGGCTTCGTGGCCACCGTCTTCTTCGGTGCGGCCTTCTTCGGCGCAGTCTTCCGTGCTGCGGGCTTCCTCTTCGGCGCGGGCTTCCTCTTCGGCGCGGCCTTCTTCTTCGGCGCGGGCCTCTTCTTCGCTGCGACCTTCTTTCCCTTCGCGGGCTTCTTCGGCGCGGGCTTCTTCACCGCCGCCTTCTTCGCGCGCGCCCTCATCGGCCGTCCGCCGTCTGCCGTCCGCGGTTCGCCGTCATGCAATCCCCTTGGCAATCGCCTTCAGCACCGCGTCGCCGAACGTGTCGACCTCGTCCACGCTCGTGTACACGCTCGGCGTGATGCGAATGCCGCTGAACTCCGGATGTCCGATGGGCGTCGTGACGATTCTGTGGTTGCTGAGCAGCCAGCCGCCCAGCTTGCCCGGATCGATGCCGTCCACGCTGAACAGGCAGATGGCGCCGGCGCGCTCGTTGTCGAGCGGCGTCAGCACCTTCACACGGTCGCTCGAGGCGAGCAGGCGCTTGGCCCAGCGGTCGCGGAGGTAGCGCAAGCGCGCGATCTTGCGGTCGGCGCCGATGCCGCGGCTGAACGCGAGCGCCGCGGAGACGGCGTTGAAGTTCGCCTGCGGATGCGTGCCGATCTCCTCGTACTTCCGGATGTTGGCGCGGTTTCCCTCGGTGGAGCCCATCAGCGACCAGAGTTGCGGGATCTTCGCCTTGCGCACGTACAGGAAGCCCGTGCCGATGGGGGCGTGCGTCCATTTGTGCAGCGAGGTCCCGTAGTAATCGACATCGAGCTGGTCGCGCGTGAACGGGAAGTGGTTGAAGGCGTGCGCGCCGTCCACGAAGACCTCGATGCCGAGCGGCCGCGCCATCTGCACGATCTCGCGCACCGGGAGGATCTGGCCGGTGAGGTTGGTGATGTGCGTGACCTCGATGACCTTCGTGCGCGGCGTGATCGCCTTGCGGAACTGCTCCACGATGTACTCGTCGCTTGGCGGCGGCACCTTGAAGGAGATCTGCTTCAGCACAATCCCTTCGCGCGCCACGCGCTGCTGCCACGACGTGATCATCCGCGGGTAGTTCTGGTTCGTCAGCAGAACCTCGTCACCGCGCTTGAGGTCGATGCCGAAGATCATTGTCTCCAGCGCCTCGGACGCGTTGCGGACGACCGCCATCTCCTCCGGGTCGCAGCCGAACTCGCGCGCGAGATCGCGTCGCGTGCTCTCCATCCGCGGCTCGAGCACCCGCCACATGTGCTCTACCGGCAGTTCGTTGGTGAACTTCAGGTCGCGAATCATCTGCTCGAGCACGTGCGACGGCGTCGGCGAGATCCCCCCGTTGTTCAGGTTGATCATCGTCCGGTCGGCGTCGAACGCGCGCTGGATCTGCGCCCAGTACAGTTCGTCGTCGGCCAGCGCGGCGGGGGCGCGGTCGCCGGCAATGACGTTCGCCTTGAAGAGCTGCTCCATGGCGTTGGCGCGAAACGCGGGGAGCGTGACACCGGCGGCGGCGAGTCCGCGGAGGAAGAGGCGTCGTTCCATGGTAGACAGGGGACGTTAGACGGTGGACGTTAAGCCCGGAGCAACCGGGCAAATATGGCGCGAAGGCGGGCAAGCGCCAGCGTCACAGCCCACCACTCGTGTGTGGCCAGGTCCTACGGTAACTGCATACCACGGATCACACGGAGACGGGCCGGATTCCCACGGATCGCCCAACAGGAGAATTGAGTACATGGGTCCTCAGACCCGTGTCGCATCTCACGCGGAAGGAATCCGTGTCAGTCCGGACCTTCACCGTGTCATCCGTGGTATGCAGTGCGCCCTCCCCTGCCGTACTCTGCCGTACTCTGCCGCACTCCGTCGTACTCCGTCGTACTCCGTCGTACTCTGTCGTCGTGCCTACGGCACGACGACCAGCCCAGCCTCCCCGCCGAACTCGTCCGTGACCTTCGTCAGGTTCGCCGGCGCGCGCCACTGGCTCCCGTTGACGCGCACGGCCACCCGCTGCGGACCGGGCGGCAGATGCACCTGCAGCTCCCACGCGTCGAGCACCCACTGCATCGGTACCGGCTGCCAGCCGCTGAACGAACCGTACGCCTCCACGCGCGCCGCCGAGTTCGCCAGCACACGCAGGGTGAGCGTTGCCCCACCGTCCGGATCCGACCGCATCATGGCGATGGCGCCATACCGGTCGATCTTGAGCACCGCCGGATCGCGCCGCAGGAAGAGCACGCGCACGGACGCCGAGAGGAACTTCGCATCAGGAAGCGCCCGCAGCGGATCGGCAAGCTGCCGGCCGCCCGAGACGGTGAGTGCCACGACGGGCGACAGATAGAAGGCGGCGGCGAGCTGAAACGCTCGGTCGTTGACCTTGGTCGTCACGCCTTCGCCGGCGCGGATCGTGCCGATGACGGCCACGTCGAAGGCGGAAAACGTCTGCTGCACTGTGACCGTCGCGTCCCGCACGACGTACGCGCCGAAGGGGCGCCGGGACGGCAGGCTGCTCGCCGACAGCAGGTCGGTGTCGAGCGATCGCGTCTGCACGGCCGCGATCGTGCCCGAGGTTCGCCGGTATTCACCCCACGCGCCAACGTCATAGGCGGACGACCGGAAGTTGTCACCCGTCCGGTTCGTGACGCTCGTCGCCGCACCCGCCCAGATCCCCTGCATGCCGCGGGCGCGCTGCACCCGCGTGAACGCGGCGCCGTTGCCGCCGCCGGAGAGTGACTTGAGTCCGAAGAGGGCGCCGGCTACCCCTGACTCCACGCGCCAGTTGGGCCGCTTGGCCAACTGGTAGCGCAGCGCCAGCAGGCCCTGGGCGGTATCAATGGAATCGCGGGCCGCGGTTACCGAGCCGCTGGCAGTCGTGACAATCCGTTCGTTGATGCGGCGCCACGTGACGCCCATCAACGCGGCGGCGCGCGACCGATTGCCCGCCTGGCGCACCGAGGCAGCGCCAGCTTCCACGCGAATCTCATCAGGGGCCTGTGCCGCCGCACCGTTCAGGGCGACGATCAACAAGCTAGCGGCGGCAAGACCCCTCATCGCATGGGCGTCACGGCCTCCGCGGACTGGTGAACGCGGACGCGGCGGGGGCAGGTGGCAGGAGCGACATCACCCCGCGGGCGCGCAAATCCAGTGCAGCTTCCGGCGCCCAACCGGCGGCGACGTCGCCTTGGACCGACTGCGCGAGCACGTATAGCTGCACGTTGGAGGCCCCACGCTTCATCAGGTCAGTGACCGTCTGGGCGGCACGGTCGGCCGGCAGTCCCTTGGCAACGAGCTCCGTGAGCACGCCAAGGGGGAGGGCCAGCGACCGGTGGGGCCAGGCCGCGCGCATCTTCTTCAAGATGGGCGCAGGGACACCGACGTAGAGCGCGTCGGCGCCGGCAGCAATCTCGTCCTCGCTCGGGTTGGGCGCGAGCTGGTCGCGCGCAACCTGCAGCCGCTTTCCAAGGGCGGCGACGGCGTCCGTGATGCGCTTCGGCGTTGCCCGCTTGGCGATCCCCTCGTTGGCCTTGGCAATCAGCAGGCCCTCAGGAAGCCCGATGGCGCGCGCGGCGACCACCTCACGCTCCACGGCACGGCGAAGCCCGAGGTCGGCGGAGGCATCAAGGCGAGCCACCTGCGCGTGTACCCCGGTGGCGGCGGTACCCGATGCAATCGAAATGAGGAACAATCGGCGAAGTGTCATCACGGTGCCTGCACGATAAGTACGGAGTTTGCACGGCCGAAGTCCAGATCAGGCGCCTGTTGCGCCCGCGGATCGGTCATCCATTTGCCATTGACAACGAAGGCGTAGACGTGACGGCCCGCCGACAACGGAACCGTGACACTCCACGTGCCCGGTTCAGTGCCCGGCTCGAGCGGCGTCGCCGTCTGCGACCAACCGTTGAAGTCACCCACCAGCGTCACCTGCGAGGCCCGCACATCGCGAAGCGTGAACTGCACCGGCACCGGCATGGTTTCGCCCGAGGCGCGCGCCGCCGGGATCAGCGGGATGGCCTGCGCCCCCGGCTGCGCGGCGACCGGCTGGTCGTGTCCCACGGAGTCGGTGGCTTCACGAGACAGGAACCCAAGCAGCAACCCCGCGGCCGCCAGCGTCGCGGTGGCCGACAGAGAGAACGGCGCCGACGGCCAGCTGACCGCGCGCCACCAGCGGCGCGGCCGACCCTGGACGGACGCCATGATCCGCGAGACGAGCCGCGGATTCGGCGAGTGCCGGCGCCGAAGCGCCGCGGCCGCACGATCGATGAGTTCGTCAGGTGCTTCGTTCACGTTACATCTCCTCTTTCAACCGGGTGCGCAGCGTGTCGCACGCGCGCTTTACTCGCATTCGGAGCGCGGACAGTCGCACTCCGGTAATGACCGCCATGTCCTCGTACGACAGGTCCTCCACGTGCCGCAGCAGGAACGCTTCCCGCTGCTCGGCGGGCAGCTCTTCGAGCGCCGCCTCCACCTCTTCCAGCAAGTCCTGCGAAATCCCCGTTGCCTCGGCCGCCACCGCGGGGAGCTCGCCGGTAGTCACCAGCGATTCCCGTCGCCGACGCCGCTCACGTACTGTCCGGCATCGATTCGCGAGGATCCGAAAGAGCCACGGCTCGAACCGCGCGTCCGGGCGGAACTGCCCCAGATGGTCGTAGACGCGCACGAACGTGTCCTGGACCGCTTCCTCCGCATCCTCTTCCTCGCCCAGCATGTACCGCGCGTACCGCAGGCATCGCACGTGGAAGAACTCCACGATTTCAGCGAACGCCGCCACGTCCCCATCGCGCGCACGCAACGGGATGGCGGGATCGATGTCGGTACTCGGTCGCACGGAGATCGGCTCTGCGGGTTGGATAGCCCACAATACCCCGGGCACCTGTTCCCTCGCTACCGCCTCCGCCCGCCGTGACCGCGATGCCATCAGACTCCGCTTCGAATTATCAGCCCGTCCGGTTTGCTCCACCGGCGGTATTACATCCGATCCAGAACCACCAGAAACACGCTAACCCGTTGTGAAACCACATTTTGCGACCGTCGCAAAACTGACGCACCACTGCCTCGTCGCGCGCCACGGGTCACTTTCACATACCCGCAGGCCCCGCACGGCGTCACATTCATTACACGCTGGCGGCCCCTCGGCCGCGGTGACATTCTGTCAGACACCTCTCGCCCCGGAATCGTTCGTGACCAGCCACGCCGCCGACACCCCAATCGGTCATGCCCCGCTTGCCGGCCGCCTGCCGGAGTCTCGGGACCCAGCAACAGGTGAGGTCTGGAAGCGTTATCCCGTGGCCGACGAACAGGCGGTCCGCGCCGCCGTCGCCCGGGCGCGCGCTGCACAGCCGGATTGGGCGATGCGCCCTGCCCTCATGCGCGCCGAGGCCATTCGCGTCTTCACGCAGAAGCTGCTGATGCGGCGCGAGGAAGCCGCGCTCATCGTCGCTCGCGAAAACGGCAAGCCGGTGGGTGAAGCGCTCGGCGTGGATGTCGGCGTCACGCTGGGGCTCGCCGACCATTTCGTCGGGGCGGCGCCGCGCTTTCTCCGCGCCCGATGGCATCGCAGTTCCATGCTGGCCGCCTGGCGGAAACGCGTGACGCTCGTGAAGGAACCGTACGGCGTCGTCGGCGTGATCTCGCCGTGGAATTACCCGATGTTCCTGCCGCTCAGCTCGGCGCTCCCCGCCCTCCTCTGCGGCAACGCCGTGGTGAACAAGCCGAGCGAGTGGACGCCGGGAATTGCCGAACTGGTGAAGGAGTGCCTGCATGACGCAGGCGTCCCGCTCGACATTTACCAGGTCGTCCACGGCGCAGGCGCAACGGGCGCTGCGCTCTGCGAAGAAGTGGACAAGGTCTTCTTCACCGGGTCCGAGGCGACGGGCCGCAAGGTCGCGATGACGTGCGCGCGGCGGCTGATTCCATGCGCCCTTGAGCTGGGCGGCAGTGACCCCGCCATCGTGCTCGCCGACGCCAACCTCGCGCATGCCGCAAGCGGCATTGCCTGGGCGCGCTTCTCCAACGCGGGGCAGACATGTGTGGCGGCCAAGCGTGTGTTTGTGGAGGCGAGCGTCTACGACGAGTTCCTCCGCCTGCTCACGACCGCCGTCGGCCAGCTGAAAGTGGGACCCGGCACCGACGACGCCACCGACATCGGGCCGATGATTCGCCCCGAGCAGCGGGCGACGATCGCCGCCCAGCATGCCGACGCGATGGCGCGCGGCGCGCACGAGGCGCTGCGGCTCGACACGCCGGCCGGCGACTGCTACTTCCCGCCGACGATCCTCACCGACGTGCCCGCGGACAGCCGGGCGATGACCGAGGAGACATTCGGACCGCTCCTCCCCGTCACGAAGGTGCGTGACGTGGACGACGCGATCGCGCGCGCCAACGAGACGACGCAGGGATTGTCGGCGAGCGTGTGGACCGGGGATGTCACGCGGGGCGTCGCCGTGGCGCAGCGCCTGCAGGCCGGATCGGTGCTCATCAACGACGCCTGCACCTCCGCCGGCATCAGCGACGTGCCGCACGGCGGCTTCAAGGCGAGCGGACTCGGCAAGGTGCACGGCGACCTCGGCCTGCAGGAATGCGTGCGCACGAAGGCGATTGCCGTGGACTGGTTCCAGGCGTGGCGCCAGCCGTGGTGGTTTGGCTACGGGCCGGAGCATCGCGCCGAGATCGACGCGTTCCTGCGCGCCGCGCACGGCTCGTCGCTGCTCGACCGCGCGCGCGCGCTGCCCAAGGTGCTGCGACTGGTCTTCGCGCCAACGCGCAAGGTCTGACGGTGGCTTGTTGATCGCGGCGCGCTCACGCAAATTTTATGCGTGAGCGCGCTGCTATTCGGCCTCGACAATTTCATCGCCGCACTGCGCGGGGCCTTCTTCGGCTTCGCACTGGCCGTCGCGCTCTTCTGCGTGCTCGACTGGATGGTGCGCACGCGCCGCCTCAACCCGTTCGGCGCGTTCGCCGGCTTCCTCCGCACGACCATCCGCCCGCTCATCGCCCCCGTGGAGCGCCGCCTCCTGCGCTCCGGCGGCAACCCGGCCATGGCGCCATGGTGGACGCTCGTGGGGGTGGTGCTCGCCGGTATCATCGCCATAGAAGTGCTCGAGTTCGTGCGCGACCAGGTGGCGATCGCCGCCGGCATGCTGGGCTTCGGGCTCGCGGGCGTCTACCGCCTCGCGGTCTCGTGGACGTTCGAGGTGCTGCGCTTCGCGCTCATCGTGCGCGTGATCATCTCGTGGGTGCGGCCATCGCCGTTCGCGTGGTACGTGCGCTGGTCGTACGCGCTCACCGAATGGATGCTGCATCCGCTGCGCGGGTTCATTCCGCTGGTGATGATGGTGGACATCACGCCGATCGTCGCCTACCTGCTGCTCGGTCTCGTGCAGGGCTTCCTCCTGCGGCTCGCGTGATGGCCTTCACCGTGACCGCGCGCGATGCCGGCGTGCGCTTTGCCGTGCACGTGCAGCCGCGCGCGAAGAAGCCGGGCATTGACGGCACGCACGGTGACGCACTGCGCGTGCGCGTTCAGGCACCACCAGTGGACGGTGCCGCCAACGATGCCGTGATCGCGGTCATCGCCGACGCCCTTGGCGTTCCCCGTCGCGCCGTGCACATCGCCACCGGACTGTCGGGCCGCCAGAAGCTCGTGGATGTTGATGGTATTGACGTTTCCGCCGCGACCGCGCGGCTGCTCACCCGATGATGATGACTCCTCGCCACCACACCGACTGACCGTGGCCGCTATCCTGCTCGTCGGCGCCGACGCGGCGCTTCTCGAAGGCATTGCCCAGACGCTCACTGCCGCCGGCCATCAGGTCCTGACGGCGGTCTCCATCTCCGAGGCGGGGTTCATCGCCGCGGCGGCGGCGCCGCTGCTCGCGGTGGTCGACCGGACGCTGCTCTCGACCGCCAGCGACACCCGCGCCCTCGGGCTCGCGCCGGGCGGTGCGCTGGTCGTGTTCGGCGATCCCGCCTCGCCGCTCCCCGGTCCCGTACGCCGCACGGTGCTCGCCGAGCTTCGACTGCCGCTCGAACGCGCCCGCCTGACGGCGTTGGCGGCGCATGTCGCGGCCCGCGCGCAGCGCACCGGACGCAGCGCAACCACACCGACGCCGCCGGAGTCGCGCCCCGCGCACTAGGTGCGACGGGCCGTCTCTGCCCCATCGATTGACCCGTTGCGCACTGGGCGACTGCGCCGCTGACGGCTCAGTTGTATGCGATGCGCGTTTCTTCTGAACCCAGCGTGGCGGCCAGACGCTCCGGCCAATCCGGTCCGGTCCACGATCCGCACGCTTGGTGCGTGGTGAAGTACTTCTCCGGAATCGGATGCGTCCCGATGACGACCGGTATGCCGTGCTTCTCGGTGATAAACGTCTTGAAGTAGTCGATGTAGGGGCACGGCGGATACCCGACGAGCAGGCAGGTCGCCAGGTGAATGACATCGACGTTGTTCTTCAGCATCTCCTCGGGCGCATACTCGACGTTGCCGCCGGGACAGCCGGCGCACGTGGTGAAGCCAACAAGCTCGACCTCGCGCCCCTCGTATTCGCTGAACGCGCCGTCACGTTCCCGGAGCGCCCGGAAGCACTTGCCGCCGGCGCAGGTTGAATATCGGTCGCAGATGATGACGCCGACGCGCACTGGGTTGGACATGACGCAACCTCCGTGAAAGGATCGGCGCTCTCACCGAACGAGTGTCCTCAGCGCAAGGCAGCACCGCACCGGCTCTCACGCAAGAGCTTATCAGCGTGACTTCACAACGGCCAGTCTCGAGGTCGCTAAACGTCCGCGTGGTGAGCGAGCCGACCGACCCGCCGCACCGGCATCACGCGATGCGCTTGCCTTCCCCCTCACAACCGACGATCATTGATTAGTGACACGACAACCGTTTCTCGTGGCGATTTTGGGCAAATTGCGGCCACGTTAATCCTTCGCTAAAGCGCCAGCCCTGGGCGCCCGTTGCCGAGGGCGTTTTTCGTCCCTCCTCGCTCCACTCGTCTCTCGTCACCAAGCCCCTGCACCCTTGCCCCACACCCCGCCGAAGTTCGAGTCTTCGTATTTGTCCGCCCTCGGGGAGCGCGTGCTCGTGTTCGATGGCGCGATGGGGACGAGCATCCAGCGCTACCACCTGACCGCCGACGACTTTGGCGGCGGTTCGCTCGAGGGGTGCAACGACCATCTGGTGCTCACGCGCCCCGCCGTCATCCAGGCGATTCACGAGTCGTTCCTCGCCGTCGGCTGTGATGTCGTGGAGACGTGCACGTTCCAGAGCACGCCGCGCCGGCTGGGTGAGTGGGGACTCGAGGACAAGGCGCGCGACATCAACGTGGCCGCGGCACGCCTGGCGCGTGCGGCCTGCGACAAGTTCGCGACCCCGGAGCAGCCGCGCTTCGTTGCCGGCTCCATCGGGCCCACGGGGATGCTGCCGAGTTCCAGCGATCCGGCGCTGTCGGCCATCACCTTTGCCGCGCTCGCCGAGCAGTACTACCTGCAGGCGAAGTACCTCGTCGAGGGCGGCGTGGACGTGCTCCTCGTCGAGACGTCGCAGGACATCCTCGAGGTCAAGGCTGCCATCGCCGGCTTTGAGCAGCTGTTCGCCGAGATCGGCCGCCGGCTCCCCGTGCAGGCGCAGGTGACGCTCGACACGAGCGGGCGGATGCTGCTCGGCACCGACATCGCCAGCGCCATGACGACGCTCGAAGCGCTCCCGGTGCATGTGATCGGGCTCAACTGCTCCACTGGGCCGGAACACATGCGCGATCCGGTGCGCTGGCTCACCGAGCACGCCACGCGCCCCATCAGTTGCATCCCCAATGCGGGGCTCCCGCTCAACACCGGCACCGGCGACGCGGTCTATCCGCTGGAACCGGCGCCGATGGCGGAGGCGTTGCGTGAGTTCGTGCAGCAATTCGGCGTGCGCATCGTCGGCGGCTGCTGCGGCACGACGCCGGCGCACCTCGAGGCGGTCGTGCGCGCGGTGCGTGGGTCGACGACGACGTCCCCGCACGCCCACGCCGTGCCGCGAGTCTCGTCCGCGATGCGCGCCATCACGCTGCATCAGGACCCCGCGCCCCTCCTCGTCGGCGAGCGCGTCAACGCGCAGGGCTCACGCAAAGTGAAGCGCCTGCTCCTCGCCGACGACTACGAGGGCATCCTCGAGGTCGCGCGCGAGCAGGTGGACGGCGGCGCGCACGTGCTCGACGTCTGCGTGGCCGTCACCGAACGTGGCGACGAGGCCGACCAGATGGAGAAGGTCGTGCGCCTGCTGTCGCAGTCGGTGGAAACACCGCTGATGATCGACTCCACCGAGCCCGACGTCATCGCGCGCGCCCTCGAGCACGTCCCCGGCCGCGCGCTCGTGAACTCCATCAACATGGAGAATGGGCGCAAGCGCATCGAGGCCGTCGTCCCCATCGCCAAGAAGCATGGCGCCGCCCTCGTCGCGCTGACGATCGACGAACAGGGCATGGCCAAGACCGCCGCGCGCAAGCTCGAGGTGGCCCGCAAGATCCACGACATCGTGGTCGGCGAGTACGGGATGTCGAGCGACGACTTGGTCTTCGACGCCCTTACCTTCACGCTCGCCACCGGCGACGCGGAGTGGATTGACTCGGCGCACGAGACCATCGACGGCATTCGCGCCATCAAGCGCGAGCTCCCCGGCGTCCTCACCATCCTCGGCGTCAGCAACGTCTCGTTTGGCCTCGATCCCGAGGCGCGCGGCGTGCTGAACTCCGTCTTCCTGCACCATTGCGTGCAGGCAGGGCTCGACGCCGCCATCGTGAATCCGGCGCACATCACGCCGTACGCGGAGATCCCGGCGGCCGAGCGCGCGCTGGCGGACGCGCTGATCTTCAACAGGTCTGCTGATGCGCCGCAGAAGTTGATCGAGCACTTCTCGCAGACGGCCGACGGCGGACGGCCGACGGCGGACAAGGCGGACCCCACCGAGGGCATGACCGCCGAGCAGCGGGTGCACTGGATGGTGGTGCACCGCAAGAAGGAGGGGATCGAGGCCGCGCTCGACACGGCCGGTGTGCGTAAGCAGCCGGTGCGCGTGCTCAACGAGGTGCTGCTTCCGGCGATGAAGGAAGTCGGCGACAAGTTCGGCGCTGGCGAACTCATCCTCCCCTTCGTGCTGCAGAGCGCCGAGGTGATGAAGCGCGCCGTGAAGCACCTCGAGCAGTTCCTCGAGCGGCAGGAAGGGTACACCAAGGGGACGGTGGTGCTCGCCACGGTGTATGGCGACGTGCACGACATCGGCAAGTCGCTGGTAAACACCATTCTCGCCAACAACGGCTACACGGTGCACGATCTGGGCAAGCAGGTGCCCGTCAACACCATCGTGGACAAGGCAGTGGAGTTGAAAGCCGACGCCATCGGCCTCAGCGCGCTGCTGGTGAGCACGTCCAAGCAGATGCCGCTGTGCGTGCAGGAGCTCGACCGCCGCGGACTGCAGGTGCCGGTGCTCATCGGCGGCGCCGCGATCAACCGCCGCTTCGGTCGGCGGGCGATGTTCGTGGAAGGCGAACGCGCCTACGCGCCCGGCGTCTTCTACTGCAAGGATGCGTTCGAGGGGCTCGAGACGATGGACCGGTTGCGGGACCCGGCCGCGCGCGCGGCGTTCACACAGCAGTTGATGGACGACGCCCGCAATGACGTCTTCCTCAACACGGGCGTCGGCAAGGACGTCCGGGCCGGCGAGAGCGGCGGAGCCCGCAGCGACGTGCGCACCGATGTTCTCGTGCCGCGCGCTCCGTTCTTTGGCGCGCGCGTCCTGCACGACATTCCGCTGGACGAGGTCTTCTCGCTGCTCGACCTCGACGAACTGTACCGCCTGCAGTGGGGTGGCCGTGGCTCGGGCCCGGCGTACGACGAGGTCGTCCGCGACGAATTCGAGCCGGCACGCCGGCGGCTCGAGGCGGAGGCGCTCCGCGACGGTTGGCTGAAGCCGCAGGCGGTGTACGGCTACTTCCCCGTCCAGAGCGAGGGCAACGCCATCATCGTCTACGACCCCGCCGCATTCGAGAGCGACGGCGCGGCGCGGCGTGAGATCGCGCGCTTCCAGTTCCCGCGACAGGCGGGACGCGAGCGGCTCTGCCTCGCCGACTACGTGCGCCCAGTCGCCAGCGACGCGGTGGACGTCATCGCCCTGCAGGTGGTGACCGTCGGCAGCGCCGCGTCGGCGCGGTTCGACACGCTGCAGCAGGCGGGCGAGTACAGCGAGGCGTTCCTCGTGCACGGACTCGCCGTGGAGACCGCCGAGGCGGTGGCGCAGTGGATGCATGCGCGCATTCGCCGTGAGCTCTCACTCGACGATGAACGCGGTAAGCGCTACTCGTGGGGCTACGGTGCCTGTCCCGACCTCGACGATCACGGCCAGGTCTTCAAGCTGCTGCCGGTGGAGGCGTCGCTCGGCATGACGCTCACCGAGGCGTTCCAGCTCGTGCCGGAACAGAGCACCGCGGCCATCGTGCTGCACCACCCGGAGTGCAAGTACTATGCCGTGCGCACCGCGGCGGAGGCCACATGAGCGCGACGCGCGATGAACTGCGGCAGAGGCTGCTCGACCCGGCGCAGGTGGTGATCGCCGACGGCGCGATGGGAACGCTGCTGTATGCCAAGGGCGTCTTCATCAACCAGTGCTACGACGAGCTCAACGTCCGCCAGCCCGACCTGGTGCGCGGCATCCACGCCGACTACGTGCGCGCCGGCGCGGAACTGCTCGAGACCAACTCGTTCGGGGCGAATCGGCCCAAGCTGCAGCACTACGGACTCGAGGCGCACGTGCGCGAGTTCAACCTCGCGGCGGCGACTCTCGCCCGTGAGGCGGCAGGCGACGATGCGCTGGTCGCCGGCGCCGTGGGGCCGCTCGGCGTGCGCATCGAGCCCTACGGCCCAACGTCGCGCGAGGAGGCGCAGGAGTTGTTCGCCGAGCAGATGCGCGCCCTCAAGGAGGGCGGCGTGGACTGCTTCATCCTCGAGACGTTCAGCGACCTCGACGAGATTGCGCAGGCGGTAAAGGCGGCGCGCGCGGTGGATCCGACGCTGCCGGTCATCGCGCAAGTGACGGTGGGCCCCGACGGCGTCACGTCGTTCGGCGTGCCGCCGGAGGAAGCCGCGGAAACACTCGACGAGACCGGCGCCGACATCATCGGACTCAATTGCTCGGTGGGGCCGCAGACCATCCTCGAAGCGATCGAGCGCATGGCGGCGGTGACGACGAAGAAGCTGTCGGCCATGCCGAACGCCGGCATGCCGCGCGAGGTCGGCGGGCGCGCGATGTACATGGCGAGCCCGGAGTACATGGCGAACTACGCGCGCCACCTCATCCAGGCCGGCGTGCGCCTGGTAGGCGGCTGCTGCGGCACGACGCCGGAACACATCCGCGCCATGGTGGACGGCGTGCGTCCGCTCGTGCCGCGCCACGCCACGGTGGAACAGTCGGCGGGCGGCGGACGGCTGTCGCGGGTCGCGGCACATCACGAGTCGCACGCCGTAGCGGCGGTGCCGCTCGCCGAGCGCTCGGCGTGGGGCCGCAAGCTCGCGGCCGGCGCGTTCGTGACGAGCGTGGAGATCGTGCCGCCGCGCGGCGTCGAACCGTCGAAGATGCTGGCCGAGGTGCAGAAGCTGAGGGAAGCCGGCGTGGATGCCGTCAACGTGCCCGACGGCCCGCGCGCGCAGAGCCGCATGAGCGCCATCGCGACGAGCGTGCTCATCCAGCAGGCGTGCGGTATCGAGACGGTGACGCATTACGCGTGCCGCGACCGCAACCTGCTCGGCATGCTTTCCGACTTGCTTGGCGCCTCCGCGCTTGGGCTGCACAACGTGCTGCTCGTCACGGGCGACCCACCCAAGATGGGTCCGTATCCCGACGCCACGGCCGTCTTCGACATTGACGCCATCGGCCTCACCAACCTGGTCAGCCGCCTCAACCACGGCATGGACCCGGGCGGCAACAGCATTGGCGCCCCGACGCGTTATGTCATCGGCGTCGGCGTGAACCCGGTGGCGATTGACGTCGAGCACGAACTCAAGCGCTTCGCGTGGAAGGTGGACGCGGGAGCCGAGTTCGCCGTGACGCAGCCCGTCTTTGACACGGCGCAGCTCGAGTCGTTCGTGGCTCGCATCGCGGACGCTCATATCCCCGTGGTCGCTGGCATCTGGCCGCTCGTGTCGGTGCGCAACGCCGAGTTCCTGGCCAACGAGGTGCCCGGTGTCACGGTGCCGCCGGCAATCATTGATCGCATGCGGCGTGCGAACGAGAAGTCCAAGGACCACGCCGTGGCCGAAGGCATTGCCATCGCACGAGAGATGCTCGAGCGTGTGCGCCCTGTGGTGCAGGGGGTGCAGGTGTCGGCGCCGTTCGGGAAGGTGGAGCTGGCGCTCGAGGTGTTTCGCACGTAACACATGGCAATGCCGTCTCCAAGTCGGCGGAGACGGCAGAGCTGAGTTGGCGGAACGCCCGGGTGAGGTTCACCCGGGCGTTCCGAGACATCGATCACGAGGTCGGGAGACGGCGAGCTATGGCTTCCGAACCGCGGTTCGTTCTCCGCCGCTCGACGCTGATGAGGAAGTGGTACCGCTGGACGCCGATGACGAACCGCTGCCGGCACTCGAGCTTCCCTGGCTCGAGGTCATCGAGGTGTACGAGCCGCCGCTGCGAGCCGTGGACCCGCCCGCCCCCGCACCACTCGTGTATCCCTGCCCCTTCACCACGCGACCATGCTGCGGTTGCGTACCGGGCGAGCCGCTGGGAATCACGACGACCGTCGGTCCGCCAGAGTAGTACGTGCCGCTGTAGGGTCCGTACCATCCGTACGGTGATCCGTAGCCGTATCCGTAGCCGTAGTAGCCATAGGGATACCCGTACCCGCACTGACGAGCGTAGCTACCGTAGTAGTACCACGGGTCGAGGGACAAGAAGTACGGATTACAGGAGGAACTATAAGTCGGCATGCCCTGGTACCAGCCGCGGATCTGAGACTGCGTCGCCACGGCGCGAGCACCGGGCCGCCGCTGAGCCTCACGAGAATCACTGGCGATGCCGAAAACATCCGGATACGCGAGGGCCACCGCCACGTCGATGACGGAGGCCGGCACACCATGGTCGGCGAGCGCCGCGAGCTTCTTGCCGTCAATCGCCAACGTGAGCCCCCGGGCGCGTTCCACGAGCCAGGCCGACGCCACGCTCGCGTCGAGGTCCATCGAGACCTCCGCAATGTCCGCCAGCGTGATCGGTGACGCAGCCGCCACGGTCGCGTAGTCTGCGGATGGCGTGCGAACCGGAGTGGCGTGCCGCACATCGGCGGGGATGCTCACGCTGTCTGCGGCCTCCGTGGCCGCAAAGCGTCCGACGGCGATGCTCGGCGACCCGCCGTTGATCGCCAGGCCGCGGACATCAAGCCACTGGCGGTGCTCGGTGAACGAGAGGACGCCTGAGCTCGAACGCCGAGTGCCATCGGCACAGGTGAGTGCGCTGCGCAGGTAGAGCCTCCGGCCCGTTGGCGACCACCACGCAGTCTCGGTTCCCTCGCAGCCATCGCGCGTTACCGCATGCGGCTGGGCATTGGCCTCGATGATGATCCGGTTCGTCACCTTTCCGGCGTAGATGGTCGTCACCTCGACTGCGGAGCTTCCCGGAGCGGGAGCGATGCAGACACGCGCGGTGGAACCGAACGCTCGCCCGGCGGTGTCGTACGCGAGTACTGGCGCCCAGCATCCGATCCACGGCTGCCAGCGCGCCTCCACGGACT
>JBAZTM010000047.1:0-30586 GCA_041661925.1 Gemmatimonadaceae bacterium
GGGGGGGTGCAGGGGTTTGGAGGGGGAGGGGAGTGGAGTGCGGTGGGGGGGGGGAGGAGGCGGGCTGGCGCGGCGGAGGTGAGCGTTGCCAGTCGGTGAACGGTGCCCGACGGGCGTAGCCCCGTCGGAGGCTGATGTGCGTGGCGCTCGGTGTTCGTTCTCGCGAATACTGGAGGGTCAAACCAAGGGCGCGAAGCGCCCAGTCAGGCCCGAGAATTGAGCGAGAACGAACACCGAGCGACGCGCACGCGCGCGGATCCGGCAAACGAACAACAAGGGTAAGCATGTTCATCGATCGAGTCACAGTACGCGTCGAAGCCGGCACCGGCGGATCCGGATGCACCTCGTTCCGCCGAGAGAAGTTCGTCCCCATGGGCGGGCCCGACGGCGGCGACGGCGGCAAGGGCGGCGACATCATCATCCGCGGCGACACCAACCTCGCCACCCTCCTCGACTACACCTACCGCGATCACTGGAAAGGGGAACGCGGCGAGCACGGGATGGGGTCCAACAAGACCGGGCGCTCGGGGCACGACGAGGTC
The DNA here is from genome assembly GCA_041661925.1 of Gemmatimonadaceae bacterium. Lineage (GTDB taxonomy): Bacteria > Gemmatimonadota > Gemmatimonadetes > Gemmatimonadales > Gemmatimonadaceae > PNKL01. The sequence continues at coordinate 543 of JBAZTM010000047.1, forward strand.
ATGCCCGTCCCCGCGGGCACCGTCATCAAGGACCAGGACACGGGCGAAATACTCGGCGAGGTCCTCGCCAACGGCGACGAAATCATCGTGGCCAAGGGCGGACGCGGCGGCAAAGGCAACGCCTTCTTCGTGACGGCCACGCACCAGTCGCCGCGCGAGTGGCAGCCGGGCGAGGAAGGGCAGGTCCGCACCCTCGAACTTGAACTCAAGCTCATCGCCGACATCGGCCTCGTGGGCCAGCCCAACGCGGGCAAGTCGACGCTGCTCTCGGTGGTCTCCGCGGCGCGCCCCAAGATTGCCGACTACCCGTTCACGACGCTTCAGCCCAACCTGGGCGTGGTGCAGATGAGTGACCACCGCACGTTCGTGGTGGCCGACATCCCGGGCATCATCGAAGGCGCGCACGAGGGGAAGGGCCTGGGCCTGCAGTTCCTGCGGCACATCGAACGCACGCGCATCCTGGCCTTTCTGATCCCGATTGACGTGATGGAGTGGCAGGAGGAGTACGACAAGCTGCGCGCCGAGATCGCGGCGTATTCGCCGGAACTCGCGGGCAAGCCGCATTGCGTGGTCTTTTCGAAGCTCGACTTGTGGGGCGAGCAGATGGTCCCGGAGATCAATGCCCCGGGGGCGTTTGGCGTCTACTCGATTTCGGCGCCGGCGCGGATGGGGTTGGAGGAGTTGAAGCGGGCGTGGTGGGGGAAGTTGCTGGAGCTCAAGAAGACCGGCGCTTAGTTCTGCGCGCGGCAGCGCGGCGGCGCGGCAGCGCGGCGCCGCGGACGCATCTACTTCGGGAGGGGGCTTGGCATTCTCGATTCAGCTGCTGACGCCTTCCTCGCCCAGCTGGCCAGCCTCGCTCAGCGACCTCGCTGCGCCGCCGGCGCGGCTGCATTTAGTCGGGAATGCGGATCTTTTGGCCGCCCCGCATGGGCTGGTAGCGATCGTGGGGACGCGTAACTCCACGAACTACGGCGAACGCGTGGCGGATAGTCTGGGCTACGCCTTCGCCTCCGCCGGGGTGCCAGTGGTGTCGGGGATGGCGCGGGGGATTGACGCGGCGGCCCACCGGGGCGCGCTGCGGGGCGGTGGGCGAACGATTGCGGTTCTGGGGACGGGCGTGGACATCGCGTACCCGACCGGGCATCGGGCGCTCCACGAGTCGATTGGTGCCGCGGGGCTGCTGATGGCCGAGCAGGAGCCGGGTTCGAAGGCGCACGCTGGGTCGTTTCCGAACCGGAATCGAATCATTGCCGCCTTGGCGCGCCTCGTGATCGTTGTCGAGGCTCCCCACAAGTCCGGGGCCATGAACACGGTAGAACAGGCCCTGGGGCTCGGACGGGCCGTCGCTGCGGTACCAGGGCCCATAGACAGCCCCCAAAGCGCCGGGGCCAACTGGCTCCTAGGGTCGGGCGGGCAGGTCATCTGCACCATCGGGGACGCGCTCGCGCTCATGGGTGTGCACGCGTCGGCCCTCCCGCCGGCCTCCGATCTGGAGCCGATTGAGGCCGACGTGCTGGCTGGCGTCCCATCGGGTGGGGCGTACGTGGACGAGGTGGCTACCAACAGTAGACTGCCAGTTCGGCAAGCGGGAGTGGTGCTGACTTCGCTGGAGTTGAAGGGCAGGGTGTGGCTAGGGTCCGACGGGCGAGTCAGCCGGAGGCCGTGAGCGCTCCACGAACTGTCGCTTTTCTGGTCATGTTTGAAGCCGGACATTCTGTCCGATGATGTGCTGGATGCGTGGGTCGATGGGTGGGCTCGCACCTCAAGGGTCGCTGGAGACGCTGTTTGTTCACGCGGGGACCGCTTCCGAGACACCGAGCGATGTGTTGTGGTGAGGTTGAAGTAGATTCTAGATCATGCGCGTAACTTACTGATAATAATGGAAATGAGAAACGACTTTAAGTGTTTCTCAACTGACGGTTTCTTGGAGTTTTCGCGGGTTTGCAGCTCCTTGCCTGCCCCAGCCGCTTCGATGGGCGTCGTCCAGCCCCATTCAAATCCTCTCGCTTGAGCTGATCCGATGGCCGGCCACCACCATCAGACTGCCTGTCCGCCGCACGTTTACGTCCACGTGCCGTTCTGCGCCAGGCGCTGCTCGTACTGTGACTTCTCGATCGCCGTCCGCAAGCAGGTTCCGGCGTCGCGCTTCATAGACGCCATTAAGGCAGAACTCGTAACACGCGCGATCGGACCGTCCAGTGGCGCACTCCGCTCAGTCTACCTCGGCGGCGGAACTCCATCCAAGCTAGGCGTTGACGTTGCCGGCATCACAAATCTGATTTCCACAGTCTCGGAACAACCTCTCGCAGAACTCGGCGAAGTCACGGTCGAGGCCAACCCGGAAGACATCAGTTCCGAGGTCGTTCGGGCGTGGCGCGCGGGCGGAGTGAACCGCGTTTCGCTCGGCGTACAGTCCTTCGACCCCGCCGTTCTGGAGTGGATGCATCGCACCCATTCCGTCCCACAGGTCAGCGAAGCTGTCAAGATATTGAACGGTGAGGGTATCGAACGGATATCACTGGACCTCATCTTCGCCCTCCCCGACAGCCTCAATCGCGACTGGTCGCGCGACCTCGAAACAGCTGTTTCGCTTGAGCCGGGGCACCTTTCGGTCTACGGATTGACGGTCGAGCCGCACACTCCCCTTGGGCGCTGGACCGACTACGGGCGGGTGGCCGGCGTGAGCGAGGCGCGGTTCGAAGCCGAGTTTCTCGAGGCCGATCGCCGGCTCGGGGCGGCCGGGTTCCTTCATTATGAGGTCTCCAACTACGCCCGCCCCGGCGACCATTCTCGGCACAATTCGGCCTATTGGTCCGGTGCGAGCTACCTCGGCGTGGGCCCATCGGCGCATGGTTTTGATGGCGAAACGAGGCGCTGGAACGCCCGCGAGTACGTGCGCTGGCTCGAACTCGTCGAGGGCGGAAAGGACCCGATGGAAGGCGACGAGACTCTCTGGCCCGCGGAAGTCGCCGCCGAGCGGGTCTATCTCGGGCTCCGGACGACCGACGGGCTGAAGGCGACGGAGGTCGAGCTCCACCGCGCCGAGCCCTGGATCGCCGAAGGGTGGGCCCGCCGCGAGGGCGACCAGCTGATCCTGACCCCGCTGGGCTGGCTGCGGATGGACTCGTTGGCTGCCGCGTTGGCGAGCGGGTGAGTCGGGGGCGCCGTTGGATGGGTGTGCGCAGCTAGCCGGGGGTGCCGTCCGGCGGATGTGAGTGCGCAGATGGCCGGGGGTGTGAGCAGTCCGGCAGACGTGCGTGCGCAGATGGTCGGGGGTGTGAGCAGTCCGGCAGATGTGAGTGCGCAGATGGTCGGGGGTGTGGTCCAGCGAATACTGGAGGGCCCAATAAAGGCGCGCGAAGCGCGCCAGTCAGGCCCGAGAATTGAGCCGGACCACACCCCCGGCCAGCTGCGCGCACACACGATCCCTACAGCAGGACCACACCCCCAGCCAGCTGCGCGCGCACGAACCTCGGCACCAGACCCAGCCAACGCGTTAGCCACCAATTTGACAAAGCGCTGAACTCGTTAGATTCAATACACTTATGTCCTCCGTAGAGCTCTCCGAACGCGAACGGCGGGTCCTCGAAGCCGTCATCCGATCGTACGTCGAGACCGCCGAGCCCGCCGGCTCGCGCGCGCTCACGCGCCGGTTCCGGCTCGGGGTCTCGCCCGCGACCATCCGCAACACGATGGCGGACCTTGAGGAGAAGGGCTTCCTCTCGCATCCGCACACGTCGGCCGGACGCGTCCCCACGGACAAGGCCTATCGCCTGTACGTGGACTCGCTGATGCACGTCACCGAACTCGCCACGGTGGACCGCGAGCGCCTGCTGGGCGGCATCGCCGCCGGCGGATCGGCCATTGAGTCCATTCTGCGCCGCACCGCCCAATCGCTGGGCGTACTCACGCAGGAACTCGGTGTCGCCTTGGGGCCTCGTCTTGACCTGATCGTGCTGCAGCGGCTCGAACTGGTGCGCGTGTCGACCGAGAAGCTGCTGCTCGTGCTCACGCTACAGGGCGGCACGGTACGCACCGTCTTCATTGAAGTGCGCGGCGAGATCGCCGACACGGTGCTCGTCGAAGTGCAGTTCGTGCTCAACGAGCGGCTCGCGGGGATGTCGCTCTCGGAGATTCGCCACTCGCTCGGCATGCGCCTGCGCGACGTGCACACGTCCGCAGAGGGCGGTGACCTGCTGAACATCTTCGTGCAGGAGGGGAACGCGCTGTTCGACGTTCCTGCCGCCGCAGAGGAGAGCGTGGTGCTCGGCCAGGCGTCGGTGCTGGCCGACAAGCCCGAGTTCGCGAGCGGCGACGCGATGCGCAAGCTGATCGCGCTCACCGACAAGGGCAACCAGCTCGCGACGCTGCTGCGCAGCCGTTCGTCCACGGGCGGAATGTCCATCACGATTGGCTCCGAACACGACAACGCGCTGCTCGGCGGCCTCACGGTTGTGACGGCGGAGTATCGCGCCGGCGCGCTGAGCGGCGTGATTGGCGTGATTGGCCCGACGCGCATGCCGTATGAGAAGGTGATTGCGGTCGTACGGCATGCATCGCAACTCGTCGAAGACGTACTCGCATAGGGTGGAGGAGGAGTGCAGCGGCTTGGAAGGAGAGACGAGTGGAGAGAGGGGTGAGGGGGGAGGAGGGGTGAAAAGCCCTGTCGCGCTGATCGCATTCAACCGGCCGGTTACTACGGCGCGGGTGTTTGAGCGCATCCGCTCGGCGCGGCCGTCTCGACTGTTCATCGCGCTCGACGGGCCACGCCCTGATCGGCCCGGTGAGGCCGAGTTGTGCGCGGAGGTGCAGCGCATCGTCAGCGCCGTGGACTGGCCGTGCGAGGTGGAGCGCAGCTACAGCGATGCGAACCTGGGCTGCTGTCATCGGCCGGCGAGCGCCATCGAATGGGTCTTCTCTCGCGCCGACGAAGCGATCTTCCTCGAGGACGACATCCTTCCGGAGCCGACGTTCTTTCAATACTGCGACGAGCTGCTCGAGCGTTATCGCGATGAGCCGCGCGTGATGTCCATCAGCGGGTACAATGCGTTTGGCGAATCTGCGGGCACTACCGAGAGCTACTGGTTCTCGGCGTATCCGCGGAGCTGGGGCTGGGCGTCGTGGCGACGCGCGTGGAACGGCTTCGACGTGCAGATGAAGGGCTGGCCAGCCTTTCGTGCGAGCGCGGCGTGGCGAGCGCTGAGCGCCGAGGCGCGCGAGGTGTACGAGCCGTGGATGCAGAACGTGTACGCCGGCCAGCCAAACATCTGGGATGCGCAGTGGCTGCTGCTCGCGTGGCAGACGGGCGGGCTAACGGCGATTCCGCGGCGCAACCTCGTCGAGAACCTGGGGTTCGGCACGGGCTCCACGAACACGCCGAACGTGCCGCCGTTGTATCCATCGCGCACGTGGCCGATGGAGTTTCCGATTCGGCATCCCGCCGCGATTCAGCGCGATCGCGTGCAGGAACTGGAGTGGATTCGGCGGGAGCACAACGTACGCGGAACGGCGACGGGGCGCGCCGTGCATCGCCTGCTGCATGACGTGAAGCGCCGAGTGATGGACGTTATCTCACCGAGAATTTCTTGAATGGCTGATTTCTACCAGGTGCTCGGCGTCGAACGGAACGCGAGCGACGACGACATCAAGCAGGCATATCGCAAACTTGCGATGAAGCACCATCCCGACAAGAACGGCGGCTCCAAGGAAGCCGAGGAGGCGTTCAAGTCGGTGACGGAGGCGTACGACGTGCTCAAGGACCCGCAGAAGCGGGCGGCGTACGACCGTTACGGCGAGGCGGGGCTGCGCGGTGCAGGGGGCGGAGCGGGCGGATTCCATCACGTCGACCTCTCCGAGGCCCTCAACATCTTCATGCGCGACTTCGGCTTCGGCGACATCTTCGGCGGCGCGCAGCGCCAGCAGACTGGGCCGAGCGCGGGCGCGGACGTGAAGATCGACGTGAAGCTCACGCTTGCCGAGGTGGCGACGGGCATTGAGAAGGTGGTGAAGCTCAAGCTGCTCGACCCGTGCGAGAAGTGCGGCGGCGTGGGCGCGGAGCCGGGCACCAAACCGACGCGCTGCGTCACGTGCGGCGGGCAGGGTGAAGTGCGGCGCGCGCAGCGGTCGTTCTTCGGCAACTTCGTGAGCGTGGCGCCGTGTCCGACGTGCGGTGGCGAGGGGACGATGATCGAGCGTCCCTGCAAGTCGTGCCGCGGCGAGGGACGCCAGCGCGGCGAGCACGAGATTCCGCTGAAGATCCCGGCGGGCGTGGCGAGCGGGCAGTACATGCACCTGCGGGGCGTGGGGAACTCGGGTGTCCGTGGCGGACCGCGCGGCGACGTGCTCGTGCTGTTCGCGGTGCAGGACGACGATCGGTTCGAGCGCGACGGCGAGGATCTCTACACCGAGGTGCTCGTGACGTACCCGCAGCTGGTGCTCGGCGACGACATTGAAGTGCCGGGCGTGCTCGGCCCGCTGAGCCTGCGCGTGCCGCCCGGGACGCAGAGCGGCCAAGTGTTTCAGCTTCGCGGGCGTGGCCTACCGCGCGTGAACGCGAGCGGCACCGGCGACCTGCAGGTGCGCGTGCAGGCGTGGACGCCCAAGACGATGAGCGCGGAAGAGGAGAAGCTGGTGCGCCGCCTGATGGAAGTGCAGGAGCAGCCGCCAGCGGGGAGGGAGAAGGGATTTTGGGAGAAGATGCGGGAAGTGCTTGGTGCGTGAACGGCTGATTGGGGATTGGGAGCTCGGATTGGGGACTTGATTGGGGATTGGGAGCTCGGATTAGGATTGCGATTTGGATTGGCGATCTTGATTCGCGATCCGTGTTCTTAGGTTCGAATCGCAACTCCACATCGCCAATCAGAATCCTCAATCCGAATCCGAGCTCACACTCTATTATCGATGCTCACACTCTAGCTTCGCCCTCGATGCCCCTGACCCGCCTCTCAATCACTCCCTCCATCACCGCCCTCCGCGACGGCGTGAGCTCCGCTCTCTTCGCCGCCGGCGCGCAGGGGCTGCAGGAGGACGGTGATGCGCTGGTGACCGTGCTCGACGAGGCGCATGCGCACGCGCACCTCGATGCGTTCGTCGAGGGGGCGCGGTCGGTGGATCCGGCGTGCGTCGTGGAAATCAGCGAGCTCCCCGAGGTGGACTGGAGTTCGGCGTGGCGGTCGCGCATCGGCGCGCATGAGCTGGGCGCGCTGGCCATCGTGCCGCCGTGGCTCGCCGAGGGACGCGACCTGGCGCGCACGGTGGTGATTGATCCCGAGATGGCGTTCGGCACGGGCGAGCACGAGACGACGCGCTGCGTGGTGCGCCTCATGGAGGGCGTCATTCGCGCCGGCGACACGGTGGCCGACCTCGGCGCGGGCTCCGCGGTGCTGGCGATCGCCGCGGCCAAGCTGGGCGCCACACGCGTCGCGGCCATCGAACTCGATCCTGATGCGATCAACAACGCCGAGCAGAACGTGGCGACTAATGGGGTGGGGGATCGCGTGATCGTGCTCGAGGGAGACGCCGCGATGCTGCTGCCGCTCGTCGCACCCGTTCGCGTGGTGCTGGCGAACATCCTGTCGAGCGTGATCACCGTGCTGCTACCGGTGATCGGCGCTGCCGTGCCTGCGGGCGGCGTGGCGATCTTCAGCGGCATCCTGGTGACGGAGCGCGCGAGCGTGCTCTCGGCGATCGAGGTGGCCGGCCGCTGGCGAGTGGCAGCCGAGACGAGTGAGGGCGAGTGGTGGGCGGTAACGGTGGAGAGAACGACAGAGTAGGACAGAGTAGGACAGAGTGCGACAGAGTACGGCAGGAGGCTTTGCCGATTCTGTTGATGCGCGGCAAGTTTAGATGGCGTCGTAATTGCTGTGATCCGCCATCTGCCATCTGCCATCTCCCATCTCCCATCTCCCATCTCCCATCTGCCCCCCCGTGTCCCTCCCAACCTTCATCACAACAGACCAACTAGCGCCCGAGTCTAGCCTCACACTAGGCGAAGACGCCGCGCACCACATGCGCGTGCTGCGACTCGAGGCCGGGGCGCCTGTGCGACTGGCGGACGGGCAGGGGTCGCGCGGCATGGGGACGGTCATCCGCATCGCCAAGCGCAACGCGCTCGTGCAGGTGGACGGATGCGAGTTCACGGAGCCGCTGCCGCCGGTGCACCTGATCGTTCCGATTGCCGATCGTGAGCGCATGCTCTGGCTCGGCGAGAAAAGCACGGAGCTCGGCGCGACGAGTTGGCGCCCGGTGTCGTTCCGTCGATCGAAGAGCGTCTCGCCGCGCGGCGAAGGTCCGACGTTTCAGCAGCGGCTGCGCGCGCGCATGGCCGCGGCGCTGGAGCAGTCGGGCGGCGCGTGGCTGCCGGTGCCGTTCCCCGATGCGACCGTGGAGACGTGCATCGCGGCCGCCCCGGAGGGTGTGCGACTTGTCCTTGCGCAGGGCGGTGCGCCGATCGTGTCGCTCATCCAAAGCGAACCGGTAGTTCCGGTCACTATAGTGCTTGGCCCCGAGGGCGGTCTGGAAGAGTCGGAGATCGAGTTGTTCACCGCGGCGGGATTTGCGCAGGCGTCGCTGGGCACGTCGGTGCTGAGATTTGAGACGGCGGGAGTGGCGGCGCTGGCGATAGCGAGAGCAAGCAGAGGATAGAGGAGGAGTACAGGGGCTTGGCAGGGGAGATGAGTGGAGAGAGGAGTGAGGAGAACGTGGGCCTCCTCTCCCCTCCCTCATCGCTCCACTCCTTCCCCTCCTAGACCCCTGTACGCCTCCTCCAACCCGTATCGAGGACTGAATATGAGCTGTCTATTCTGCCGAATCGTCTCCAAGGAAATCCCCGCGACCATCGTCGCCGAGGACGCGCATTGCCTCGCGTTTCGCGACATCAATCCGCAGGCGCCGACGCACATCCTGGTGATTCCCAAGGAGCATGTGCCGTCGCTCAACCAGATGACTGACCCGGCGCTGGCGGGGCGTGTGCTGGCCTTCGCGCGCGATCTCGCGGCGAAGGAAGGGATCGCGGAGCGCGGGTACCGGGTCGTGATCAACACGAACGCGGAGGCGGGGCAGACAGTCTTTCATCTGCATGCGCACCTGCTGGGTGGGCGGGTGCAGGGATGGCCGCCGGGCTGACCTGGGAGGTGGGAGGGGTACAGGGGCTCGGGAGGAGAGAGGAGTGGAGTCAGGAGAGAGGGGGGGGAGGGGGCCTCGTGCCGCCTTCCCCTCTCTCCACTCGTTCCCCCTCCTAGACCGTTGCACTCGTCCTCCTCCCGTTTCAGAACGACCCTCGCCGTCCCCAACTGGGGACGGCGCTCTGCTTTATCGATACGGGTCAGACACGCTCTGTCACCCGCAGGGGACAGAATTGCGCCCGTCGTGGGGCTCGTGGCGTGGCATCATCGTTGCACCCTCTGTGGGATGCGGCCACAAGGCCGTCCTCAAAACCACGGAGCCCTCATGACACTGACTCGTGTGCATCGCGCGCTGATGCGCGTGGCGCCGCTCGCGCTCGTGGCCGCGACGTTGAGCGCCTGCTACGACGATCCCTTCTCGCCGTACTGGGACCGCGGCACGTACTATCTGGCCTACGCCAACAACCACCCGGTGCCGGCCGTGGTGAGCGGCGGCAGCCTCCCGGGCAGTCCTCGGCTCGAGGTGACGAGCGGCACGCTCACGCTGCGCCGCGACCACTCGTACGCCCTGCTGGTCCTGGTGCGCGAATGGACGGCCACCGGCCAGTTCTACGAGTCCACCCGCGCGTACGCGGGAACGTACGAGAACGACGGGCGCACGCTCTGGTTGGATTACTTCCGCCCGCACGACTACTACTCGAGCGTGATGGTAGCGAACTGGCGGAACGGACGGATTGAGGTGGTCGTGCCGAATATTGACGGGGGACAGGACGTGCTCTGCATCTTCGACTAGGGTTTGAGGAGGGGTGCAGGGATTTGGAAGGGGAGAGGAGTGGAGGGAGGGGAGAGGGGCGCGAGGCCCTCCTCTTCCCTCACTCCTCTCTCCACTCGTCTCTCCTCCTAAGCCTCTGCACTCCTCCTCCAAACTGAAGTCGAATCTCCGACATGTCGTAAACGCCTGCCCGATTGAATCGGTATCCCTCTTGCCTATTTTCCCTACAGGCAGCGATTCTCCGGGATGAGGCGGACCATCTGATGACGAAGTGGATCCTGTTCGTGATCGCCGCGACGCTCGGCACGGCGGGCGGTCTTGGCGGCTACACGTTCATCGCCGCCAAGGGCTACTCGTACCTCACCAATGACGCGGCAGCCTGCGCCAACTGTCACGTGATGCGCGAGCACTTCGCCGCGTGGGAGAAGTCGAGCCATCGCAAGGTGGCGGTGTGCAACGACTGCCACGCGCCGCACGACAACGTCGTGCACAAGTACATGGTGAAGGGCGAGAACGGCTTTGTGCACTCGATGAACTTCACCACGGGTCGGCATCCCGATCCGTTGCGCATCCGCGCCAAGAATCGCCGCGTCACGCAGGACGCCTGCCTGAGCTGCCATGCGGATCTCGCCGCGGGAATTACACCAGGTACTCGCGTGGGGCATGCGGCGAAAGGCGATGATGCGCTCGATTGTATTGCCTGCCATCGGTACGTGGGGCATTGGGTGCGGTGAGGCGGATGGCAGATGGCAGATGGCGGATGGCAGATGGCAGATGGCAGATGGCAGACTGGCGCTCGATCCTGATTCCTGATTCTCGATTTGCGATGGAGATTCCTCTCATGTTCCTTCGTTCACGCCGCGGTGTCACGACGCTGACGCTCGTGCTCGTCGCTGTCGCCTTTGGCCTGGCCGCCATCCTCGCCGGCTACATGCTGCGCGACATCACGCGCAAGCAGGACGAGGCGCGCAACCCGTTCTATCGCGTCGTCGAACTCACCGACACGACGACGGACGCCGCGCTGTGGGGGAAGAACTTCCCGCTGCAGTACGACGGCTACCTGCGCACCGCCGACATGGTGCGCACGCGCTACGGCGGCAGCGAGGCGATGCCGCACGCTCCCACAAAACTCGACCCGCGCGAGGTCACGTCGCAGTCGCGGCTCAAGGAAGACCCGCGCCTCACGCTGATGTGGGCGGGGTACGCCTTCGCCAAGGACTTCCGCGAGGAACGCGGGCACGCGTACATGCTCACCGACCAGATGTACACGGAGCGGCAGCAGGTGACCAAGCAGCCGGGCACTTGCATCAACTGTCACGCGTCGACGTACGCGCCGATGATGCGGCTTGGCAACGGCGACCTCATGAAGGGCTTCGAGGCGCTCAACAAGCTGCCGTACTTCGACGCGCTCAAGGAGACGGGCAAGCATCCGGTGTCGTGCGTGGACTGTCACGATCCGGCGTCCATGGCGCTGCGCATCACGCGCCCAGCGTTCATGGAAGGGATTCGCGCGTACAAGGCATCGCTCGGCATCAAGGACTATGACGTCAACACCCAGGCGACGCGCTCCGAGATGCGCAGCTACGTCTGCGGGCAGTGCCACGTGGAGTACTACTTCAAGGGCCCCGACAAGCGCCTCACCTTCCCGTGGTTCAACGGCCTCGCCGGCGACTCGATTCTCGCCTACTACCAGAAGGACGGGCACAAGGACTGGGTGCACGCGGCGTCTGGCGCGCCGGCGCTCAAGGCGCAGCATCCGGAGTTCGAGATGTTCAACCAGGGCATCCATGCCAAGAGCGGCGTGGCCTGCGCCGACTGCCACATGCCGTTCCAGCGTGTGGGGGCGCAGAAGATCAGCGACCACCACGTGCAAAGCCCGATGCTGATGATCAACCGCGCCTGCCAGACGTGCCACAAGCAGACGGAAGAAGAGCTGATGGGGCGCGTGACGCTCATCCAGGATCGCACGTTCGGCATGCGCAACATGGCGATGGATGCCCTGCTCGAGCTCATCGCCGACGAAACGGCGGTGCGAAAGACCGACTCCACCAGCGCCGCGCTCAAGAAGGCGCAGGATTACCAGCGCCAGGCGCAGTTCCTGCTGGACTTCGTGGAAGCCGAGAACAGCGTGGGATTCCATGCGCCGCAGGAGGCGGCTCGGCTGCTGCAGAAGTCGATTGACTTCTCCCGGAAGGGGCAGCTGGCATTGCGGCCCCTGGTGCGCTGAGGAGGAGGAGGAGGAGTACAGGGGCTTGGAATGGGAGAGGGGTGGAGTGTGGAGTGAGGGGGGAGGGGGCGGGCCGCGAGGCCCGCCCCCTCTCTCATCCCCCTCGCGCCACTTCTCCCCCTCCTAAGCCCCTGTACTCCTCCTCCATCCCGCCTATTTCAGCAGCCCCAGAATCCTCCTCCCAATCTCCCCATACGCCCCATCAAGGTGGTGCCCCCCGCTCATCTTCACGACCACCGCCGGCGGCGCGAGGTCCGGGCAGATTGTATCCGCCTCGTCGGCGCCGTAGAAGCAGGCGAGGGGCGTGGCGCCGAGCTTCTGGATCTCGGGCATCAGCGGAACATCATCGGGAGCAGGGGTGCTGCGCAGGAGGTCGCGCATGCGAAAGTGAAAGCCCGCGGTGTGTTCGCTGCCGATGAGCACCACTGCCTTGACGGCACCGCGCAGGTGCGGTGGGAGGCGGTTCACCGCGAAGGGCGCGACTCCGGCGCCGCGCGAGTAGCCGATGACGAGCACCGAATCGCGATGCCACCGTGCGCGATACACGGTGATGATGCGCGCGAGATCGGCGGCGGCCTGGTCCGGCGTCTTGGCGGTCCAGAGATAGGTGCGCTGGTTGAAGCCGACCACCGGTATGCCCGCGGCCGCCAGTTGCGCCGACACGCCCTGATCGAGCGCCACCCAGCCGCCATCGCCGGTGAGGAAGACGGCGAAGATGCGCCCCGCGCCTGTGGTGGGCACGGCGGTGGTGGGCGCGCCGGTGGCGGGTACCTCAGTGAGCGGCAGGTCGGCGAGCGCGGCCGCCTGTGCGCGCGCGTTGGAACGCGCGGCCGCCAGGCCGAGCACAATCAAGGCGACCCGGGCGAATGGGGCCCTCATTTCTTCACAATCCCCGTCACGCCGCCGGCAATAAGCGACGCGACATTGGTGAGAATCCGCGGCAGCATCAGCCCGCCGGGCGAGGCGAGGTAACGCGGTTCCCAGACGGGATCGAACTTCTCCTTGTATTCACGCAGCCCCTGGAAGTTGTAGAAGTTCTCGCCAAACCGGTACACGAACGCGCCGACGCGGTTCCACAACGGCGCGAGCGCGCGATTCTCGAGGCCGGCCAACGGCGCCATGCCGAGATTGAAATGCCCGAACCCCTCGGCGCGTCCATGCAGCATCAGCTGAAGGAACAGGTATTCCATCACATTGTCCGGGGCCTGCGACGAGTAGCGCATCAGGTCCACGGTGATCTCATCGCCGGCCTGGCCGCGCAGGACGTTGGCGAACGCCACCACGCGCCCCTCGCGCCGCACGACCGCCATTGGAAAGCGACTGAGGTATGACTCGCTGAAATAGCCGAGCGAAAAGCCCTTTTCGCGTACGCGCTTGGCCGCGAGCCAATCATCGGAGACGGCGCGCAGCTGTGGCATCAGCGCGGGGACGTCGTCCGCCGAGACAATGCCGAACTCGCCGCCATCCTTCTCCACTTGATTCACCACGCGCCGCATGCCCTTGCGCGCGCCTCCCTGCAGCGAAAACTCGGCGAGTGGTACACGCGCCTCTTCTCCCAGCTTGAGGAGCGAAAGCCCAAGGTCGAGGTAGAGCGGCAGGTTGTGCATGCGCACTTCGTAAAACACCGTGGCCGAGCCGTGGCGGTCGGCGAGTTCACGGAAGCGCCACGCGAGTTCCTGTCGTTCGCTCGGCGCGCCCACGGGATCGCCGCACGAAATGAACGAGCGGCCGGAGACGCCGTACATCACAAATGCGTTGCCGGCGTCGCTGAAGAGCAGCGACTTGTCGCCGAGCAGCGCGAGGCTGGCGTGCACGTCTGGCGTGGCGTGCACGAGGGCGGCGACGCGGTCGAGCGATGCGTCGTCGGGCGCGGCGAACTGCGCCGGGGCGGGGCGGAGCAGTCGCTGCAGCGCCACGACGAGCAGCAGGCCCATGACGCCCACCGACGCGCGCAGGAAGCGCGGCGCGTCACCGCGCACGGCGAACTCCCACCACAGGTCGTGGCTGTAGTCCACGTGCTTGTACGCGAAGAGCCCCATCCAGAACGTGGCGCCGACGGCGAGCGTGATGGCCGCGGTCCATCCGGGCGAGAGGACATCACTCGTCATCGAGGCGCGCCGGTAGAAATGCCGGCGCGCCGGCACGAGGGCCGTAAGGACGAGCGTCAGGAACAACGCCTCCTCGTAGTCGCCGCCCTTGAGCAGCGACGCCAGGATGCCGATCACCAGCGCGGTGCTCGTGAGCCACCACGCCGCGTCGAGCCGGCGGCGAAGCCCCCAGGCGAGCAGCAGCAGCGCCGCGCCCGCCATGCTCGCGGTGAAGTGCGAAAGCTCAATGACGGCGAGCGGCAGAATGTCGGCCAGCCAGTGCAGCCGCGACCGCACGCTCGGCGTGGCCCCCGACAGCAGCAGGATGGCGCCCGAGACGAAGGTGGTGACCGCCAGCATGGACGGCACCACGCCCGGCACCCATCGCCCTGCCACTTTCGCCGCGCGCGCAATGCCGTGCCGCGCGCGCGCCACTTCGTGCGCCGCGAGCAAGGCGAGCGCGGCGCCAAGCGGCACGAGGTAGTAGACCACGCGATAGGCGAGCAGGGCGCCGACGAGCCCCGCGGCGGGAATCTCATCCTTGGTGAGCAGGATGATGACCGACTCGAAGATGCCGATGCCGCCCGGCACGTGACTGACGAGCCCGACGACCTGCGCGAGCAGGAACGCACTCAGGAAGGCGCCGAACGGCACCGGATGCTCGGGTGGCAGCAGGGCGAATAGCACGGCGCCGGCCGCCACCCAGTCGACCGAGGACGCGGCCACCTGCGCGAAGGCGAGTGTAGGGCGCGGGAGTGTGAATTCCCACCCCATCAGCCGCATCGGCGCGCGACGCAGGACGCTCGCGGTCAGGTAGCCGAGCACCACCACCAGCAGCAGCACGCCGACGGTGGCGAGCGATGCCACGGGGAGGCCGAGCAGGTCGGGCGTCGCGCTCGGCTCGAGCAAGAAGACCGCGCCGCCGATGCTGAATACGCCGAGCCAGAACGTGACCGAATTGAAGGCGACGGCCATTGCGATGTCGGCGCTCGAGAGGCCCCACGCGGAGTAGAAGCGATAGCGCAGCGAACCGCCGAGCAGCCAGGGAAAGCCCAGCGATTGCGAGAGCGCGTACGACACGAAGCCCACAAAGGCGACGCGCCGCGGGGCGAGCCTGCGCTGCACATAACGCAGGGCCAGCCAGTCATAGCTGATGAGAGCCGCGTAGCCGAGCGCCGTGAGGGCGAGGCCGATGAGCAGGCGCTCGTTGGGGACGGCGCGCAGCGCGAGGCGGATATCGCGATAGTGCAGCGTCGCCAGCTCGTGGTGCAGCGACCAGAGCGCCAGGCAGAAGACGAGGGCCCCGGCGAGGACGCCGAGCGCGGTGCGCGAGTTGCGGAAGATGCGGAGCACCCTAGTCCCGCCGCGCCTGACCCGCGGTCACTGCCATCCTATGGCCCCTGAGCCGTCTCTTGTCATGGCGTGTGTTTTCGGCGCAACCGCCAGCGTGTCTGGGATCGGCTGGCCTGTCCCAGTCTTACACCGGAGCTCGGGGAAGGGGTAGGGGCGTGCGGGGAGGGGGACGGGTGCAGGGGCTTGGAAGGAGAGAGGAGTGGAGAGAGGGGTGCAGGGGAGGAGGCGGGCCTCCCAGCCGGGCCTCCCGGCCCGCCCCCTCTCTGCCCACTCCGCACTCCACTCCTCCCCCCTCCTAAGCCCCTGCACTAGTCCTCCTCCCTTGCTTCTAACTCTCCGCCGCGTCTATATTTATAGGCTGTCACCTAGAGCTCTTGCCGGCGCGCAATCGCCACGAAGGGGGGAGATCGTAATTGTCGGAAGTCATCATCCATGACGACGAAAACTTCGAGCGTGCGCTTAAGCGCTTCAAGAAGAAGTGCGAAAAGGCCGGTATCCTCTCGGACCTGCGCAAGCATCGTCACTATGAAAAGCCGAGCGAACGCCGCAAGCGCAAGATGAACGCGGCGATGCGCAAGAATCGTCGCACCCGCTCCGGTTAAATGGCTCCGCTGCAGGATCGCCTCGCCGCGGAGTTGAATGCCGCGCGCAAGGCCCAGGACAAGGCGCTCACGCTCGTTCTGGGGACGATCCTCTCGGATACAAAGAACCGCGAGATCGAACTCAAGCGCCCGCTCACCGATGACGATGTCATCGAGGTGCTGCGCAAAGGCGTGAAGAAGCGCCGCGAGTCGGTGGAGGCGTACGAGAAGGGAGGCCGCGCGGAACTGGCGGCGCAGGAAGCGGCGGAAGTGGTGGCGCTGGAGCGCTACCTCCCCGCCATGGCCAGCGAGGACGATGTCCGCGACGCAGTGCGGGCGGCCATCGCGGCGGGCGCCAAAGGTGTCGGGCCGGTGATGGGCGCGGTGGTGCCCAAATTCAAAGGGCGCGCCGATGGTGGCATGATCAACCGCGTGGTTCGCGAGGAGCTCGGCAAGTCGGAGTGACACCCCCCAACGTGGTATCCGGACAAGCCCGAACAGGCGATCTCGATCGCCCGGTCGGGTTTTTTCGTCCCCATGCCCTGGGTGTCCTGGAGTTTCCGCGCGTCCTCGACGTGGTCGCGGGCTATGCCCACTCGTCGCTGGGTGCGGCGCGCGTGCGGTCGCTTGCCCCGTCGCTGGACCTCGACGCGGTGCGTGGCGAGCACGCGCGCGTGGAAGCCCTGCGAACGCTCGTGAGCACTGAGGAAGGGTGGCAGGGGGAGTTGATTCCCGATCTCACCGCCGCGCTGGCGCGACTGCGCATTCCCGGCACGACACTCGACGGCCTTTCGCTGCGCGACGCTGGGCGCCTGCTGGGCTCGGCGCGCCGCACCCGCGATGCGATCTACGCCGATCATGTCAGCGCGATGACGCGCGCCCTGCTCGTGCAGTACGCCGACGTCATGGCGCGCGACGCGGAACTGGAACGACGCCTTGAGAAGGCGCTCGATGACGAAGGCATGGTGCGCGACGACGCGTCGCCCGCGCTGCGTCGCCTGCGCCGCGAGATGGCCGGCGCCGAGGGCGAACTGGTGCGCCTGCTCGAGCGTTTGATGGCCAAGCTCGAACCGCATCATCAGGTGAGCGACGCCTCGGTGACGGTGCGCAACGGTCGTTACGTCATCCCGGTGCGTCGCGAGGGGGCCAAGCACGCCGGCGGCATCGTCCACGACACGAGCGCGACCGGCGCCACGGTGTTCATCGAGCCGCCGGCCGCGGTGGAGGCGGGGAACCGCATCCGCGAGATGGCCATCGAGGAGCAGCGCGAAATCGAGCGCATCCTCCACGAACTGACCGACGCGCTGCGTCCGCACCACGCCGCGCTGGAACTGTCGCTCGAGGCGCTCGTCGCGCTGGACTCGCTCGCGGCGCGCGCGAAGTACGCGCTGGCCGCGCGATGCTCGCCGGCGCCATTGGGAGCGCCGGCTGATGGCTTTGCCATCTACAACGGCCGCCACCCGCTGCTGCTCTCGCGCGGCGACGACGTGGTGCCGTTCGATCTCGAGATGCTGCCGGGCGAACGCACCCTGCTGGTGTCGGGGCCCAACACGGGCGGCAAGACGGTGCTGCTCAAGGCGCTCGCCCTGCTGTCGCTGATGGCGCAGAGCGGCATTCCCGCTCCCGTGGGACCGGAGAGTCGGCTGGCCGCCTTCGACGGCGTCTTTGCCGACATCGGCGACGAACAGAGCATTGAGGCGTCGCTGTCGACGTTCAGCGCGCACCTGAAGAACCTCATCGAGATCGTGAAGGACGCCACCGCGGACTCACTCGTGCTGGTGGACGAACTGGGGTCGGGCACCGATCCGCTCGAGGGGGCGGCGCTGGGCGGCGCCATTCTCGAATCGCTCACGACGCGCGGCACGATGACCATCGCCACCACGCACCTGGGCGCGCTCAAAGAGCTGGCGCAGGAAGTGCCGGGCGTGGTGAACGCGTCGCTGCAGTTCGACGCGGTGGCGCTGGCGCCCACGTACCGGCTCATCAAGGGCATCCCGGGGCGCTCGTACGGCCTGAGCATCGCGCGCCGGCTGGAGATGCCGTCCGAGGTGATTGCGCGGGCCGAGGAGCGGGTGCCCACGGTGGAGCGCGACGTGCACCGCCTGCTCGAGACTCTTGAGGTGCGCGACCGCGAGAGTGCGACGCTGATGGAGCGGCTGCAGGCCGACGAGGCCGATGTGCAGCAGCGCGGACGGCGGCTCGCCGAGCGTGAGGGCGAGTTGAAACGCCGCGAGCGCGAGCTGGAGCGCGCGTCGCGGCACGACGCGCGACGCTACCTGCTCGACGCGCGCGCCGACCTGGAGAAGATGATCGCGTCACTCAAGGACGCCGGCGCGGCGGGACTTGAAGAGGCGGCAGCGACGGCGCGACGCGGACTGGAGCAGCGGGCCGCGCAGGAGCGTGAGGCGCTCGACAGTCTCGATGAGCAGGAGCAAGTGGACGCCAAGGCCGATGCGGAGCGGCGCCTGCATGAGGCGCGCGAGCAGGGCGCGCGCGGCAAGGGCGCTCGCGCGGATCGTCCGCTCGCCGCGGGCGATACCGTGGCGGTCTCCACACTGGGCGGCAAGGCAGGCAAATTGCTGGAGATGCGCGGCAAGGAGGCGCTGGTGGTGGTGGGGGCGCTCAAGCTCACCGTGCCCGCGGCGACCCTGACGCGCATCAGCGACCGGCACCTGCGCGATCGCGAGACGGCTGTGGCATACATCGGGGATATTCCTGAGGTGGAGGCCAAGCACGAGGTGGACGTGCGCGGCATGCGCATTGGCGAGGTGGAGGACGCGGTGCTGCAGGCGATTGACAGCGCGTTGCGCGCCGACCTTGCCGAGCTGCGCATCATCCACGGGAAGGGTACAGGGGCTCTTCGGGAGAAAGTTGGGCAGATGGTGAAGAGCGACCCGCGCGTGAACGCGTCGCGGCTCGGCGCGTGGAACGAAGGAGGGGCAGGAGTGACCGTGGTGCAGCTGAAGTGATTCCCGACGAAGACGTCGAACGGGTCCGCGAAGCGGCGGACATCGTGGCGATCATCAGCGAACACGTGCGCCTCAAGCGCGTGGGCTCGGTTTTCCGCGGCCCGTGCCCGTTCCATCAGGGGACCAACAACAACTTCTCGGTGATGCCCAAAGGGGGCTACACCTGCTTTGTCTGCGGCGAGAAGGGGAATGTCTTCACCTTCGTGCAGAAACGGCTCGGCCTGACGTTCGCGGAAGCCGTGAAGTACGTGGGCGAGAAGGCGGGCATCGAGGTGCGCGAAGTCACCAAGCAGCGCGAAGGGCCCGACCCGCGCGAGCCGCTGTGGGAAATCAACGCGACCGCGGCCGCCTGGTTCCGCGCGCGACTGTGGGACGACGAGCGCGGCGCGCACGCCCGCGAGTACCTCGCGTCGCGCGAGATCACGCGCGAGGTCGCTGACGATTGGGACCTGGGCTACGCGCCGCGCGAACTGGGCATCCTGCGCGAGCACATGGCGACGCTCGGCTGGGAGCCGGCCCGGCTGCTGCAGGCGGGCCTGCTGGTGAAGCGCGAGGACGAGGACGAACCGCGTCCGCGATTCCGCGACCGGCTGATGTTCTCCATCCTCGACGTGTCGTCGCACTTTGTGGGCTTCGGCGGCCGCCTGATGGGCCCGGGCGAACCAAAGTACCTCAACAGCTCGGAGACGGACGCGTTTCATAAGGGACTCACGCTTTACGGCCTCAACAAGGCGCGCGGCGCGATCCGTCGCGAGGAGCGCGCCATTCTCGTGGAGGGATACTTCGACGTCGTGCGCATGGCGGCCGCGGGCATCGAGCCGGTGGTCGCACCGCTGGGCACCTCGCTCACCGAAGGGCAGGCCGAGCTGCTGCGGCGCAATGCCAAGACGGTGTTCATCGCCTACGACAGCGACGGACCGGGGCAGAAGGCGACGTTCCGCGCGGCCGACGTGCTGTTGGCGCAAGGCGTGGCGGTGCGCGTGGTGACGATGCCCGAGGGGGACGACCCCGACACGTACGTGCGCGCGCACGGACGCGAGGCGATGGAGAAGCTGCTCACCAACTCGCTCGACGTTTTCGACCGCAAGGTGCAGCTGCTCGAGCGCGGCGGCTGGTTTGCTGACCTGCAGCGCAAGCGGCGCGCGCTCGATGCGCTGCTGCCGACCATTCGCGCGGCCAAGGATCCACTGACGCGCGAGATGTACCTGGCCCGCGCCGCCGAGGCGGCCAAGGTGGACCGCGGCGTGCTGGCGCGTGAACTCGATGCGGGGCATGCCAGGCGCTCGCGCCTCGCGCCGCCGCCTCCCGCCGCGCGCCGTGCGCGCGCCGCCGAAGAGGATGCGCCGCCGCCACCAGCGCCGGGGCCAGTCGGGCCGTACAAGAGCACGGTGGAGGCGTCGTCGTCGGAACGCGACCTGGTGCGCGTGATGCTGCTGCACCGCGCGCTGGCCGACGCCGTCATTGAAGGGGTGGGGCGCCTGAGCGAGGACGACGCCGACCGGCCGGAGTGGCACGACGCAGAAGACGATCAGGAACGCGCGCCGTCTGGGCTGCGCGATCCGGTGTATCGCGAGATGTATGAAGCGCTGCTCGAAGCCGGCCACGAGCTGCAGGGGGGCGAACTGGTGGCGTGGCTCGCCGACCGCCTCGAGCCGTGGGTGGTGCAGATGGCGGAGGAAATGCTCGACACGCCCGAGAGCATGATGAACCCGCAGGCGAGCGTGGAAGACGCGCTGCGTCGCCTGCGCGAGCGGTCCATGCGCGACCGCATGGCCGAGCTGGACCGCGTGACCCCGCTGGCGACGGGGGACCAGAAGGACCGGCTGATTTCAGAGAAGCAACGATTGCACAATGAGCTGCGCCACATGGGCGCTACTGGTTGGAAGGGGTATCGGCGCCCCTGAGCGCCGCGACACGGGGGAGGATCAGTGCAGCAGGAACTTGAAGCGTTGTTGGCGGTGCAGGCGGATGATCTGGAGATCCACGGACTCGAGGAGCGGCTCGCCGCGCTCCAGCCGCGGCTGAAGGAACTCGACCAGCGCAGGACGCGCATTGCGAACGAGCTGGAGCGCGCGCAGGTGCTGGTGACGGCCGAGGAAAAGAAGCAGGCGCACCTCCGCGAGAAGATCACGGAGCACAAGGCGCTGATTGACCGCAACCAGACGCAGATGGATGCGGTGAAGACGATGCGGCAGGCCACCGCGGCCGTGGCGCAGATGGAAGAGGCGCGGCGCATCGTGGCCACCGAGGAGTCGGAACTGGTGGCCATCAACCGACGGCTCGAAGAGGCCCGCGCGGCGCTGCACGCGCATCAGGGCGCGCTCGAAGCGTGCGAAGCGGAGCAGTCCGACGCGCGCACCGAGGTCGCGTCGGAGCAGGCCTCGCTCGACGGTGAGTTGGCGGCGGCGCGCGCCAAGCGCTCCGACAAGGCCAAGCACGTGCCGGCGCCGCTGCTCGGCAAGTACGACAAGATCCGCGTGCGCCGGCGTGCGCAGGCCGCGTGGGCGGTGAAGGGAACGGCGTGCGGGGCGTGCGACACGGCCATCCCGATGCAGCGCCGCAACCAGATGTCGAACCATGGCGGCATTGACGTCTGCGAGGCGTGCGGCGTCCTGATGTACTTCGCGGAATAATGGTGGTGCGATTCGACGGGACGGGCCCAGCGTAGGCGCATGACCGCCCCCTTGTCGCCTCGCCGGCGCGCCGCGGCGCGCTGGCTGCGCGCGCCGCAGCCCGACGCCGGCGCCGTGCGGGCCCTGCAGCGCTCGCTCAACCTCCCCGAGGCGCTCTGCGCGCTCCTCGTGGCGCGCGGCATGGCCGCCGAGGACGACGCGCGGCGCTTCCTGCGCCCGCAGTTCGAGCAGGTGCAGGCCGCAGCATCACTCACCGACCTCGATGTGGCGGTGGCCCGGCTGCAGCGCGCCATCACCCACGGCGAGAAGATCCTGGTCCATGGCGACTACGATGTGGACGGGATGTGCTCCACCACGCTGATGACGCGCGCCCTGCGCGCGCTCGGCGCCGACGTGACGCCGTTCATCCCCGACCGCATGGCCGACGGATACGACCTCGGAGCGGCCGGCGTACGCGCCGCGTTCGATGCGGGGGCCGCAGTGGTGCTGACCTGCGACTGCGGCACGAGCGCGGTGGCGGCGGTGACGGAACTGCAGGGGGCGGGGGTGGACGTGATCATCACGGACCATCACCTGCCAGGCGGCCCGCTGCCGCCGGCGCACGCGGTGCTGAACCCGCGGCGCGTGGACGACACGTCGCCCGACAAGGATCTCGCCGCGGTGGGCGTGGCGTTCAAGTTGGCGATGGCGCTGACGCGGGCGATGGGCGGCAACGAGAACGTGGTGCTCAACATGCTCGATCTTGTGGCGCTGGCCACGGTGGCCGACGTGGCGCCGCTGCGCGGCGAGAACCGCATCTTCGTGCGCCGCGGCCTGCCGATGATCCGCGAATCGAAGAGCGCCGGCCTGCGGGCGCTGGTGCGCGCGGCGGGACTCGACACCAAAGAAATCACGGCGGGGCGCATCGGCTTCATCCTTGCGCCGCGTCTCAACGCGCTGGGGCGCATCGGCCGCGCCATCGAGGGCGTGCAGCTGCTGATGAGCGATCGCGAGGACGAGGCCAACCCGCTCGCCCGCAAATGCGAGGAGCTGAACCGCGAGCGGCAGGAGCTGGACCGACGCATTCTCGACGAGGCGCTGCGCGGCGCGAACGCGCTTGACCTCGACGACACGTGGGGGCTCGTGCTGCACGGCGAGCAGTGGCACGCCGGCGTTATCGGTATCGTGGCGTCGCGCGTGGTGGAACAGACGGGACGCCCGGCGGTGCTCATCGCGGTGCAGGACGGCATTGGGAAGGGCTCGGGGCGCTCCATTCCCGCGTTCGACCTGCACGCCGCGCTGCAGGACTGCGGTGACCTGCTCATCAAGCATGGCGGGCACAAGGCCGCGGCGGGGCTGACCATCGAGGCGAGTCAGCTCGATGCCTTCACGGAGCGATTCAACGAAGTGGCGCGCGATCGGCTGACCGCCGACGACCTGGTGCCGCAGATCAGGGTGGACCTGGAGTTGCCGCTCGAGGATGCCACCGATGAATTGGAGAAGCTGCTGCGCCACATGGAGCCGTGTGGCATTGGCAATCCGGGGCCGGTCTTCTCGGCGCGCGGCGTGCAGATTGTCGGCGGTCCCGACCGCATTGGCGCCGACGGCGTGAAGATGCGGCTGGCGACGTCGCGCGGGCCGATGGACGCGGTGGGGTGGGGGATGGCGCATCGCGTGTCGGAGCTTGTCGCCGCGCGCGGGGGGACGATTGAGATCGCGTATAAGCTGGATCGGAATGAGTATCGGAATACGAGCGTGCTTCAGGCGCAGATAGTCGACTTTAGGATCGAATAGGGTGGAGGAGGGGTGCAGAGGCTTGGGAGGGGAGAGGAGTGGAGATTGGGGTGAGGGGGGAGGAGGGGGGCGCCGGATGCGGATGAATTGCCGAGAGGGTGGAGGCGCCTTCCGATGAGGATCATCGCCGGCGAATGGCGCGGTCGCCGTCTGGCGGCGCCGGCGGGGCGTAGTACGCGCCCCACCACTGATCGTGCCCGAGAGGCGTGGATGAGCATTCTCCAGCCCACTCTCGCCGGGGCGCGCGTGCTCGACCTCTTTGCGGGGTCGGGAGCGCTCGGGCTCGAGGCGCTGTCGCGCGGTGCGGGGGAAGCCACGTTCGTGGAGAGCGACCCGCGCGCCATTGCCGCGCTGCGCAAGAACGTGGACGCGCTGGGGGCGGGGGAGCGCGTGACGGTCGTGCGCGCCGACGCCGTGAAGTTCGTGCAATCGCTGGACGCGGGGGCATTCGACATCGCCTTCGCCGACCCGCCCTACGAGAAAGGACTGGCCACCGCCGTGGCTGACCGCTGGCTTGAGGCGGCGTTCGCGCACATTCTTGGCGTGGAACATTCGCCGCGCGAACCGTTGCCCGGGGCCGACGATACCCGTCGCTACGGGGACACGGCGATCACCTTCTACAGAGACTGATATGCCCAAGGTGGCAATGTACGCCGGCAGCTTCGACCCGATCACCAACGGACACACCGACCTCATCAAGCGGTCGCTGCAGTTCGTTGATCGCCTGATTGTCGCCGTCGCCGTGAACGTGCAGAAGCAGTCGCTGTTCACAAGGGAGGAGCGCGAGACGTTGATCCGGAGCGCCCTCGACAACGACCCGCGCGTGGACGTGCGGTCGTTCGAGGGACTGCTCGTCGAGTTCGCGCTCAAGCTCGAGGTGCCGGTGCTGATCCGCGGCCTGCGCGCGGTGAGCGATTACGAATACGAATACCAGATGGCCCTGATGAACCGCCACCTCGCGCCCACCATGGAGACGGTGTTCATGGTGCCGAGCCTCGACACGACGTACATCAGTTCGTCGATGGTGCGAGAGGTGGCGAAGTTTGGGGGGGATATAACCAACCTGGTGCATCCATCCGTGGCGTTGGCGCTGAGAAGGAAGTTCGCGACCAAGGGGTGAGGAGGAGTGCAGAGGCCTGGAAGGAGAGAGGAGTGGAGTGCGGAGGAGGAGGGTGGAGGCCGACGCGCTTCTCGTCTCGTTCCTCCCCCCATCGCTCCTAACCGCCTCCTCTCCCCTCACCCCCAACTCCACTCCTCCCCCTCCCAAGCCGCTGCACCCCTCCTCCACCTTGGTTAGATGACTTTCCTGTCCGATCTCCACTCAAGAGCCTCCGAAATCCCCCGCCGCCTCGCCTTCGCCGAGTCGGCGGACGATCGGGTGCTTGAGGTCGCGCGGCGGCTGCGGAAGCAGGGGGTCGCGATCCCGGTGCTGGTGCTCGATCCGGCCGCGCCGGAGACGCATGAGGCGGCGCGCGCCACGGGGGCGGAGTGCGTGGACCCGACCACCGACCCGCATGGCGACCGTCTGGTAGAAGCGCTCATCAACGCCCGGGCGCACAAGGGGCTCACGCTGCAGGGGGCCGAACGCCTCGCGCTCGATCCGCTCGTCTTTGCCACATGGCTGCTCCACGAACGCGGGGTGCACGGCTGCGTGGCGGGGGCCGTGCGGACGACCGCTGAGGTGTTGCGGTATGCGCTGTGGTTGATTGGGGCGGCGCCGGGCATCACGACCGTGTCGTCCTCCTTCTACCTGCTCCTTCCGGGAAGGGTGCAGGGTGGGGTGCAGGGGCACGGGCACGGTGAGGTGCAGGGTGAGGGGGAGGATGACATGGTTCTCACTTTCACCGACTGCGCGGTCGTGCCCGACCCCACGGCGTCCCAGCTCGCGGACATCGCCATCGCCGCGGCGGCGGCGCGGCGGCGTATCGTGGGGGACGAGCCGAGGGTGGCGCTACTTTCTTATAGCACGCGGGGAAGCGCCGAGTCGGCGTCGGTGGCCAAGGTGCGCGAGGCGCTCGCCATGATCCGCGTGCGCGAGCGGGGGCTCATCGTCGATGGCGAGCTGCAGGGGGACGCGGCGCTCGTGCCGGCCATCGCGGCGCGCAAGGCGCCGGAAAGCGTCGTCGCCGGAACGGCCAACGTGCTCGTCTTCCCGAACCTCGACGCGGGCAACATCGCCTATAAGCTCGTGGAACAGCTGGCGGGGGCCCGGGCCATCGGCCCCATCCTGCAAGGGCTGGCACTTCCGGTCTCCGATCTCTCGCGCGGCGCTGGCCCAGATGCCATTTTTGACGTGGCGGCCATCACCGCCCTGCTGTCCCGCGCGCCGGCCGATGGACGTACGTATTGAGGGCTCCCACCTCCCGAGGATGCACCCGACATGAGCTTTACCGTCAAGAAATCAGGCGACGTCACAGTCTTCGAAGTCGAGGGCACCCTGATCGTCGGCAATCGCCAGGAGCTGAAGCAGAAGGTGATTGACGAGATCGAGGGCGGCGCCCGCAAGGTCCTCGTGGACTTCGAGAAGACCACGTACATCGACAGCTCGGGTCTCGGCGTGCTGGTGTCGCTCGCCAAGAAGATCCGCGAGACGGGCGGCGACCTGCGGCTCGCCAACCTGAACGACGACCTGCAGACCCTGTTCGAGCTGACCAAGCTCGACACGCTGTTCCAGATCTCCGAGAGCCGCGCCCGCGCACTCGAGAGTTTCTGAATGGGGCAGGGCCCCCTGTCGCTCGAACTCGAGATCCCGAGCGACATTGGTTACATCGAGGACGTGGTGGCGGAGGTCGTCCGCCGCTGCGAGGCTGCGGCGTTCCCCGGTCGGCACGTGGCGTTCCACATTCCCGTCGCGCTGACCGAGGCGCTGTCCAACGCCATCCTGCGCGGCAATGCCGAGGACACGTCCAAGTCGGTGCGGGTGCGCGTGATGGTGGATGCCCACGCGCTCGTCGTGGAGGTGGAGGATGATGGCAGTGGCTTCGACCTCGAGGCGTGCACGCTCGACCCCACCACCAGCGACAACCTGGGGCGCGAGGACGGGCGCGGCCTGTTCCTCATGCGCCGACTGATGGACCTCGTGGAGCAGTTCCGCGCGCGCGGCAACGTCGTGCGCCTGACCCTGCGGCGCCGGTCGAGCGACGACCGCGCCGCGTGAGCGCCGCCGCGTGAGCGACCTCGACGCCGTCCTGTCGGCCTTCCGCGAAGCCACGGGATGCCCGGCGTCTGTCTGGGCGCAGCCCGGACCGCAGGAACCTCTTCAAATTGAGGGGGGCGACCCTGGTGACTCGGCCGCGCCAGCCGCCGACCGCCGCCCCGCCGAGGGGGCGATGGAGTTCGAGACGCCGGGCGGATTGCAGATCGTTGCGCGAGTTCCCGGTGCCCGTTCGGCCTGGCTCTCGCTGGGCCCGAGCACTGACCACGCGGCGGCGCGACTCGGACTGAAGCTGCTGCTCCCCGTGTCGTCGCAGGTGCTGCGGTCGCAGCTCGAAGTCAGCCACGCCGCGGCCGACCTCGCCGAACGGTACGAAGAGATCAACCTCCTCTATTCGATAGGCGAAATTCTCGGGCGCACGGTGTCGCTTGAAGACGCCGCACGCGTGATCCTCAACGAGATCTCCGAGACGGTCGGCGCGCGGCGCGGCGCCATCTACGTGATTGACCGCACCGTTGGCATGCTCCGCCCGGCGGCCGTACTCGGCGCCGCCGTGCCGCTGGCCGACATCGCGGCCGACGATCCGCATTCGGTGACGGCGCGCGTCTTCCGGACGCATCACGCCCTGCTCGTGGCCGACGGCGCGATGCATGCCGACATCGAGGCGCCCATTCGTCGGGGCGCGATGCTCAGCGTGCCCATCATGTGGGCCTCGCCGCAGGGCGGCGTGCCGCTGGGCGTGGTGAACCTCTCGGGGCGGCGCGGCGGCCAGCCGTTCACGGCCAGCGACCAGAAGCTCGTCTCGGCCATCGCCACGCAGGTGGGAACCACCATCCAGAACACGCGGCTCGCGAAAGCCTCGGCCGAGCAGGCGGAGTTGACGCGCGAGATGGCGCTCGCGCACGACCTGCAAATGAAGCTGCTGCCGACGCCGCAGTCGCTGGCCCCCACCGCCGATTGTGCGGCGCGCGTCGCGCCCGCCGAGAGCGTGGGTGGCGACTTCTACAACCTGTTCCAGCTCGGCGACGGTCGGGTGGGCGTTTTGATTGGCGACGTGTCGAGCCATGGGTATCGCGCGGCGCTCATCATGGCGCTCGTGATGAGCGCCACGGCCATCCACGCGCGTGGCTCAAGCGACCCGGCGGCGACCATCGGCGCGCTGCTCGTGTCGCTGGCCGACGAGCTGCGCGAGACCGAGATGTTCATGACCGTGTGCTACGCGATCATTGACACGCGGTCCGGCACGGTGACGTGGTGCAACGCGGGACATCCGCACGCCTTCGTGGTGCACGCCGACGGCGCAACGACGCGGCTCGCCGCCACCGACCCGCCGCTTGGGCTGGTGGATGACGCGCCGCATGCTTCGTCGCAGCCGTGGCGCGCGGACGACGTGCTGGTGCTCTTCACCGACGGAATCAGCGACGAGCGCGGCACGCAGAAGAAGCGGCTCGGCGAGCGCGCGGTGCTCGAGGTGGTGAAGGCCCGCCGCGCCGAAGCCGCCTGGCGCATCGTGGACGGCGTCTTTGCGCTCGTCGAGGGGCATATGGGGGCGATGTCGCCACGAGATGACCAGGCGCTGGTCGTGCTGCGGACGAAGCAGATGGGAGATGAGAGTGGGGAGATGGGAGATCGGTGAGCGCTCTCTCATCTCCCATCTCCCCACTCCCATCTCCCATCTCCCATCTCCCATCTCCCATCTCCCATCAGCCTTTCGATGACCTCCTATCCTCCCCCCCGAAAGCGCTTAGGCCAACACTTCCTCACCGATCCGCGCATCCTCGGGCGCATCGTGGACGCGCTGGGGCCCGGGGCTGACGAGACCGTCATCGAGATCGGGCCGGGGCGGGGGGCGCTGACCGACGTCCTGATGAAGCGCGCCGGACGCGTGATCGCCATCGAGGTAGATCGCGACCTCGCGCCGCGGCTGCGCGAGCGCTACGCCGACGACGCGCGGCTGACCGTCATCGAGAACGACGTACTCAAGGTGGACTTTGGCGCGGTGGCCGGCGGGCCGTACGTGGTGGCGGGAAACGTGCCGTACAACATCACCACGCCGATCATGTTCCACGCACTCAAGCGGCCGCGTCCGCTCCGCGCCGTCTATCTGGTGCAGCGCGAAGTGGCCGAGCGCGTGGTGGCGCCGCCGGGGAGCGAATCGTACGGCGCGCTGTCGGTGAACGTGCAGTCGGTGGCCATCCCGGAACTCGTGTTCAAGGTGCCGGCAGGGGCGTTCCAGCCGCCGCCCAAGGTGGAGAGCGCGGTGCTGCGCATCACGCCGCGTGCCGATCCGGTGCTGGAAGAGCACGAGGAAGAGGCGTACCGCACGCTCGTGCAGGCGGCGTTCGGCCTGCGACGCAAGCAGCTGAGGCGCGTCGTGCGCACGGTGTGCAACCTCGGCGCCGAGGCGGCCGACGTCGTCGTGAATGCGGCGGGGCTGGATCCGGAGGCGCGGCCCGAGGTGCTGACGCCTGGGGATTTTGCGAGGCTGCTGCGAGCGAGTCGGGCTTAGCGCGACAGCGAGATCCCGGCTGATTGGGGAGTGGGAGCTCGGATTGGGATCAGGATTGCGATTCCGAATTTCGATCAGGATTGCGATTCCGGGTTTCGATTCGCGATCACGGCGTCGATCGCAGGTCGGAATCTTCGGTCGTCGTCATTGTCCAACTCTGGATTCCCAATCCTCTGTCGCCCCTCATCTTCCCGCCAGCGCATGGGAGAGCACCTCGAGTTCCAGCGCGACATTCATGCGCCGCACGGTGACGTGCTCGGGGAGTGCGAGTGGGGCGGTGGTAAAGTCGAGGATGGCTCTCACGCCGGACTTTGCGAGACGAGTAGCGATGCCCTGCGCTTCGCCGGACGGGACGGCGAGCACCGCGATGTGCGCGCGCAGGCGCCGCACGTCGGCCTCGAGTCCCTTGACGTCGGCGATGGTCAGGTCATCGAGCGTCTGTCCGACACGCTGCGGATCGGCGTCGAAGACGCCCACCACGTTGAAGCCGCGTTCGCGAAAGCCTGAATAGCTCGCCACCGCCGAGCCGATCTTCCCCGCGCCGACGACGATCACGTTCCATGGCCGGTCCAGGCCGAGGATCTCGCGGATGTGCGCAATCAACTCTGGCGTGGAATAGCCGAGGCCGCGCTTGCCGAAGGAGCCGAAAAATGAGAGGTCTTTGCGGACCTGGGCCGACGTCGTGCCGCCGCTGCGCGAGAGTTCACCACTCGAAATGGTGGTGCGCCCCGCCTTCTCGAATTCTTCGAGGAAGCGCAGGTACAGCGACAGCCGTCGGACGGTGGATTCGGCGATCTTCTTCACGGGAAATGGCACTTGTGAAATCGTTCACAATCTAGAACGGGACCCGGCAGAGTGGTACCG
>JBAZTM010000048.1:0-30224 GCA_041661925.1 Gemmatimonadaceae bacterium
CGCACCGGATCGCGCACGGTGCACGCCGACGTTGTTGAGCACGCCGGGCTCGTGGAAAACCGCGGCGTCCGCCGCCTGCGCGTCGCCGAGCGTGTGGCGCCAGACGCGGTCGGTGCGCTTGGCCGCGTCGGTGGTCGCGTAGAAGATCGTCCGACTGTCGGAGGCCCACGCGAGCCCGAAACCGAGTTTCTCCACGCGATCGGCAAGCCACTCGCCGGTGGTGAGGTCGCGCACGCGCAGCGTGAAGTCTTCGTAGCCCGAGACATCCTCGAGAATGGCAAGCCGGCGATCGTCGGGGCTGACCTCGAGCGCGCCCAGCTGGTAGAACTCGCGCCCCGCCGCCTCGGCGTTCTCGTCGAAGTACACCTCTTCCAGTGCACCGTCGGCTTCGCGGCGGCGACAGTAGATGGGATACGCCTTACCCTGCTCCGTGCGCCGGTAGTAGAGCCACTCGCCGCGGCGCACCGGGACGGTGGAGTCGTCCTCCTGGATGCGCGCGAGCATCTCCTGGTACAGCAGCTCCTGCAGCGGCTGGGTGTGCGCCGTCACCGCCGCGGTATACGCGTTCTCTGCCTCAAGGTAGGCGGTCACCTCGGGGTCGTCGCGGTCGCGCAGCCAGGCGTAGGGATCCACGCGGAGCTCGCCGTGGAGGAGCTCGGTTCGCTCGACGCGTTTGGCGACGGGAGGATTCGGGCGATCCGGCGGAGAAAGGTCAGGCGTCACGGCGATTGGGGATTGTGGGCTCGGATGGGGATTCGCGATTGGGATCGCGATGGAGATTAGCGATTTGGATTGGGATTGAAATGTAGACGGCGCGCGGTGCACGAGATGAGATTCTGCCGCCGAGCGCAAAGCCGCCAGCGTGCTACCGGGCCACCGAGGACCAATCACCATCCCAATCACCCATCACCAATCCCCATCGCCAATCCGAATCGCGAATCCGAATCCGAGCTCTTCAATCCCCAATCGTTCTTAACTAGCTTCCGCGCATGCGAAATGACTCCCCCGGCGCTGCCATCCTCACCCAGTGGCGGCGACTCTCGGCGCTCCCGGGCGGCGGGTGGCTCTTCAGCAAGCTGCTCGGGTGGCAGGTACCGTACTCCGGTTCCGTCTCGCCGCGCGTGCTCCTGCTCGAACCGGGCCACGCGCGCGTGCGCATCCGCGAACGCCGCGCGCTGCGGCAGCACCTGGGGTCCGTGCACGCCATCGCCCTCATGAACGTGGCCGAGCTCGCGAGCGGACTCGCCATGCTTGGCGCGCTCCCCTCGGGGATGCGGGGGATCGTCACGAAGATCAGCATCGAGTACTTCAAGAAGGCGCGCGGCACGCTGGTGGCGGAGAGCCGCTGCGTGGTGTCGACCGACCTCGCGGAAGGCGAGTACGATTTCTACTCTGAGGTCCAGGATGCCGCGGGTGACCTGGTCGCCCGCGCCACTGTGACGTGGAAACTCGGACCGGTGCCGGAATGAACCACGCGGTGCAGCAGATGTTCCTGAAGCAGACGGGCGCCACGGTGCCCCTGATCTGCGGACCGATGTTCCCCTGCAGCAATCCCGAACTCGTGGCGGCGGTGTCGGCGGCGGGTGGCATCGGCGTCGTGCAGCCGATCTCGCTCACCTACGTGCACGGCCACGAGTATCGCGAGGGACTTCGCCTCATCAACCGCCTATCGGGCGGACGGCCTATCGGGTTCAACGCGCTGGTGGAGAAGTCGTCACGAGTTTACGAGCAGCGCATGATTCGCTGGGTGGACATCGCGCTCGAGGAGGGTGTGCGCTTCTTCATTACCTCGCTGGGCAACCCGCGCTGGGTGGTGGACAAGGTCCACGCCGCCGGCGGTGTTGTCTACCACGACGTCATCAACCGGCGCTGGGGCGAGAAGGGGCGCGACGGGGGCGTGGACGGCCTCATCGCCGTGAATAATCGCGCCGGCGGCCACCTGGGCGACAAGGATCCGCGCGCGCTGCTCGACGAACTTGCGCCGCTCGGCCTGCCGCTCGTCGCCGCGGGCGGCGTGGGCAACGCTTCCGAGTTCACGCAGGTGCTCGGGCTGGGCTACGCGGCCGTACAGGTCGGCACGCGCTTCATCGCGACCACCGAATGCAAGACGGGGGAGTCGTACAAGCAGGCCATCGTCGCCGCGAAGGAGCGCGACATCGTGAGCACGCAGCGACTGACCGGCGTGCCGGTGGCCGTTATCAACACGCCGTACATCCAGCGGCTCGGCACGAACATCAACGGCTTCTGGCGCTGGATGTTCAAGGGGCGCAAGACCAAGCACTGGGCGCGCACCTATTTTGGCCTGATCGGGCTGTGGCGCCTCAAGCGTGACCAGCAGCGCGAAGGCACGGGACGCGGCGAGTACTGGCAAGCCGGACGCAGCGTCGAGACCATCAATGACGTGGTACCAGCCGGCGAGATTGTGCAGAATTTCGCCGCGGCCTGGCGCGCCGCGCCCTGACTGAGAACGCCAACACGCCGCTCCCCTCGTCCCCCCGCACCACACCCTGTACTCTGCACTCCACCGTGCCCGTGCCCCTGCACCCCACCCTGCCTGCACCCAGCACCCTGCACCTGAACCGAGGACCGTTCAATGCCCGCTGACGTCATTGACTATCGCATGATCGGCGACGACCTCCAGGGCGTCGTCATTACGCTCGACCCGGGCGAAGGAGTGATCGCCGAGGCGGGCGCGATGCTGTACATGGACGACGGGATCCAGATGGCGACGACGCTCGATCCCAACAACCAGGGCGGCGGGCTGTTCGGCAAGCTGCTCGGCGCCGGCAAGCGCATCCTCACCGGCGAGTCGTTCTTCATCACGATGTTCGGCAATGGCGGCGCACGCCGCGCCGACGTCGCCTTCGCGGCGCCGGTGCCGGGCAAGATCAAGGCGCTCGACCTCCGCGAGTGGGGCGGCGAGATCATCGCGCAGAAGGACTCGTTCCTCTGCGCGGCGCGCGGCATCAGCCTCGACATCGCGTTCACGCGGCGCATCGGCGCGGGCTTCTTTGGCGGCGAGGGGTTCATCCTGCAGCGCCTGAATGGCGATGGCCTCGCCTTCGTGCACGCCTGCGGCGCGCTGATTGAGAGGGAGTTGAAGCCGGGCGAGCAGCTCCGCGTGGATACCGGGTGTCTCGTCGCGATGCAGAGCACGGTGGACTACGACATCCGCACCGTCCCCGGCATCAAGAACGCACTGTTCGGCGGCGAGGGCGTCTTCCTTGTGCACCTCACCGGGCCGGGCAAGGTGATCCTGCAGACCCTGCCCTTCGCGCGCATGGCCGACAAGATCATCGCCGCGTCGCGCATGGGCGGGGGCCAGCGGAGGGACGAGGGCGGCGTGCTCGGCCCGCTCGGCGACATCCTGAGCGGAGACCGCAGGTGAACGAACGCGCCCCCATTTCCGCCGTCATGACGCGCGCCAGCCAGGTCGCGACGCTGCTGCTCTCGGGAGCCGCGCTGGCCGGTGCACTCTACCTGGGGGCAGTGCCGTTGGGGCGCGTGCCAGCGGTGGGGCCATTCCTCGATCCGGCACACGGCATCTGGGCGGTGGCGCGCACCGCGGAACTGCCGCGCGAGGCCTCGCTGCGCATCGCCGGTCTCAAGGACAGCGTGGCCGTGCGCTATGACGAGCGCGGCGTGCCGCACATCTTCGCGCAGAACGAGGATGACCTGATGCGCGCGTTCGGTTTCGTCGTCGCACGCGACCGGCTCTTCCAGATGGAACTGCAAACCCGCGCCGTGGCGGGCACGCTGAGCGAACTGGTCGGCGCCTCCACGCTCGAGGCCGACCGCGAGGCGCGCGCGCAAGGGCTGGCGTGGGGCGCGCTGCGCAAATGGAATGCGATTCCAGACACATCGGAGAACCACCGCCTGGTCACGGCGTACTCCGACGGCGTCAATGCGTACCTCGCGCAGATGCGCGCGGCCGACCTGCCGTTCGAGTATCGCCTGCTCGGCGCGACGCCGCAGGCATGGAAGCCCGAGTACACGTACTACCTGCTCGCGCGCATGTCGCTCACGCTTGCGTGGAATGACGAGGAGCTGCGCCGGGCGGGCGTCGAGGCGCTTGTCGGGGCGCAGGCCGCGGATGCGCTCTTCCCCGTGGACGCACCGATTCAGGAGCCCATTCAGCCGGTCGCGGGACGTCGCGTGCCGCGCATGGCGGGCAGGGTGATTCCGCCGCCGGCGCCGCACGACACAGCGCGCCTCGCGATCGCGGCGAGCTTTCAGCGCGCGGCGTCGTCGGCCACCCTCAGCGCCTTGCGCGGTGATGGCAACGGCGAAGTGGCAGTGGGGAGCAACAACTGGGCCGTCGCACCGTCACGCGCCGCGGCCGGTCGCGCGCTGCTCAGCGGCGACCCGCACCTGCAGCTGACCCTGCCCTCCATCTGGTACGAGGTGCACCTGCAGGTGCCGGGCTTGATCGACACGTACGGCGTGACGATCCCGGGCGGGCCCATCATTCCCATCGGCTTCAATCGGTCGATGGCGTGGACGGCGACGAACACCGGCGCCGACGTGCTCGATTACTACGAGGAGAAGGTGGACGACCGGCGGCATCCGACGCGCTACGAGCTCGACGGCGCGTGGAAGCCGCTGGAGCTGCGCATCGAGGAGGTGCGCGGGCGGAGCGGTCGCGTGTTGCGCACCGACACCATCTACCACACGCACCGTGGACCGATGATTCGTGCTGGCGGCAAGTGGCTCTCCCGCCGCTGGACCGCGCTCGACGTGACCGACGAAGGCCGCTCGCTGCGGCTCGCCAACCGGGCGCGGTCGGTACACGAGTGGATGACGGTGATGGGGAATTACGCCGTGCCGGCGCAGAACTTCCTGACCGCCGACACGCTCGGCCACGTTGCCATCCGGTCCACGGGACACTATCCGCTGCGCGGCAACGGGATGCGCGGCGATCGCATCACCGACGGCACGAAAAGCGCGAATGACTGGCGTGGTTTCTGGCCGCTCGATCGCTATCCACAGTCGAAGGACCCGGCGCAGGGGTATCTCGCGTCAAACAACCAGCAGCCCATCGACCCGCAGGTGGACCCGGCGTACCTCGGCTCCAACTGGCCGGCACCGTTCCGCGCAATGCGCATCAACCGGCTGCTGCGGTCGGACTCGGCGGTGACGCCCGACGCGATGCGCCGATTCCAGACCGATCCGACGAGCGAGCTCACGGACTTCTTCCTGCCGCCGATGTTCGACGCCGTCGCGCGGGCGTCAACCACGGGTGCAGTGGACACCGCGGCCGTGCGCGGCGCGGCGCTGCTGCGAGAGTGGGACGGCCGCTTTACGCCCGACAATGAGCGCGCCGTGCTGTATGACGTCATGATGGAGGAACTGGGCCGGCGCACCTGGGACGAGCTGCGCGGCGCGACCAACGTGCGGCGCGCGCCCACGCCCAGTTCGGCCGTGCTCGCGCAGTTGATGCAGGACGGCGAGTCGCCGTGGTGGGACGACCGTTCCACGCGTGGGCGCGAGACGCGCGACAGTCTGCTGGTGGCCAGTATCGGCGCGGCATACCGGCGTGTGGCGCAGAGGTACGGGCCACCGGGTCCCCGGTGGCGCTGGTCCGGCATTCGCACGGCGACCATCAACCATATGCTGGGCGTGCCGGGGCTCGGCCGCACGAAGATCCCGATGCCGTCCGGCCGCGGGACGCTGAGCCCGTCGGACGGCAACGGGGCGCACGGGGCGAGTTGGCGGTTCGTCGTGGAGCTGTCGCCCGATGTGCACGCGTGGGGGACGTATCCCGGCGGACAGTCGGGCAACCCGGTGAGCGAGCGGTATGACGACCGGCTTCCCTCGTGGGCGGCCGGACGGCTGGACACGCTGCGTTTTCCGCGCACGGCCGCCGATCTCGCGACGCCGCGCGCGACGCTCACCCTTCACCCGGAGCGCTGACCGATGCGATGGTTGATGCAACTGATCGGGCTGACGCTCGTGATCGCCGCGGGAACATGGATCGGCGGCTGGTGGACGGTGCCGGTCGTCGCTGGCGCATACGGCGCCTGGGCGGCGCGCCAGCATGGCGCCGTGCTGACGGCAATGCTGGCTGGGGCCGGCGCGTGGTGTCTGCTGCTCGCCTACGACGCGTCAGTCGGTCCGGTGGGGCAACTCACGCAGCTCTTCGGCACCATGTTCCGGATGTCGGGTATCACGCTGGTCATCCTGACGGTGGCCTACGCCGCGCTGCTCGCGGTCTCCGCGGCGGCGTTTGCGCGCGGCGTGCGGCGCCTGATGATGGCATCGGCGTAGGCGGCACCTCGAACGTCCGTGGTGCGCGGCCCCCTGCCCTTTGGGGCAGGCATCAGTGCAATTTACGGACGGCTCGGCGACGTCGTGCCGTCCCCTCTCCTTCTGATCGAACCACTATGCGCGCTGTCCGCCCCGTCCTGCTGGCCATTGCCGTCCTCGTTCTCGCCGGCTGCAACGGCAGCAATGACGGCATCACCCCCGTGGACACCAATGTCTACACGGCCGACCCGGCCACGTCCTCGTACGCCGCGGCGCTGAACGTCACCATCTCTTCCATGACGAAGACGGCGACCGGGCTGTACTACAAGGATCTCGTCACGGGCACGGGCGCAACAGCGTCCGCCGGGTACACCGTGCGGGTCGCGTACAGCGGCTGGCTGGTGAACGGACAGCAGTTCGACACCACCGACGGCAAGGTTCCGGCCTATTTCGAGTTCCTGCTGAACGCCGGGCAGGTCATCAAGGGGTGGGACGAAGGCGTCCAAGGTATGAAGGTTGGCGGTCGGCGGCAGTTGGTCATTCCCCCCGACCTCGGCTACGGCGAGACCGGCAAGAACCCGATTCCCGGCAACGCGGTGCTCGTCTTCGAGGTCGTGCTCCTGCAGGTTCGCTGAGCCTTCGCACGGCGCGTCGCCCCAACGGGCACGCGCCGCCGCTGACGATCACTGCGCTGGTCGCTGCGACGCCCATTTCGCCAGCGCCGCCGTCAACAACGCGTCGTCGATGGGCTTGGCGATGTAGTCGTCCATGCCGGCATTGATGCAGCGCTCGCGGTCGCCCGGCATGGCATTGGCGGTCATCGCCACGATTGGCGTCCTTTGGGCATCGCCCTCGCGCCGGCGGATGGCGGCCGTGGCGGCATAGCCGTCGAGCGTCGGCATCTGGCAGTCCATGAAGATGACGTCAAACGCCTCATCGGCCGACATCCGCACCGCCTCCTCGCCATTCGCGGCGACCTGCACCGCGCATCCCGCCCGCTCGAGCATCGCGCGGGCCACCAGCTGGTTGACCGGGTTGTCCTCGGCCAACAGCACGCGCGGACCGATGGGCGTACCGTCTGGCGGCGTGATGCCCGCTGGGCGGCTCAGTGTCTTGCGGCGCGGCGGGATTGGCCGCGGATCGGTGATCTCGCCGGCTGCCCGACGCTCGCGGGCGGCGCGCGCGCGCCGCATGGCACCGAGCAGCTGGGCCCCGTGTGCCGGCTTCGTGACGACGTCCACGAACCCCTGCGGCTTCGCGACGTCAGCGGTGATCCCGTCGCTGGCCCGCACGAGCAGCACCAGCGGCGTCGCGGCGATCGCCGTTTCGCGCTTCAGCGCCTGCGCGAACTCCAGTCCCTCGCTCGTGCGCGTCCCATACTCCACAAACACGACGTCGTAGGGTTGGCCGCCGACGGCGGCCTGGCGGAGCAACTGCAGGGCGTGGTCGCCGAGCGCGCGCGTGTCCACCGCGGCGCCGAGTCCCTCGATCCGCTGGGCGAGCGCGCGCCGCGTGACCTCCTGCGCATCCACGACCAGCACACGCCGGCCGGCGAGATCCGGCATCGGGGACGCCTCGTGCGCCTCGTGCGGCACGCTGAGGCGCAGCGTGACCCAGAAAGTCGACCCGCGCCCCTCCACCGACCGGAACCCGGCGGCGCCGCCCATCATCTCGGTGAGTCGCCGCGTGATGGCGAGTCCGAGGCCGGTGCCGCCGAAGCGGCGCGACATGGACGCATCGGCCTGGCTGAAGTCCTCGAAGATGCGCGACTGCTGCGCCTCGGGAATGCCGATGCCCGTGTCATGCACGGAGATGCGCACCATCGCATCGGCGTCGCGCCGCTCGATCACCTCGACTTCGAGCACGACGTGCCCGAACGTGGTGAACTTCACCGCGTTTGACAGCAGGTTCAGCGTCATCTGGCGGATGCGCCCGGCGTCGCCGACGAGCTGCGTCGGCATGCCGCGGCCGACGTGCAGCGCGAGCGCGATGTTCTTCTCGTCCGCATGCGGCGCCAACAGGTCGCAGGCCTCCTCGAGCGTGCTGACGAGGTCGAACGGGAGCGGCTCGATGGTGAGCTTGCCCGCCTCAGCCTTGGAGAAGTCGAGGATGTCGTTGATGATGGAGAGCAGCGAGTCGGCCGAGGTCTTGACGGCCTGGATGTACTGGCGCTGCTTGTCATCGAGTTCGCTCTCGAGCAGGAGCCCGGTCATGCCGATGATGCCGTTCATCGGCGTGCGGATCTCGTGCGACACGGTGGCGAGGAACTGGCTCTTGGCGCGCGCCGCCGCTTCGGCGGTCTCCTTGGCCACCACCAGCGCCTGCTCGCTCTGCCGACGTTCGCTCAGGTCGCGCACCTCGAGCAGGGTGATGGCCTCACCCTCGACCTCGACCGGCGTGAACGTCACCTCGGCCGGGAAGAGCTCGCCGTTGAGGCGCCGGCACTGCAGCTCGGTGACGTGCGCGCCGCGAGCGCGATCGCGCTGCAGATAGAGCCCGATGACGGTCTGCGAGGCTTCGCCGTCGGGCTGGTGCTCGGGAAGCAACGCGCCGAGGGCCAGCGCGCTCAGCCCACCCTTGTCCCGTGCCGCGAACAACCGGACTGCCGCGTCGTTGCAGTCGGTGATGGCGGTTTTCCGCAGCAGGAAGTGCGCGGAGGTCGCGTGGTCGAAGATGGCCTGGAAGCGCTGTTCAGCGGCCACGCGGTCGCCAATGTCCCGCATGACGGCCATGAAGACATCGCTGTCGCCGGAGCGCACCGCACTGAGCGACATGTCGAGCACGAGGTCGCGTCCGTCCCGTCGTCGCCCGGTGACGATCTCGCTCACGCCGCGGCTGTCCTCGCGCGCGCGATTCAAATACACGGCCATTGCCTCATCGGGCAGCGAGCGATACGGCTCGCCCATCAGTTCGCGCGCCTGCACTCCTCGCAGTTCAGCCTCGGCGTACCCGAAGAGCCGTTCGGCCGCCGGGTTGCACCCGGTGATGTTCCCCATGTCGTCCACGGCGACGATGGCGTCAATGGAGGAGTTGAGCAGGGCGCGGGCGCGGGCCTCGCGCGCCAGCGCCTGCGAGACGCTGTCGTCCATCTTCGCTTCGAGGCTCGCCACGGAGAGGTGCTGGGCGCGTCGCCGCAGCGCCACCACCAGCGCGCCGACGACGAAGGCCAGCGCCACCAGCGCCTTGAGGATCACGTCGAGAATGCTGAGCTGACGGCTGACGCGCGCCGCGGCGCTGGCGAGATTCTCGTTGATCGCGCGCGACTCGGTCGCGGCTTCGTCGAGCGCCCGGTTGAAGCGCGCGACGAGCGCCTCGTCCGCGGCGCGCGAGCGCCCGCCCTCCGTGAGCCGCTGCCTGCCGAACGCCTGAAGGGTGACGACCTGTGCGCGGAGCGACCCCACGCGGTCCGTGAGCAGCGGGTCCACGAGCCGTGAGGCGTCACCCGAGCTCGCATCGTCCATCAGCTGATCGAGGAGACGCAGGGCATGCGTGTACCGGCCGTCGATATCCCGCGCCGGATCCACGCGCCCCTCACCGGCCACATACTGCTCGACGGCAAGGTGCGCCGCCGTGAGATCGTAGCGCAGGTCCTGCTCCGTCGCCGCGAAGAAGTGCAGGCGTTCCGCCGCCTGCCGGTGCGCGCGGTCGAGCACCCCCATGAGGACGAAGACCAGCGCCCCGATCGCAAGGAACGACAGGGACAGTCCGTCAAGGAAGGAACGCGAGCGTCCCTTCGGCACGTACATGGGAGGCACCATGGCCTGAGAAAGATACGCGCCGCGCTGCCGACGGGAACACCGCCGGCCGCGCGGCTAGAAGGCGCGTCGCACGTTGACCATCAGATGCCGGGTAGCGAACGGGAACACGTAATTGGTCCCGTCGCCGGCGTACCCCCCGCCAAAGGCCAGCCGATCGAGCACGTTGTTGAGGCGCACGGTCACGGCCGAGGCGCCGCGCGACCACGTGAGCCCCGCATCCGCCAGCATGTACCCGGGCAGGACAGCCGCAGCCTCGCCCGTGTTGGTGAGCGGCGACGACGACACCTCGCGCGCCTCGCCCTCGAGCGTGAGGCCCCATGGCAGGCGCCACGCCAGCGCCTGCGTGGCGACGGCCCGCGGCGTCATTCGCGACCGGACGTTGTGGTGCTCGATCCCGGTCGCCGCGTCGGTGAAGCGGCGGATTCTCGCGTCGGTCAGCGCCAGCGTTGCATCGAGCGAGAACCTGGGCGATGCCTCCCAACGCACCTCCGCCTCCACGCCCCGCCGGTGCGACCCGCCGACGTTGACGCGCAACGGCGAGCCGGTGAGGCTCAGCGGTCCCACCGCGGCAATCTCCTCGCGGAACTCCATCGCGAAGAGGTTGGCCGAGGCGCGCAACCCGCCGCGACTCCACGTCGCCCCCGCCTCGTAGTCCACGACATGCTCCGGCTGCACGCGATCGAGCGGCAGAATGGACTGGGCGTTGGTTGAATCCAGGTTGTCGGCGCCTGCGAACATGTCGTCGCGCGTTGGTTCGCGGCGCACTGACCCGACGGAAGCGTAGAATGAGAGCGCCGGCGACCGCCGCCACGTCACGCCGACGCGCGGATTCAGGAAGCCCCACTCCACCTTCGGATACTCGGCGTCGATAGGATCCAACGGGAAGTCGCTGAAGGCCGGACTATAGCGGAACGCCGCGCGCCGCAGCTGCAGGTCGCCGAACCACGTGGCGCGACCCACCGTGTACGCCACCTTGGCGAACGCCGTCTGCTCGCTCTTGTGGCCCGTGTTGTCGTAGGCGCGCTGTTCGAGCGCCGGCCAGAACGTGAGGAAATGGTCGCGGTGGTACTTCATGAGGTGGGCACCGGCGTCCACCGCCAGCGCGCCCCGACGGTACGAGTAGGTGCTGAGCGCACCATACCAGTTGTACGACAGGTTGAAGCGCCAGAGCTCCGGATCCACCCGCACGTCGAACCACCCGCCGGCGCCCTGCCGGTACACCGTGGTGGTCCAGACGGCGTGGGCACCCACCGCACGCACATGCTGGAGGTTCCAGAACACCTGCGAGAAGCGATCGCGCTCGTCGGTTCCCATCGGGTTTTCGCGGGGGTCGTCACGCACCGTCGCCTCGTCGGCGGCGTAGTACGACGAGCGCAGCTTCGAGAGCCCGGCGAACGCGGTGAACTTGACCACGTCGCGGTTGCCGTACCAGGCGGCCGAGAAGAAGCCGGAGGACGCGTTGTTGCCCGAGTGCCGGCGGAAGCCGTCCGTCTGGTGCGAGGTAGCGCGCGCCGCCATGGCCCAGCGGCCGCCCGTGAGCCCCGAGCGCCACTGCAGGGCGGCACGGCGCGTGTCAAAGCTCCCTCCGGACAGCTGTAGCTCACCGCCGCGCCGTGCCGCCGCGAGGTCGAGCGACTGGAAGTTCACCGAGCCCGCGTAGGCTGCCGTGCCGAACGCGCTGGTGCCCGTGCCGCGTTGCACCTGCACCGACTGCACGCTGTTGGCAAAGTCGGGGACGTTGGAGAAGTAGAAGGCCTGGTCCTCGGGATCATTCAACGGAATGCCGTCGAACTAGAGGCTGACGCGATTCTGGTCGAGCCCGCGCATGCGCAGGTAGCTGTACCCCGTGAACGACCCGCTCTCCGAGTACGCGGTAACGCCGGGGACGCGCATCAGCAGCAGCGGCGCATCCTGGCCCGTGTAGCCGCGCTGCAGTTCGTCGCGCTCGATCGTGCGCTCGCTCAGAGGGGCGGCCCCGCCGGCGCGCACGGCCCGCACGGTCACGCGCTCGAGCGTGTCGGTGCGCGCCGTCCGCAGGGAATCGGGACGCTGGGGAACTTGCAGGGCGGCGAGCGCCGCTAGGACAATCGTGAATGATGGCATGGCCGGTTCGCGAAAAATGGTTGCGATCCGGAAGTGGTCCCGCCCGGGCGGCGCGCAAAAAATGCGCCACCCGGCCGAGTGGGTGGCGCAACGGAGACCGCCGCGACACGCCGCACTCCCTACGCCGGAATGATCCGGATCAGGTTCCAAGGGACTTTCTCAACTTCGGCGGACGCCGAAGTACCCCTGGCGGCAATGGCTGAAAACTAGCGGATACCGCGCGCAGTGCAACGCCCCCGCTTGCCACGCCCGTCACGACCAGCGACCTTCTTCCCGCAATGATGACCATCCGCCAGCGCTTCTTCGATTCGCCCGCCGCCGCACGCGCCGTTGTCTGGACGACGCTCGTGCTGACCGTCGTGGTCGGCGCCGTCTCGCTGGTCATCCTGGAAGGGCGCATTCGGGACGCCGACGAGGCGCTGCTGCAATCGCGCCGCGACGAGCGCCGCGCGGAAATCCAGCGCTGGCACCGTACCCTCGTGCGCGCGAGCAACGCCATTGCCAGTGCACCGCGGGTCCTGCCCGCCCTCCGGCTGCAGCTGACCGGCCGCGCGGATCGCGCCGCGATCAGCGCCGCGGAAAGCGCCATGGCCACGGCGCTCGAGTCACAGGGATGGCTCAACTGGGCGCTGGTGGACAGCGCGGGGCGGGTCGTCGCGGCGTCGGGACTCACGCCGGAGGAAGCGGCCGCCCGTTGGAAGGAGACGGCGCGCCTGCATCGCGCCGCCGGCGGGGTCACGGTGGTGAGCGCCCCCGCCCCGTTGCCGCGTGCCGCGGAGGTGGCCGGCGACCACCTCGATGCGGGCGAGCCGTTCGTCACGGTCGCCACGCCGGTGCACGACGAGGCCGGCCGTCAGCTCGGCACCGTCTTTTTCGACGCACCGATGGCAGTGCGCCTCGACGTGAGCCGCACGTGGAAGACGGGCGACGTCTACCTCGTGCGACGCGACGGCGTCTTCGCCAGCGTCCCGCGCTTCAGCGTCGCGCTTGCTCGCGCCGGCGTCGTGGAACCGGGCTCGGGCTCGGTCGCCTTCCGTGTCCCCGTGCGTGACCCCGGCGCCAAGCTCGGCGCCGCGCAGGTGGCCCCCGGCGCGGCGGCGCGGTGGCCGCTCACGCGCGCCGCGTCGCTCGTGACGCAAGGGTCCACCGACGTCGACATGAATGGGTATCGCAACTACCGCGGCGTCCGGGTCGTCGGCGCATGGACGTTCATCCCGGAACTCGACGCCGGGCTCGTCTTCGAACTGGACGCGGCGGAGGCCTTCGCCCAGGCCCGCATTTTGCGCTGGCTCTATGTGGCGCTGTGCGTCGCGCTGATGATCAACGCGGGGGTCGCCGTGCTCAACCGGCGCCGCGCCCAGCGCCAGCGGGCGCTGCGCAAGGCCGCCGAGGCGTCGCTGCGCGCCGCCAAGGAGCGCGCCGAGGCGGCTTCACAGGCGAAGAGCGAGTTCCTCGCCACGATGAGCCATGAGATTCGGACGCCGATGAACGGCGTCATCGGCATGACCGCCCTGCTCGCCGAGACCTCGCTCAGCGCCGAACAGCGCTCCTATCTCGAGACGGCGCAGCGCTCGGCCGACCACCTGCTCAGCGTCATCAACGACATCCTCGACTTCTCGAAGATCGAGGCCGGCAAGCTCGGGCTCGATCCGATTCCGTTCGACCTGCACATCGCCGTCTCCGAGGTGGCCGACCTCATCGCGCCGCGGGCGCGCGACAAGGGCATCGAGATCGTGGTGCGCATCGCGCCGGGGACGCCGCGCCGCTTCATTGGCGACAGCGGCCGCCTGCGACAGGTGCTGCTCAACCTCGCGGGGAACGCCGTCAAGTTCACCGAGCGCGGCCACGTGCTTGTGGACATCGAATCGCGCGAGGTGGACGACAGCCACGCGAGCGTCCTGCTCAGCGTGCATGACACCGGCATCGGAATCGACCAGGACCGGCTCACCAGCCTGTTCAACCCGTTCGAACAGGCCGACTCGTCCACGACGCGCCGGTTCGGCGGCACGGGGCTGGGCCTGTCCATCAGCAAGCGGCTCGTCGACCTCATGCACGGCGCGCTGACGGTGGAGAGCACGCCGGGCGTCGGCTCGCTCTTCCGGGTGAACGTGACGCTCCCGCTCGACCCGAGCGCGGTGCCGGTGCCGCCGCCGGCGCCCGAACTGCGCGGGGTGAGCGCGTTGGTGGTGGACGACAATGACGTGGGCCTGCGCGTGCTGCGCGAGCGGCTGGCATCGTGGGGGATGCGCGTCGGCGTCGCCATGGACGGCCTCAGCGCACTCGACGAGATCCGGCGCGCCCACGCCGCGGGCGAGCCGTATCGCATCGCCGTGGTGGACTACATGATGCCCGGCGCCGATGGCGAGGGCGTGGGGCGCGCGGTGCGCGCCGATGCGGCGCTGAACCGCCTCGGGCTGCTGCTGGCCACGTCGGCTTCGGTGCGCGGAGACGCCGCGCGCTTTGAGGA
This sequence comes from Gemmatimonadaceae bacterium, assembly GCA_041661925.1. Lineage (GTDB taxonomy): Bacteria > Gemmatimonadota > Gemmatimonadetes > Gemmatimonadales > Gemmatimonadaceae > PNKL01. Next base: position 14,575 of record JBAZTM010000048.1, read on the forward strand.
GGTGGGCTACGACGGGTACCTGCCCAAGCCGCTGCGTGCCGACACGCTGCAGGCGATGATCGAGGCCGTGCTCGCGCGGCGCGCGGCCGACCCGCCGCCGTCCGGCCACCAGCCGCTGCTGACGCAGCACCTGCTCGCCGAGCGGGCGTCCATCGCGCGGGATGCGGCCAAGCAGAGCTCGCTGCTGATGCCGCGCGCCGCGACGCGGGCGCGATTGCGCGTCCTGCTCGTGGAAGACGACCTCGTCAACCAGATCATCTCCCGCAAGATGCTCGAGTCGCTGCACTGCGAAGTCGAGCTGGCCACCGACGGGCTGCAGGCGGTGGACAAGGCGCTGATGCGCGAATACGACGCGGTGTTGATGGACTGCCACCTGCCGCTGCTCGACGGGTATCAGGCGACCGGGCGCATCCGCGCGGCCGAGCGTCCGGGGCGCCACGTGCAGATCATCGCCCTGACCGCGAGCGCGCTCGACGAGGAACGCGAGCGGTGCAAGGCCGCGGGAATGGACGACTTCGTGAGCAAGCCGACGAAGCTCGACGATGTGCGGACCGCGCTCGACCGCGTAATTGACCGCGGTCTCGAGGCGGCTCTTCCCGCCAGGAAGAAATCCACCTAACAAACCGCGTTGCCCGGTGTAGAATTCCCGTCCGGCACGCGCACGGCGCGCGCGCCCTCGCCCCTTTATCCCCGGAGTTTTGCTGCATGCCGCGGTCCCGTTTGCTCCTGCTCTCCGGCGGCGCTGCCGCTGTCGCGTTCGCCATCGCCGCCACTGCCCCCTCGGCCACGGCCCGCGTGCGGTCGCAGGACGAGACGCCCTTCGTCAGCGCGTCGAGTCCCGTGGCTGCCGGCGAGTACCTGATGACGGTCGCGAGCTGTCACGACTGTCACACGGCGGGCTGGGTGGAGAAGAAGGGCATGGTCGCCAAAGAGGACCAGCTGACGGGCAACCCGATCGGGTACTACGGCGCGTGGGGGACGGTGTACGGCAAGAACCTGCGCTCAGTCGTGAACAACCACACCGAAGACGAGTGGGTGGACATCCTGCGCACCGCCGACCACGGGCAGGGGCAGCTGCCGATGCCGTGGCACGACGCGGCAAAGTTCAGCGACAAGGACCTGCGCGCGCTGTACCAGTACGCCAAGTCGCTCGGCCCCAAGCCGGTGCGCCTGCCGCGTGGCACAAAGCCGGGCGTGAAGCCGGCTGGTCAGTACATCGACCTCACGGTCAAGGACTCCACGAGGAAGTAAGCGGTCCTTCGCGGTTGTCGTCACTCCCCCTGCGGTAGTTCCGCCTGTGCCGCTTCCGCCCGCGCCTTCAGCGCGTCGATCAGTCCCGGGAAGATGAAGCGGTGGAAGGGGAGCACGGCGTACCAGTAGAGATAGCCGAGGATGCCGTCCGGTTCGAAAAACGCGGTCTGCTCGACGCGACTTCCCTTCGGATCCGGACGCACCTCGAACTGCAGCCAGGCGGCGCCGGGGAGCTTCATCTCGGCACGCAGCCTGAGCACGTGCGGCGCGTCGAGCGCCTCCACGCGCCACCAGTCGAGCGGATCGCCGACGCGCAGCTCGCGCGGATGCCGGCGGCCGCGGCGCATGCCGGTGCCGCCGGCCATGCGGTCCATCAGGCCGCGCAGCTGCCAGAGCAGGTTGCCCGAGTGCCACCCCTGCTCGCCGCCAAGCTCGCAAATGGTCTCGAAGAGGCGCTCTGGTGAGGCGTTCACGCGCCGGCGCTTTCGGTCGAGCAGCATGCCTTCGTGTGAGCCGAGGAAGTCCTCGTCTCCCTGCTCGTGCGTCAGGCTCGAGAGGCTCGACGCCCACGTCGTCACCACGCTCCCCTCGTTCATGCGCGTGAGCGCAAGGCGCACCGCCGCGTCGTACCCCGTAGGCTGCACGCGAAACGTCGCGCGCGCCGCGTCGCTGCGCACAACGACCTGCGTGTGAAGGCTCTCCACGAGCGGGCGCGCGATGCTGAACGGGATTGGCGTGACGAGGTCCACCCAGTGCCCGGCCAGTTCCGGCAGCGGCACGGGGAACGGCACGATCAGGCGGCGTAGGCCGCGGATACGCGCGTACCGGCGCATCATCTCGAGATAGGTGAGCACGTCCTCGCCACCGATCTCATAGATGCCGCGAGCCGTGGGGTGATCGAGCGCCTCGACGAGGTAATCGAGCACCGACCGGATGCCGATGGGCTGGCAGCGCGTGTTGACGGACGTCGGCGCGATCATCACGGGAAGCCGTTCGACGAGGTGCCGGATCATCTCGAAGCTTGCGCTGCCCGAGCCGACGATAACGGCGGCACGGAATTCGATCACCGGCACGCCGGAGGACGCCAGGCAGCGCCCCACCTCCTGACGCGACGCGAGGTGCTCACCGTGCACTTTCGCCGCATCGCCCAGCCCGCCGAGGTAGATGATGCGGCCCACACCGGCGCGCGCGGCGGCACCGGCGAAGTTGAGCGCCATCAGGCGGTCGCGCTCGCGATACCCGGCGCCGACGGACATCGAATGCACCAGGTAGTACGCGACGTCGACGCCGTCGAGCACGTTCCAGAAGATGTCCGGTTCCTCGAGATCGCCGGGGACGATCTCCGCGCCGGGCCACGGATAGCCCACCAGGCGGTCCGGGTTGCGCGCCACGCATCGCACGTGGTGCCCGGCGTCCAGCAGTCGGGGCACCAACCGGCCGCCGATGTAGCCGGTGGCCCCCGTGACGAGCACGCGCAGCGGTCCGGACTGGTTCGCGAGAGTTGTCGGGGTCACGGCACCGAGTTGAGACAGGGGGGCGAACGTGGCACTGCGTGGAGAGGCGGTCCCGGAACATGCGACCCCGCTGGCGCAGAACGCCAGCGGGGTCGAATTTGCCAAATAGCTGGGGAGGGGATCGAACCCTCGACCTCACGATTATGAGTCGTGCGCTCTCACCAGCTGAGCTACCCAGCCGTACAGCCTTGTAATATACGGGGGACGTGTACCGACTCAAAGCCCTGCGCCGACGCCCGGAAACATTGCGGGAAACTGTACCGTCGCCGTCCTTTCGCAACCCCGTCCCAGCAATAATCGTCTTCCTTTGATGAGTTCCGACGATCTCTTCAAGCGTCCGTACCCGGACGAGAACTACGTGCCGCCAGACGAGGCGGACCTGCGCAAGCAGGCCCTTCAGAAGGCGTACGAGATCGCGAAATCCATCACCACCGAGCAGGCGCGCGAGGCGCAAGCGGCGCTGTCCAAGCCGCCGGTGGATCGCGGTCCGTTGCTGCGCGCGGTGAATGCCGCCCTCGCGGTTGGCATCGCCCTCTGGCTCCTCTTCGCACCCCCGGAGTGGCTGCCGCAGTCCGGGGCGGACCGTCGCTCCACCGAACAGCGTGAGCTCGGCCTGCGCGTGGTGCTCGCCATGGAGGCGGCCCGCGTCACCGCGTATCGCGACGCCGAGGGCGTGCTCCCCGCGACGCTAGCGGAAGCGGGCGGCGATCAACGCAGCGTGCGATACGTGGTGGTGGATGCGTCACGGTTCACGCTCTCGGCGTCCGATGGCGCCGCATCCGCGACGTACGACAGTACCCAACCACTCGGCATGCTGATCGGCGGCGCGGGGAATGCACGATGACCGGCTCTGGTCCAGTTCCCGAACCGCGGTCGGGCACGCGCCGTCGACCGAACGCCCCATACGGTCGCGCGTCGACCCAAGCCGATCTTCCATGGCTCGAGCTGCACGCCAAGCGCATTCGTTGGGCGACGTGGATCGGCATTGCACTCATCGCCATTCGGCTCATCGCGCCGCGTCCCGACGGCTGGCGCCGCTGGAGCGACGCGACCGCAGCACTGGCCGACGCGGAGCAGGCGCGCACCGCAGCCCTGCTCTATTATCAGGCGGCGTCCCGCCAATGGCCGGAACCGGGACGCCCCGGGGTGGCGCCTGCGGGGATGCTTCCGTTCTTGCCCGGCGATGTCTCCTTCGCTCGGCCGCGGTACAAGCTGGCGTGGGAGTACGCCGCCGACACCACCACGGGGGCGCGCGTCATCGGGATCAGCGTGATTGGCGAGGACCCGTTGCTCGCGCAGGCCATGGTACGGCGCGCACCGGACGGCATGCCATTCATCGTCAGCGGTCGGCGGTTCGTGGTGCTGATCGCCTCGGCGGCAGGTAACCGATAGGGCTGGCGGCGCGTGCGCACGCGCCGCGCCCTGCTCTCAGGCCGATGGCGCACGTCGCTCAATCATGAGGCCGGCGTCGGTGCCGAAACGCAGAACGGCCGGTCCCAAGGGACTGGCCGTCTGCCGTCATGGCGGGGGCGGGATTTGAACCCGCGACCTTCGGGTTATGAGCCCGACGAGCTACCAGGCTGCTCCACCCCGCGTCGATGGACGAATAGTAAGGGGTGTGGCATGTCGAAGCAAGGCAATTCGCCCCGGATCCTACCTCCGATCCTCGGCGAAGCGATACAGCATCTCCTTGTCGCCCTTCACCATACCGAACTCCTCGCGCGCCAGCCGCTCCTGGACGACCGGGTCGGTTTCTATGGCGCGCTTCCATCGCGACAGGCTGTCCACCTGACGCTGCAATGAGTCGACCTCGTGTCGCAGGACGGTCATGCGGCGGTGTTGGCGCAGCAGGTCGCTGGTGCCGTATTCACCGCCCTGCACGGCGAACCAGCCGACGCCGAGGATAACGGCGGCGAGGATGGCGACGACATGGGGCGGCCGCTTGGGCTTCGGCTGTCTGGGTGGCATAGGGCATGTGTAAGACGAACGGCGGCGCCGCGAAGGCACGGGGCCTGGCGGCGCCGCGCGAGCGCCCACCTCCCCCTTTCGGCAGGCCCCGTCTTGAAGAGACGACTCGGGGGGCACCGCGAGACCTGCCGCGGCGCCCCCCTCCTCACATCCCTTCGCGCTCCTTCGCGCCCTTCGACCTTCGCGGTGGCCGCTACTTCTTGAGCCCGTAAATCGCCCCGCCCGGATACACCGCCGCGTCGCCCAGCTCACCTTCGATGCGCAGCAGCTGGTTGTACTTGGCCACGCGGTCGGTGCGGCTCGCCGAGCCGGTCTTGATCTGACCGGCGTTGGTGGCCACGGCGAGGTCGGCAAGGAACGTGTCCTCCGTCTCTCCCGACCGGTGCGAGATGACGCTCTGGTAGCCATTGCGGCGGGCCATCTCGATGGTCTCGAGCGTTTCGGTCACCGTGCCGATCTGGTTGAGCTTGATGAGAATCGCGTTGGCCACGTCCTCATCAATGCCGCGCGCCAGGTAGGTCGGGTTCGTGACGAAGATGTCGTCGCCGACGAGCTGCACGCGGTCACCGAGCGCATCGGTCAGGGTTGACCAGCCGTCCCAGTCGCCCTCGGCGAGGCCGTCCTCGATGGAGACGATGGGATACTTGGCCAGCCACTTGGCATACATCTCGACCATCTGGTCTGCACTCTTCGTGCCTGCCCCGCTCTTCTTGAACGTGTAGCTCCCCTTGGCGAACAGCTCGCTGGCGGCGCAATCGAGCGCGAGACAGACCTGCTTGCCGGGTTCGTAGCCCGCCGACTCAATGGCTTCGAGGATGACGGTGATCGCCTCTTCGTCGTTCTTGAGGTCCGGCGCGAAGCCGCCCTCATCGCCCACGCCGGTGCTGAGCTTGCGCTTCACCAGCACCTTCTTGAGCGAGTGGAAGACCTCGGCGCCCATGCGCAGCCCCTCGCTGAACGTGGGGGCGCCCACCGGCACGATCATGTACTCCTGGAAGTCCACCGTGTTGGTGGAGTGCGCGCCGCCATTCAGGATGTTCATCATCGGCACGGGAATCGTGCGCGACAGCGGTCCGCCGAGGTAGCGATAGAGCGGCACGCCAATGGCGTCCGCCGCCGCGCGGGCGACGGCCATGGAAACGCCGAGGATGGCGTTGGCGCCGAGCTTGGACTTGGTGGGGGTGCCATCGAGCGCGATCATCGCGCGGTCAATGGCGAGCTGTTCGGTGCAGATCATCCCCTGCAGTTCGGGGCCGATCAGCTTTTCGACATTCTGTACCGCCTTGCGCACGCCCTTGCCACCGTAGCGCTTGGCGTCGCCGTCGCGCAGTTCGAGGGCCTCGTTCTCGCCCGTCGAGGCGCCGCTGGGCACGGCGGCGCGCCCCATGGTGCCGTCATCGAGCGTGACGTCAACTTCGACCGTCGGATTGCCGCGCGAGTCGAGGATTTCGCGGGCGTGGATTGCGAGGATCGGATACATGAGTATGAGCTCGGATGCAGAGTACGGATGGTGATTCGCGATTTGGATCGCGACCTGGATTCGCGATTGCGATTTGCGGCCGCCCGTCCGCGACTTCGCGCGGAACGGCCCCGCTCTCACCGTAGAAACTTACCAGATAGACCGGAGGTCCGCCTCTGCACGGCGCGTTCGCGACGCCTCGACGCACGCCGCGCCAGGCCGACGAGGCGCTTTAGCCGGGCGACACCACCCCGTACTCGCGCTGCAGGCACGCGGCAATTCGCGATCGCGCCTCCTCGGCGAGGGCATTGCGGTCCTCGTACGCCCACCCCGTCGTGTCAATGGGCGGCAGGAAGTGCATGTCGATGCGTCCGGGGCGGATGAGCACCGCGCCCTTGGGCTGGATCTCGATGGTGCCGTGGATCGCCACCGGCACGATGGGGGCTTCCGTCTCGATGGCGAGCACAAAGGCGCCCTTCTTGAACGGGCGCAGCGCGTACTCGCGGCCGCGCGTCCCCTCGGGAAACAGGATCACGCTCGCGCCGCGTTTGATCTCCACGCCGGCCTGATCGATGGACGCGCGGGCCCGCGACTGGTTGGTCCGCTCGATCGGGATCATCCCGGCGTACCGCATGGCGGGCCCAAAGATCGGAATCCTGAACAACTCCGCCTTCGCCACGAACTTGAACCAGCGCAGGTGCGCCGCCATCGCGAAGACGTCGAACCAGCTGATGTGATTGCCCACGAAGATGTGCTGTGAGCCGAGGCGGTGCTCACCGCCATGGACGACGACGCGCGTGCCCGCGGCGGCGAGAACCACCCGGGCCCAGACACGCGGCGCGAGGTCGAAGATCGAGCCGGGCCGGTTCTTGAGGCCGAGCAGCCCCGCCACGACCACGGAGCCGGCGATGATCGGCGTCGCGATGAGCAGCGTGAGATACGCAAGAACCGTGCGGAAGAGGGCGGCGATCATACGGACGGAAAGTGATCGTGGCCGCGCGGCAGCTGTACACGTGCGCCGTGACGCAGCGCCTCCACGGCAGGCTCGCCGGAGACGGGAGGCGCCACCGCGCCGATGCACGTGAGCGGAAGGCCGAACGCCTTCTCGAACGCGGCGGCGTCAAGCGAAGCCGGCCCCGTCACCAGCAGCTCAAACTCCTCGCCGCTCTGCGCCGCGTCGTCAGCAGTCGCCGCGGGCGCGAGCGGCAGGCGATCGAGATTCACCAACAGCTGCACACCGCCTGCCGCCGCGAGGTGCCCGGCGTCCGAGACGATGCCATCGCTGATATCGAGCCCGGCCGTGACGCCGTGCGCGGCAAGCCAGCGCGCCTCGGCGAACCGCGCCACGGGGCGCGCAAACCGCGCTCGGCTCTCACTACTAGGCGTGTCTCCGCGCTCCCAGGCGCGAATCGCGAGCAGCGGACCGCCGAGCCGACCCGTGACCCAGAGCGCGTCGCCCGGTTGGGCGCCGCCGCGCGAGAGCGGCGACTTGGCATGCCCCACCACGGTGAGCGTGAGCGATAGCTCGGTGCCGTGCGTCAGGTCGCCGCCGATGATCTTCGCGTCGACGGCGCGGGTGGCGTCCCCGATGCCGTCGCAGATGTTCAGGAAACTGTCGCGCCACGTGTCGGGAAGCGTCATTGCGACGGCCACGCCCACCGGCTCCGCCGCCATGGCGGCGATGTCGCTCAGCGCTGCCGTCGTTGCGCGATATCCGACTTCTTCCGGAGTCAGCCACCCGCGGCGGAAGTGGACGCCCTCGACGGCGGTGTCCACACTCAGCACCAGCCGCATCCCGGCAGGCACCTCGAGCACAGCGCAGTCATCGCCAACGCCCGCGGCGAGCCGTCCCCATTGGCGAAGCGCCGCCGAGATGAGGTCGAACTCGCCGCCGTAACCGAGGGGAAGATGGCGCAGGTGCGTCATGGCGTCCTACGAATTGCTCAGGGAACGAGGCCGTCGGCGGAGCGCCGCAATCGCACGACCCCGCCGAGTGTGCCAATCCAGGCCCAATCGCCGTCGAGCACGATGCCCGTGACGGCATCGGGAAGATCGCTTCCGGAACGCAGGATGCGCGACCCCCCGGTGGCGCGGTCCACGGCGATGACGCCGAAGGCCCCGCCCGCCCAGATGGTACGGGCATCGGCCACGAGCACGTCCACCTCGCCCACCGAACGCCACGGAACCGCGGGCCATGGTTCAGTCCACGCGCCGCTGCGCAGCGAAAACGCGAGCACGCCGTCGCGCACGCTTACAAAGACGAACGAATCGGCGCTCGCGAGCGCGCGCACCGGCCCACGCAACCGCGGATGCGCCGACGAGGTGGCCGGGCGCACAAACTGATCGTCGGCGCCGGGAGGCCGCAAAACGAGTCCGTCCTCGGTGCCAACCCACAGCGTGTCGCCCGTCGCGAGCAGCGCTCGCACCGGCACGCCGGTGACGCCGCCGAGCGCGACGAGACGTCCGCGTCCCTCTGCCGAGTCGGCGTCGAGGAAGGCGAGGCCGCGTTCGGTTCCCACCCAGACGCCGTCACCGCGTGGGAGAACGCTGAGCACGGCATCGCTGGGCAGGCCTGCCATGGGCGTGAAGGCGCGCGCGCCGGCGCCGTTGAGCGGCACGCGGAAGAGACCGCGCGTGGTGCCCATCCACATGGTGGCGCCTCGCACCTCGAGTGCCGTGGCGCGCGCGCCGCCGAAGCCGCGCCGCGTCTCGTCGTCGAGCCAGCGCCATTGCTGCAGGTCGCGCGAGACGAAGGTCACGGCGAGACGCGGCTCCATGGTGCGCGATGCCGGCGCAATCCAGACGCCGTCGGCGGCGCGCGCCAGCGCCCCGGCGCCAGAGACGGCCAGTCCATAGGGCCGCGACGTGGCGCTGTTGAAGAGCGGATCCACCTGGAACAGTCCGCCACCGGCGGTGCCCAGCCAGACCTCGGTGCGGTCCGGCGCGCGCGCGCCGGCGACTACGGGATACGACTGCAGCGACGCGTCATCACGTGTGAGAAACCGCCCGAAAGATTCCAGCGATGGAAACTCGCGGTACACCGACTCGAGCGACGACGCGCGCAGCCGAGCGGGCGTGCCGCCCGCCGGCGCGCGCGAGACGAACGCGGTGAGCGGTTGCAGCGTCCACGCCCCCATCGACGTGAGCAGCCAGGCGCTGTCGTCGTCGGGATCCACCGCCACGGCGCGCACCAGGGAAGGATCAAAACCGCCGTCGCGCGTGAAGGGTGGCAGCCAGGCGCGCCGGTCTCGGTCGAAGACGAGCACCGCGTCGGCGGTGACGGCGTAGATCCAGCGCCGCGCCACGCCGACCGCCCGAATGACGGTGCCGCGCGTGATCGTGACGCGATCTTCGCGGAGCATGGCGCCGGCGAATCCGCGACGCGGCGCGACGGCGCCCGGCGTCCCCTGCGGCGGCGGCCCGCACGCAACGAGGGACGCGATGACGGTTGCAGCGACGAGCGCGGTACGCGTCCTCACCGATCGCCGACCGCGGCCAACTCTGCGAGTACGTACGGCGGACTCGGCGCCTCCTCGCACTTCCACGCTTCCCGCAGCGAGGCAAGGACATCATCCAGCGTCACGCCGCGAATAGCGCCATCGGGCGCGGCCAGTTCGGCGGCGCGTCCATGCACCCAGGCCGCGGCGGCGCCTGCATGCAGCGGGTCACCGCACTGCGCCAACAACGTCACCGCCATGCCGGCCAGCACGTCGCCGCTCCCTCCCTGCCCCAGTACGGGCGTACCGCTCGCGCTCACCACGGAACGGCCGTCCGGCGCGGTGACCACGGTCGGCACGCCCTTGAGCAGGACGGCGGCGCCGGTGGCGCGCGCCAGTTCACCGGCAACGTCAAAGCGGCGCGCGTTGACTGACGCCGCGTCCTCGCCCGAGAGCCGCGCAAACTCCAGCGGATGCGGCGTGATCAGCGCGCGGCGCGTGCCGATGAGCGCCGCAAACGGCGCCGGCTCGCCTTCGTACGCGTTGAGCGCATCAGCGTCGATCACCACCGGGCAAGTCGCTCCACGCACACACTGCTCCACCAGTGTCTGCACGTGCGGCCCGCGACCGAGCCCGGGGCCCACCAGCAGCGCATCGGCCCACGCGCCGATCGCGGCTGCCTCGGCGTCATCTGTGGGCCAAGCCGCGGCGAGCGCCTCCGGCACAGTGCGCTGCACCAGGTCCACGTTGTCGGGCGAGACGACGAGCTTCACCAGTCCGACGCCACTGTGCAGTGCGGCGCGCCCCGCGAGGATCACCGCGCCCGCCATGCCGCGCGCGCCACCGATAATGGCGACCTTCTTGCGCGCGCCCTTGTGCGCATCGGCGCTGATGCGCGGAACGATGGAGCGCACAAACACCGCGTCGGCCAGGACTGGCGCGCCATCGTCGAGTTCGGCGTGCGCGCCCAGTCCGATGTCCACCACGACGATGGCGCCGCACCAGTCGCGCGCCGTCAAGTGGCCCCGCTTGATGGTGCCGAAGGTCACGGTCAGGTCGGCACGCGGCGCGCCCTCGTGCGCGCCCGTGGACGCGTCGAGTCCGCTGGGGACGTCGAGCGCCACGACGAATGCGCCCAGCGCACGCGCCACATCAATGTCGGCGCAGGCTTTCGCGATGTCGCCGCGCGGCGCGCCGCGCGCCCCGGTGCCGAGCAGGCCGTCCACGACGACTCCAGGCTGACCGCCCGGTGCGCCTGCATCTTGCAGCACGAGCAGCGCTGCCGCCTTCTCGGCGCGCGCATCGTCGGTGCGCGGCGCTTCCACCTCGTGCACGCGCACCGGAACGCCGGCCGTCGCCAGTGCCGCGGCCACCACCCACGCGTCGCCGCCGTTGTTGCCGCCGCCGGCATAGATCGCCACACCAGCTCGCGCGCGGTTGCCCGCATGCCGCATGAGTTCAGCGGCGGCGTGGCGCCCCGCCGCTTGCATGAGCGTCCGCGACGGCGTGCCCGCCCCGATGGCCCGTGCATCGCGCTCGGCGGCCTGCGCCGCAGTCACCACCCGCACGGGGGTCATGGTCAGGCCACGGTCAGGCGACCGCGGAGGCGTTCCACGGATAGTTGCGGTCGAATTCGGCGCCGAAATCGAACAGGTCCACGAAATCCTCGCGGCTGTCCGTGGGCTGCGCGAGCAGCAGGCCGAGGTCCACGAGCGCAAAGACAATGTCGCCGAAGTGCTCGGTGGCCGTGACGCCCCAGTGCTCCAGCACGAGGCGCGACAACACGCCGTACCGCTGGAGCGCGAGATCGCGGCACGCCTCGGTGAGTTCGCGTCCCGACAGGTGCCGGCGCTCGACCTGCCGCGCCTGCGCAAACTCGAGCGCGGAGAGCACAAACAGGAACGCGCGTTCGTCGAACCGCGGTTCGCGCACGCGAATGCGGTCCATGACCCCGTCTCGAAACGCCAGCTCCGACACCATTCGGCTCCCTCTAGTGGACCCCTACAACATGCACCGGCCGCGCGGGCATGGACAACCGCGGACCACGGGTATCACGGCGCGAGCGTCGTCACCTCAACGCGCGACGGCCACTTGGGCGTGTGCCAGATGCGATGCGTCTGCGCCTTGAAGTCGGCGTTCTTCGCCTCGAAGAGGTTCGGCACGAACGTCTGTGGGTTTCGGTCGTAGAGCGGGAACCATGTGCTCTGCACCTGCACCATGATGCGGTGCCCCTTCTTGAAGCGGTACAGCTGCTGGTGCAGGTCGACGGTGAACGGCGTCACTGTGTTGGCGGGAATCGCCTGCGGCTGCTCGAAGCTCTTGTGGTACCGGCCACGCAGGATGTCGCTTGCGACCATCAGCTGGTAGCCGCCCATGCGGGGAGCGCCGGGCACGGCGTCGGGATACACGTCGATGAGTTTCACCACCCAATCGGCGTCGGTACCCGTTGTGGAGGCGAGCAGCCTGGCCGCGATGTTGCCGGCGACCACGACGTCTTCGGAGAGAGGCGGTGTCTCCCAGGCCAGCACGTCCGGCCGGTTGTGCACGAAGCGCTGGTCCTCGGTCATCCACTGGCGCCAACGCGACCCGTCAATCGGGCGGGGCATGTAGGGTACCGGATGCCGCGGGTCCGACACGTAGGCGTCCGGCGACTCGTCGGCGGTGGGTGCGTCGAACGAGAGCAGGCCGCCGGCGCGCAGATACAGCGCCCTTGGGGTCGCCGCCTTCGGCGGCCACGCGTCGAACGTCCGCCAGGTGTTGGCGCCGCTCTCGAAGACCCATGCCTCGGGGAAGATTCCGGTGCCTTTTCCCTTCAGGTAGTAGGCGAACCACGGCCGCTGCACGTTCGCGAGGTACCAGTCGGCCGCGCTCGTGCCGAACGAGATGTTCCCGATCGAGTCGGCGCCGGGAACGGACCACTGTCCGTGGTACCAGGGTCCGTCGACGAAGAAGCTCTGCTTCTTCACGTCCTTCGGTTCAATGACTTGATAGGCGCGGATCGGCCCGTAGAGGTCTTCCTGGTCCCAAAAGCCGCCAACCATCAGTGTCGGCACGGTGGGCTCGGTGAGCCAAGTCGTCATCGCCTTGCTCTTCCAGTACGCGTCATACGCCGGATGCGCGCGAAAATCCTGCCACGATGGTATCCTGCCCGCGCCGGTGGCGCGCTCGAGATCGCCGAGGCTCAAGTACTGAAGGTACCAGTCATACTTGTCGAGGCGGTCCTGCAAGAGCGGACCGGCGTTGACCATTCCTGACTCCATCGACCACGCGTACTCGAGCCCGAAGGTCTGTCGGAAGGCCCCTTGGTGGAAGAAGTCGTCGCCCAACCACGTGTCCGTCATGGGCGCCTGCGGCGAGATCGCCTTCACCGCGGGATGCGGGTTCACGCCGGCCATGCCCGCGAGCCACCCTGGGTACGACACGCCGGACACGCCGACCCTTCCGTTGTTGCCGCCGACGTTCTTCACCAACCAGTCGACGGTATCGTACGTGTCGGTGGCCTCGACGAGTCCCGGCGCGTTCATCACGAAGCGGCCCTGCGAACCGCCGCGCCCACGGATGTCCTGAAAGACGAAGATGTAGCCGTCCGCCGAAAGCTCCTTCGTGCCAAAGAGCAGGAACCCACCGCCTTTCGCGTTCTCGATGCCGTACGGCGTTCGCGTCAGCAGCAGCGGGAGCGGTTCAGCACGTTGCTTCGGGCTGAAGATGAGCGTGTGCAGCTTCACGCCGTCGCGGGCGGGAATCATCTCCTCGCGCAGGTCGTACAGCGAGTCAAGCAGCGCCTTGGCCTGCGGGAATCGCTGCGCGCCCGCCACCTGCGGTGTGGCGACGAGGGCACCGAGCAGGGCGAGAAGAACGAATCTCACGAGGCGCATGATAGGTCGTCCGCGGCGAAGGGGCTGGGACCAAAGCTGCGATCGCCTGGGACGACGGGCAAGCACCGAGCGCGGCGTTCGCCGACTTCCGACGGCGCGCTACACGACTGCCTTTGCCCCCGGATACAGCGGGAACTCGGCCGCCAGAACACGCACCTTGTCGTGCACGCGGGCATGCACCGCCGCGTCCTCGGGCGCCTGCAGCACCTCGTCAATCAGCGCCGCCACGCGCACCATCTCCGCCGTCCCCATGCCGCGCGTCGTGAGCGCCGGCGTGCCGAGGCGGATGCCGCTCGTCACGAACGGTGACTGCGTTTCACGCGGCACCGTGTTCTTGTTCACGGTGATGCCGGCCTTGTCGAGCGCCTGCTCGGCGAGCTTGCCCGTGAGGTTCTTGTTGCGCAGGTCCACGAGCAGCAGGTGATTGTCGGTGCCGCCGCTCACGATGTGGAATCCGCGGTCAGTCAGCGCACTGGCCAGCGCCTTCGCGTTGTCCACTACCTGCTGCGCGTACGCCTTGAAGTCGGGCTGCAGCGCCTCGCCGAACGCGACGGCCTTGGCCGCGATGCAGTGCTCGAGCGGGCCGCCCTGCGTGCCGGGGAAGACGGCCTTGTCGATCGTCTTGGCGTGCTCAGCCTTGCAGAGAATCATTCCGCCGCGCGGGCCGCGCAGCGTCTTGTGCGTGGTCGTCGTCACAACGTCGGCGTGCGGGATGGGTGACGGATAGACGCCCGCCGCCACGAGCCCGGCGAAGTGCGCCATGTCCACCATCAGGATGGCGCCCACCTTCCTGGCGATCTCCGCAAATTTCGCGAAATCGAGATAGCGCGAATACGCCGAGTATCCGGCGATGATCATCTTGGGCTTGTGCTCGAGCGCGAGCGCCTCGACTTCATTCATGTCGATCAGCCCGTGCTCGTTCACGCCGTACGCGACAATCTTGTACATCAGGCCGGAGAAGTTCACCGGCGAGCCGTGCGTGAGGTGGCCGCCCATCGACAGGTTGAGGCCAAGCACGGTGTCGCCCGGCTTGAGGAACGCCAGATACACAGCGGCGTTCGCCTGCGCGCCGGCGTGCGGCTGCACGTTGGCATGGTCGGCGCCAAAGAGCTTCTTGGCGCGGTCAATGGCGAGCTGCTCCACCTTGTCCACCACCTCGCAGCCGCCGTAGTACCGCTTGTTCGGCAGCCCCTCAGCGTACTTGTTGGTGAGCGGCGACCCCAGCGCCTCGAGCACCGCGGGCGAAACAAAGTTCTCGCTGGCGATCAGCTCGAGCCCGTCGCTCTGCCGCGCGATCTCCTCCTCGATGTAGCCGGCAATCTCCGGATCCTGCGCGCGGAGGGCCTCACCCGGGGGGCACCGGTCCCACGACATCCATGACTGGCTCACTGCTCCTCCTCGCGCTCGATTTTCTCGACGCGGCGTTCGTGCCGGCCGCCCTCGAAGGGCGTGTCCAGCCAGGTCTTGAGAATGTCCACGCCCTCGGCGTCGCTGATGCAACGCGCCGGCAGGACGAGGATGTTGGCATCGTTGTGCAGCCGCGAGAACGCAGCCACTTCGGTGTTCCACGCCACCGCCGCGCGCACGTGCGGATGGCGATTGGCGGCGTACGCCATGCCCAGGCCGGTGCCGCACAACAACACACCGCGCCGGGCCTTCCCCGTCTCCACCTCGCGCGCGACGGGATGCGCGTAATCCGGATAGTCCACAGACGCCGCCGAATGCGTGCCGACGTCCTCCACGTCGTAGCCGAGCTCCGCGAGCACGACCTTGAGCTTCTCCTTCAGCTCAAAGCCGGCGTGGTCGGCGCCGATGGGAATGCGTTCGGCGCTCACGACTTGCGCGGCCACTGCGGCCAGGTCTTCACGAGCCCGCGAATCGCCGCGATGCGCTGCTCGGCCAGCTTGTCCGCCGCGAGATACGACAGGATGCCCTGCTCCTTCGAGATCTGGTACACGCTCAACATGGTATCGAAAATCTCGTCGGCCTTGCGCAGCGCGCGCTCGCGCGTCCAGCCGGCCACCTCGCCGTACACGTTGATGACGCCGCCGGCATTGGCCACGAAGTCGGGACCGTACAGCATGCCGCGCTTCTCGATGGCCTCGCCGTGCTTGGCCGGCATGTGCAGCACGTTGTTGGCGCCGCC
>JBAZTM010000049.1:0-29808 GCA_041661925.1 Gemmatimonadaceae bacterium
CAGCCTGAATGGCGAGAAGCTTGGCGCCGACACGGTCACGATCGATGCGGCGGGCGCAGCGCACGGCCGCTGGTTCCTTCTGCGCAAGGGCGCGCGCGAGATCGCCGTGCTCGAGCTGGTGCCGTAACGGGCCCTGACCGGACCAACAACGGCGGCTAGCTGCCGAGGAGCGCCCGCCGTTCCCGCGCCGGCAGGTACTTGGCGCCTTCGCGCATCGTCAGGCCAGAGACATCCGCCCGGTGCGCGCGCAGAAATTCGGTGACGAGGGCAGGGTTCGACTTGCTCACTTCGCGCAGTACCCAGCCCAGCGCCTTGCGAATGAAGAACTCGCGCTCGCCGAGCATCGGAACAGCGATGGCAACGAAGGCGCTGAAGGGGACCGAGCCGTCCTTCAGGCCGGGGAGCAGCGTCAGCAGGGCCGCGCGTCGCATCCAGAAGTCGTCGTCGCGCGCCCAGCGCGGGAGCGTGCGCCGCAGCAGCGGCACGCGCGGGAGCATCGGCGCCGCGACCTTGAAGCAGATCCAGTCGAGATAGGCCCAGCTGCGCGACTCACGCAGCAGGCGCGCAACCAGCGGAATGTCGCGCGCGCCCAGCGCGGCCTCGTTGGCGTCGAGAACGAACATCGCCACGGCGCGAAGTTCGTGAACGCCAGTGCCCCAGAGCGCCACGACCAGCGGGCGCACTGACGCCGGATCCGCCATTCGCACGCGGACGATGAGCGCCTTGGCGATCTTCCGGATGGCCGGCATGTCGGAGCCGAGAAAGACCAACTCGCTCTTGAGGTAGGCCTTTTCGTTGACGGCGCGGTCGGCGGATCCAACGGCGGCCAGTGCCGCGCGCGTCTCGCGCACTGCGCGCGCCGTGTTCAGCGCCGGGCCGGTCACCGCGGCACGAGCGCCGCCAGCGCCACGTCGAGCTCGGCGGTCGTGTTGTAGAGATGTGGCGCCAGCCGGACGCCGCCTTCACGCACCGAGTGCGAGACACCGGCCGCTGATAGGCGCGCGCTCGCCGCCGCGAGGTCGTCCACGGCGATGGACATCAGTCCGGCGCGACGGGCGCGCTCGGCGGGCGTGATAAGCCGCACGTCAGTTCGGCCGTCGCACCATGCCACCACGTGATCGGCCAACGACGCCACGTGCGCCTCCACCGCGGCCGGACCGAGTTCGAGGAACAGACTCAACGACGCGGCCATCGCCTTGAGGTCGTGCATCGGCGCGGTGAAGACCTCGAACTTGCGCGCGTCCGGATAGAACGCGTAGTCGTAGTCGAGGAAGCGCGTGAAGTCGGCCGACGCCGGCATCGAGAGCCAGCCGACCGCCGGCGGGTCAAGTTCCTGCACGAGGTCACGGCGCACGTAGGCGAAGCCCGTTCCCCACGGCGAGAGCAGCCACTTCTGCGCACCGGTGGCCAGGATGTCGATGTGGCAGGCCTTCACGTCGAGCACCGCCGGACCAAGTCCCTGAATGGCATCCACCACGAACCAGATGCCCCGCTCCTTGCACGCCGCGCCGAGGCGGGCGAGGTCGAGCTTGGCGCCGGTGGCGAACGACACCCAGCTCACCGTGAGTGCGCGCACATTGGGCCGGTCGAGCGCCGCGATGAGCGCGTCCTCGTCGGGAAGGCGGTGTTTCATCGGCACGAGTTCGAGGAAGACACCCTTTGCCTTCTCCAGCCCCATCCACGGATAGATGTTCGCCGGAAACTCGCCTGCCGTGGAGACGACCACGTCGCCCGCCTTGAACGGCAGGGCACGCGCCGCAAGGTTGACCCCCTGTGACGTGTTGGTCGTGATGGCAATCTCGTCGGGCCACGCGTTGATCAGCGCCGCTGCGAATTCGCGCCCGCGCACGACGCCATCCCAGAAGTAGTCGAACCCCACGCGCCACAACTCGGCCCGGAACGCATTTGCCTCGGCCTGCACATTGCGGGCGCGCTGCGGCAGCGGGCCGGTGGCGGCATGGTCCAGGTAGATGCGCTCGCCGCGCGCCGCCCAGGGGAACTCACGCGCTCGCAGCGCATCGACATCGTACGTCACGGAATGTCTCGTTGCGCGCTCACGGCTCGCGCAGTTCAGGTGGAGTGTCGGGGGGCTGCCGCTTCCAGCGGCGATGCGCCCACAGGTACTGGCCCGGATAGCGGCGGACCCACCGCTCGATCACCGCAGTGTAGCGCGCGGTCGTGGCGTCCACGTCGGCCTCAAGGTCGCCCGTGTGCGTCACCTCGACCTCCTCGATGTGGAGCACGAACCGGCCGTTCGGCTGGCGGGCCGCCAGCACGTATAACAGCGGCGCCCCGAAGCGAAGGGCGAAGACGGCGGCCCCGCGCGGCGTGCGTGCGGGGCGGCCGAAAAAGGGCACGTACGTGGCTGCGCCGAGTCCAGCCTGATCCGAGAGGAGGCCGAGCGCAAAGCCGTTCTTGAGCAGGCGCGGCAGCTTGCGCACCGCCTCATCGTCATAGACCACTTCGATGCCCAGCCGGCGCCGCGTCCGGTTCACGAAGGCGTCGCTGAGCGGATTCACCTGCCGCTTGGCGACGGCGGCCACCGGAATGCCGACGTGCACGAGAAACGCGCCGAGCAGTTCCCAGTTGCCGAGATGGGCGGCCACGAGCACGATGCCCTTGCCGCGTGCGCGGGCGCGCTCGACCGCCTCCGATCCATCCACGCTCTCGAGCAGGGCGCCCACGGAATCGCGGCCGAGGCGTGACATGAGGATCGTCTCCATGCCGACGCGCCCGAGGTGTTCGTATGCCTGGCGTGCCAGCACCGCGCGCTCCTGCTCGCTGCGCTCGGGGAAGCAGGCCGCCAAATGGCGCGTGACAACACCGCGGCGGATGCCAAGGGGCCAGTATCCCAGCCGGGCGATGCGCGCGCCGATGGCACCGGCACGATGGATCCCGAGCGGCCCGACGAGCCACGCGACCACGCGCAGCGCGGCGTACTCCAGCCAGTGCTTCCAGGTCACCTTCATGCTCGACTCCTTGCGCGATCGACGCAGAGCGCAGCGAACTCCACGGTGTCGCGCGCCACCCGGTCCCAGTTGAACCGCTGCAAGGCCGCCTCGCGGGCTGCGGCGCCGAGGCGCCGCCGCAGCGGCTCGTCCACCATGAGCGTGCGAATGGCGTCGGCGACCCGAACATCGTCCTCGGGCGGCACGACAATCCCGGTCTGCGCGTCGAGCACGGCCGAGCGCACACCGCCTGAATCACCGGCCACCGACGGCACGCCGCTCGCCGCGGCCTCCACGAACGAAATGCCGAAACCCTCGACGTTGATGGGCGGCAGCAGCCGCGAGAGACCCACATAGAGGGCGGCGCCGGCGTACACCGCAGGCAGCATGTCGTCCCGCATTGCGCCGGCAAAGACGACGCGCTCCCCGACTCCGAGGGTGCTCGCGAGGGCGCGCAGGCGCTGCTCGTAGGGCCCTTCACCGACAATCACGTACCGCAGCGCGGGCAGTTCCGTTGCGAGGCTCGCCAGGGCGCGGATGGCGACGTCCTGTCCCTTGTGTGGCACGAGACGCGCCACCGTAAGCAGGTACGGCGCGACGCCGAGCCCAAAGCGCTCGCGCACCTCACCCGTGGCTTGACCGGGAGCGAACTGCTTGGGGTCCGTGCCGAGCGGGACGTCCGCCACGAGCGGCAGCGGGCTCACGCCGATCTCCCGCATGACGTCGCGCGCCAACTCGCCGGTCCACGCCGAGTTGGCGATGATGCCCGCCGCGTCTCCGAAGATTCGGCGCGCCGTCGTCCGTTTGAGCACCTGCGATGCCTTCTTCCTTTCACGCAGGAGGTCGCCGCCGTTCACGTATACGAGATACGGCACGCCGGCGCGCCGCCACGCCCACCAGGCCGCATAGCCACAGGGGCGAATGTTGCCGCAATGCACGACGTCGAACGCCTCTGCCTCCCGTCGCAGCCACCTCGCCCAGGCAATTTGATTCGAGAACCGGCCCGCCTGGGAGAACGTGAAGGACTGCCGATGCACGGGCACGGGCTCGGCGGCGTCGGCATCGACCATGCCATCGGCCCGTACGGTCGAGACGAGCGAATCCGCCGGGAAACGCCGGCAGAGTTCGACGTGCCGACGCGCCATGCCGCCAAGGTCGGGCGTGTAATCCTGCGTGATGAACAGGTGGCGCATCAGACGGTCCACCGCGTGCGCTCGCGCGCCGCATCCGCCGCCTGCAGCCAGCCGTCCGCTCCGGCGTCGAGCGGCCAGCGCGTGGCGCTCTGCCGCGCCGCGAGCCGCATGGCGTCGGCGCGTTCCGCGTGTGCAAGTGCAGCGGCGATTTCCGACGCCCACTGCGCCTCATCGCTGCGGTGCCGGAGGATGCCCGTCACACCGTCCTCGACGTAGCGCGCGGAGAGCGGCGTCCGTTCGCCGAGCACGGGTACGCCATGACGCAGCGCATCGAGCGTGGCAAAGACCGCGTCGTCCGCGGACGCGATCACCCAGGCGAGCGCGGCGCCGGCGAGCACGTCATCGCGCCGCGCGCCCGAAGCGCGCCAGTCGAGGCGATCGGCGACGCCGAGCGCGGCCGCTTCGATGCGAACGGCATCGGCGTCGGCTGCGGGCGAGAAGATGGTGCAGCGCAGCGCGGGCAGGCGCGGTGCCAGCAGGGCGAGTGCGCGGAGCGCCATCAGCATCTCGCGCCGCCGGTCGGCGCCGGCGAAGACGACGAGCCGCTGCCCGTCAGGCTGGATGGCGCCGACTGCGGCCGCAGGCCGCGGCGTGGCGTCCGCCACGCCCGGCGGCGCCACCACCGCGGCGAGTGCGCCGCGCGGCGGCTCCGTGCCGCGCATGTCGTCGGCGTGCGCAAACACGAAGCCCGTGGCGGCGAGTCGCAGCGCGAACCGCCCCTCCCGCCCGAGCGCCAGCCGCTCGCCCGCCGCGGTGCGGCGCACCACCGCGCCGCGTCCGGCCAGCCGAACGGCCGCGGCGGCGGCGAGATGCTCGCCGTCGTCGTGAACGAACAGTACTTCGGTCAAGCGTGCCGAGATCACGCGGCGCAGCCGCCAGCCGGCGCGCATCCAGCCTCCGCCGCTCGCCACGCCGATCACGTCATGGCCCGCCGCGCCGAGGCAGCGTTCGGCCTCGCTGCCGGCGTGGGCGACGAGGCAGATCTCGTAGCCGCGCGCACCGAGCAGCGACGCGGCGTCGGCAAAGGCGCGTGTCGAGCCCGACCACGCTGCGCCGTGCGCCACGAAGCAGGCGCGCACGTCTAGCCGCCGGCCGGGGCGTCGTTGAACTGCAGCGCGTGGAGCCGTGCATAGGCGCCGCCAAGCGCCAGCAGCTCGGCGTGCGTGCCCCGCTCCACGATGCCGCCGCGATCGAGCACGAGGATCTGCGTCGCGTGCTGCACCGTGGACAGTCGGTGAGCGATCACGAAGACGGTGCGTCCTGCGAGCAGGCGGTCGATGGCCTCCTGAACGGAGCGCTCGCTCTCGGTGTCGAGCGCCGAAGTGGCCTCGTCGAGGATCAGCACCGGCGGATCCACCAGGAGGGCCCGCGCGATGGCGATGCGCTGTCGCTGGCCGCCAGAGAGGCGCGTGCCGCGTTCGCCGAGCACGGTGTCGTACCCCTCGGGGAGTTCGCTGATGAAGCCATGCGCGTTGGCGGCACGCGCCGCCGCCTCCACCTGCTCGCGCGTGTACCGGTCCTGGGCACCGTACGCGATGTTGGCGCGCACCGTGTCGTTGAAGAGCACGGTGTCCTGGCTGACGATGCCGGTGAGTGCACGGAGCGACGCCAGCGTGAACTCGCGCGTGTCCACGCCGTCGAGGAGCACGCGGCCGGCGGTGGGTTCGATGAAGCGCGGGATGAGGTCCACGAGCGTGCTCTTCCCGGCCCCGCTGGCGCCGACGAGCGCCACCACGTCGCCGCGCTTCGCGGTGAAGCGTATGTCGCGCAGCACCGGGTCGCCGCCGTAGCTGAACTCGACGCCCTCAAAGACGATGTCGAAATTGAACGCCGAGGCCGTACGCGTCCCGCGATCCGCCTGGTCTTCCGTGGGATGGTCGAGAATCTCGAAGAGGCGCTCGGCTGCGGCCAGCGACTGCGTGGCCACGGCGGGCATTTGCGACAGCTGCTTGAGCGGCGGCAGCAGCGACATGAGCGCGCCGAGGAAGGTGACGAGGCCGGCGCCGCTTAGCCGCCCCTGGAACACCTCGCGCGCGCCGAACCAGAGCAGTGCCACGGCGACCACGGTGCCGATGATCTCGGCCAGCGGCTGCGACATGAGCGTCAGCCGGCTCATGCGCACCATGCCGCGCGCGTAGCGGTTGGAGGCGTCGGAGAAGCGGGCGCCCTCGTACCCCTCGGCGCGGAACGACTTCACCAGCCGGATGCCGCTGACCGTCTCCTGCACGACGCTCGTCATCTCGCCGTACTCGGCGGCCAGCTTGCGGTGTCCCTTGCGCAGCTTCCGCAGCAACGGCTGGAACGCCACGATGATCAGCGGCGCGACGACAAGCGAAAACAGCGCCAGTTTGGTGGAGAGGGAGAAGAGCAGGATGACGGTGACCACGATCTGCGTGCTCGCATTGAGCGAGCGCGTCACCACCTCGGCAAGGAGCTGGCGCGTGGACTGCGTGTCCTGGAAGACGCGCGCGAGCAACTGGCCGGTCTTGTGGCTGGTGAAGAAGCGCAGCGGTAGGCGTTCGAGGTGCGTGTATACCGTGTTGCGCAGGTCGCGCGTGACTCGCTCCTGAAGGCCGGCGCCCATCTGACCGGCGAGCCAGGCGAACACGTTCTTGAGCAGCATCGTGGCCAGGATGACCAGGATCACGACGCGCAGGGCGTCCATCCCTTCGCGGTTGGCCGGCACCCAGGTGCCGATCGACTCGAGCACCTTCGTCATCCGCGAACCAGCGCCCGCGTCGAACGGCTCCTGATTGAAGAGCGTGTTCAGGAACGGCACGAAGAGCGCGTACGAGAACGCGCTCAGCGCGTTGGCGAGTGCGCTCAACAGCAGCGTGCCGACGACGCGCCCGTAGTAGGGGCGCAGGAACTGCTGGAGGCGGCGGTAGGGACTCATCAGCGGCGGGGCGTGAGGAGAACGAGGGGAAGGATGACCTCTTCCGGCGAGACCCCGCCATGCAGGAACGAACCGCGATACCGCTGCTGGTACTCGCGAAGCTTGGTCGGATACACGAAGAAGCCATCGCCGGTGGCGAGGACCGTGTTGACCCGATGGCCCTGCGGGGGCAGCCGCAACTGGGCGGCCTCGGTGAAGACCAGCGCCTGCTCGGCACGCTCGGGGCGCAGGTCCTCGCCCGTCTTGTAGCGCAAGTTGGCCGTGGCGTCCTTCTTGGCGAAGACCGTGGCCGGCGTGTTGCAGTGGATGGAGCCGTGGTCGCTGGTGAGGAGCACCGGAAGGCCGCGACGCGCCGCCTCGCGCAGCACGCTCCACAGCGCCGACCGGCGGAACCACTGCTCGGTCAGCTGGCGCAGCGCCGCCTCGTCCCGCGCCACCTCGTACAGGATCGCCGACTCGGAGCGGCCATGCGTCAGAAGGTCGACGAAGTTGAACACGAACGCGCTCACGCCCTCGGCGGCGATGGAGGACGTGAGGTGGCGCTCGAGCTCGTCGGAGTCGACGGCTGACGTGATCTTGTGATACCGCACCGGCGTCTCGCCCCGCAACGCGCGCAGCTGCTCGACGAGCAGGTCGCGCTCGTGCTGGTTGAGCGATTCGTCATCGCCCTCGCCCCACCACGCGGGAAACCGCTCGGCGATCTCGGCGGGGAACAGTCCGCTGAACAGCGCGTTGCGGGCGTAGGGCGTGGCCGTGGGGAGCAGGCCGAAATAGTGCGCGGCGTCAATTTCAAAGGCCTGCGCGACGATCGGCTCGAGCACCTTCCACTGGTCGAGGCGCAGGCAGTCCACGACGATGAAGACCACCGCGCGGTTGTCGGCAAGCGCCGGCATCAGGAACTCGCCGACCACGTCCACCGATAGTGGCGGGCGATCGCCGTCGAGATCGTGCACCCAGCGCGGGTAGCCCTCGCCCATGAAGGCGGCGAAGTCGCGATGCATCGCCGGGAACAGGGCGCGCAGGGACGCGTTCAGACCCGCTTCCCCGGCGGCGGTCAGCTCGACGTCCCACTGCACCAGTTCGGCGTAATGCTCGGTCCACCCGCGCCAGTCGAGATCTTTGAGGCGTACGGCTTCGAGGGCGCGGAAGCGCTCGACGAAGCGCCGCGCGAGGGCCTGGCTCCGGATGCGGGGACCCTCGAGGATTCGGGTGAGGACCGCCTGCACCTGGCGCGGCGTCACCGGCTTCACGAGGTACTCGGAGACATCCTGACCGAGTGCCTCGCGGAGGGTGCTGTCTTCTTCACTCTTGGTGACCATCACGACCGGCATGGTCGGGGCCAGTTCGCGCGCCTCGCGTACCATGGCGATGCCGCGCATGCCGGGCATCTGCTCGTCGAGCAGGAGGGCGTCGAAGGCGTGCTGCCGCAGGAGTTCCAACGCGTCCGAGGCATTACGAGCCATCTGGACGCGATATCCCTTCTCGGTCAGGAACAACCGGTGCGACTCGAGGAGTTCAGCCTCGTCGTCCACCCAGAGCACGGATTGCACATGCGGCGCCATATCCTGCGAAAGCTAGTCCCCGAGAATTGGGGTCGCCAACGCCGGGGACGCTGGCGGGGGGGGGAAAGAGGGGGCAGATTCGTCAACGTGATGGACGCCCTCCCTCCGTACGCCCTCGCCGAACCGGTCTTTCCCCTGCGCGCGCTGGCCATTGCGACGTCCCGGGCCCCCCTTGGCGGGGTGCGGGAGTCGCTGATGGCGACGCTTGTGGCGGCCCGGCTGGCGGCCGCATCGCGCGGTCCGGTCGCCCTATCGGCTCCCCTTCGGGCGGAGAGGGCGGGGGCGGCGCGGCACTGGATGGGCGCCTTGACCCTCGGCGCGCCGCTCCGGGCGGCGCTCGGCCAGCTGCTCGATGCCACGGTGCGTGATGACGCGCCGGCGCTGGCCGCTGCGCTCGCCAACGTGACCGAGGTCACGGCGCCACATCTCGACCGGAAGGCACGTTCAGAGCTGGACCGTCTGACCCGGTCGATCGGTGCCTAAGCCGGGTGCTTGTGGGTCGGCTGCCCACATCCGTATGATTTGCCAATGACCCACACCCGTGGCTGACGCCGGCGTGTCCCGGCCAACCGATATTTCCCCGCTTGCCCGCGTGATGCGCCGGGTGGACAAGGCCGCCGACGGCGACCATGGACGCGACGCGTACGCGACGGGCTTTCCGAGCATCGACAAGTGGCTCGGGGGAGGCGTGCGCCGCGGCGACCTCGTGGTACTCGGCGGCGACGTGCAGAGCGGCAAGAGCGCCCTGGCGCTGGCGATGGCGCTGCGCATGGCGCAGCAGGACATTCCGGCCGTCTTCTTCACGAGCGAGATGTCGCACGAGCGGGTGATGGAACGCGCGCTCGCCATCGAGGGACGCGCCCGGGTGGACGACCTGCGCCGTGGCGCGCTGGACGACTTCACGCGATCCGGCGTGGGGGCGGCGGCGGTGCGGTTCCGCGATGCAGTTCCGGTGGTCGCCGCCTTCCCACCCGGCGGGGGCGTCGAGGCGCTGTCGGCGGACATTCGCCGCACGCCCAATGCCCATGTGGTCATCGTGGACTCGCTGCAGGGGCTCGCCGGAAGCACGCGCGCGCAGGATGAAGAGCTCGCGGCGGCGGTGCGCATCCTCAAGGCGCTCGCGATCGAGCTCAACATCGCGCTGGTGCTCACGTGCCAGTTGCCCCAGCTTCAGGTAGAGCGTGCCGATCCCCGACCGGTTCTCGACGACTTCGGCGTGCAGGGGGCGGTCAAGCAGCACGCCGACGTGGTGCTGGCGATCTTCCGCGAAGAGATGTATCGCCCCGGGTATGGGGTGGAGGGGGCCACGGAACTGTTGGTGCGCAAGAACCGCAACGGCAACGTGGGCTACGTGGACCTGTACTTCTACAAGCAGTGGATGCGGTTCGAAGACATGCTCGATCCCGACCGATAGGAGGCCGGAGAAATGCGATACCTGAGACTACTGGCGCTGCCCCTTCTGATTGGATTGGCGCTCACCTCGTCGGCCTGCGCGACCGCGGGCACCGGCGCACCGCTGACCCGGCTCGAGGCGGCACGCGCGGCGAACCCCAGCTCGGTGGCGGCACTCCGCGCGCTGGGCATCGCGTATTACAAGAACCAGCGCTATGCCGACGCCCGCTCGGTACTCGACGCCGCGCGGAAGCTCGATCCGAAGGACGGCGTCAGCGCGCTGTACGCGGGCCTCGCCTGCGAGGCGCTGGCGGACTACACCGGCGCCAAGGACGCATACAACTCGTACCTGCAGGTCGGCAAGACGCGGTCGGTGCGCAACGACATCCGATCCCGCCTTGTTTCGCTCTCGCGGGCCGAACTGCATGCCGCCGCCAAGTCGGCGATCGCCAATGAAGCCCGCATCGCCCAGCAAGAGGGTGATCCGCGCACGGTGGCGGTGCTCCCCATGACCTTCAGCGGCACCGACCAGACGCTCGCCCCGCTCTCGCGCGGCATGTCGGACCTGCTGATCAGCGACCTTGCCCGTTCGCCGGACCTGCAGCTCCTCGAGCGCGACCGCATCCAGGCGATGGTGGACGAGATTGCGCTGAGCCAGAGCGGGCGCACCGAGGCGGCCACGTCGCTGCGGGCCGGCAAGCTGGTGCGCGCCTCGCGCGTGGTGCAGGGCGCGATCACCCAGACGGGAACCCGCAACCTGACCGTGAACGCGGCCGTCGTGAGTGTCGCAACGTCGCAGCAGCAGGGGCGCGACGTGCAGAGCAGCGACGTGCTCGACCAGATCTTCACGATTGAGAAGAACCTCGCCCTCGGCCTCTTCAACGAGCTTGGCGTGCGGCTGTCGGCGGCCGACCGTGCCGCCATCGAGCAGCGGCCGACGCGGTCACTGCAGGCCTTCCTGGCCTACAGCAACGGCCTCGTGGCGGAAGACGAAGGGCGTTACGGCGACGCGGCCCGCTTCTACGAGCAGGCGCGGAGCATCGACCCGGGCTTCGGCGCGGCGCTGCAAAGGGCGCAGAGCGCGCGGAGCGCGCAGCAGGGCCAGCAGGTGACCGCCGCCACGGTGGAGACCGGCCTCAAGGGCACCGCGGAGGGCGCCACCGTGTCGGCCGCCGAACGCGGCGTGGCCACCACCAACACGGGCATCGGCTCGACCCTCGCAAACGCGGTGGGCGACATCAACCCGTCCGCGGCCAACACCGTGAATACGGGCACGGGCGGAACGTCGGGCCAGACGCAGACACAGCCGCCGCCCACCACGCGAGACCCTGCCGCTGAGAAGACGGGCACTGACCAGCCCGCCACAAAGACCGGGCAGGTGACCATCGTCATCCGGAAGCCGTGACCATGAAACACGCCTCCTCGACTCTCATCACCGCCCTGCTCCTCGCCGCGCCCGTTGGCGCCGGCGCGCAGGGTCTGGGCGACGCCGCCGCTGCGGCCATTCCGCAGTACGTGTCGTTCAAGATCGGCTCGGGCGCGACCGCGAAGACCGTCACGCAGTTGACGGTGCCCTTCATGGCCGCCGTGCCGATCACATCGCGACTGAACATCGACGTGGCGACTGCGTTCGCTTCCTCGGATGTTTCGACGAACGGCGCCAGCACCAGCTCGATCTCCGGAATCACCGACACGCAGGTGCGCGCCAACCTGACGCTCGGCACCGATGCCGTGGTCTTCACCGTAGGCGCGAATCTCCCTACGGGGCAGTACAAGATCACGCCGGACAAATCGGAGGCGGCCGGTCAGATCGGCAATGACTTCCTCATGTTCCCGACGTCGTCGTACGGCGCAGGGCTGTCGACGACGGGCGGCATCGCGGTCGCCAAGAGCCTCGGCAACTGGAACTTCGGCATCGCCGGTTCGTTCCGGAAATCGACGGAGTTCGACGCCTACGAGCTGCAGGACAACGCCGGCAAGGAGACGCTGACGTTCACGCCGGCCGATGAAGTGCGCGCGCGCATCGGCGCCGACCGCGGTATCGGCAACGGCCGCCTGACCCTCGGCGTCACGTTCTCGACGTTCGGCGACGACATGCTGGCGAACACCTCCTACGCGACGGGCGACCGGTACATCGGACAGGCCTCGCTCTTCATGCCGGTGGGGAACACGGACGTCTTCCTCAGCGGCTGGGGCCTCTACCGCGCCAAGGGGCAGCAGTTCGGCGGCGAGGCGGCGCCCGAGAACGTTCTCAACGGCGCGCTCGCCCTCGGTTTCCGCTCGGGCAACATGTACATCGAGCCGAACGTCGAGGTGCGCAACTGGCAGGTGGACGGCTACCAGGCCGGCTTCCTCGGCAACGGCGGCGTGCGCCTGCGCTGGACCGCCGGGGCGTTCAGCTTCGTTCCGAGCGCCACCTACCAGCTTGGGCAGCTCAACACGCTGGGGGGCGGCGACACCATTGACCTGTCCGGGTGGCGCGCGTCGGTCATGCTGCGCATTCACTAAAGGGCAGACGGTAGACACTGGGCGGGGGCGGCTTTCGGGCCGCCCTCTCCCGTTTTGCGGCCCCTCGTCGCGAAGTAGATTGCACTCAGCTCAATCGGAATCGGAATCCCCGATCGCAATCCGCGATCCCAATCCGAGCTCCCTCTCCGCCATCGTCGTCATGTCTGGTCACAGCAAGTGGAAGACCATCAAGAACGCCAAGGCCGCGACCGACAAGAAGCGCGGCGCGCTCTTCACCAAGCTCATCCGTGAGATCACGGTTGCCGCCAAGCAGGGCGGCGGCGATCCCGACGGCAACCCGCGGCTCCGCACTGCCATCGACAACGCCCGGGCGCAGTCGCTGCCCAAGGAGAACATCGAGCGCGCCGTCAAGAAGGGGACGGGCGAGCTCGAAAGCGTGGATTACGTGGACGTCGTGTACGAGGCGTACGGGCCGGGCGGCGTGGCCATCATGATCCAGGCGCTCACCGACAACGCGACACGCACGGTGGCCGAGGTGCGCGCCAAGCTCACGCGCAACGGTGGTAACCTCGGGACGAGCAACTCGGTGGCGTTCATGTTCGACAAGAAGGGGCAGATTTTCGTGGAGGCCGCCGGTCTCGACGAGGATGCCGTGATGGAGAAGGCGCTGGAGGCGGGCGCCGAGGATTTCGTACGCGAGGACGACGCCTTCGTGATCACGACAGCGCCGGCCGACCTGCATTCCGTGAAGCAGGGACTCGACGCGGCGGGGCTCAAGGTCTCGCAGGCCGAGCTGTCGTGGATTCCCAAGAGCACCGTGACGGTGTCGGGCGAACCGGCGAGCACGCTGATGAAGCTCCTCGAGGCACTCGAGGAGCTGGACGACGTGCAGAAGGTTGACGCGAACTTCGAGATGGACGAAGCGGAGATGGCCGGCGCGTGATCGTCCTCGGCATTGACCCCGGCACGGCGGTGACGGGCTACGGCGTCGTCCGCGGGCGCGGCACGCGCCAGACGGGCGGCGCCGAGCTCATCGAGTGCGGGGTCATACGGACGCGGGCCAGCGAGCCGCTGGCGGCGCGCCTCGCCGACATCTACGAGGGCGTACGGGAACTGCTTGAGCGGCACCAGCCGGAGGCGCTCGCGGTGGAGGATGTGTTCTACGCCCGCAACGTGCGCACCACCGTGGTACTCGGCCATGCGCGCGGTGTCGTGCTGCTGGCCGGCCAGCAGGCGGGCATTCGGATCTACGAGTACCCGCCGGCCGACATCAAGAAGACGGTGACCGGAAGCGGCGCCGCCACCAAGGAGCAGGTGCAGTACATGGTGATGAAGCTGCTTCGGCTCAAGAACGCACCGGAGCCCGCCGACGCCGCCGACGGCGTGGCCGCGGCGCTCGCCTGCGTGCTGCGCGCCGACGTGACGCGCCTGATCGAGGCAGCTCGATGATCGCGCGCATCGCCGGGACGCTGCTCGCCAGTGACATTGACCGCGTGGAGATCATGACCGCCGGCGGCGTGGCATACGCGGTGCACATCCCGCTCTCGGTGGCGGAGGCGCTTCCCCGCCCCGGCGGCGCCGTGGAACTGCACACGGCGCTCGTCGTGCGCGAAGACAGCTGGACGCTGTATGGATTCGCCACCGCCGCTGAACGCGCGATGTTCCAGCGGGTGCTGGGGACCACGGGCGTGGGCCCCGCGCTCGCCATGAACCTGATGTCGGCGCTCGGCGGCGATCGCCTGGTGCGCGCCGTGCAGGAGAACGATCTCGCGACACTGACGCGCGTGCCCCGGGTTGGGAAGAAGCTCGCCGAGCGGCTCGTGCTCGAACTGCGCGACAAGCTGGTGGCCGCTGGCGACGTGCCGATGCCTGGCCGCGCGGCCGCACCGGCTGGGCCGGGGGCCGACGCGGTGCGCGCGCTCGTTGCGCTGGGCTACCCGGCGACAGATGCCGAGAAGGCCGTCTTCGCCGCGCTCGAAGACGGCGGTGCCGGTGACACCGCCGACCTCATCCGCAGCGCGCTCGCGCGCGTGGCGAAGCGCGGATAGCGCGCAGCGCGGCCGACGCACGCCGCGCCGTTTACACGCCCGCATCCGAGCGTACATTCAGGCATGTCCCGCCCCGAGATCACCACCCCCGAGGTGCTCACCGACGAGTCCGTCGTGGAGCTGTCGCTGCGTCCGCAGCGGCTGGCCGAGTTCATCGGGCAGGGGAAGGTGAAGGACGCGCTGCGCATCTACATCGACGCGGCGCGCGAGCGCAAGGAACCGCTCGACCACGCGCTCTTCTTCGGCCCGCCCGGGCTGGGCAAGACGACGCTTGCCGAACTGGTGGCGCGCGAACTCGGCGTGAACATCCGCACGACGAGCGGCCCAGCGCTGGAGAAGCCGGGCGACCTCGTAGGCACGCTGACCAACCTGCGCGAAGGCGACATCCTGTTCATCGACGAGATTCACCGCCTGCGGCCGATCATCGACGAGTTCCTCTATCCGGCGATGGAGGACTACAAGATCGACATCCGCCTGAGCGAGGGGCCCAAGGCGCAGACGATCACGATGCCGGTGGAGCGGTTCACGCTCATTGGCGCGACGACGCGGCTGGGGATGCTGACGCCGCCGCTCCGGGCGCGCTTCGGCATCGAGTTGCGGCTGAACTATTATCCGGCGGACGAGCTCGAGCACATCGTGAATCGCACGGCCGAGGTGATGAAGGTGGAGATCGAGCCGGCGGGGGCGCGCGAGCTGGCGCGCCGGGCGCGCGGCACGCCGCGCGTGGCCAACCGCCTGCTGCGCCGCGTGCGCGACTACGCGCAGGTGCGCGCCAACGGCGTCGTCACCGAGGCGGTGGCCAAGGAAGCTCTCGAGATGCTCGACGTCGATCACTTCGGGCTCGACGAGATGGACGCGCGGCTGTTGCGGGCGATCATCGAGAAGTTCGACGGCGGGCCGGTGGGCGTGCAGACGATCGCCGCCGCTGTCGGCGAGGATGCCGACACCATCGAGGAGGTGTATGAGCCCTTCCTCGTGCAGAACGGATTCCTCCAGCGCACGTCACGCGGCCGCATGGCGACGGCGCTCGCATACCGTCACTTCGGCTATACGCCTCCTGCGCAGTCCGGCGACGCGCAGGGCGCGCTGCTGTAGGGCAGCGGCGGTGCGCCGCGCGGCGGCCGCACCGCACTGCGGCTTCCTGCCCCGTGCGCTTCAGCTCGTCAGCGCACTCTGTGCGCTTGGCACCGGCGCGGCGCGGGCTCAGCAACAGCCCCTGCCTGTCACCGCGACGCGCGCCGACTCGCTGGCCGCGCTGGCCCGGCTCGATTCGCTCGTTGTGCGACCAGACGCTTCAGCCGCCACGTGGCATGCGCGTGGTTTGCTGGCGTGGCAACTCTCGCAGGGCAAGCGCGCCGTCGGGACGCGCGTGGACCGCGAGCAGCTGCGGCTGAACCAGGCCGCGGATTCGTCGCTCGTGCAGGCGGTGACGCTGGAGCCGACGAGCGTGCGCTTCCTGATGGACTTCGCGACGTATCGGTCGCAGGGATCGCCAATGGTGCGTGCCGGCGCCACGCGCTACATCAAGCGCGCCTTCGACGCGGCGCGGGCGCAGGGCGACTCCCTCGCCGTGGCGCAGATGGCGGACGCGCTGGGTATGCTCGCATTCAAGGACTATCAGGTGATGTTCGGGCGGCGGATGTCATTGAACAACGGACCGGGGGCGAGCCTTCTCGACATTCTCAGTCAACAGACGGGGGCGAGAAGTTCATGGGCCTGGTGGGGAGAGGAGACAGGGGCCAACAAGGTCATCGCGGACCGCAATCGCGCCAGCAGCGATCGACTTTCTGGTTCCACCAGCTCAAGTGAAAATTCAGTTCGCGAACTGATTGAGAGCCGCTCCGTGCTCGTTGGCGGCAACCCGCCGCCGGGCGTGGCCGCCTTCGACGACGCGCTCGAGTACTTCGAGACCGCCACACGCGCCGCGCCCACCCTGCCGTTGCCGTGGCGCCATCGCATGGCGGCGCTCGCCGACCGGCAGCGATGGGAAGAACTCCACGTCGTCTCGCGCGAGCGGCTGGCCATTGCCCCCTGGGACCCGGATGCATGGCTCGCGCTCGGCCTCGCGCAGCACCGCAGCGACCAGCCAGGGGCGATGGCGTCGTTCGACAGCGCCTTTGCGCAGATGTCCGCGATCACGCGTGCCCGGCTCGACCGCGTGGAACGCATCATGCGCCCCAAGGCGGTGAAGGCGCTCGACGCCCTCGCGCCGGAGGAACGTGCGCGTACCATGCAGTTCGCCTGGACCGCCGCGGATCCGCTGTGGAGCTTGCCGGGCAACGAAGTGCGCGCAGAGTACCTGGCGCGCGTGGCATACGCCGAGCTGCGCTATACGGACGAGGAGAAGGGCATGCACGGGGTCGACACCTTCCCCGGCGACCTTCACGTTCGGTATGGCTTCCCGAAGGTGACGGCCAACTGGTCGTGCGCCGGAGCGATGGCCGAGGCGGACACACCCGACAGCGCCAACCAGACGTGCCTGTTCTGGTGGTACGCGCCGCGTCTGCAGTTCATCGTGCACTACATGCCGATCTTCAACCGCTTCCGCGCCGGGTTTGATGACATCGCGATAAACGAGGAAGTACAGTCCGAGGCCCCTGCCACGTGGGCGGGCGCCCCGGGAATCCCCGCCATCGACTCCATTCCGCTGCGCGTCGCGCGCTTCCGCCCGGACGGTGCGCAACCGTCGGTTTTCGTCTCGGGCGTGGTCCCGATTCAGCGCATGCGCGTCGAGGGCGTACGCGAGGCGATGCCGATGGCGCGGATCTGGATGTTCGCCGACGGCGCAGACGCCGTGGCACGCGATTCCACGCGCCCCGGCGACGACGGGCGCGCGTCCTGGAAGTTGCGCGCACCCGCGGGCGACCTGTATACGCGCGCGGAGGCGATGGTCGACGGCGGCGGCGCGGCGCGCGGCACCACGTTCGCGCCGAGCGTCAAAGTGGGCAGCGGACTCGCGCTCAGCGATATCGTCGTGGCAGCACGCGTGGCCGACGGCGCCGCCCCCGCGCGCCGGTGGCACGAGTTGGCCATCCAGCCGGCCCCCGACACACTGCCGCGCGCCCGCGGCATCGCGCTCGCGTGGGAGGTCTACAATCTCTCGGCGAGGGCCGCAGCGCAGCACTACGCAGTGCGGCTGGTGCTCGAGAAGGCGTCGAAGTCGGTCGCCGGACGGATCGTCGCCCAGATCGGAGGGCTCGTCGGCGTGCAGCGCGGCGCCGACCGCGTGACCCTGACCTTTGAGCGCGATGCCGCGGCGCGTGACGTGACGGTGGAGCACGTGGCGCTCTCCGTGCGCGAAGCGCCGGCGGGACGCTACACGCTGACAGTCGAGATCACCGACAAGCTGACTGGAGCGAGGGCGAGCCGCAGCACACCCCTGCTGATCTCACCGTGATGACGGCGAACTCATGAAAGGCGACCGCACCAGCGACTACGACTTCCACCTGCCGGAGGAGCGCATTGCCCAGGCGCCGGTGGAGCGGCGCGACGCGTCGCGACTGATGGTGGTGCATCGGGACTCCGGCACCATTGAACACCGGCATTTCGCGGACCTCGCCGAGTTCATTCCGGCGGGTGACGTGCTGGTGCTGAATACCACGCGCGTCTTTCGCGCGCGCCTGCTGGGCTATCGCGACAGCGGCGCTCCCGCCGAGGTTTTCCTGTTGCGCCAGGCCGACCACGGGCGCTGGGAGGCGATGGTGCAGCCGGGGGGCAAGCTCAGGCCCGGCCGTACGGTGCATATCGCCCCCGGCTTTGACGTGCTGGTGGAGGAAGTCACGGAGCGGCGCACGCGGCTGGTGCGGTTGATCGGGCAAGGAAAGGAAGCGGCCTTGATCGAAGCGCACGGCCACGTGCCGCTGCCGCCGTATATCGAACGCGCCGACGCCACGGCCGACGTGGAGCGTTACCAGACTGTGTATGCACGCCAGTCGGGCTCGGTGGCGGCACCGACGGCGGGACTGCATTTCACGCCGGAACTGCTGGAAACGCTTGAGCAACGCGGGGTGGAGCGCGCCGATGTGCTGCTTCATGTGGGGGCCGGCACGTTCAAGCCGGTCGATGCCGAGTCGCTCGCCGACCATGTCATGCATGAGGAGTGGTATCTGGTGTCGGACGACACCGCGGCGCGGCTCAACGCCGCACGCGCGCGCGGCGGCAAGGTCTGGTGCGTGGGCACCACGTCGCTGCGGACGCTCGAGAGCGTGGTGGACGCGAACGGCGTCTTTCATGCGCACGAGGGCGAGACGCGCATCTTCATCCACCCGCCGCGCCGCGTGCTGAGCGCCGACCGCCTCGTGACGAACTTTCATCTCCCCCGCTCCACCCTGCTGATGCTGGTCGCAGCATTCGCAGGGTACGATTTGACGATACGGGCATACGAGACGGCGATCGCGGAGGGGTACCGGTTCTACTCGTATGGGGATGCGATGGTGATTCTCTAGGAGGGGGAGGAGTGCAGGGGTGAGGTGACAAGGGAGGAGTGGAGTGCGGAGGGAGGAGTGATGCGGCCTCCACCCCACCCCTGCACCACCTCGTCCCTCCTCTCTCCACACTCCACTCTTCCCCCTCCTAAACCCCTGCACCCTTCCCCCTCCCGTATAGTTTTCCTCCATGTTCCGCTTCGACATCCACGCCAAGACCGACCGCGCCCGCGCCGGCACCTTTCACACGCCGCGCGGCGCCGTGGACACGCCCGTCTTCATGCCGGTCGGCACGCTGGCGACGGTCAAGGCGCTGGATCCCGACGAGCTGCGCGGCATGCATGCGCAGATCATTCTCGCCAACGCGTATCACCTGCACCTGCGCCCGGGCGACGAACTGGTCCAGCGCCTCGGTGGACTGCACCGCTTCATGGCCTGGCGCGGCCCCATCCTCACCGACTCGGGCGGCTTCCAGGTCTTCTCGCTGGCATCGCTGAACAAGGTGGACGAGGACGGCGTGACGTTCCGCAGCCATATCGACGGCTCGTCGCGGCACTTCTCGCCCGAGGGCGTGATGCGCATCGAGACCAACCTCGGCGCCGATGTGATCATGCAATTCGACCACGTCATCCCGGGGCAGAGCGAGCATGCGGCCGCGCGCGACGCGAGCGAGCGGTCCATCCGCTGGCTCGGGCGCTGCCGCGCCGAGTTTGATCGCCTGCACGCCGTGCCAGACGCGCCGCGCCAGACGCTCTTCCCCATCGTACAGGGCGGCATCCACCAGGACCTGCGGCGTGAGGCCGCCCGTGCGATTGCCGGCATGGGAAACTGGGACGGCTTTGCCATTGGCGGACTCTCGGTGGGCGAGGCCAAGCCCGACATGTACGCGATGCTCGAGACCTGCGACGACGCCATTCCCGCCGACCGGCCGCGCTACCTGATGGGGGTGGGCTACCCCGAGGACCTGCTCGAGGGCGTGGCGCGGGGTGTGGACCTGTTCGACTGCGTGGCGCCCACCCGCATGGGCCGCAACGCGGCGGCGCTGACGCCCGACGGACGCGTCAACATGCGCCGGGCCGAGTTCCGGGAGGACGATCGTCCTGTGGTGGAAGGGTGCGCCTGCGGCTGCTGCCGCCGGTTCAGCCGGGCCTACATCCGCCACCTCATCCAGGCCGACGAGATGCTGGGCGCGCGCCTGTTGTCGCTGCACAATGTACATTTCCTGATCGCGCTGATGCGCGAAGCCCGCAGCCGGATCATCGCGGGCGACTTCGCCTCGTGGAGCCGCGAGTGGCTCGCACGATACCATTCGCAACCGACCAGCTCATGACCGCCTTCCTTCCGATCTACGCGCAGGCCGCGGCTCCCGCCCAGAGCGGCTCACTCATGCCGTTCCTGTTCCAGCTCGCCGCGATCATGGCGATCTTCTACTTCCTTATGATCCGCCCGCAGCAGAAGCAGCGGAAGGCGCTCGAGGCGGCGATCATGGCCCTCAAGAAGGGCGACCTCGTGGTCACGACGGGTGGCGTCGTGGGTGAAGTCGTGCACATCAAGGAGCTGGTGGACGAGGGCAAGCCGAGCAAGGGCATGGATGACCTCGTGACGGTGCGCACCGGCGAGGTGAAGATCATCGTGCAGCGGCGTGCAGTGGCGCAGGTCTCTTCGTCTGGGAGCTCGACGGCGGCGTGAGCGTACTCGCAATACGGGTGCTCGGCGACCCGGTGCTGCGTGAGGAGACGCGCCCGGTGACCGAGGTGACCGACGACATCCGCCGGTTGATTGACGACATGTTCGAGACCATGTACGCCGCCAACGGCATCGGGCTCGCGGCCCCACAGGTGGGACGCACCGAGCGCGTCTGCGTTGTGGACGTCGACGGCGCTGCCTACGCGCTCGTGAACCCCGAGGTCGTCCGGACCACGGGTCCAAAAGCGAAGGCGGAGGAGGGGTGCCTGTCCATTCCGGACGTGTACGGCGACGTGGAACGCCCTGCGCACGTGACGGTGCAGGCCCTCGACCGCGAGGGTGTGTCGTTCGAGGTGACGGCGGAGGGGCTCCTGGCCCGCTGCTTCCAGCACGAGATTGATCACTTGCACGGCAAGCTCTTTCTCGACCATCTCAGCTTCCTCAAGCGGCGGGCGGCGCTCGCCCACTGGGAAGAGGAGAAGGATCAGTATCCGGGCTTCATCCGCATTCTCAAGCCGGGCAAGTCCGCGAGCGAGCATCCCGAAGAGGAGCTCTAGTGCGCATCGTGTTCTGGGGCACGCCTGACTTTGCCACACCGCCGCTGCTTGCGCTGATCGGCGAGGGGTTTGACGTGGTGGGCGTGGTCACCCAGCCCGACCGACCGCGCGGCCGGTCGCGGTCGCAGTTGGATCCGTCGCCGGTCAAGCAGGTCGCGCTGGAAGAGGGGATCGCCGTACTGCAGCCCGAGCGGCCGCGCGGCCCGGAGTTTGTGCAGGCGCTGCGCGACCTCGCCCCGGATCTCTCCGTGGTCGTGGCGTACGGGCACATCCTGCCGCGGGAAGTCATCGAGTTGCCTCGGTTCGGCACGCTGAACATCCATGCCTCACTGCTGCCCGCATTGCGCGGCGCCGCGCCCATCCAGGCGGCCATCGCCGAGGGCCTCGACACGACGGGCGTAACCATCATGCGCATGGTCAGCGCGCTCGACGCCGGGCCGGTGATCCACGTGCTCACGACGCCGATCGAGCCCGATGAGACCGGCGGCGAGCTGACGCTGCGCCTGTCCGAACTTGGCGCGACGGCGCTCATCGAGGCGCTCGCGCTCATGGAACTGGGTGAGGCGCCGGAGCGGCCGCAGGACGACGTCCAAGCGACCTACGCGCGGAAGATCGAACGCGAGGATGCCCGGGTGGACTGGACGCAGCGCGCGACCGTAGTGGCCCGCCGGATCAGGGCCTACGACCCCAAGCCCGGCGCATGGAGCATGGTTCGCAACAGCGAGGTGCGGCTGTTCGGCTCGAGAGCGATCACGGACCGATCAGGGATGCCCGGCGAGGTGCTGGAGGCGGACGAGATGGGAATGATCGTCGCGTGTGGGGACGGGGCCGTGGCAATCCGGGAAGTGCATCCCTCGGGCAAGCGGCGGATGGCGGCGCTGGACTGGGCGCAGGGGAGATCAGTCGCTGTGGGAGACCGCTGGAGCTGATTGGGGATTGGGAGCTCGGATTGGGATTACGATTTGGATTTGCGATTTGGATATGCGATTCAGATCAGGGATTGGGATGACGAATGGGGCGCCCGGCTAAGCCAGGCGCCCCATCGTCCATCATGATCCTGTATCGGAATCCGAACTCCCAATCCGAGCTCCCAATCCGCGATCGTTTCTAGGGCGACGCCTGCTGCCCCTTCACGATCTTCGGAGTGAGCTCAGGCACCCCGTTGAGGCCGGCCGTGCGCTGGCCGATTTGTCCGTACTCATTATCGCCCCAGCAGTAGACGGTCCCGGCGCCGATGGTCGTGCCGCCGCCCGACGCGGTTCCGACCACGCCGCAGGTGAAGAGCTCACCGGCAGCGAGCGAACGCCATGTCAGCGAGCCGCCAACCGACACTGGAACCGCGGTGGCGGGCGTCACCTGTGTGCCGTCGCCGAGCTGGCCGGCATTGTTGCGCCCCCAGCAGAGCGCGGCACCCGCGGTCGTGACGCCGCAAGTGTGATACTCGCCCGCGGTCAGCGACGTGAAGGTCTGCCCCGTGGCCGCGGCAACCGCGACGTTCGAGAATGTCGTGCTCGTGTACGCGGCGCTGTTACCGAGCTGGCCGTAGCCATTGCTCCCCCAGCAGACGGCGCTGCCGATGGGACTGGCCAGGCTGGTGCTGGCGCTGACGATGGCGCAGCTGTGCGCCGCGCCCACTACCAGAGACGTGGAGTCAATCTCGGTGACGAGAGCCGGCAGCGTGACCGCGACCGGAATAGGGGACGTCACCACAGAGCCGTCACCCAACTGGCCGGACGAGTTGAAGCCCCAGCACCATGGCTTCACGGTGCCGGCGCCCGCGTAGCGCGGCACCGCGCACGTGTGCAGCGATCCCGCGGCGACCATGGACCATGTCGTGAATGCTGGCGGCACTGCGGCGGAGAACACCGAGACGTAGTTGGCCGCCGTGGCGTACGAGCCGTTGCCCAGTTCACCCTCGTCGTTCGTTCCCGTGCAGTATGCAAGACCGGACGGCGTCGTCATGCACGTATGGCGCTCGCCCGTGGCGATCGTGTTCACCGTCGTCGGCGGCGTGAAGGTCACGCCCGTCGGCACCGGCTGCAGCGTGCTGCCATTCAGGCGACCCCAGCAGTACATCTGCTTGGCCACCGTGACGCCGCAGCCAAACGTGCGCCCCAGCTGGATCGTGCGGAACTGCAGGAACGGTCCGACCAGCGAATCGCCGGCCGCCACGGACGTGGAGGGCGCATACGTCGTCTTGAGCGTGCCCTTGCCGAGCTGTCCGTCCTCACCATAGCCCCAGCAGTACGCGCGATCGTTGGTGCCGATGGCACACGCCTGATAGTTGCCGGCGAAGACCTGCGTGAACTGGAGCCACGCCGATGCGGTGAACGAGACGCGCTCCTGGCGCGGCAGAAGCCGCGCGCGCATGAACTGCGTGCCGGGATTCGGGCCAAGCGTCCAGGTCGTGGACGCCAATCCACTGGCGTTTGTTGCGGCCGTCGCCACCGACAGGGTACCGCCGCCAGCGGTGGAATCGGCGAAGTTGATATTGTCACCGGCAATCGGATTGCCGAAGCGGTCGGCGACCTTCACCGTAATCGTTCCGACAGAAGCGCCAACCGCGGCCGATGTCGCCGGGCTGACGGTCGTCGTGAGGACACGGCTGGTATCCGGTGTGCCCGTCGCGGTGAACGCGAGCGGCGCCATGCCGGCGACCGTCGCGGTCGCCGACTGGCCGATCGCCGCGGTGCCGAGCACCCACGTGGCGCTGGCGTTGCCCGAGGCGTCGGTCGTGTCGCGAGCCGCGGTGAGCGAGCCGCTGAAGAGTCCCGGCGCCCAGACGACCTGCTTGCCGGAGACCGCGTAACCGAACTGGTCTTTCACGTTGACCGTCAACTGCTGCCCGAGCGCACTTGCGACGCGTCCCGTCTGGGCATTGCCCGAGACCAGGGTCAGCTGCGAGGCCGCGCCGACACCCGCCGTCGCCGTGAACACGACGCTGTCGCGCACATAGCTGCCCTGCAGGATCGCGACGGCCTTGTTGGAGCCGAGCGTCGAGCCGAGTGTCCACGTGACCGATGCAAGCCCGGAGATGGACGAGGTCGACGCGGGCGGGTTGATCGTGCCGCCGCCGTCGCGCACCTGCCAGAGGACCGTGGCGCCGGCCACCGGCTGCCCGCCGGCATCCACGACCTTGACGGTCAGGACCTCGGCAAGCGCGGCGCCAACGGAGCCGGTCTGTTGGTTGCCCGAGAGGAGTCTCAGGCTGGAAGCGAAGTCTTCCGGCTTCACCGATGTGGGACCCGAAGTCGCCTCACCGCACCCGCCGAGGATGGCGAGAAGGGCAAGCGTCGCGACGGTTCCAGTGGTGACTACCTTGCGGCCGTGCATTCGCACTCCGTGCTGAGAAGGACTGGGGAGACGAATATCGTATTCCAATGGGCACGCGGCAAACGGGCACTGCCAACAGTGCCAGTTCGCTGCTTCCATTAGACGGGCCGAAGGGTCACGAGGTAACTCCGGCCCGGTGGGCGTCCCGAAGTCGCCTCTGCTATTATACATGGACCCCACGCCCGCCGCCCCAACCGTGACCCACCGCAGCCACAGCCCGGTCTCCATCAGCACCCCGGTCACGGACGCGCGCCGGGCGGCGGCGGACATCTGCGCGGACCTCCGGACGGGCGTCCTGCTGGGGGCCGCCTTTGACCGCCGCGGGTCGAGTCTCGACAGCCGGGACCGGCGCTGGACGCAGGAACTTGTCTATGGAATGCTGCGCCGCCGCGGCTGGATCGACCACGCCCTCATGCCGCGCGTTCGCGGCGGGCTGGCGCGCCTCGACGGGGACCTGGCCGACCTGATCCGGCTGGGCGCCTACCAGCTGCTGGAGATGGGAAGCGTTCCCGCCTACGCCGCCATCGCCCAGACGGTGGAACTGGCCAAGCAGCGCCACGGTCTCGGGGCAAGCAAGCTCGTAAACGCCGTCCTGCGCCGGCTCGACCGCGAGCGTTCGAGCCTGGGTTCGGACCTGCCGACCGACCCGATTGACGCGCTGGCGACGGAGTTCTCGCACCCCCGCTGGCTCGTCGCGCGGTGGGTCGCCCGCTGGGGCCCCGAAGACACGCGCGCCCTGCTCGAAGCCAACAACCACGAGGCGCCGGTGATCCTGCGCCCGTGGGGGCTCGTGCGCGAACAACTGGAGGCGATGCTCGAATCGGCGGGAGCTCCCGTTGCCGACGCGCCCCTGGCCGACGACTCGATCCGCCTCGCGGGACCGGTCAACCTGCAGGAGCTCGCCGCTTTCCAGCAGGGATACTGCTTCGTGCAGGATCCCGCGGCCACGCTGGTCACGCGCTACGCTGCCATTCCCGCCGGGGCGACAGTGGCCGACCTGTGCAGCGCCCCCGGGGGCAAGAGCGTCGAGCTGGCACGCACTGCGGCCTTCGTGGTCAGCGCCGATCTGTCGGCGTCGCGACTCTCTCGGCTCCTCGACACCAAGTTCCGCCTGGACATCCTGAACATGGCCGCGGTGGCGTTTGACGCCCGGCAGCCGGCCATCACCCCAGTGGATGCCGTGCTGGTGGATGCGCCATGCACCGGCACCGGCACGTTCCGCCGGCACCCCGATGCTCGCTGGCGCCTTCGCATGAGCGACCTTGCGGTGACGGCGCTGATTCAGCGGGACATCTTGCGGTCCGCCGCGCGGCTCGTGAAGCCGGGCGGGCTGCTGATCTATTCCACCTGTTCGCTCGAGATCGAGGAAAACGAGGCGCAGGTGGAGGCGTTCCTTTTGGCCCATCCCCAGTGGCGGCTCGAGCCGCCGCCGGACGGCGTGGTTCCCGCCACCACCATTGACCATGGCTTCCTGCGCGTGCTTCCGCATGCGCATGGTGCTGACGGCGCCTTCGCGGCGCGACTCCGGAGTCCTGCATGAGCGCCGCCACCGTGCGCATTGCCCCTTCGCTGTTGAGTGCCGACTTTGCCCGGCTCACCGACCACCTCGCGATGATCGAGGCCGGCGGCGCCGACTGGCTGCACCTTGATGTGATGGACGGCTGCTTCGTCCCCAACCTGACCTTCGGCGCCAAGGTGATCGAGACCTGCGCGCGCAGCACCAAGCTGCCGCTCGACGTGCACCTGATGGTCGTCGAGCCGGAGAAGTACCTGGAGTCGTTCGCCAAGTCCGGCGCCTCGGTCCTGACGATCCACGCCGAGGCCGCACCGCACCTCCATCGCCAGGTGGCGCGCATCAAGGAACTCGGCTGTCAGGCAGGCGTGGCGCTCAACCCCGCCACCTCGCTCGAGGGCGTGCGCGAAATCGCGGCCGACCTCGATCTCCTGCTCGTGATGACGGTGAATCCGGGCTTTGGCGGGCAGGCGTTCATTCCCTCGTCGCTCGACAAGATCCGCCGCGCCCGCGCGCTGCTCGACGCCGCGGGGAGCCGCGCACTTCTCGAGGTGGATGGCGGCATCGCCCGCGACACGATCACTGCCTGCTGGCGCGCCGGCGCCGACACGTTCGTCGCCGGCAATGCGGTGTTCGGCGCGGCAGACGTGGCGGCCGAAGTCCGCGCGCTGCGCGCGCGCTGCGCGGAGTCAGCGTGACGGTCCGCCGCCAATGGGCCATCGTCGGCGGGGTCGTGGTTGTGCTTGCAGTGGCGTTGTACGCCGTGACGCGCACGTTCGGCGCCGACCTCTTTCCGGTCGCACCCGGATCCAAGGCGCCTGAATTCCAGGCGACCACCATGGTCGCGGGCGGCCCGAAGACCAAGAATATCACCGACTATCGCGGCCAGGTGGTGCTGCTCAACATGTGGGCCACGTGGTGCGGCCCGTGCAAGCAGGAGATGCCGGGCATCCAGGCGCTGCACGACTCGCTGGGGCCGCAGGGCCTGCGCGTCGTCGCCGTGAGCGTGGACGACCCGGGTTTCGACAGCGCCATCCGCACGTTCGTCGCGGAACAGAAGCTGACGTTCGAAATCCTACACGAGGGGAGCGGCA
This sequence comes from Gemmatimonadaceae bacterium, assembly GCA_041661925.1. Lineage (GTDB taxonomy): Bacteria > Gemmatimonadota > Gemmatimonadetes > Gemmatimonadales > Gemmatimonadaceae > PNKL01. The sequence continues at coordinate 27,116 of JBAZTM010000049.1, forward strand.
AGATCGAGCGGGATTACCAGACGAGCGGAATCCCCGAGACCTTCGTCATCGGCAAGGACGGCGTGATCCGCAAGCGCGTCATCGGCGCGGCGGCGTGGAACTCCGAGGCGAACATGAAGCTCATGCGCGGGCTGCTCGCTGAGGACGCGCCCTGACATGACGCCGCGCGTGCAGGCACGGCGATAGCCGTGCGCGTCCTCGGCATCGAAAGTTCCTGCGACGAGACGTCGGCCGCCGTGGTCAGCGGCGCGGGTGATGTCGTGCGCCTCGAGTCATTGGTAATCCTCTCGCAGGACGTGCACCGCATCTTCGGCGGCGTCGTCCCCGAGATCGCCTCGCGCGCGCACCTCACGGCGGTTGTGCCCGTGACGCGGCAGGCGCTGCACGACGCGGGCCTGCCGGAGTCCGGCGACGGGGTGGACGCCATCGCGGTGACGCACGCGCCGGGACTCGTGGGCGCGCTGCTTGTCGGCGTCGCGTATGCGAAGGCGTTGGGCGCCACGTGGCAGGTGCCGGTGATCGGCGCCCATCATATGGAAGGACACCTGTTCGCCACGTCGCTCGACCACGCCGACGCGGTGCCGCCGTTCACCGCGTTGCTCGTGAGCGGCGGGCACACGCTGCTGCTGGACGTTGCCGCGTGGGGCGAGTATCGCCTGCTTGGCAGCACGCGTGACGACGCCGCGGGCGAGGCGTTCGACAAGGTGGCGAAGCTGCTCGGCCTGCCCTACCCCGGCGGACGGCCCATTGAATTGGCCGCGCGCGACGGCGACCCGTCGCGCCACCGCTTTGCGCCGCCGATGCTGCACGGCGGACAAAAACCCGGCGACGAGGACTACTACGATCTCTCCTTTTCCGGGCTCAAGACGGCGGTGCTGCGCAAGGTGCGCGCGGCGGAGGCTGCCGGCACGCTGGCCGACGAACTGCCGCACCTCGCGCGCGGCTTCCAGGACGCACTCATCACCACGCTCGCCGAGAAGACGGCGCGCGCGGCGCGCGCCTTTGGCCGCAAGCGCGTGGTGCTCGGCGGCGGCGTGGCCTGCAACGAGGCCCTGCAGGAGGGCGTGCGCCGCGCCATCGCGCCGTTTGGCGGCGTGGTCTTTGCACCGACGCCCAAGCTCGCCACTGACAACGCGGCGATGATCGCGCGCGCGGGGTTGTGGCGCATCGAGCACGGTGAAACAAGCGACGCGTCGCTCAATGCGTACGCGTCGCTGCCGATTCCGGGGTTGCGCACCTAATCCGTGCGGGGCGCGATCACCGCGCCATCGCCGCGAACCTACCCCCTCGCCTTCAACCGCGCCCGCGTGTACGGAATCAACCCGCCCGCATCCATGATCCCCTTCCGCGCCGCCGGCATCTGCACCTGCGCAAACTGCTTGCCGGTCGTCCGGTTGATCACCGTGTCGTCCGTGATGTCGAGCTCGTCGCCTTCGCTGGCCTCGAGCGCGGGGCACAGCACCACCGTGAGCCCCAGGTTGATGCTGTTCTGCAGGAAGATGCGCGAGATGGACTTGGCCACGACCGCGACGTCGTAGCCTTTCAGCGTGGAGCAGGCCTGCTCGCGGCTCGACCCGCAGCCGAAATTCTCGCCGCCGACGATGATGCTCCCCGCGGGAAACTCGCGCGCCTTCAACCGCGTGTTGAAATCCGTGCGGTCGGCAAACGCGAACTGCGGCGTCTCCGTGGGCAGCACCGTCGCCATGTAGCGCCCGGGATAGATGTCGTCGGTGCTGATGTCGTTCCCCAGGGCGATGATGACCTTGGCCACAATGAACTCCTGCCTCGCGGCGTTAGTTGTTCCGGGGATCGGTGATGACGCCAGTGATGGCCGAAGCGGCGGCGACGGCCGGACTGCACAGGTACACCTCGGACTTGGGGTTCCCCATGCGTCCCTTGAAGTTCCGGTTCGTCGTGCTGAGGGCGGTCTCGTTGTCGCCGAGCGCCCCTTCGTGCACGCCGAGACAGGGGCCGCATCCGGAGTTCATCACCACCGCGCCGGCGGCCATGAAGTCCTGTACGTAGCCCTTGGCGAGCGCCTGCGCGAAGATCCGGCCCGACGCGGGGAAGACAAGCATCCGCGTGCCGGCCGCCACCTTCTTGCCGCGCAGGATACCCGCGGCGATTTCCAGGTCATCGAGTCGGCCGTTGGTGCAGCTGCCAATGACGATCTGCTGCACCTTGGTCCCCGCCACCGCGCTGATGGGCTTCACGTTGTCCACCATATGCGGGCAGGCGATCTGCGGCTCGAGCTTCGTGACGTCCACCTCCACCGTGCGGAGATAACGCGCGTCGGCATCCGGCGTCGTGAGCGGGATGTCATCCGTCACACCGGCCACTTCCCGCAGGTACCGCACCGTTTCCGCGTCGCCCGGGACGATGCCCGACGTGGCACCCGCTTCCACGCTCATGTTGCAGATCGCGATGCGACCGCTCGTGCTCATGTTGCGAATGGTCTCGCCGTGGAACTCGAGCACCTTGTAGTTGGCGCCCTGCGCGGTGAGCGTGCCGATGACGTGCAGGATCAGGTCCTTGGCCCCGACGTACGGCGGCATTTTTCCGCTCACGACCACCTTGATCGTCTCGGGCACCTCGATGTTCACGGCGTAGCCGAGGCTCCACACGGACGCCATCTCGGTGGCGCCGATGCCGAAGCTGAAGGCGCCGAGCGCGCCGTGCGTCGTGGTGTGCGA
>JBAZTM010000050.1:0-28994 GCA_041661925.1 Gemmatimonadaceae bacterium
CTGAGGGTCCCCCCGCCATTCCCGCCAAAGTGAGCTAGACAATCGGGCCCCAATTGGTCGACCTTAGCGTCGACTTGGAGGCCCTATGAAGAAGGCCCGTTTCACGACCGAGCAGATCATCGCGATCCTGCAGGAGCACGCGGCCGGCGCGGAGCCCGCCGATCTGGTCCGCCGACACGGCATCTCGAAGGCGACGCTGTATCACTGGAAGAAGCAGTACGGCGACCTGCAGGTCAGCGACGCCAAGCGGTTGAAGGCGCTCGAGGACGAGAATCGCCGGCTCAAGCGGCTCGTCGCCGACCAAGCGCTCAATCTCCAGATCCTGAAGGACGTCCTGGGAAAAGAGCGCTGACCACCGACCTGCGCCGAGCGGTGGTCACGAGCGTACGAGGGCGCTACCGAGTGAGCGAGCGGCGCGTGTGCCGCTTTCTTGGCTTCGAGCGGACGGCCCTGCGGTATGTCCCGCAGCGTCCGCTGCGGGATGCGCCGCTCCGTGCACAGCTGCGGGCGCTTGCCGCGCAATTCCCACGCTGGGGCGTGCCGCGGCTGCATTGGAAACTGGGACGCGAGGGGATGCACGTGAACTACAAGCGCGTGGAGCGGCTCTATCGTCTCGAAGGCTTGGCGGTGCGTCGTCGCTGCCGGAAGCGGCTGGCCGTGCCGCGCGTTCCGCGGCCCGAAGTCACGCAGCCCAATGACACGTGGGGAATTGACTTCGTCAGTGACCAGTTGTCCTCGGGCCGCCGCTTCCGCGTGTTCACCGTCATTGACCACTGCACCAAGGAAGCCCCGGGCCTCACGGTGGCGCACTCGCTGCCGAGCGTGGCCGTCATTCGCGCACTCGAGGGCATGATTGCTGAGCGCGGCAAGCCCGTGCGTCTCTCCCTGGACAATGGGAGCGAATTCCGCAGTCGCGCTTTCGATGCGTGGGCGGCCGACCGCGGCATCGAGCTCTGTTTCATTCAGCCAGGCAAGCCCATTCAGAACTGCTTTATCGAGAGTTTCAACGGCCGCGTCCGCGACGAATGTCTCAATGCCCACTGGTTCGTCTCGCTCGCCGACGCCCAGTTCCACATCGAACGCTGGCGTCGGGAATACAACACGGAACGGCCCCACGAATCCTGCGCTCCCTTGACGCCCGCCGAGTACGCCCAGACGTTCCTTTCACCCACGGCCCGTTTGTCTGCTTAGAAACGGTGAACGGACGGGGGGACCCTCACGACCTCTTTATGGCCCATCGCGAAGCAGCATTCCGGCTGGCAACGGCTTGGTTCGGCTCGAGGTGTTGCGTTGCAAGAGCCGTGTTGTTGTAGCGTCACGCCCTGAGACGGGGTATATTTCACTTGTCGCCAAAGTACTGGCGACCAGCCGAGCCCGTGTCGCGACCGGGTCCTCGCCACGATTCAGGCGGCGAGCCAGGCTGCCCCCAACGGGGGCGACGTTTTGTGGATCCGGCGCCAATTCACGACGCACGGGACCGCCCCAGCACGACATTCGATGCACTCAAGACGCATCGGGTCGTCACGTCCTAGCAGAGGACCTAACTGATGTCCCGCATGGAACACCCCTTGAAGGACACTCCATCCTCGACGCCGGCACCTACGGCGCCGCCAGCCGTGGAGTCACCGAGCCCCGAGCCGGAGTCGTACTACGACCGGCAGGAAACGTCGATACTCCGGGGGCTACAGGCGGGCCTCGCGCGCCTCCGGGCAGCCGGGAGGATTCCCTCAATGGGACTTGTTGGCACCGTTTCGACCGGCGACGGCATGGAAGAGCCAGAGGTCTTTGACAAGGCATCCGGTGGCAAGAACGGCGAGATCGAATCCGGCACAGGGCCAACCAGGTTCGACCGAACGGAGCGCGCGCGCCAAGAGCTGCTTGCCGCCGCCCGCTTCATCAGCGCAGCGATCGTCGCGCTTGACGCGCGCGTGGCCAAGCCGCGCATGGCCAAGCGCCTTGCACAGGGCGCTCGGGATCAGCTCTGGGATGCCGCGATCGCACTCGAGGAGCTCGCCATGCTCATAGACGCGGAGCAGAAGGAGACCTAGGTCACAACCCGAGTGCCGCTATCGAGCCTGAAGGTCGTCGGTCGGTCCACCCTGCACGATGACCTCGAACTTGCCCGACTCCGGTGCGCCGTCGGCGGCACTCGCTTCCGCCTTGGCAATGGACAATCGCCCGTTGAATGCGATCTCGGCAATCTCCCGCAGCCATGCGCGGCGTTCGGCGTAATCGGCCACTCGGCCCAGTTCGTCTGGCTTGCCGGCCAAGGAGTCACGGGCGGCTTGCGCCCCTTCGGTTGCGAGAATCTCACAGTAGAGCCGGCGGGTCGCCTTCTTGGGCCGGCCAGCATTCGGCGCGCCAGGCGCCGGCCCCGAACCGCGGCGCGGATCGTTGCCGAGCCGAAACCCGCCAGGAGGATGGAATCGAAACGAGCGCGACTCCTGCCCAGCGGGGTGGTTTGCTCCAGACTTCTCCCCAGACTTTTCCCGCGTCGAAGTGACCTTCCTTGTCGTTCTCTCAAGTTTGCTCATGTGTTCTCCGGGTACGCGGAGACAACCCGCGCGCGGTCATGGTGTCGATTGTGGTGTCGATTCCCTCCGAGAATCGCGGGTTTCGGGGCTGCGAGACCGCGTGCAGATCGCGGGGAGGTCGCAGGTTTTCCGAGGGAAACCCGGAATTCGGTGGGAAATCGGTACGGCCTGATAAGCGTGAGGTCCGAGGTTCAACTCCTCGATGGCCCATTGGGATATACGAACCGATCCCGCAACGGCGTACCGCCGGTGCGGGATTCGGATTTTGAAGGGGTGTGACGTCGCCGATCGGCGAAGTCTTCATTCGTGTAGGCGGGCATCGCGCACCCGTTCGGACCTCGCGTGCGCGTACTCCAACGGGGGCCGAGGGCCCTTTCGCTTCCTCCGGGATCATCCATCCACACGCGACAGCTCTGTTGCGACGTCGATGCATTCCGCAGATTGACTGCTGCCCCTCTCTCGGAATGGTGAATGGTCGCGTCTCGTTTCTGGAGGGTGCTGTCGCTCGGGTGCGCGCTCTCCTGCGGCGGGAGTAGCGACAAGGCTACCGCGCCGGTTCCGTCGCCGGCCACGCCAGCGCCGTCGGCACCGCCCCCGGTGGTCGGCGTGACAGTCTCTCCCACGACCGTCAGCGTGCTGTTGGGCGCTAGCCAGCAGCTCACCGTCGTCACACTCGGCGAAGGTGGCGCCGTCTTGGCCGGACGAGATGTCGCGTGGGCGACCTCAGCCGCCTCGAAGGTCTCGGTGACCACGAGTGGCATGGTTACCGCACTTGCGGCGGGTAGCGCGACGGTTACTGCCACTAGCGAAGGAAAGTCCGGCTCCGCACTCGTCACCGTCACGCTGCCGACAACAGGACCGGATGGCATCGCATTCGTGGGATCCATTGGCAACGCCTCGTATCCCGTCCCTGATCCGGCCCTCGCCGTGGGGACGGACCGCATCGTGCTCATCAGCAACTCCGAAGTGGTGATCACCACCAAGACTGGTGCTGACGTCGATCGCGTGAGCCTGCAGTCCTTCTTCGCGCCGCTGCTCGCTTCCGGCGAGCGAAGCCAGGGCGATGTCGCCGCGCTCTTTGACGAATCAACTGGCCGATTCTTCCTCGCGGAGGCGGCCAACCGCCATCCGCAAGCCTGCATGCCTGGCACCTGCGTGGGGCACAACTTCGTCGCAGTCTCTAGGTCATCAACGCCATCGTCGCTTGGCCCCGGCGACTGGTACCTGTTCGCCTTTGACCGATTCCTCGAGCGTTCTTCGACGGTTCCAGTGGCGACGACCATCTGGGCTGACTATGACGACCTCGCTGTGAACGGTGAGGCGCTCTACATCACGTCGCGACGGTATGGAGAACTGGATGACTCTCCGCAGGGAGCGATCATCCGGATGCTGGACAAAACGAAGTTGATTGCCGGCACCGCTCCAAGCAGTTGGACGGATTTCACCTTCCTGCCTGGCGTGGGGATCGGCCCGGGCATGATGCCTGCGAGGAACTTCGGTGCTACGCCCGTGCAGTACTTCGTCAGCCGGGCGCTGTCCGGCTACTGCGGTTGGACCGTTTGGGGGCTTTCAGGAGGGCTCAACGCCCCGGTGCTTGCCTCGCAGTCGGTACAACTGTCTGGTAGTTGCAACATATCGCGCTATGGCCTGCAACCGGGTGACGCACCAGCGCTCGATGTCGGCGGATCGGGGTCGTTGGCCAGGTCGGCCGTGTACCGGAACGGACGGTTGTGGATGGCTGAGACGTTCGGGGTGAACCCGGGCGCCGGATCAGGGACAGTAATCAAGTGGGCCGAGCTGGACGTCAGCCACTGGCCGAGTAGCATTTCGATCGTCCAACAGGGCTCCGTGGGGTCGGACGGCGTGTGGAGCTACTATCCCGCGATCATGGTGGACCAAGCGGGGACCATGGTGCTGGCGTTCAACACCACAAGCGCCACGACCTATCCGTCCATAAACGTCGCCGTGCGATTCGCAGCGGATCCGGCCGGAGCGATGCGCCCGACGACGATCGTGAAGGCGGGCACCGGAGCTTCGGTTCATGTGGACGGCGCGATGAGAAACCGATCGGGGGACTACCTTTCCATCGATCTCGATCCCGTGACTTTCGCCTTCTGGTTACATGGCCAGTACGGTACATCGGGCGACTCCCGCACCTGGGTGGCGCAGATCAAGCCATAAGTCGAGCCGCGGAACCGACTGCAGAGACGCACGGCGCGTCCATGAGATCGCCAACGAGCGCGCCTACGTTTCGAGAAATGTAACGATATCGATGTCGTCCAATCTCGGAATCGGTGGTCGAACGAGATGGGCTGATAAACGTGAGGTCCGAGGTCCAACTCCTCGATGGCCCATTGGACATCAGAACAAACCCCGCAACGGCTTGGTGCCGGTGCGGGGTCTGGCGTTTCAGGCGCCCGCTGCGCGTGGCGAGAGTGCCGCTCGCCCCGCCGACTCTCCGAGGCAATCGCCGGTCGCGGCCCTTCGAGGTTACGTTTGACGCGTCCCGGAGGACACTACGGTATGAACATCGTCTGGCTCTTGCTCATCGGTGCGGCGGTCATCAGCGGCGCGGTAAGGGGACACATGGCCGAGGTGTCCAACGCGATGTTCAGTTCCGCTGCGACGGCCATCGAACTCGCCATCGGCCTCGTAGGCGGCATGACGCTCTTCCTCGGGCTGATGCGCGTCGCCGATGACGCCGGCCTGGTGCGGGTGCTCGCCAGGGCGCTGCGCCCGGTCTTTCGCTTTCTGTTCCCCGACGTGCCCCGCGATCACCCGGCCCTCGGCGCCATCGCCATGAACTTCGGCGCCAACATGCTCGGCCTCGGCGACGCGGCGACGCCCTTCGGCATCAAGGCGATGGAGGACCTGCAGGAGCTGAACCCGGACAAGGACACGGCGTCGGATGCGATGTGCATGTTCGTGACGCTGCACTCCAGCTCGCTGCAGCTCATCCCGGTCATGGTCATCAGCCTCCGGTCCGCCGCGGGCTCGAAGAATCCGTCCGAGACGATCGTCGCCACTATCTTCGCCACGGCGGCCTCGATGATCGTCGCCATCGCCGTCTCGAAGATGTTCGCCCGTTGGTTTGCGCTGCGGCCGCGGGGAGGTGCCGCATGAGGGAACTCGCGAACAACGCGTCCAACTGGATCGTTCCCCTGCTGATTCTCGGCGTCCCGCTCTACGCGTACGCCGTAAAGCGTGTCCGTGTCTACGAGAGCTTCATCGAAGGCGCCAAGGAAGGGTTCACGATCGGCGTCCGTATCATGCCGTACCTCGTCGCCATCCTCGTCGCCATCGGCATGTTCCGCGCGAGCGGCGCCATGGACGGGCTGGTCTGGGTCATTCGCCCGGTGATCGGTTGGACGGGATTCCCGCCCGAAGCGCTCCCCTCGTCGCTGATGCGCTCGCTCTCGGGCTCGGCCGCGTTCGCGATGAGTTCGGAGATCTTCAAGATCCATGGGCCGGATTCCTTCATCGGCCGGCTCGTCAGCGTGATTCAGGGAAGCACGGAAACGACGTTCTACATCATGGCGGTCTACTTTGGCGCCGTCGCCGTGCGCAAGACGCGGTACACGCTCGCGGCGAGCCTTATCACGGACTTCTCGGGGATCGCCGCGGCCTATGTCATCTGTCGGCTGCTCTTCTAGGAGATCATGACCACGCCGCTGAAGGTACCTCGTCGCCTCGCCGTCGGAGACCACGTGGCGCTTGTCTCACTCGCGTCACCGGTGAAGAGTGCGCGCGTGCTGGCGCTTGGCCGCACGCGGCTGGAACAGTTTGGACTCCGGGTAAGAACCGGGCGGTACGCGCTCGAGGAACACGGCTATCTGGCCGGAACCGACCGGGAGCGCGTGCACGACCTCGAAGCTGCGTTTCGAGACCCCGAGATCAAGGCGATCATCTGCACACGCGGCGGCTACGGCGTGGCGCGGCTCCTGCCGGCGTTCGATGTCGCTCTCGCGCGGCGTCATCCCAAGCCGCTCGTCGGCTTCTCGGACATCACTGTCCTGCACCTCGCCCTGCAGAAAGCGGGGGTCATCTCATTCTGGGGTCCGATGCCCTGCACGTCCCTTGGGTGGAGCGCGTTCGCCGCGCGTTCGCTCCAGCGCGCGCTGATGTCCGACGCGCCAGCCGGACGCGTCCCGTCTGCCCCGGGACGCCGGCCGATGACAGTGCGGCGCGGGATCGCGCAGGGACGCATCACTGGCGGCACACTCAGTCTGCTGGCGTCGAGCCTGGCGACGCCATATGAAGTCGAGACACGCGGCCGGATTGTCTTCCTCGAGGACGTGGACGAGGAGCCATTCAAGGTGGACCGCTTGCTGGCACAGCTGATCGCGGCTGGGAAGCTGTCCGATGCTGCAGGCGTGGCGCTGGGGATTTTCACGGGAATCGAGAAGCGCAACACCCCCGCCCGACGAAGCCTGTCAATGCGCGAGGTCTTTGCTGATCACCTGCTGCCGCTCAAGGTGCCAGTCCTTCGCAACGTCGCGGTCGGGCATGTTCGCGATCAGGTGACGCTGCCGTACGGCGTCGCGGCCCAGATGGATGCCAGCGCGGGCACCCTCACGCTGCTTGAGGCGGGCGTCCGGGCGTAGCAGCCTCACCAGCGATCCGACGCATCGACGCGCAATGCAACCCGCGCCCCTGATGCGCGGCGCGCCACCGATGGACCGCACAGCGTCCGGCGTCGCGCTCCGTGATGGGTGCGATGGTCCTGGGTCATGGAGGACTAGTCCAAGGGGACTCGCCAGGTGTAGTCGGACTACTACGAACAGGCGATGTCCGCGGGCCGTGGTCGGACCCACCTTCCATATATGGAAAGTGGGTGCCACGAGACGGAGATATCGTGTCAGCGACAGCAGCGCTTGAAGTCGGCAGGACGTCTGCGCGAGTCAGGGTGATCCCGTGGCGGCGTATCGCCATCGTCACCGGGATCCTGGGCGTGCTCGGGGCGGGTGGATGGTGGGTGCTGCGGTCGCGCGCGAGCGCGGCGCCGGAGTACCGATTCGCCGCCGTGGAAACGGGCAACATCCGTCAGTCGGTGTCGGCCACCGGTACGCTGAGTGCCGTGCGCACCGTGCAGGTCGGCACGCAAGTGTCCGGGCAGGTGGCCGAGATTCACGCGGATTTCAACGACCGCGTGACCAAGGGACAGCTGCTCGCCCGCATCGACCCGACGCTCCAACGTCAGGCCGTGACCGACGCCGAGGCGCAGCTGGTGAAGGCGAAGGCCCAGCGGGCGCAGGCGCAGGCGGAGTACGATCGCAACCAGCCCCTCTATGCGCTGCAGTACATCACGGCCACGGAGTTCGGCGCGGTGGATGTGGCGCTCTCCGTCGCCCGTGCCGGCGCGCAGTCGGCGCAGGTCACACTGGAGCGTGCGCGGCAGAATCTCTCGTACACCAACATCTTCGCGCCGATCAGCGGCGTGGTCATCGAACGCGACGTGGACGTCGGCCAGACCGTCGCGGCGAGCCTGTCGGCGCCGCAGCTGTTCCTCATCGCGCAGGACCTCTCGCAAATGCAGATCCTCGCCGGGGTGGATGAGAGCGACATCGCGGCAATCAAGGACGGCCAGGTGGTGAACTTCACGGTCCAGTCCTTCTCCGGACGCACCTTCCTCGGCAAGGTCGGCCAGGTCCGGCTCCAGTCGAAGCTGACGGACAACGTCGTGAACTACACGGTCGTCGTGGCCCTTGAGAATGCGGACGGGGCGCTGCTCCCCGGCATGACGGCCACGGTCGCGTTCATCACGGGTTCGGCGACGAACGTGCTGACCGTTCCGAACCTGGCCCTGCGTTACAAGCCGACGACCGAACAGCTCGCGGCCGCTGGCATCACGGCGAACGCGGCGCCGCTCGTTCGCCCCGCGACCGACACGACACGCCGGGTCGCCGCTGGTGACTCGACGGCCAATCGCGCGGCGACCAGTGCGACCGGTGCGGCCGGTGCGACCGGTGCGGCCGGTGCGGCCGGCGTTCGGCCGGCACGCGTGACAGCCGGCAAGCCTGGCGGCTCCGGCACCCTGTATACGCTCGATGCCTCGGGCAAGCTCCAGGAGCTGCGCGTCCGCGTCGGCCTCTCCGACGGACAGCGCACGCAGGTCGCGGGCGAGTCGGTCACCGCAGGCCTGCAGGTGATTGTCGGCACTACGTCCGCGACGGCAGCGACCACGGCCCCCAGCACCAACCCGCTGACGCCGCAGCGCAGCGGCGGCCGCGCGCCATGACGATCCCGGGCGCCCCCGCCCCCACGAGCGCCGCTCGGCCCGTCATCGAAATCGCCGGGGTGCAAAAAGTGTACGTGATGGGCACCAACAGCGTGTTCGCCCTGCGCGGCGTGGACCTCACCGTGGACGCGGGCGAACTGCTCTGCATCATGGGTTCGTCGGGTTCGGGCAAGTCAACGTTGATGAACATTCTCGGCTGCCTCGACGTCCCGACGGAGGGCAGATATACGCTCGATGGCGTCCGCGTGGACGGCCTGAGCCGCAACGCGCTCGCCGACCTGCGCAACGAGAAGCTCGGATTCGTCTTTCAGGGCTTCAACCTGCTCGCGCGCACGTCCGCGATGGAGAACGTCGAACTGCCGTTGCTCTACGACCGGCAGCACCGCTGGGCTGACACCCGTCAGCTCGCCGCCGCCGCGCTCGACCGCGTGGGGCTCGGCGACCGGCTCGACCACCAACCCAGCGAACTCAGCGGCGGGCAGCAGCAGCGTGTCGCGATCGCCCGCGCGCTCGTCACACAGCCCACGCTGCTGCTCGCCGATGAACCCACGGGAAACCTCGACACGCACATGACGGTCGAAGTGATGGCCCTCTTCCAGGACCTCAACGCGCAGGGCATCACCATCCTCATCGTGACCCACGAGCCCGAGGTGTCTAAGTACGCGAAGCGCATCGTGGACGTGAGCGACGGGCGTATCGTCCGCGATCACCGCGTCACCGAACACCACAGCGCGGCCGACGACCTGCAGGCACTCGGCGCCGAGGACCCCGTGGTCGTGACGCGCGCCGCCAGTGTGGCGGCCGCATGAAGCAGCGCACCCTGCTCCGGATCGCGTGGCAGAGCATCGTCAAGAACAAGATGCGCACGCTCCTCACGATGCTCGGCATCGTTATCGGGGTCGGGGCCGTGATCGTCATGGTGGCCGTCGGAAACGGGGCGCAGTCGCAGATCACGGCATCCATCAGCAGCCTTGGCACCAACCTCATCGTCGTCTCGCCCGGGTCCGCGGCGCAGGGCGGGGTCAGCCAGGGGGCGGGGACGTTCAGCCGACTGACGATCGGCGACGCCGAGAAACTCAAGCTCGAGGGGGCGACGCTCGCGGCGGTTTCTCCCGTCATCTCGACCCGACAGGTGGTGATCGGGCCCGCGGGGAATTGGCGCACGTCCATCAACGGCGTCTCGCCGGACTACTTCACCATCCGGGACTGGACGGCGACGTCGGGCGACCTGTTCGTTGACGCCGACATCAAGGCGGCACGAAAGATTGCGGTGATCGGCGCCACGGTGGCGAAGAACCTCTTTCCCGGCGTCGACGCGATCGGGGCGCAGGTCCAGGTCGGCCACGTGCCGTTCGTCGTGAGCGGCGTCCTCGAGGCCAAGGGACAGAACGCGACCGGCGCCGACCAGGACGACGTGATCCTCGTGCCGTACACGACAGCGCAGAACCGGCTCAGTGGAAACGTGCGCCTGGGGCAGATCCTGGTGAGTTCCTTCTCCCCGGACGAGATCCCGGCCGCGCAGCAGGAGATCACGGCGATCATGCGTGAGGCGCACGGGCTCGACAGCGGCACGGAGGACGACTTCACCGTCCGCAACCAGACCGAAATCGCGAAGGCCGCCACGAGCTCCACGGCGGTGATGTCGGCGCTGCTCGCGGCGATCGCGTCCATCTCGCTGCTGGTGGGCGGCATCGGCATCATGAACATCATGCTGGTGTCGGTGACCGAGCGCACGCGGGAGATCGGCATTCGCATGGCGATTGGCGCACGGGGCTCCGATGTGCTGACCCAGTTCCTCGTCGAAAGCGTCGTGATGAGCATTCTCGGCGGGGTCGTGGGCTCGGCGCCGGATACGCCGGGTCCATGCTGCTGGCGCGCCTCACCGGCTGGAACACGGCGGTGCCGCTGTCGGCGGTGCTCATCGCCGTCGGTTTCTCGGCGGGCGTTGGCGTCTTCTTCGGGTACTATCCCGCGCGCAAGGCGGCGGCGCTCAACCCGATCGAAGCGCTCCGATACGAGTGAGCAGGATCTCCGCGGCGTGCGGACTCGTTGGTACTTCTGCGCACGGTGCCCGCGCGGCTCAGGGAACGTACGCGATGCAGTCGATCTCGACGCGCAGCCCGTCGCTGGGAAGCGCCGACACCTCGACAGTCGTGCGGGCGGGCCGGTGATCCCCGAACATTCGCTCGTACACGGCGTTCATTTCCTTGAACTCCGCCATGTCGATGAGGAAGACACCGCAGCGAAGCACGTGCTGCAGGTCGGTGCCGGCGGCCTTCAGGATCGTCTCGATGTTCTTGAGACACTGTTCCGTCTGCGCGGCGGTATCGCTGGCGATCGCGCCCGTCGCCGGATTCTTCCCTCCCTGACCGGAGACGAAGACGAGGCGCTCGAAGCCCATGCCCGGCGAGTAGGGGCCGACGGGCTTCGGCAGGTTTGGGGCGTGCACGGGGCGGTGTGACATGGCGATTGTGGGATGATAGGCGGGAGTTCCTTCGACTGCCCGAATATCCCGCCCGTCCGCTGCTCGTGCCAGCGCCGATCACGTCGCTTCGAAACCCGAGACAGTGCCCCGCCACGTTCCCGAGGGGCGTACCGAACAATCGGCCGACCGGAACGGGTGCGGCATTAGTTCCATTGGGCGATGGTTGCCTTGAGTGGGGCTCGGTATGCATTCCATGTGAACACGCGCCCTCGCGGGCAAAGTCGTCCACTCCAATGCGGACTTCGCAATGAACTTCTGGATCTTCTTGGCGGGAAGCGCGATTGTCATCGGCGGCGTTGCGTGGGGGCTTTCGGTTTCGGGCGTGCCCACGACGTACGTCCTTATCGCGAGTGTCATCCTGCTTGGGCTGGCCATCGTGGTTGCGGTCACGCGTACGCGAACGAAGGACTCAACGTCATGAGCGCCGTGAGCGCCTCGTCGGAGAGGCGCTCACGGGACTGTTCAGTGCGTCGCTTGTCGCCGCCGCCGAGACCTGTCCGCGCCTACCCTTTGCGCCCAGCCTTTCCGCGGTCGCGATGCGAGAGTGGCTGCCCGTCATTCGGCTCGGCCGCGAGCTTCATCCGATCGTTGGCGTGGTCGAAGGCCGTTGATGTGACGTCGTGGTACGGCTCGCTCTTCGGCGGCACGGGGCTGGCGTCAGCTTCGGGGAGCGGGGACGGCACGGGTGCGTGCTTCTTGGTCATGGCGGACTCGAGGGCAGTGAGGAGTGATCGCGCGGGGCGTGTACTGGAGTATTGGTGCCCGTGGGCCGTGGCCGGTATCGCGCGATCGGAGTAGTCCCACGGTTCACCGCGCCCCACGCACCTCGGTCGCCGGTGCGCTCGCGGCGGCCGCTACTTCTCCTCCACCCGCACCGTGACGCGCACCATCTTGCTGACCGCCGGCCACAACGCGCCGAACTCCGCGTCCGACATCGCGCGGACGGGGCGTCGTTCGGGATCCCCGGCATGCGAGGCGCCCTGTCGCACGCCCTGATTGCGACCGAGCCCCGGCTCTTCGTTCACTTCGGTGCCGGCGTCCCAGAGGAAGAGCTGCGCCGTGATATTGCCCGTCACGGGACGGTTGTTCGCGTCAAAGAGCGCGATCCCCTCAGGGCCGGTGGCAATAAGCCCGTCGTTGGACTGGCCGATCATGGATGCCAGGGAAAGTCGGTCACCGGGGCGCGCGTCAACAGTGAATTCATAGTAGCGCCCTGACAGCAGCATGCTGGAGCCGTCGGCCGTGCCCGCCATCGGTTTTCTCGGGTTCATCCCGCCAATCGTGATCCGGGGAATCAACGACTTGTCGAACGCTCCGGCCGCTCGCACGCCCGCGACGCTCCAGAGATTTGCCGCGAGTTCGCGCGCCATCCCCGCTTCGGCGAGCCCTTTCAGGCCGAGTCCGGCGTCGAGCTTTCCGGGCGTGAATATCGGGCTCCCGGCGGTATGCACGGTCCACACGACGGCCGACAGCGGGATCGCGACGGCGCGACCGGTGGAGAGCTTAAGCGTCGAGGGCTTTGACACATTCTCAAAGCGCACGGTGAACTGTGTCACGGCCACGGCCGGGCCGCCGCGCGCGGCCGTCTGCGCACCGGTTGCAGGGGCAATGCCGATGGCCGCGCACGACAGCACGACCACCACCGCTGCGCGATGTCCTACCACATGAGCCGCACGCCGGCCGCGATGGGGATCATCCCGCCACTCTGTCCCGCGCGTCGCGCCTGCATGTACCGGCTTTCGACGAACCACCCCAAAGTGCCGGTCTGCACGAGGAGTCCACCGCCCACCTGCCACGCGAACGACGTGGCGCTCCCCGCGTAACTCGCGCGCACCAGGCCGATATCGGCCAGCGTGTAGGGAACGAAGATGCCAATGGCGATGGGGGTCAGCATCACGCCGGTCATGATGCTGGTGGCCGTGGCCGTGCCGCCATCCATCGCGGTCACCTCGCTCCGCCCGTAGGTGCCCCCGATACGGAGGTTGATGATCCCTCCCGGAAGCGTCACGCCGCCCATCGTCTGGATCAGCCATCCGTTCTTCATCGTGTCCCCCGACGTTCCCGATGGGAGCGAAACGCCGGCGCCGATGTTCAGGAAGTGTCCAAGTTGCGCGGCGGCCGGTCGGGGCGACACCGCGCTCGCTGCGGTCAGGCAGACCGCCGCCAGTACGAGCTTCCATCTGAGCGCATGTGTCATGGGGTTCCTCTCATTGCCACACCTCACGGCCGGCGTGGCGGCTTGAAGTCAGGATAGCAGTCTTCCGTCAGATCGCCGCTCACACGCCGAGTCTCGCCGCCGCTCATTGGAGCGGTGTAGAGGTGCATCTTGCCGTTCGCTGCCCGATTGCTGCAGAAGAAGATGTCGCGTCCATCGCTTGACCACGTGGGATGCATGTCCGTCGCCGTGGTCTGGCTCACGCGCATCTGGCCGCTGCCGTCCGCGTTCATGACGTAGATGCCGTTGTCCATGCCGCCGCCGGACGCCGGACGCCACACTTCGAACGCGAGACGTGTTCCGTCGGGAGACCACACCGACTTGCCATTCGACTTCAGCGTCGTAAGCTGTCGCACGTTTGTGCCATCGGGGTTCATCACGAACACCTGCCACGCGCCGCCGTTGCGGCTGGAGGCGAAGGTGATGGTCTTGCCATCGGGCGACCAGCGCGGATAGGCGTCGTCCGTGTTCGTGGTCAACCGCTGCACGTTGCTGCCATCCGCGTTCATGACGTAGAGGGACGTCTCGCAGCACGCGTTCGGCGTCAGGTCGTGCCGGTTGGACTGAAAGACGATGCGCTGGCCGTCCGGCGACCACGCCGGGCTGTACTCGAGCACGTTCGCGCGGTTGCTGATGTTCCGCGGATTGCTGCCGTCTGCGTCGACGATGTAGATCTCCGCCAGCACGTCGGAATTGTCAGCGAACTTGGCGAAGGCGATGTGCGTGGCATCCGGCGACCACGTCGGCGACCACGCCCTCCCGTGTGTCGTCACGGCCTTGAGGTTCGTTCCGTCGGCATTCATCAGATAGATGTCCGCGCGCAGCCACGTCGCATCCGGCGACCGCAGGAAGAGCAGCCGCGGCTCGGCCGGGCTGGGATCGAAACAGACCGGCATCAGCGGATTGCCGGCCGCGCAGTCGTCGCTGGAGGTGCACGTGGTCGCGACGAGCGGCGCGGCCAGCGCGCACGTCAGACGAACCAGCCGCGCACGCAGCCTGCTCCCGTGCATCATCGGTTTGCTCCGGCTGCCGCTGCCCTCATGGGGCCTCCCGTCGCGTGCTGCGCGGGCAGGTCCGTGTCGGGGCAGCAATCCTCTGTCCCTTCCGCACTCACTTGTCGCGCCGCACCGCCGGTCGCCGGCGCGGCGTAAATGTGCATCTTGCCGCTCGCTCCCCGGACGCTGCAGAAGTAGATCTCGCGCCCATCGTGCGACCACGACGGACTCATGTCCATCACGGCGCCACTGCTCACCACCATCTGCCCGCTGCCGTCGGCCGACATGACGTAGATACCCGCGCCCATTCCCCCGGCGGATGCGTCGCGCGTGCCCTCGAAGACAAGCATGTCCCCGCTCGGCGACCACGCGGCCTTCCGGCTCGTGCCCACCGACGTGCGCTGCCGGATATTGGTGCCGTCGGCGTTCATGACGAAGAGCTGCTGGCCGCCGCCGCCGCGGTCGGAATTGAAGGCGATGGTGGCGCCGTCCGGCGACCACCGGGGGAGCTTGTCGTTGCCGCCGGTGGTCAGCCGACGCACGTCGGAGCCATCGGCGTTCATCACGTAGAGCGACGTCACGCAGCACGTCGTGGTCGCTGGGTTGTGGCGGTCGGACTGGAAGACGATGTGCGTGCCGTCGGGGGACCAGTCCGGCGCCCAGTCGAACGCCGCCGACTGGTTGCTGACGTTCCGCAGGTGCGTGCCGTCGTCGTCGATGGTGAAGATCTGCGAACGAATCATGGAGCTATCCGCGCGCCTGGCCCAGGCGATATGCCGGCCATCAGCGGACCACGTGGCGTACGACGGGGTCATCTTCTGCGTCGGCATGCCATCCGTCGTGAGCCGCCGGACGTCGGTGCCGTCGATGTTCATGGTGTAGAGGTCCGACCGTGTCCAGGTCGAATCCCACGCGCGCAGGAAGAGCACGCGTCGCGCCGGGGTGGTGCACACCGGCATCAGCGGATTGCCGGCCGCGCAGTCGTCGCTGGAGGTGCACGTGGCGAGAAACAGGAGCGGCGCGACGGCACTCACCACAAACACCGCGCGGATCGATCGCATGTGCGTCACGCGTCACCTCGTTGGGTGCAAACGGTGACGCGAGCGATGCCGCGTCGCGAGGAACGATCAGAAGCTCAGTCCCAAGCATGCAAACCTGCACTTCATGGTGTGTAAGTCAAGAGAACGAGGCGTGGACTGAACCGGACACAATGTCTGTAAGGCATCGGTGCGCCGATTGACGTCGCGAGAGACACGTTGCTGGCGCGACTCTGCCGTTCCTCGTACGTTCGGACCCTGCACGGCGCACGGAGACGGTCGTGCCCGTTCTCAACCGGGAGAGCGCGTGAACGGCCCGAGCGCGACTGGGGTGTTGCTGGTCCGTGCCACCTTCTCATCTGTGAAGCGGTAACCGGCCGTGGCCGACTCCGATCGCGCCGGTGAGCTGCTGGCCGGACGCTATGAGCTGTGCGAGGTCATCGGACGCGGCGCGGCGGCGGTGGTGTACCGCGCCCGTGATTGCCGGCACGACCGCGACGTGGCGGTCAAGGTACTGCGCGCCGAGCTGACGCAGTCACTGACCGCCGATCGCTTCATCCGCGAGATCGGCATTGCCGCGAAGCTCACGCACCCGCACATCCTGCCGCTGTACGATTCTGGGGAGGCGAACGGGCAGTTCTACTACGTGACGCCGTTCATCCAGGGGGAGTCGCTGCGCCAGCATCTCGAGCGGGTGCCGCAGCTCAACCCGCGCGACGCGGTCATCCTCGCACGCGCCCTCGCATCGGCCCTCGAGTGCGCGCACGCCCAGGGCATCGTGCATCGCGACCTGAAGCCCGAGAATGTGCTGCTCGTCTCCGGGCAGGCCCTGCTCTCCGACTTCGGCATCGCGCAGGTGTTGCGCCTCGAGGGAGCCCCGCAGCGATTCACGGTCACCGGACTCGTGGTGGGGACGCCGCAGTATATGAGTCCGGAGCAGGCGGCGGGGGACGGCGCGGTGGATGCGCGCTCCGACATCTACAGCCTCGGCTGCATGCTGTACGAGATGCTGACGGGAGTTGCGCCGTTTCACGGCCACTCCGTGCAGGCGATCATCGCGCGCCGGTTTACGGAGGATGCCCGCGATGTGCGCGAACTGCGCGGCGAGGTGCCGCGCTCGCTCGCCGATCTCGTCGCCAGCATGCTGGCGCGAGAACCCGCCGACCGCGTGCAGACGGCCTCCGAGCTGGTGCAGCTCCTCGCGGCGGTCGAGGTCGACTGTGCCACCCTCTCGGGGTCCACGTACGCCAAGCTGGCCAACCAGACGATCGCGGGCACCCGGCGGAGGCTGCGCCGCGTGCGCGGCCTCGCGTGGGCCGGCAGCGTCGCGGCGGTGCTGGCGAGCGCATGGTTGGTGCGCGACATGCCGTGGGTCGGCGCGCTGCTGCACCTCGGGCCCAGCGTCAAGACGCTCGCCGTGCTGCCGCTGGTCAACCTCTCGGGCGATGTGCAGCAGGAATTCTTTGCGGACGGGCTCACGGCGGCGTTGATCGCCGACCTGACGCAGCTGCCGGGCGTCAAGGTGATCTCGCGGACGTCCGTGATGCAGTACAAGCTGATGAAGAAGCCGATGCGGGACATTGCCCACGAACTGCACGCCGACGCGCTGCTCGAGGGGACGTTGATGCGCGAAGGAGAGCAGGTGCGCATCACGGCGACGCTGGTGCGCGGGAGCGATGAGCAGAGCCTCTGGACCAAGACCTTCGATGGACAGGCGGGCCAACTGTTCGAACTCCAGCGAGCGGTCGGGGCCGACGTGGCGCGCGAGATCGGCGCCCGCTTCTCCCCAGGCGCCAACGCGCCACGGAGATCGGTGAAGCCGGAGTCGCAGCAGGCGTACCTGAAGGGGGCGTACTATGCGGGCCAGTCGCGCCTCGAAGAAGCCATCGCCTCGTTCATGCGCGCGGTGGAGGTGGATCCCTCCAACGCGCCGGCCTATGCGGCGATGTCGCGCGCCTACTACTTCCGCGCGTTCTTTGGCCAGGTGGCGCCGCAGGAGGCCTTCAGCCAGATGCGTCGCGCGGCGGCTGCCGCGCTCGCGCAGGATGCGACGCTCGGCGAGGCGCACGGATTGATGGCGCTCGTGAACACGCACTTCGACTATGATTGGCCGGCCGCCGAAAGACACTTCGCGCAGGCGCTCGCACTGAGCCCGAGCAACGCCCAGGTACACCACGACTACGCGCACTTCCTGCTGGCGATGGGGCGCGGTGCGGAATCCGTCGAGGAAAGTCGCCGCGCGGTGGAGCTCGATCCGGCGAATCCGATGCTCACGGCCTGCCTCGGCTGGCACAGCCTGTTCGATGCGCGGTTCGATGAATCGCTGCGGCAGGCCGCGGAGGCGCAGCGCATGATGCCGAGCTTCTGGGCGCGGATCGTGCAGGGATGGGCGGAGGAGGGCAAGGGGAACTCAGAGAAGGCGGTCGCCGCGATGCGCGGGGCGATGGAGCTGGAGCCGACGCTGGGATTCACGCAAGCAGCGCTCGCGAACGCCCTGGCGCGCCATGGCGAGACTCGGGAGGCGCGCGCGCTGCTCGCGGGCCTGTTGGCGCAGTCGCGCCTCGGCTACGTCTCGGCGTACGACATCGCCCTGGTCTACACCGGCCTCGGAGACAAGGACGCCGCATTCGAATGGCTCGGCAAGGCGATCGCCGAACGTTCCATGTTCGTGGTGCATCTCGCGTGGGACGCGCGTCTGCGGCCGCTGCGCGACGACCGCCGTTTCCGCGAGTTGTTGGCTCGACTGGCCATTCCCGGGCAGTCAGCGCAGGCCGCGAGACCGAAGACGGTGGCGATGGTGCGCACGGGAGACTTCGCGCTGTAGAGCCGGTCTTGACCGGTACTCGGTCAATACGTCGGCAACGCCTGTCGCTCCAAGCCCGCGACGCGTAAATCTCATCACGACGGCCCCCGGTTCCTTTCCATCACCGGGTCTCCCCAATGTTCAGCTTCCGTCCGCTCGCGATCCCACTCGGCGTCGCGATTCTCGCCTGCAGCGGTGTCGTCTCCGCGCAGCTCCCAAGCACCAACCCGTTCGCGGCACCGAGCCCGCTGCAATATCAGGCGCCGGACTTCACCCGCATCCGCAACACCGACTTCCAGCCGGCCATCGAAGAAGGGATGCGCCAGCAGCTCGCCGAGGTGGCGGCGGTCATCCGCAACCCGGCCGCGCCGACGTTTGAGAACACCATTCTCCCGCTCGAGCGCGCCGGACAACTGCTCTCGCGTGTGCAGCGGGTCTTCGGCGCCCTCACATCGTCCAACACCAACGACACGCTCCAGGCCATCCAGCGCGCCCTCGCGCCGCGGCTGGCCGCGCACCGCGATGCCATCTCGCTCAACGACACGCTCTTCCTGCGGATCAGGAGCCTCTACGACCGGCGCGCGAGCCTCGGCCTCGACTCGCTGCAGCGCCTCGTCGTGGAGCGCTACTACCGCGACTTCGTGCGCGCCGGCGCGTTGCTGTCGGAAGCGGACAAGACGAAGCTGCGCGCGCTGAACCGCGAGCAGGCGTCGCTTACGAACGAGTTCGGGCGGAAGCTGATGGCCGCCACGCGCGCGGGTGGTGTGGTCGTGGAGGATGTGAATCAGCTTACCGGACTCAGCAGCGGCGAGATCGCGGCGGCGGCGGGGGCGGCGCAGGCGCGCGGCCTCGCGGGCCGCTGGCTCCTGCCGCTGCAGAACACCACGCAGCAGCCGGCCCAGTCGTCGCTGCAGAACCGCGCGCTGCGGCAGCGCCTCTTCGAAGCGTCCACCATGCGTGCGGCGCGCGGAGACAGCAACGACACGCGCCAGGTCATCCTGCGGCTCGCCCAGCTCCGTCCGGAACGTGCGAAGCTGCTCGGCTTCCCGTCGCTCGCCGCCTACGGCCTCGACGAGACCATGGCGAAGACCCCGGAGAACGCGCTTCGCCTGCTCACCCAGCTTGCGACGCCGGCCACGGCAAAGGCGCGTGGCGAGGCCGCGGCCATGCAGCAGCTCGTGGACAAGCAGGGCGGGGGCTTCCAGCTCCAGCCGTGGGACTGGCAGTACTACGCCGAGCAGGTGCGCGTGGCGCAGTACGCGCTCGACGAAGAGCAGATCAAGCCGTACTTCGAAATGGACCGCGTGTTGCGGGACGGCGTCTTCTACGCCGCGCAGCAACTTTATGGATTGACGTTCAAGGAGAGGAAAGACCTCCCGGTTTATCATCCGGACGTGCGCGTCTTCGAGGTCTTCGACGCCGACTCGTCGCTGGGCCTCTTCTACGCCGACTACTACAAGCGCGACAACAAGAACGGCGGGGCCTGGTCCAGCGGCTTCGTGGGCCGTTCGGCGCTGCTCGGCACACGGCCGGTCGTCATCAACAACTGCAACTTCACCAAGCCGGCCGCGGGCCAGCCGGCGCTGCTGACGTGGGATAACGTCACGACGATGTACCACGAGTTCGGCCATGCGCTGAGCAGCTTCCTGAATGCGGCGCCGTACCCGCGGCTTGCGGGCAACATGCCGCGCGACTTCACGGAAGTCCCGTCGCAGTTCAACGAGCACTGGGCGCTGGACCCGGCGGTGTTCGGGCACTACGCGCGCCACTACCAGACGGGCGCGCCGATTCCGGCGGCGCTGGAAGCCAAGATCCGGCGCACGACGACGTTTGATCAGGGCTTTGCGACCACGGAGTACCTCGGCGCGGCCCTGCTCGACATGGCCTGGCACACCCTGACGGTGAACGACCATCCGACGGACGTGGACTCGTTCGAGGCGCAGGCCCTGAAGCGCTTCGGCGTGGACCTGCCGCTGGTGCCGCCGCGGTACAAGACCAACTACTTCTCGCACATCTGGAGTGGCGGATATTCGGCGGGCTACTACGCGTACATCTGGGCCGAGGTGATTGATGCCGACGCGTATAGCTGGTTCGAGGAGAACGGCGGGCTGACGCGCGCGAACGGCCTGCGCTTCCGTAGAATGATCCTCGAGCGCGGCGGGACGGGCGACATGGGGACGATCTACCGGCAGTTCCGCGGACGGGACCCCGAGATCGCGTCGCTATTGAAGAACCGCGGGCTCACGGGGGGCGCGCACTAGCGACTTGCCCGCTCTGACTCGAGCTTATTGCGGTTAGCACGGCCGCGGCGTGTCGATTGCGTTCGCGGCCGTGTCACTCCCTCGCACCAGAGGCGCTCCCCCGTGCAGAATCGTCGGACGTTTATTGTCTCATCCGCTGTCGCGAGCGGTTCTTTGCTCGCCGGGTTCACGCCCTTTGCCAACTCGGCCCTTGGGCCTGGTCGGACGGCGGTCGAGCCGCTCGACCTGCTCATCCTCGGCGGCACCGGCTTCATCGGCCCACACCTCGTGCGACACGCGGTGGCGCGCGGGCATCGCGTGACGATCTTCACGCGCGGCCGCGCCCAGGCCGATCTGCCGGATTCGGTCGTGCGTCTCCTCGGCGATCGCAACGGCCAGCTCCAGGCGCTCGAGGGAAAGCGGTGGGACGCCGTCGTGGATGATTCTGGCAATCGCGCCGACTGGGTGCGGCAGTCCACCGCGCTGCTCAAGGACGCGGTGGGTCGCTATCTCTTCACGTCGTCGACGGGCGTCTATTATCCGTACCTGCGGCGCGGACTGTCCGAATCGGATCCCGTGCACTACGACCAGCGCGACCCGAAGGACGGCGAGGAAGCGTTCGGTGTGATGAAGGCTCAGGGCGAGCGGTTCGTGCTCGACGCGTTCGGCGACCGTGGCCTCGTGGTGCGCCCGACCTACATCGTGGGCCCGGGTGACACGAGCGACCGGTTTCCGTACTGGCCGGTGCGCCTCGTGCGTGGTGGCGAGGTGCTGGCCCCCGGGCGGGCCGATGATCCGTCGCAGTTCGTTGACGTGCGCGACCTCGCCGAGTTCATGGTGCACCTGCTGGAGAACACGCGATCCGGCCTGTTCAATGCGGCGGGACCCGAGAAGCCCATCACGGCCCGCGCGTTCTACGCGGCGGCGGCGGCGGCGCTCAATGCCAACGTGAAGTTCACCTATGTGGACGACTACGACTTCTTGCGCGCGCACAAGATCGAAGAGTCTATTCCGTGGGCGATGCTCAGCGGCAACAACGACGGCATGATGAGTATCCGCAATGCGCGAGCCATCGCGGCCGGCCTCACCGTCCGACCGTTGTCGGACACGGTGCGCGACACGCTTGCCTGGTGGCCGAGCGTGCCGGAAGCTCGGCGCGCCAAGCCGCGGTTCACGATCACGCCGGAGATCGAGGCGGCTGCGCTGGCGGCGTGGCACGCCCGCGGCCGGTAACGCGTGGGGGACTCGGGCCACATCGTTCAAGGGTGCATAACGAAACAGGGCCCCTGACTTCCGGGGCCCTGCCTCGTTGAGTCCGATTCGCTTCGCTAGTTGAGCAGGTTGACCAGTTGCAGCAGGATCGCTGCGTGGGCTGCGCTCAGGAACTTCTTGTCGGACTGCGCCGAGAGTTCGTTGCGGAACGCGCCGTACGAGCCCTGACGGAGCTTGACGCACATCGAATTCGCGACACCGGCGTTGCTGACCCAGCGCTTCACCAGCTCGCAGATGTTCCCCGAGTTCACCGTCACGGTGAACGACGTCGAGGCGGCATGTTGGTTTCCTGCCTTGTCCGTCGCCGAGGCGTTCAGGGTGTGCGCGCCAACGCCGAACGCGTAGGCGTCGCCGGTCGCGCCGGGGCACGTGCTGGCGGCAATGCCGGACGTCACATCGTCGGCCGAGCAGGAGATGTTCACCTGCTGATCCACGCTGTACGAACCAAGATTCCCGCCGAACGCGATCACCGGCTTCACGCCGTCGATGTTGGCCGAGACGGTGTTGCTCGGGCCGCTCGTGTTGCCGGCGGCGTCCGTGGCGGTGCCCGCCGCGGACGTGTTTGCGCCCTGATTGCTCAGTGTCTGGTCCGAGGGGCAGCTGACCACGCCCGAGCCGCCATCGGCGCAGGTGAAGTGCACGGTCACCGGACTCGTGTACCAGCCGTTGTTGCCAGCGGTACCCGCGCTGATCGCCGCCGAAATCGTCGGCGCCGTGGCATCGCGCTTGAGGGTGACTGACCCGGTGGCAGTACCGCCCGATGAGGTAGCGGTGCAGGTGAAGGTGGCGGTGGGCGTATCCGCGGTCACGTTGGATGCCGCACAGGGCTTCGACGTAACAGTCGACTCACCGTCGGTCGCCGTCCACGACACCGAGACATCCGAGGTATACCAGCCGTTGTCGCCCAGCGTGCCGGTCACGAGCGGCGTGACGGACGGTGGCGAGTTGTCCAGCGACGTGCGCGTCGGATCGAGCGGATACGCATCCAACAGGTCGTTCACGCCGTCGCCGTCGGTATCAGCATTGTTCGGGTCGGTGAGCGTCACGTTCGTCTCAGTGACATCGGCGAGACCGTCCCCATCCGTGTCGATGTAGACGGTGGTGCTGGTCTCGAGGCGGAACATGCCGCCAGACTGACCCCCCAGGTCGAGGACGATGAACTCGAGCTTATGGTCGCCGTTCAGCGTCACCGGATACTTGATGTTGACCACCCAAGGGGCGCCGAGCTGCACACCGACGAGCTTCGCGTTGCTCCCGTCGGAGTCCGTGATGTAGATCCAGGAGCAGTTGTCGGCGGCGAGGTAGAGATCGAACGTGCCGGTCCCGCTCACCGGGGTCGAGTACCGCGTCCAGCTCTGCCCGTGGATAGTACTCGCTGGCCCGCCCCACGCCGCGGTCAGGCCCCACCACTCTGGTACGCCACCGGTGCCCCAGGGCTGGGTGCTAGGCCATGCGTTGATCCAGTCCTCGTAGAAGATACCCGACGTCCAAGAACGGAAGGCCGCGCCGTTGGCAACGAAGGCCTTGTGGGGGTTGGTCCAGTGCGAGCCGCTGAGTGCCACTGACGGCTGGGCAGAGCATCCCGAGATCGCGGTCGCGGGGACAATGGCGTTCCACGTGTCCACGTGCGAGCCGCTGGTAAACGTCTGGGTGGTGATCGCCACCCGCTTCGCCGCCACCGCCACGTCGGATTGCGGGGGAGTCTGAAGGGGTTTGGTGGGAGCTTCCCCGCAAGCCGTAGCCAGAAGTGCGGCGACGGCAACCGCCAACGAGCGTGGCGCGACCGAGCGAATCTGGACCTTCTGTCTCATCGAACACTCTCCTGACTGCAGCTGAGCGTGGGGCGTCCTGACAGAACGTGAGGAAATACCACGGATTGTGTAGGGATTAGCCACGCAATTGTGAGGTAATACCGGCAACGTGTACGGCAACTGATGATAACAGTGTAAGGGAATCGTTATCTGTGCGTTATCTGGGTTCCCCTCGACGCGTGGGATATCGGCGCCACGGTCGTCGTCGAGCCGGAACAGGTAGCCGGGGTGGCCGAGCGTCCCGGAAGCCCGGCGCGCCTGGCCGCGGTTCTCAATCACGCCAGAGATCGAAGCCGCCGCCCTGGCGGCCTGGCACGCCCGCGGGAAGGGACGCGACGCTACACCCGCGTGAGACTTCCACGCGTCGGCACGCGCTCCAGCGCAAACTCGATCAGTCGTTGCTCGACGTCATCACGGACGTAGTACGGATCCACCGCGAAGTCCGTGATGAAGAGCGCGCCGTAGCCGTTCGAGAGCAGTCGCGCGACGCCCGCAATCTCAAGGCCGTCCCAGGCGACCAGCGTCTCGATCTCGGTGGTCGATATCTCCGAGTAGCGGCGATCAATGGCGCGATCGCCCAGTCGCTGGGAGAACGCGGCGTAATTGGCAGGGGTGAGTGGTCCGACGCGGCACGTCATCGGTGCCGGTGCTCGCTTGGGGACTTCCGCGGGCGGTCCTGCGGTCGCGCTCACCGCCTCGACGGCGGCGTCTGGAGCGCCGCGTCCAATGCGCGCCTCGTCTTGCTGTCGCGTCCTGCGCAATTGATGAAGCGCCTGCCAGAGGCGCCCGACCAGCGCTCCCACGCCATAGCCGAACACCCCCGCGATGAGCCCACCACCGAGAATGCGTCCGATATAGATGGCGAGTCCGCGGTCGTACGCCCCGATTTCGAATGCGAGCTGTAGCGCGGGCCAGCCGAACGCGCCGGCCGCGACGAAGCCGATGATGAAGAAGACCAAGCTCGTCGCATCCGCGAAGACGGCGCGGCCGCGTTCATAGAACTCCGACACGTCGCTCCTGTGTGGCCGGGTCGAGGCCTTTCTCAGTTCGGCGTCCTGAAGGGACGCACGGGACTACGTACCCTACCGACGCACACGAACGCGCACAATGTCCCAGAGCGAGCGCTAGGGCACGGCGCGGAGCGACACGGATTCCGCCCCACGGCCCGCAAAGCGGCTGCCGTCGGTGTCGTGTCGGACAGCCACCGTCTTCCGCATCTCCGCCACGACCGAGTCTACCGAGGTCAGGAACGCCGCGATCAACTCCGGTCGCAACGTGATCGTCCACGGATTGCGCGGCGCATGGAACGTGACGACGAGACTGTCCCGATTGGCCCGCAGCAACGCATCTGGCAGGCGTACGCCAACGGCGTCAATCGGCGCGCAGTGCGAACCGTAGAAGCAGGCATACGGATCACTTGACCAGCCCGTTCGCAGCAATGGCTTGCCGGGTTCGGCGGTGGCGTGGACGAATCCACCCATGTACCACGCGTAGAACGGCGTGATGTACAGCTGGTGATCGCCGACGCGTCCTCCGCCAACGATCGTCCCGTTTCTACTGACGCCGGCACGCAGGCCGAACGCGGCATCCTCGACATCCCAGGCGAAGACGGACACGACGGACGAACGCCAGAAGTCGCGTACCTGGACGATCGGCGGTTCCAAGGCAACAGACTCGGCGGCTGCAACTTCCGCCGCGGGTTTCACAACGGCGGGCTTTCGGCCGACCAAGGGGAGCGAACAGCCGACGACACCCGCCACGCACAGCGTGCTGAGGAGTCTGAGGCTCGTCATCGTATCTCCTGGAGACAGGCCGCCTCGAGCGACCGTCATATGTCTCTAGAATGCGGGCGGCCGGCTGCACTCGCAATCGGGGTTGTTCTGACGCCAGCCGCTCTCGTGATCACTCATCCGCCATTGCGCCGCGGGCGCCATCGCCGCAACATCCTCGCCAATGAAATCACGCGCGCCGCACGACGGCGTCTACGCCCGCATCGGACCTTCGCGCATTCACGGCGTGGGCGTGCTTGCCATTCGCGACATCCCGACCGGGACGCTGGTCTTTCAGGGCGAGAGCGAGCGCGTCGTGTGGAAGTTGCGCTCCGCCGTGCGACGGCTGCCCAAGGCGATTCGCGCGTTGTACGAGGACTTCGGCATGGTCTCCGGCGCCTTCATCGGCGTGCCGCCGACGCTGAACATGCTGTCGGTTGGCTGGTACGTGAACCACGCCGACCACCCGAACGTCGAGGCGGGCGACGACGGCCGCTTCCGGGCGCTGCGCCGCATCCGCAAAGGCGAAGAACTCACCGCCGACTATCGGACCTTCGTGGACGAGGCGCTGCCGTTCACGCCGCGGCCGGTGCGCCGCGCACGGAAGGGAAGCCGGTCCGCGTCGTGACGCTCAGTTCCGGGCCGTTCACGTTCGTTGCACTCGTGGTCGGATTCCTCGTCGGCGGCACCGCCGTGGCGATTTCCCCGGCTGCGGCCACACCCCTGCTTGCGGTCACCGGCCCCGTCGGCACGCTCTGGGTGAACGCCATCCGCATGACCGTGATTCCGCTCGTCGTGTCGCTGCTCATCACGGGAGTGGCCTCCATGAGCGACCTGCGCACCGTCGGGCGCATCGGCCTGCGGTCGCTGGTGCTGTTCATCGCCCTGCTTGCGGCAGTCGGCCTCATGGTCGCACTCATCGCGCCCGTCCTGTACTCGCTGTACACGGTGAACCCGGCGTCGGCCGCCGCCCTGCGCGAGAGCGTCGCGGCGACGGGCGTGCACGTGCCGGAACTGCCCACGTTCGCGGCGTGGCTGACGGCGCTCGTCCCCGTGAATCCGATCACGGCAGCCGTTGACGGTGCCATCCTGCCATTGCTCGTCTTCTCGGTGGCCTTCGCGATCGGTGTCGCGCACCTGCCGACCCACGCCCGCGCACACGTTGTCGGCCTGTTCCGCGCCATCGGCGACGCGATGCTCATCGTGGTCGGGTGGGTATTGCGGCTCTCGCCCGTCGGCGTCTTCGCCCTGGCCGTCACGCTCGGTGGGCGCCTCGGGTACTCGGGGGCCGGGGCCATCGGGTTCTATTTCCTGACGCACATCGCGCTGCTGCTGCTCGCGGCCGCCCTGCTGTACCCGGTGGCGGTCTTTCTCGGCCGCGTTCCGCTGCGTGTCTTCGCGCGGGCCGCGCTCCCCGCGCAGACGGTGGCCATGGGAACCCGCTCGTCGCTGGCGGCACTCCCCGCCATGCTCGACGCTGCCGAGCACAAGTTGCGGCTGTCGCGAGAGGTTTCCGGTTTCGCCCTGCCGCTTGGGGTCTCCCTCTTCCGGCTCAACGTCGCCGTGTCGTGGATCGTGGGCGGGCTCTTCATCGGCCAGCTCTTCGGTCTGCCGTTCGGTGTGCAGTCCATCGCCACGTTCTACCTGGCGTCCGTCGTGATGAGCTTCTCGGTGCCGGGAATCCCGAGCGGGAGCCTCTTTATCATCGCGCCGCTGCTGCCTGCGGTGGGGCTCCCGGTGGAAGGCGTCGGCATCCTCATCGCGCTCGACGCGGTGCCGGACATCTTCAAGACCATGCTCAACGTGACCGGGCACCTGACGGTGGCGACCGTGGTGGACGCGTCGCAGAAGCGGTGAACGGGGGCGGCGCGAACGCAATGAGGCGGCTGACGCGGACGCGTTGCTCCGTTGGGTCCACTTGCGCGACACGTCTGGATGTCATATGATGTAGTCACACGAGACTACAATGACAATGCGTACTATCGGTATTCGCCAGCTGAAGGCCCAGCTCAGCCGCACCCTGCGGGATGTGGGAGAGGGCGACGTCTACCTGATCACCGACCGCGGACGCGTCGTCGCCGAGCTGCGTCTTCCGACCGTGCTTGGCGCGGCCGAATTGTCGCCCCTTGAACAGGCCAAGATGCGCCTCGCCGCGTCGGGAGAGCTGCGCGTGGCCGAGCGCCCACGGATGGCGTATCGGGGTGACGGACCCGAGGCGCCTGACGGGACCGCGCAAGCCTGGCTCGACTGGACGCGCGGCGACCGGTGATCCTCTACGCCGAGTCGAGCGCCGTCCTCGCGTGGCTGCTTGGCGAGCCGCGCTCGGTGCTCACGGAGCGCGTGCTGCGTGACGCAACCCTCGTGGTGACATCCGCGCTCACGGGCGCCGAGTGCTCGCGGGCCATCCTGCGCGGCGCGGCTCTCGGCGCTATCAGCCACGCAGATGCGCAGGCGATGCTGGGCACGCTGGGCGAGTGGGAATCGGGGTGCGACGTGCTGGAGATCGGCGACCGAGTACTGGCGCGCACACGCGCCCCGTTTCCCTGCGAGCCCCTTCGCACGCTCGATGCCATCCATGTGGCGAGCGCCGCGCTCGTGCAGGCCGAACTCGGCTCCGTGACGGTGCTCTCGTACGATGACCGCGTGCGTGCCAACGCCGCAGCGCTGGGCATGTCGCTCCTGCCCCCAGCCGGGACCTGACAGCTTTCGGGCCCAAGGCACTCGCTATTTGGGGCGAAACCCGTCATATTACCTACTCGGGCAGCGACGCACGTGGCGCCGCCGCCCCAGTACTGATCAGGGGCCTCGCTTCTGCGTTGGCCCTTTTTTCTTTAGATCAGGCAGTCTAGGACGAACGGCTTTGCCCGGACTCCGACGACATACCATTACCAGGAGTTCGCTATGCGTACGCAAGGCTCAGTCAAGTGGTTCAACGATGAGAAGGGTTTCGGCTTCATTACGCCCGATGGCGGCGCGAAGGATTGCTTCGTCCACCACTCGGCCATCCAGGCCTCCGGCTTCAAGTCGCTCGCCGATGGCGAGCGCGTTGAGTTCGATATCGTCCAGGGCCAGAAGGGCCCCGCGGCGGAGAACGTCGTAAAGCTCGGCGCGTAATACTGCGCCGCAGGAACGAGCCGGGCCTCCCGCAAGGGAGGCCCGGCTCGTTTTGTTTGGGGTGGGGTATCTGCACAGTCCGTGGTTCCATCGAGAGTTCGGACCGGCAGAACGGTTGAAACTGCAACTTCATACCACGGATTTCACGGAAGAAGGCGGATGAACACGGGTCCTGCTCTTGGGGCCTCCCAAGAACGCCGGATCCGTGTGCATCCGCCCGTTGTCCGTGCCATCCGTGGTATGCGGTTGTCGTTCGTTGTTCCATGGGGAGCGAGCGCTCGGGCTCGTCTACCGTCCACCATCTACCGTCTACCCTCTGCCGCTGTAGCTTGAACCATCCACCTTCAGGAGCTCCCCCGTGATCCGCCCCCCGCGCATCTCGACCGTTGTTGCCGTGCTCGCGTTCGCCAGCCTCGCCGCCCAGGCCTCCGCACAGGGTAATGAAGTGACCCGCGCCGTCGCCGGCGGCGGCATCTCCGCC
>JBAZTM010000051.1:0-28547 GCA_041661925.1 Gemmatimonadaceae bacterium
GCCAAGCTGATTCCCAACGCGCCCAACTATTCGCTGATGGTCCGGGAGGCGATCACCAAGGTCCCGGAAGTCCGCAAGCTCTACGAGCAGGACGAGCGTCACCAGCAGCTCTTCGACTTCGCCATCGCGCTCGAGGGACTCTCGCGTCACGCCGGCATCCATGCCGCCGGCATCGTCATCGCCCCAGGCCCGCTCGACGAATACGTGCCGATCTGCACGCAGGAATCCAAGGGGTCGGGCTCCGGCAACGACGAGCGCGTGGTCGTGACGCAGTACGACATGAACATGCTCGAGCACGCCGGCATGCTGAAGATGGATTTCCTTGGGCTCACCACGCTCACGGTCATCCACGACGCGCTCGCCGCCATCAAGGCGCGCCGCGGGACGGACATCGACCTCGACGCCATCCCGTACGACGACGACGCCACGTACCGCATGCTCCGCGCGGGCCGCACCGCCGGCGTCTTCCAGTTCGAGTCGCCGCTCGCCACCGACATGGTGCGCTCCATGCGCGCCGACAGCTTCGACGACCTCGTCGCCTCCAATGCGCTCATGCGCCCCGGCCCGCTCGACGCCGGGATGCACAAGACGTACTGCCGGCGCAAGAAGGGCGAGGAGCCGGTGTCCTACGCGCTCCCCGAGCTCGAGGAGATCCTCAAGCCCACCTACGGCGTCATCACCTATCAGGAACAGGTGATGCGCATCGCGCAGCGGCTCGCCGGCATTTCGCTGGCCGAAGCCGACGTGCTGCGCAAGGCGATGGGCAAGAAGGACGACGAACTGATCCGCAAGGAGATCGGCAAGTTCTCCGAGAAGGCCATCGCGCGCGGCCACGATCCGCGCATCATCACCGAACTCGCCGCGCAGATCGAGACCTTCGGCCGCTACGGCTTCAACAAGTCGCACTCGGTGGCCTACTCCGTCCTGTCGTACCAGACGGCGTACCTCAAGGCGCACTTTCCGGCCGAGTTCATGGCTTCGCTGCTGTCGGCCTGCATCGGCGACACCGACTCGGTGGTGAAGTACATCAACGAGGCGCGCGACCTCGGCCTGCAGATCCTCCCCCTTGACGTCAACGAGTCGGGCTACAAGTTCACGGTCGTCGCCGACGAGCGCATTCGCTTCGGCCTCGGCGCGGTGCGCAACGTTGGCCGCTCGGCCATCGACTCCATCATTGCCGCGCGCGCCACCGCGCCCATCACCACGCTCTACGAGCTGTGTGAGCGCGTGGACCTGCGCACGTGCAACAAGCGGGTCTTCGAGGCGCTCATCTTTGCCGGCGCGCTCGACGGCCTCGGCCACCGCGCCCAGCTCGCCGCGGCGCTTGACGGCGCCATGCAGTCGGCCTCGCTGGTGCAGCACGAGAAGGCGTCGGGCCAGGGCTCCCTGTTCGGCGACTTCGGCGCGGCCTCCGAGGAGAAGCAGCACATCGCGCCGACCCTGCCGTCCATCAAGCCGCTTTCCGAGGGCGAGCGGCTGCAGCGCGAAAAGGAGATCCTCGGCTTCTACATCTCCGGCCATCCGCTCGAGCCGTTCCGCGCCGAGTGCGAATTGCTCGCGTCGCACACCGTAGCCGGGCTGGGCCACTGGACCGAGCACTCTATCTCCATTGGGTGCGTCGTCACCGCCATCCGCCGGCAGGTGAGCAAGAAATCGGGCGCGGAGTTCGCCCGTCTCGTCGTCGAGGACTTCTCCGGCGCCGGCGAACTGCTCGTCTTCCCCGAGGCGTGGGCCGCGCTCGGCGACAAGGTGCAGACCGACATCCCGGTGCTCATCAAGGGCAACTATTCGCGGCGCGACCAGGGGGTCGACAACCCGACCTTCATCGTCGAGAGCGTCACCCGCCTCGCCGAACTGCGCACGACGGGCCAGATTGCGGTAGCCTTGGAGCTGGCCGTGGAGTGCGGGCTGGCCGGCAGCGTGATGAAGGACGTGCGGGCCATCGCCGAGTCGCATCCGGGGTCGGCGCCGCTGGAAGTGCATTGGAAGGGGCCGGACGGGGCCACGACACGGTTCCGTTCGTCGTCGCTGAACGTCTCCACCGCGGGTGCGTCACTGCTGGAACTACGGGCGCTCCTCGGTGAGGAGCGCGTGCGCCTGGTGCGCGGGAGCTGACATGGGCACTTCAGCCCAGGAATTCGAGAAGCCGATCATCGAGCTCGAGCGGCAGATCGAGGAGATGCGCCGCAGTACCGCCGAGCAGAGCATCAACATCACGGCCGAACTCGCTCCGCTGGAGCACCGGCTCGCCGAGATGCGCCGCGAAGTGTACAAGAATCTCACGCCCGTGCAGAAGGTGCAGGTGGCGCGTAATTCACGGCGCCCGTTCACGCTCGATTACGTGAGGCTGTGCTTCACGGACTTCATCGAGCTGCACGGTGACCGCGCGTTCCGCGACGACGCGGCCATCGTGGGCGGATGGGCGCGCCTCGAGGGCGAGACCGTGGTGATCATCGGCCACCAGCGCGGTCGCGACACCAAGGAGAATATTCACCGCAACTTTGGCATGCCCCACCCCGAGGGCTACCGCAAGGCGCTGCGGCTGATGAAGCTGGCAGAGAAGTTCCACGTGCCGGTGCTGACGTTCATCGATACGCCGGGCGCGTGGGCCGGACTGGGCGCCGAGGAGCGCGGCCAGAGCGAGGCGATCGCGCGCAACCTGTTTGCGATGTCGGAACTGCAGGTGCCCATCGTCGCGACCGTCATCGGCGAGGGCGGCTCGGGCGGCGCACTCGCGCTTGGCGTCGCCGATCGCATCCTGATGTTCGAGCACTCGGTCTATTCCGTGATCACCATCGAAGGGTGCGCCGCCATCCTCTGGAAGGACGGCAAGAGCCCCGAGATGCGCGAGAAGGCCGCCAGCGCCCTGCGCATCACGGCACCCGACCTGCTCGAGCTGGGTATCATCGACGAGATCCTCCCCGAGCCCGAGGGAGGCGCGCACGCCGACCACGCCGCGGCCGCGGCCACGCTGGCCAAGCATATCGGGGAGCAGCTCGATGAGCTGCGCAAGCTGAAGCCCGAGAAGCTCGTTCGCCGGCGGCGCGAGAAGTTCATGAAGATGGGTCAGTTCGAGGAGTAGGGTGGAGCATCTCATCGAAGTTGCCTTCAAGGGAAACCGCCGCGAGTTCTTCCGCTGGTCGTTCGAGGCGCCGCCCCCGTTGCAGGCTGCGATCATCGTGGACGTCGAGCGCGGCGAGGACTTCGGGCGCGTGCACGCCACCGGGGATCTCGCCGAGCGCCGCAAGGCCGGCACCACGCACGGCAAGGAGCAGCGGGAGCCGCTGCGCGCCGCCCTGCGGCTCGCGTCGCAGGACGACGTGGCGCGGGCCGACGTGCTGCGCGCCGACGACGAAACGGCGCGGCGCTTTGCCGTGCAGAAGGCGCGCGCCCTCAACCTGCAGATGAAGATCTCCGACGCCGAGTGGCAGTGGGACCGCCGCCGGCTGACGTTCTATTTCACGGCCGAGGAGCGCGTCGACTTCCGCGCGCTCGTGCGCCAGCTCGAGACGCACTTCGGCGTGCGCGTGCAGATGTGGCACATCGGCCCGCGCGACGAGGCCAAGCGCCTCGATGGCGTCGGCCACTGCGGGCGCCAGCTCTGCTCGGCCGCCTGGCTCCCAGAGCTGCTGCCGGTCAAGACGTCGCTCGCCAAGGAGCAGCGCCTCTCCACGATTACACCGACGCAGATCTCCGGGGCATGCGGCCGCTTGATGTGCTGCCTGCGCTACGAGCACGAATTCTACGTGGCAGCGCGCAAGCGCTTCCCCAAGCAGGGCAAGATCGTGCAGACCCTGCAGGGCGAAGAGAAGGTGGATGCCACCGACATCTTCCGCGATCTAGTGACGCTCCGGAACCCCGCGGGCGAAACGCGCGTCATTCCGCTGGCACAGTTCCGGCGTGAACTCGCCGGCGACGCGACGCCGGTCGAGGAGGATCTCCTCGACGTGGCAGACAACGGCTCCGAGGAAGGCGAGGAGCGTGTGGTGACGACGCAGCTCCAGCGCACCCCGTCGGCCCAGCCGCGCGAACAGCGCCAGTCGGAACCGCGGCGCGAGCAGCGCGGCGAGCAGCGCGGCGAGCAGCGCGGCGAACAGCGCACTGACCAGCGCTCCGGAGGGCGATCTCCTTCCCGCCGCGACGGGCGTGGTGACGTTCGCGGCCCGAAGGACGGCGAAACGCGTCGCGACGACCATTCACCGCGCACGGAGCCGGCGCGTGCCGAGACGTCGCGCTCGGAGCACGCGCGTCAGGAGCCACCGCGCACCGAACCGCCGCGCGCCGAGCCGCCCCGCACGGAACCGCCGCGCACCGAACCGCCGCGCACCGAGCCGCCGCGCACCGGGCCGGCACGCCCGGAACCGCCGCGCCCTGAGCCGCCGCGCGAGCGCGAGCAGCGCTCCATTGCTGCCACCGCGGACAGCACGGCATCCGACCAGGCACGCGAACCGCGTCCCGCAACACCCGACACACCGCAAGACGCCGCGAACGGTGACAGCGAACAGCGCCGCGGTCGCCGCCGGCGCGGGCGCCGCGGCGGCCGGCGCCATCGCGGCGACGGACACAACAACGGCGACAACAGCAACAACGGCGGCCCCAACGGCGGCACGCCCCCCTCGAACCCGAACGGCTGACCCGTGCCCCGCTTCTTCCTCACCACCGCCATCGATTACGCCAACGGTGAACCGCATCTCGGGCACGCGCTCGAGAAGATTGGCGCCGATGCCATCGCGCGGTTCCATCGTCAGCTCGGCTACGACGTCCATCTGCTGATCGGCATGGACGAGCACGGCCAGAAGGTCGCCCAGACCGCCGAAAAGGAAGGCGTGCCACCGCAGCAGTTCGTGGACAACATCGCCGCCATCTTCCAGGCCATGTGGGCGCGGTTGGGCGTGCGGTACGACCAGTTCATCCGCACCACGTCACCCGAGCACAAGGCCGCCGTCGCGCGACTCATCGAGCAGATCTTCGCCGCCGACGCGTCGCTCCCCGAAGGCCAGCGCAACTTCTACGAGCGGTCGTACACCGGCCTCTACTGTGTCGGATGCGAGAGCTTCAAGCAGCCGGCCGACATCGTCGACGGCAAGTGCGCCACGCACCCCACGCGCACCCTCGAGGAAGTCACCGAGCACAACTGGTTCTTCCGGTTGTCTGCGTACACGCAGCGTCTCAAGCAGCTGTTCGCCGACAACCCGTCCTTCCTTGAGCCAGAGAGCCGCCGCAACGAGATCCTGCAGCTCCTCGAGCAGGGACTCGATGACATCTCGGCCAGCAGGTCCCGCTTCGACTGGGGGGTCCCGTTCCCCCGCCCCCTTTCCAACGGCGACGTGCAGACCACGTACGTCTGGTTTGACGCTCTCCCGAACTACTGGACGGCGCGCTTCTTCCCCGGCTACGCCGACAAGGCCGCCTGGCCGGCCAACCTGCACGTCATCGGCAAGGACATCACGCGGTTCCACACCGTCATCTGGCCGGCGATGCTGATGGCCGCCGGCGAGCCGCTCCCCGGCCAGGTGTGGGCGCACGGCTTTATCTCACTCGGTGGCGAGCGCTTCTCCAAGTCCGCCGGTGTCAAGCTGACGCTCGACGAGGCCATCGAGCGCTACGGTGTTGATGCGTTCCGCTACTACCTCCTCCGCGACGTCCCCTATGACGGCGACGGCAACTTCTCGTGGGAGCGGTTCGAGGAGGTCTACAACAGCGATCTCGCCAACACCCTCGGCAACCTCGGCAGCCGGTCTGTGGCGATGATCGAGAAGTACCGCGCCGGCGTCGTGCCGGCCGTACCGCCGGAGGCCGAGCTGTTCGCGGCACACGGCGCATCGCTGGCGCAGGCGCGCGCCGCCGTGGATGGCGAGCGCCGCCATCGCCCGAACGAGGTGATCGGCGCCCTCATGGACGTCGCGCGCCGCACCAACGAGTACATCCAGCGCACGCAGCCGTGGGTGCTCGCCAAGGATCCCGCCAACGCCGCCCAGCTCGACGTGGTGCTCGCGACGCTCGCCTCATCGCTCGCCCACTGCGCAGCGTGGCTCGCCCCCGTGATGCCGCAGAAGATGCAGACGCTCTGGACGCAGCTCGGTGGCAGCGGCGAGGTGACGTCGGTGCGGCTTGATGAGCCGATAGAAGTGGGTGGATGGACGGTGACAAAGGGCGTCCCGCTGTTCCCAAAGCCTGAGGCTCCGCCCGCCAGTCCGTAACTGCAACCACGAAGGTCGAAGGACACGAAGGGGCGCGAAGAATTCTTCGCGCCCCTCTGTTGTTTCTCTGTTTTCTCTCTGTTTTCTCTCTGTTGTTTCTCTTAATCGGTGATCTTGCCCGCAGGCATAACAAAGGTAAGCGGGTCCACCGGCTTGCCGTTCCGCCACAGTTCATAGTGCAGGTGCGGTCCCGTGCTCAGACCGGAGTTGCCCACCGTCGCGATCATCTGCCCGCGTACCACGCGCTGCCCCGACGACACGACCAGGCGCTTGGCGTGCGCGTAGACCGACACGAGCCCGTTGCCATGGTCAATCTTCACCATCAGGCCGTAGCCCTGCTCCCGGCCCGCCTGGACCACGCGGCCGGCGGCGGGGGCAACGATGGGCGATCCCATCGGCGCCACCACGTCCACACCCTCGTGCGCGCGCGTCGTGTGCAGGATCGGGTGGAACCGGCTCTTGGAGAACTGGCTGGTGAGCCAGCCGGCCGTCGGCATGATGGACGGCAGGTTCGCCATGCGTTCGACGTTGCGCGCCAGCGTATCGCTCACCGCGCGGAAGTTCGCCGACAACTCCGTCGCCCGTCGGATCATACCATCCACATCCGGGCGCGCGCCGCCGAAGCCGAGTCGGCCCATGAACGGCTTGCTCGCGAAGCGCTGCGGCGTCTCGGCCTCGGTTCCCGGAACCATCGGCGCCTTCAGGGGCGCCGCGGGCGCGACGGCGGTCGCCATCTCCTTCTCCGCCACCTCGCCGGTGGAGTCCGGATCGATGCCCGCCAGCGTGCGAATGCGTTGGTCCTGCTGCTCGATGCTGGCGATGGTGTCCACCAGCGCCTGGAGCCGTCCGTCAATCCCGGCGAGTTCCTGCTTGAGCCGCGCATTCTCCCGGGCCGCTAGGCGGGCAGATGGCGTTGCCCAGGGCGTGAACAGCACGGCAGCGGCCGCACCGACGAGTAGCATCAACGCGAGGGCCACGCCCACCAACACGCGCAACCGACGTTCGCCCAGCACATAGCTCTTGGGCGAGTCGGTGCCGTCAGGCACGATCAGGATGGTCCAGCGGCGCGGCATTCCGCCAATTTACCGAGCATCGCCGGAAGCGGTAGGACTTCCACCGTACGAATACCGAATGCGGATTACGACACAATGCGGCGGTCATAACAGCGGGGCACCGGAATCAACCAGTGCCCCGCTGTCGTAATCTGTCGCACTCTGTCGCACTCTGTCTCACTCTGTCTCACTCTGTCTCACTCTGTCTCACTCTGTCCCGCTAGGGACTACGGCTTCTTCCCGAAGTCCACCGTCGGCGCATCCTTCGCCGCCGCATTCGTGACCTCAAAGTAGTCGCGCGCCTTCGCGCCCGTCACCTTCGCCGTCAGCACCTGCGGGAACTTGCGGATGTACGCGTTGTACGTCCCCACCGACTCGTTGTAGTCCTTGCGGGCCACGGCAATGCGATTCTCCGTGCCGGTCAGCTCATCCTGCAGTTGCAGGAAGTTCTGGTCGGACTTCAACTGCGGGTACGCCTCCACCGTCACCATGAGGCGGCTCAGCGCGCCGGTCAGCGCCTGGTTGGCGTTGGCCATCTCGCCCATGTTGCCGCCCTTGATGGCGCCGTTCAGCCCCGCGCGCGCTTCGGTGACCTTCACGAAGACGTCCATCTCCTGCTGCGCGAAGCCCTTGACCGTGTTCACCAGGTTTGGAATCAGGTCGGACCGGCGCTGCAGCTGCACCTCGATATCCTGCTTGGCCTTTGCGGCCGCTTCGTCGTAGCCCTGGATGGTGTTGTACCCACACCCCGCGAGGAAGAGCGGCAGCAGGAGAAACAAACCGCGACGTAGCATCTGTCTTTCACTCCGTAAAGGAAGGGGGAACTGCCTGGCAGCGCTCGGCTCGCTAGCCGCTCCACCGCCATATCTCACTCGGCGCACCGCGCGCCGCAAAAAGTCATTGGTCTGCCATCCGCCATCTCCCATCTCCCATCTCCCTACTCCCATCAGTCGTCAATCATCACTCCATCCAGCCACGACGCGAGTTTCTCCAGCCCATCATGACACCCGCGTAACACAGCCGCCGCGTCACGATCATTGAGCTTCGCCGTGCCGCGCCGGTGCGCGACCAGCGCCAGGAACGGCGCCGCGTCGAACCCGGCCTTGGCCGCCACGTCGCGCGCCACCACGTCCGTATCGAGATACGGCGCGGTCAGCCCCTCCGTCAACCGCAGCGCCGCGCGGAACAGCGCGAAGATCGTGCCGTGCGCCGCCTCGAGCAGCGAGCGCTGGGCGGTGCCGTCGCCGTGCCGCGCCTGCATCTCACGCCGGAGCTGGATCACCTTCCCCATCACTTCATGCTCGAGCTGCAGGCGCAGGTCGCGGCGTGAAACGGCCAGCCCTTCCGTCGGCAGCGCGCCGTAGAGCACGCGATGCACCGACAGGATGTCGGCATACTCGATGGCGAAGATATCGGCACTCGTCCGCCACTCGGACGACGTCAGCGTCAGCGGCGCGGGGTGTCCCGCCTTCATCCACGCGCGCGTCGCCGTGCCGGCCGCGCCCAGCGACGCGTCGGCGAGCGTGCGCACCACCACCAGCACGTCAATGGTGCCCGTGGGCGGCCCCTGATGCCGCGCCGCGGAACCGTAGAGCACGATCGCCTCCAGCGCGTCGCCGTGCGCCGCACGCAGCTGCTGCACCAGTTCATCCAGCGTCATCTTGGCCATGGTCACCAACTCCCGCTTGAGCCGCCACCCGAGAACCCGCCGCCGCCACCGAACCCGCCAAACCCGCCGCCGCCAAATCCACCGCCGCCGAACCCGCCGCCGCCGAACCCGCCGCCGCCGTGGTGCCGACCACCACTCATCGCCTGCCCCAGCAGGAACCAGAGGAGCCCGTTGGCGCCGCGCCGTCGCCCACCGCCCAGCAGGAGCATCAGGATGATGAATCCTATAAAGAAGAGCCCGGGCGGAATTCCCTTCTGCTGGCGCTGCGCCGGCGCACGCGGTGCGGTGTAGCCGCTGTCAATCGCGAACCCGAACTCCTTGGCGTATGCCTCCGCCACGCGCAGCGACATCAACTCGAGCGCCGTGCCGTAGTCGGCCCGCTGAAGGAACGGCAGCGCCTCGCGCCGGATGTCCCCGGCACGCGAGTCGGTGATGAAGCCCTCCACGCCGTTGCCGGTCTGGATGCTTATCTGCCCGCGGCCGTTGGAGCTCGTCTCCTTGGGGACAACGAGGATCACGAGACCGGTGTTCCGCTTCCGATCGCCCACCTCGGCGGCCGCGCCCACCTTCCACTGGCGGCCAATCTGCAGCGCCACGTCGCCAACGTTGCGATCGCCAATGTCGGCAAGCGTCACGATGACGACTTCGCCGCCCGACTTGGCGTACACTTCCCCGATGATGCGCTCAATGCGAGCGGCTCGCTCGGCGCCAATGACGCCCGCGAAATCGTTCACATAGCCGCGCGGCGCCGGGATCTGTGGATCCTGCGCCAGCAGCGTCGTCACCAACAGGGCGGTTTGCACCGCCAGGAGCATCCGGCCTCTCCAGTGGGGGATGGCGTCAGTTCACGACGCCTTTCTGCCATACGGAACGAACGCCGTGAAAGTTACGTTCCCGGCCGGCTGGAGAGGGGAATGTCGGGGGATCCCAGGGGCTTGCGAAAAGGCCCTGCTCAGACCTCAAGCACGGCCCGCATCCCCCTCTCTCCCCTCTCCCCTCCCTCCACTCCTCCCCCTCCCAAGCCCCTGCACTCCTCCCCCTCCTCCTCAGGGATGCAGCCTATCCCCATTCATCCTCGTATACAGCACGATCGCCCCCCACGGCGCTCGGTCGCCAAACTGCACCGCCGACTGCGACGCCGTCAGCACCGCGATGAAGTAGGTGTCCGCCGGGTTAAGGATGGGGAGCGGACCCAACACCTGCCCATCCACGATCCACACCATGCAACGATCGGCGCGGCGGTCGCCGGCGAGGTACCGCGCCGACCGGACGCATTCGTTGCGCCGGCTCGGGATCATGAGGCTGGCGTCGGCCCAGCGCAGCAGGTCATAGACGCTGTTGACCCGGTCGCGGTGCTTCGCCACCTCGGCGGGCGGGAAGACCTTCCATCCGCGCCGCACCGCTTCCTGATACTTGGTCTCGTTGTACGACGCCATGCCCGTGATGCGCACCGTGTCGCCAAGGATCGGCGTCTCCGGCAGGTTCAGCTCGAAGTCCACCGTGTCAGCGGGCGTCAACTCGAACTCTGGCGTCGTGGATGGCTCGATGCCGATGCGACGGACGGTGAGCGAGAACGGAACGCTGCGGGCGTCCACACGCAGCGTGAAGTTCCCCGAGTCGTTGGCGATCGTCTCGCCTACCACGCGTCCGGTGCGGTCCACGGCGGTGACGCGGGCGCGCTCGACGGGGCGAGCGGTGAACTGCGACCGCAACGCACCGCGAATGACCTGGCCGTGAGCCGGCCCGGCCGCGAGCAACGCGGCGACTGCGCCGATCCAAGCCGTCCGGAGGGGGGACTCTCTCACAAAGCTCCAGGAAAGGGACACGACCGCTGGCGGGAGCGCCAGCGGCCGTGCCGTCCTGCCTGACTGCAATATACTGCCTTACGGCGAGGTCGTGCGCGGCGGCTGCTTGTCCACCACGTAGACGACGCTGGGCGTCGTCGAAGCGGCCGCCTTGGAGCCCGTCACCGACGCCGGAAACACCATCGCTGTGATCACCGTGCCGGCCACCGTGGCGCCACCGATCGGGTCAGCCGTTGTCGTGCCGGCCGTCCCCGACTGCGCCGCGCCGCTGGCGAGAATCGTCGCCGCATTGCCGGCGGCCGTGGCGCGAATCGCAAACGCGCCGGGCGCAACCGTCACGTACGACGAGTACTTCTGTTCCGCGACCGCCGCAAAGGCCGGTGCGCCAGCGATGGCATCGCCCACCGCGGCGGTCTTGTACGCGTCAATCGAGCCGAGGCCCGTGTTCGCGTTCAGGACGCGGATGGCGATGTTGCTCCCCGGGGCCGGGAGCACGTCCTCGAGCACCACGATCTTCTTGGAGCCGGTGCGTGCATAGCCCGTGAAGAGGATGGTGTACCACTTGCCGGCCTCGAACGTCTGCGTCAGGTCGCCCAGCACGGCGGTGTTGCCCGCCGTGCTGAAGTCGACGGCGTCGGCATTGAAGATGCGCAGTTGCCGCGACCCTGCCTTGAGGCCCTGGTAGAGGCCCTGGCCGACGCCGCGATACGCGACATTGGTGAAGGACTGCGGCGTGTACTCGATGTAATCGATGAACCGCACCGTCGTGTTCTGCGTGTCCGGCAGTGCATTGACATACCGGACGTACGCGAGCGGCGGGGGAGCTGGCGTTGCCGTGGGCTGTCCATCCTCCGTCGAGCACCCTACGGCGCCGACAGCGAGCACGGCCAACAGCATTGGAACCTTGGAAATCCGCATGAGTCTGAGACTCCGTGAGAGAACGTCGTGGAAAGAGAGCAGGTCCGGTGATCTACCTGCTGTCGCCTGTCGAGCCGCCCGACCCGGGATCTTCCTGGGTAAAACCGCTGAACAGGTCAAAATTCACCGCAAAGGCAGTGGCAACTATCACGGCTACCACTGAACCGACGAGCAAGTAGGTGCGGCGCTTGGAGAACTGGCGCCCCTGATAGCCCGTAATGCCGTCCTTGGGCAACTGGACCCGTTCGCCGGTCCACGTGGCAGCGTTGCCCCGCAGATCGATCGTCCGGTACACCTCGAGGGTGACATCACTGCCGCCGCCCTCCACCAATAACCCGTCGACCTTGTCAATCGCAGACCCCAACCGGTCACCGACAGCGGCACGTCCGCGGTCATTCAGGACCACCGCGATCCGCGAGCCCGTCGCCGGCACGCTGGTCTGCAGGGGCTGATACGTGTAGCAGCCCATCTGCAGCAACAGCGTGGCGGCGCAGAGACCGCCGACAAACCGGCGCCCGAAGCGCCAACGCCGATTCATCGAGAGAGTCGTCATTCAATCAGCCTCAGAACCCGTACGTACCCTTCGCCGCCACCTTCGTACCGTTGTAGTACGAGGTGTAGCGGGACTGCATTTCCTGATACGGCACCGGCCATTCCACAGGTGTGCCGGTCACGAGATCGCCCCACCCGCGGCCATCAGCGAACCAGATCAGGTAGCCCGTGAAGGCCGTTTCCATGCGCTTCTCATACTTCATTGCTTCCAGGATGCTGCCGCACGCCGTCGACGTGAAGCTCGGGGCCTGCGGAACCTGCGGGACGCAGTTCGCCGCCGTTGAGTACGGCGCCGAGGCGCTGGCCGGAACACCGACCGACCCCAGGTTGTTCTTGATGCGCGTCTTGTCAATCAGTGCCGCCGCCGCCGTCAGGTTGCCCGCGCGGATGTAGCCTTCGGCCGCCAGCATGTCGATTTCCGTCGCCGACATCTCGACGTAGGGGCCCGTGTGAGAGGCCCTGTTGACGACGCCGTAGCGACGGTGATCGTAGAACGAATCACCCCAGCCGTT
This sequence comes from Gemmatimonadaceae bacterium, assembly GCA_041661925.1. Taxonomy (GTDB): domain Bacteria; phylum Gemmatimonadota; class Gemmatimonadetes; order Gemmatimonadales; family Gemmatimonadaceae; genus PNKL01. Next base: position 12,709 of record JBAZTM010000051.1, read on the forward strand.
CACCGGCACGTCTTCGCCGGGCGGACGATTTCGGATGTACTGGCCCACCGGCAAGGCCACGTTCGGCGTATTCGCGCCCTGCTCGGTGCGCGAGGCACCCGCCGGCCAACGCTTGTCGGGCGTCTGCACGAGGAACGCCTTGCGCGTGTTGAGGCCATCCTTGAGCCAGGCGTTGTACCCGCCTGAGACGTCCGCCATGCCGAAGTAGAACATGGGCAGCGAATGCCAACCGCCGGTCACGTAGGACTGGTTCTCGTCAAACGTGGCGGTCCACCCGGTGCTGCCACCGATGCTCACCGTAAAGTCGTCGGTGATGCCGTTGGTGGCGTCGCTGATGACCGCGGCCCAGTTCACCGCCGCGCGCTCCGCCGGGGTGCGGGCAACGCCAGCGCGGATGCGCGCCTTGTACGAGCGCACGAGCCGGATGAAGTTGTCCTTCGTCAGGTTCGACTGGCCACTCATCCACGTGCTGGGGAGCGGGAAGCCGTTGGAGCCCGTGGCCGCCGCCGCCGAGTTCGCGACCGCGATGGCCGAATCGTGCATCGCCAGCGCCGCCGCGTTTACGGCGGTGTAGTGCGAGAGCGGCGGGATTTCGTCGCTGGCCGTCAGCGGCGTCACGATAGCGGCCGAGTCATATCCGAGCGACATGTAGCCCATCGCGTTGCCGAGGATCATGTAGGCAAAGGCCATGGCGCGGGCGTCCTGCGCCGAGCTGCCCATCGTGAGACCCTTGGCCTGGTACGCCTTGATCGCCTGAATGGCCGTCGCCGCCGACCGGCCCGTGCGCGAGAAGCTATTCCAGTTCGCGACGTTGCCGACCTGATTGTCGTTGCCCAGGTCGTTCGAGATGGGGTTGCGCGGAATCTGCGTGCGCGCCGCCATGCCGAAGTTCGCGACCGTGGCGAACTGCTCTCCAGCGAAGATCTTGGCTTGAGTGTTAATGGACTCGGACGCGCGCTGGGTGTTGTTCAGTTGCACGCCCAGACCGCCCACTACGCCCTCCACGCCGGCTGGCGTGGCGTACGCGCGGGCGACGTCAGGATTGTTGTGGTTCACCACTTCGAGGCCGTCACCGCAGGCGGTCAGCGCCATCAGTGATGCCCCGATCCAGAGATAATGCTTGCGCATTGATATTCCTCAGTGCGGTCCCCCGGCGGCGCCGCCATTCGGCGGCGCCCCCGGCGACCCGGGTCGTCAGAAGCTGGTGCTGATCGCGAAGGTGACCTGCCGCAGGTTCGGGAACGTAAAGGCGTCGATCGCGTTGAGCGCGCCCGAGCCGAAGTTGCCGCCGCCGACGCCCACTTCGGGGTCGTAGCCGGTGTAATCGGTCCACGTCTTCAGGTTGCGCCCGATCATCGACACGTTCCAGTCGCCGCCGATGCCGGGGAGCCTGCCGATGCGGTAGCCGATCGACACCTCACGGAGTTTCACGAAGCTGGCGTCTTCCACCGTATTGTTGTTCGGCGCCAGCAGGTCGTACAGACCGCCGATGCCGCCCGTCTGAACCGCGCGGAAGTAATAGCCGAGCGGCTTGGCGTCGCCAATGCTCTTGCCGTTCTGGTCCACTTCCTTCATCTGGAAGTCACCCATCGACCACTGGCGCTGCTCGTTCCACACCGACTTGCCGACTGTGGCGTCAAGCAACGCGTACGCAGTGAACTTCTTGTAGTTGAAGTTCTGGCTGAACGACCAGTGGAAGTCCGGCAGGGCCTTGCCGATGTTGAACAGCGGCACCGCACCGGTCGAATCGCGCTGCAGGATCGGGCCACCCCACTGCAAGTTCTCCACGCCCCAGGGCGCCGAGGCGGCCGGGAGACGCGTGAACCACAGGTTCTTCGTGATGCCGTCCTTGATCGTGTTGCCGGCACCGACGTAGACGATGAAACCGTCCTGGTTCTTCTGGTAATCCTTTCCGCTGCCGCAGTTGGCCGCAAAGGCCGACGGCAGCTCGCTGCAGCTCTTCACGAACTTGCGGCCCCAGATGGAACCGAAGTCCTGGCCCTGCTTGATCTTGAACATCTGCTCGGAGCCCTGCTGGTCCGCCGCCGAGTAGAAGGTCTCGGGCATGTCCAGACGGGTGATGACCGACGTGGTGGCATCCCAGTTGAAGCGCACCGAGTAGCCGAGGTCGCGCTGCTGGATGATCGGGATGTTGAGCGACACTTCCCACGTGTTGTTCGTCAGCTCGCCCGCGTTCTGCCACTGCGTGCCGAAGCCCGCCGCGGCGGGCGGCGTGACCGGGAGCAGCTGGTCGTTGATGACGTTATTCGCGTGCGTAATCGTGATGCCGTACTTGTTCATGATCTCGAGGTCGACGCCGGCCTCGATCTCACGTGACACTTCCGGGCGCAGGTCCTTGTTGCCCAGGGTATTCGGGTTCAGCGCGCCGCCAGCACCGATCGTGAACGTCTCGTACTGGGCGGAGTAGTTCGGGCGGTTGCCCGCCGTCCCTTCGGAGATGCGGAGCTTGAGGTCCGAGATCTTGGAGACCTTGAACCAGGGCTCTTCGCTGACCCGCCACGCAAACGAGCCGCGGCCATAGGTCTGCCAGCGCTGCGAGGCGCCAAAGAGCGACGACGCGTCGCGGCGGACGAGCCCGCCGACGATGTAGCGACCCTTGTAGTCGAGGTCGAGGTTGACGAACATGCCGAGCGCCTTCACCTGCTCGCTGGAGCCGCGAATGGCCTGGCCGGTAATGACCGCGCTCGGATCTTCGAGGCCCGGGACGGCGAGGTTGGTGCCGCTCAGACCCATGGTGCGATCATCCGACGCCTCGTACGAGCCGCGGAGTGTCAGGCGCGAATCGAGCGCGTTCTCCAACCACGACTTGCGCGCCGTCACCATGGCGGCCCCGTTCATCGCGAACGACCTGCCGGACGACCAGTTCAGGGAACCGAGATTGTTGGAGTTCGCAGCGGTCGTGCGGTAGCCGCGGTCGGTCTGCCCCTCCTGGTGGTTGGAGCGACCGTCGTACCCGAACTCGGCCGATGCGTCCAGCCACGTCAGCGGCTGCCACTTGGCGCTGAGGGCGCCCACGAACCGGCTGATGCGGTTGCGCGGACGATAGACCTCGGCGTAATACGCCGGGTTGAAGTTCTGCGCGCCGTTCGCCTGCGGCGTCGTACGCACGAAGAGTCGTCCCTTCGAGTCGCGGCGCAGCAGCTCGGCATTGCCCGCCTGGCGCGAGAGATACAGCCACTGCACGCCGGCGTTGTTGTCCACGGCATCGGTGAAGGCGGTGCGGACGCCAAAGTTCCAGTTGCCCGCCATCTGCTGATCGATGTTCAGGCGGATCGAGTTGCGGAAGTAGCCGTCCATGAAGCGCAGCGAGCCCTGCTGGCGGAACATGTTCGCCGAAGCGAAGAAGTTCGTGCGCCCCACGCGCCCCGTGGCGTCCAGCGTGTTGTTGTACTGCGCACCCTTGGTCAGCAGCTGGCGAATCGGCGTCCCCGCCTTCGGCCAGGGATTCGACAGGTAGAGCCCGCGCATGTTCACCTGGCCCGGGTTGCGCGAGATGCCGCCGTCATTGACGAAGTTCACCGGCGGAAGCGAGAAGTCGGTGCCCTGGTCGTTGATGCGGTACGCCTCGGCGTAAATGTCCGCCGTGCGCGTGCAGTCCGGCGCGCCGCTCGTGATGACGCAGAAGCGCTTGTAATCCGGGTCCATCAGCATCACGTGCGACTTCGGGATGTCGAGGATGTTCTCGATGTCCGAGGAGCCGTACTCCGCGTTCACGCGGAACTTGATGCCGTCCTGCGAGTTCTTGCCCGAGCGCGTCGTGATCTGGATGACGCCGTTGCCGGCGCGCGACCCGTACATCGACGACGCGGCGGCGCCCTTCACCACTTCGACGTTCTCGATGTCCTGCGGGTTGATATCCGCCAGGCCGCCTTGCGAGACGACGCCGTCGATGATGTACAGCGGCTCCTGACCACGGTCGGATCCGTTAATCGACTGCGGGCCACGGAGAATGATGGACGGAGCCGAACCCGGCCGGCCGCTGACCGACACGATGTTGGCGCCCGCCACCTTGCCCTGCAGCTGCGAGAGGGCGTTGGAACCCGCGACCGGCACGTCGGCCTGCGAGACCTGCGCCACGGTGAAGGCCAGCTTCTTCACCTCCGTCGCGCCGGACACGCCGGTCACCACCACTTGGTTCAGGCGGTTGACATCGATCTTCATCTCGAAGTTGTGCGTCTGGGTGCCCGGTGAGAGCTGCACATTCATCACCTGCGGCTGATACCCGATCGCACGAACGCGCAAGTTGACGATCTGTCCACGCGCGCGCGCCCCTGGGACCGTGATCGTGTACACACCTTGCGCGGTGGTACCGACCGAGATCTGCAGGGCCTCGATCACTACGTTGGCTCCATACAGCGCCTGGCCAGCGTCCGACAGCACCTTACCGGTGATGGTGACGTTCTGCGCTTGCGCAGACGCCGAGACGCTAAACAGGAGAGCCAGTACTGCGGTTGTAATCCAGCGGAACCGAGTACTCATGGTCATCGGACTCCCTCAACAAAAAGGTGAAGTACTGAACCTGCTTCCATCAGGTGCTTCGCACTGCTGCCCCGCACCGCGGGGCGGAACTTCAGCAGGACCACGGAGTACTCTCCACTGATCCCGCGAGAACAACCGAAACTTTTCGACCGCGGCCCGCGTTTCTCAGAGGAGAATCGAGCGACCTCGCCTACCGCGGTGTACAAATACGGCTCACCCCAGGGTCGGAAAACCCTCGGGCTGCACACTCTCCCCTACTCAGGAAGAGTGAGCTCCGTCACAGCCGCAAATCCTAAAGAACGGATCGGGATTGTGCAAGCAGTTTTATCAGGCAATCCCCTACAGGCCGTTTCGTTTCTGCACGGTTGGACCCAAGCCATTGTGTAGCAGATGGCTAGGTCGCGGCCCCAAGGGCAGACGACCCCCGGCGCTGTACAGCCTAATGACGCCTCTTTGACGCGCTCCGGACGACGCTAATCGTGGTGACGGCCGCCCCTCGGAGGCCGTATTCTTCAGCGTGATGCGCCCCCTCGGCAAACACGCCCTCGCTGCCCTCGCCGCCTCGGCCCTCGCCCTCACGCCAGCACCGCTCAGCGCGCAGGCCGCACGGCCGCTCTCGAGTGTCGTCGACTCACTGTATCAGGCGTCCCGGCAGCATCTGGCGCGCGGCGACACGACCGCCGCCCTCGATGCACTCGAAACCGTCGAGCGGCGCGCGCCGCGCTTCGCGGGCGCGTTCTTCGACCATGGCGTCATTCTCTCGCGCCGCTCGGAGATGGGCCTCGCCCTCGATGACGTCCTCCGGCGCCGCCGCGCCGGCGACAAGCTCGAGCGCGCGCTTGACCTCGACCCGAACAACCCGCTCTATCTCCTCGAACTCGGCCGGCTGCGCCTGAAGACGCCGTTCCTGCGCATCGAGGCCGAGCGCCTCTTCGCGAAGGCACAGCGCGCGGCGCGCGCGCGCGGCGACCTGCCCCTGCTCGCCATCGTCGAGTATGAACTGGGGCTCGTCTCCGCCCGTCGCTTCAACGCCCTGCGCCATCGCCGCATCCTCACGGGCACCACCACATCGCTCGACCTCGAGGCCGCGGCCGACGACTGGCACTACATCCGCGACTTCCTCGAGCAGCGCACCGCGCCGGTGGCCGATGCCGGCGACCTCGACCGCCTCAAGGCCGAAGAGCACTTCCACGCCGCGCTGGCCGCCGACTCTGCCCATGAAGGCGCGGCTGCCGACCTGCTTGCGCTGCTCTACGAATCGGAGCGCTCCGCCGAGATGCTGCCGCTCGCGACGACGCTCGCCCACCGGCAGCCGCGCGCGCCGCGCACCTGGATGGCGCTCGGCCTCGCCCTCCACGCCCGCGACCGGCTCGACGAGTCCGCCGTCGCGTTTGACTCGGCGCTCGCGCTCCTCCCAGAGCCAGTGCGGCGGGAAATGCTCGACATCACCCAGTGGCTGCGTCCCGATGACGCGGCGCGCTTGGCGAGCGCACCGGCCGCGGAGCGGGAGGCCACCGTGCAGGCGTGGTGGCGGTCGGCCGACCCGCTCGCGCTCACGCCGGTCAATGAAGCCCGCGTGACGCTGCTGGCCCGCGTTGCCTACGCCGACCTGCGCTTCACCTCGGAGGAAGCGCAGTTGCCCGGCTGGCGCACCGACCGCGGCCAGGTGTGGATCCGCTACGGCGCGCCCGGCGTCATCGCCACGCTCGCGCCGGAGACGCAGGACGTGAACGGCGCCGAGAGCATGGCGCGCGTGATCACCGTTTGGTGGTATCCCGCGACGTCGCTGCGGTTCGTCTTCCGCGGGCCGCCGGCCATCAATGCCGCCTCGTTTGCCGGCAACTTCCGCGCGTACGCCGACAATGCGCGGCGCATCATTCCCATGAATCTCGACGATGCGCACTCGACGCTGAAGCTCGACACGGTGGCGGTGCAGGTGGCGCGATTCCGCGGGGACTCCGGAACCCGCGTCGAGTTGTTCGCGCAATTCCCCACCGACCGGATGCTCGCCGACGTGGATCTCTCGCCCGCGCTCGTCGAGGGTGGCTTTGCGTTCGGCGACGGCGCGGCGCAGCGCACGCCGCTGATGCTCCGCGACTCCCTGCGCGTGGCGGCCGGCGCGTCGGCGCAGCCGGTGGTTCGCAGTTGGGCGCGCACCGTTACGCCGGGACGCGAATACGCGTACCGCATCGAGGCGCGGCAACCCGACACCGGACGAGGGGCGCGGGGCGACGGCACCGTCAGCGTGAGGCCGCTGGGCGCCGCGGGGTCGTTCGACATGTCGGATCTCGTCGTCGCCGACCGCATCACGACGGCGGGTGTACCGATGTCGCGCGACGCGTTCCGAATTGATGCGAACCCCGCGATGCGGTTCGCGGCGCGCGACACGGTCGCCCTGTACTGGGAGACGTACAACGCCGTGGCTGGCGCCGACGGCGCGGCGCGCTTGCGCGTGCGCGTGACGGTGCGCATCCTCTCGATCGACCGCGGTCGCTCGTTCAGCGCGCGAGTGATCGGCGGCATTGCCGACGCCGTGGGCCTGAGCGCCGTGGGAGACGAGCAGGTGTCGCTCACCTACGAACGTCAGGTCGTCGCCGGCGCGATGGTGCCTCATCAATTGGAGTTGGGCCTCGGCGATGCGCCCGCCGGGCGCTATGCCCTGACGCTCGAGGTCACCGACCTGTCGTCGGGACGAGCGACGCGCGCCGAACGCACTCTCACGCTGGAGCGACCCACCCCGTGACCGCCCTGTACCGTGTGCGCCTTCGCGCGGTTGGGCTGGCCGTCGTCCTCGCGGCGCAGCAGGCGACGGCGCAGCCAGCGGCGGCACAGCAAGCATCCGCACAACCGGCGACCGCAACAGATGCGCCCGCGGAGCAGAAAGCGGGCCGCCGCATCCCGCGGCGCATCGTGATGCCGCTGGTGATGGGCGCGGCGGCAGCACTCGCCGCGTCGGCATACTTCCTTGGCACTGCCGATGATCCGGTTGGTTCGTGCACGGGTCCGAGCTGCGTGCTCCCCTTCAGCGTCGGCATCGGGGGCCTTGTCGGGTACCTGATGGGACGCGAGATGGACCAGGCGCATGCGCTGCGCTATCGGCGCGGGACTCCGGTGTATGCAGCGGGACAGCAGTTGGCCCTGCCGGGCGAGCCGCAGTGGCTCTCGATCGGCACGCGGCGCGGTGCGGCGGGCGGCGCAGGCGGCGTGCAGTTGTTCACCACTGACGGGGCGCCCAAGCCGCTGGCGCGGCGCGCCACTGGCATTCGCGGCGTGCACGGTGTGGAGATCAGCGCCAGTACGGTGACCGTGGCCGCGGCCACCGGCCTGTACGAGTTTGCCGCCGACTCGGCCGTGGGCGCGCGCGTGCGCGACGGCGACATCGCCGCCGTCGCAACCATCGGCGGACGGCGTGTGGTCGGCATCGGCGACCGCGTGGAACTGGAGCCGGCGCGAGGCGCCGCGAACACCGCCTGGCGAGCACACGTGGCGGGCGCCCTGGTGCGCGCCATGACCGCGGACGCGCGCACCGGCGTGCTGTGGGTGGCCACGGACAGCGCGCTGCTGGCGTACACCGTGGCAGGCGATACGCTCGCGCAGCGCTCGTCGGCGCGCCTGCGCGGCGGCGCCCGCGCCGTGCGCACCGACGGCACGCGCGTGGTGGTGGCGGCGGGCGAACGCGGCCTCTGGCTGTTCGACACTGACGGCGGCACCACGGCGCGCGAGCGATTCATCTGGACGGGGGCGCGCTTTGCCTACGACGCGCTGATCACGCGCGAGCGCCTGTATGTGGCGGGTGGCGGCGAGGGATTGTTTGTGCTCGACGCGCGCGCGGCGCGCGGCACCGTGCTCGGCCTCGCGCGCCAAATGGGGTTCGCCGTCGCGCTCGGCGAACAGGGCGACTACACTTATGTGTTGGACCGCGCGGCGCCCGCCGTGCACCGCATTCGCTCTGACTTCCCACTCCGCTGATGCTTCGCTTCCTCTATATCCCCGCCCTCGCGCTCACTCTCCTCGGCTGCTCCGGCAGGAACGGCGAGGCGGCGTCCACGCGCGCCGGCGACGCCGCCTCGCTGCGTCCCGAAGGCCCGCCCACCGCGCTCGACTCCACGTCGACGGTGCTCGCCAAGGCCGACGCCGGGCGCATCATCGGCAGCCCCAGCGCGACGGTGTGGATGATCATCATCAGCGACTTTCAGTGTCCGTTCTGCAAGCAATGGCACGACGAGTCGTGGGAGGCGATCCGCAAGGAGTACGTGGAGACGGGCAAGATCCGCGTGGCCTACATGAACCTCCCGCTCGGCATGCACGAGAACGCGCTGCCCGCGGCGCACGCCGCGATGTGCGCCAGTGTGCAGGGCAAGTTCTGGCCCGTGCAGGACGCGATCTTCCGGACGCAGAAGGAATGGTCGCACCTCGCCGACGCGCACCCGTTCTTCGAGAACCTCGCGCGGGACGCGGGCGCCGACGTGGACGCGCTGCGCGCCTGCGTGCAGTCGGGCGTGATGCGGCCGCTCATCCAGAGCGACGAGTCGCGCGCGACCAGCGCCGGCGCGCAGTCCACGCCGACGTTCTTCGTCGGCAGCCAGCCGTTGATCGGCGCGCAGTCGCTCGCGACATTTCGCGGGGCGATCAACGCCGCGCTCGCGGCGAAGCCCGCTGGCAAATAGGGCGCGCCCGGCGTGAACGTCGCGCTGCGCGCCGCCTACGCCACCGCGGGAACGCTCGCTGAGTGGGCGGCAGCGGCCGCGCGCACCGGCGACGGCAAGATGGCGGCATCGCTGGTGGGACGTCGCGGCGTATTGGAGCGCTTCGCCGCGTGGGGCGAGGCACACCGTGATCCGGAGCGGCCGCTCGTCTGGCTGCATGCGCCGTCGGTGGGTGAGGGGCTGCAGGCCCGTCCGGTGATCGACCTGCTGCGCCGGCACCGCCCGGATGCGCAGGTGGTCTACACACATTTCTCGAGCAGCGCCGCCGCCTTCGCCTCTCGGGTCGGCGCGGACTATGCTGACTATCTCCCGTTCGACACGCGCCGCGGCGCCCGCGCGGTGATGAACGCCATCCGCCCCTCGGCGCTGGTCTTCAGCAAGCTCGACGTCTGGCCGGTCCTCGTGGATGAGGCGGTGCGTCGCAACGTTCCGGTGGCGATGATCGCCGCGACGCTCGCCGAGGGATCGGCGCGCCGCAGCGCCTTCGCGCGCGCGCTGCTGACCGACGCCTACGCCTCGATGCGCGCCGTCGGCGCCGTCGACGAAGCCGACGCGGCGCGCCTCGTGACGCTGGGCGTGGACCGCGCGCGCGTGCAGGTGACCGGCGACACGCGCTACGATCAGGTGTGGGCGCGCGCACAGTCGGTGGATCGCGCCTCAACCCTCATCGGCCCGCTCGTCTCGCCGCGCCCAACGCTCGTGGCCGGTTCCACCTGGCCCAGCGACGAGCAGGTGCTCGAGGACGCCTGGCGTCACCTGCGCACGACCGTGCCCACCGCGCGGCTCATCATCGCCCCGCACGAGACCACGGAGGCACACCTCGCCGCCATCGAGGCGTGGACGGCGCGGGCCGGACTGCGCACGGCCAGACTCGGTGCACCCAACGCCGGTGTCGCGGACGTGGTGGTCGTGGACCGGGTTGGCGTGCTGGGTGACCTGTACGCGCTGGCGGATGTCGCCTACGTGGGCGGCGGGTTCCACAGCGCCGGCCTGCATTCGGTGATCGAGCCGGCGGCCTTCGGCGCCCCCGTGCTCTTCGGCCCGCGCTGCACCGACAGCCGCGACGCCGGCCTGTTGATTGTCGCGCGGGGCGGCCGCACGGTCGCGAATGCGCAGGAACTCGGCGACTCGCTCGCCGGCTGGCTGGCCACTGCGACCACTCGCATCGAGGCCGGAGAGCGAGCGCGAGAGATGGTGCGCGCCGGGACGGGCGCGGCGGAAAGGTCGTATGAACTGGTTCGGGCGCTGCTTTAAGAGAGAGACAACAGAGAGACAACAGAGAGACAACAGAGGCCGGTGGCGCAGTGCGCTCCGGCCTCGCATGCAGTGCGGACGCTGGCCTTTTTCACCACGGAGCACACGGAGAACTGCTGAGGGCCACGGAGTACTGCCACTACTTGGAGGAACAGCGCGCGCCACGCAGGACTTTGCGTGGCGCGCTGTCGTGAACCACAGTTTGTGCAGTACTCCGTGGCCCTCAGCAGTTCTCCGTGTGCTCCGTGGTAAGAAAAGCCAGCCAGGCGCAAGAACCCCAGCGTCTACGTGAGGAGCCGCCGGAACTCCGGTCTATTTTCTCAGCCCCTTCGGCGTCCACGCCACACTGAACCCAATACCGTTGCCCGAGCCCAGGTAATCGCTTCCCCCTGCGGTCGCGGCCACGCGCAGCGCCACCTGGTCGGTCAGCTGCACGCTGCCGCCGATGTCGACCGCCACGTTGAGCTTGCCGCCCGCTTCGCCCGCCTTGCAGTCGTTGCAGCGGTCCAGCGAGAGCCGCGGGTGCGCGAACGGCGTGATGCTCATGCCGTTCTCGAGCAGGAAGCGGTGTCCCACCGAGGCGCCAAACGGAATGCGTACCACGTCGTGGCCGTCCACGCCCGAGAAGCCGATCCCACCGGTCAGCGCCACGTCGAACGGGAACTCGGTGCTGGCGCGCGTCAGCTGACGGGCAACGTGGCCGCCCAGCACGAGACGCGAGGACGCGTTGCCATCGGGGTCGGCGAGGCCGGCGTCGACACCCACCTGCCAGAGCGGCGAGACCGCCTCGCGCCACTGGAAGAGCAGCGTGGCGCCCGCCCGCCCGCCATCGGCGGCGGCAAAGTTGTACTCGCGCTCGACGAGCGTCGGCAGCTGGAACGCCGGGTAGGTATACGACTGCGCCCCCGCCACGGCGGGGACGAGAAGAGCGGCAAAGACAAAACGATTCACGAAACGATTCTCCGACTGGGGACAGGTGGTTCCTACCCCAGACGAACGCCAAAGGCTCCGGTCACGGGGTGTTCGGCTGTCATACGCGCCCGATCGCGGTCTTCTTCACCACGGAGCCCCACTGGACTTTCTTCACCACGGAGATCACGGAGGAAAGAAGGAGGGTCACGGAGTACTACAAATACTTGGCTAACGACAGCGCGCCACACAGTCTCGGCGTGGCGCGAGCAGTACACCCAAGCAGTTGCAGTCCTCCGTGGCCCTCAGCAGTTCTCCGTGATCTCCGTGGTGAAGAAGCCCCGAATGGCGCCCCGAGCTAACGCCTGAACTGATACGCGAGCTTCACGAAGAACGCGTCGTCGTTTCGCCGCAAGTCCGAGAACTCGTCGGCCCGCGGCGCGACGCTGCCGGAGCCGTAACCGAAGAAGGCCACCGTGCCCGGCGTCGGCTGGTACGACGCCAGCCAGTCGAGTCGCAGGCGACTGGACTCGGTGCGCACGCTTGGCGACTGGTTCACCCACAGCGTGCGCCCGTCGTCCGCGGAGCGGAGAGCATCGCGCCGCTCCGACCGGTACTCACCCACCACGCGCACGAACATCGCGCGGGTGAGCTGATACTCCGCTTTTACGCGCGGTATCAGGGTGCGCGCATACTCTGATCCGTCGAGGCGCCGCGTGATGCGCGACGTGGCGAGCGTCGCCTCGACGCGGGCGGCCGTCGTCGGGCGCAATGTGAGCGACCCGGAGATCCGGAGGTCGGTCCCGCGCGATCCCTCGGCGAAGATCGGCGACGTGGAGCGCTGCACCGTGACCGAGCCGTTGACGCGCTGCAGCACCGGCGAGGCGAGGGTCGCGCTCAGGTCGGCCAGCCCGGACTGCCAACTCGCCGGCCGATAGAGGAGTGCGGTGGAACCGGAGTCGACCGTGTAGCGCGCGTACGCCGCGGGATCGACGTAGAAGAACTGGCGTCCCGTTTGGGTGGTGATGTTCCATCCACCGCGGAGACGCACCATCAGCGTGATGTTGTCCTTGCCCTCGAGCGGCGCGCTGGAGAGCGCACCGCCGGATTCCCAGATGCGCGTGGGCCCGAAGAAGGTCGTGATGCTCTCGAGCGTCGCCCCCGGCGCGCCGTACCACGACAGTCGGTTGAACCAGTGCCAGCTCGTGACGTTCGTGCGCGGCACGAAGCCCGCCTGGCTCTGGAATTCGCGGCCGATGTCGATCCACTGGAAGTTGTAGCCCCAGTGCCTGCCCGTGCGGTCATGCTCCAGCTTCCAGATGGCGCCCTGCTGCGTGGTGCCCGCCGCGTCGCGCGTAGCCGCCGTGCCGAGCTGCCCCTCGAAATAGTAGAGCTTGTGGTGGACCCACCGCAGGTCGGCGGCCGCCACACGGTTGTACTCGCCCTCGCGTTCCTTGTCCGTGACCGTGAGGCCGAGGTTGGAGCCGGCGCCCAGGTCGCGCCGCAGGCGGCCAATCTGGAACTGCGCGTTCCCCGCCCTCTGATGGTCCTGGGCGCTGAGCAGCGCGACGCTGTACGCACCGAGCTTGCCCGTCACCTTGCCGCCCACCGATGGGTCCACCAGCTGGCGCGTGTAGACCAGCTGGTTGGGCGTGGCGAACAGCTCGATCCCCTCGAGGAAGAACGGACGCTTCTCGGGGATGAAGAGCGCAAAGCGCTCGTTGAGCGTCACCAGTCCCGCGTCGCTCTCCACCTGGCTGAAGTCGGGGTTGAAAGTCGCGTCAAGCGAGAGCTGCGTGAAGCCGAGCCGCAGGTTGGCGCCGGCGGTCGTGATGGTGTTCCCGCGCGCGAAGTCCCCGGCCGCGTTGCGCGCACCGGCTTGCGTGGCGGTCACGAAGGGCTGCACCTCGGTGACCACGCCGCGCTCCAGGTCATGCAGCCCCGTCAGCGTGCCGCCCTGCGCGATGAAGCTCGCGCCAGCGCGCCGCACGTCGGTCCACGTGTCCTCGTAGCCCGAGGAGGGCGAGAAGCGATGGACGTTGAAGCCCCACGCCTGCGCGCCCGTGCCCGGAAGGCGCAGGCTCTTGAAGGGAATGCGGAGTTCCACTTCGTAGCCCTGCGGCGTGAGGCGGCCGCGCGACTCATAGTAGAAATCGGGGTTGTAGTCGATGTTCCCGCCGAACATCCTCGTCGCGCTCGACGCGCCCTCCGTGCGCACGCCGTCGAGCTGCACCCCAAGCGCGTTGACGCCAAACATGAACGCGCGCCGCTGGTCGTTGAACGTATCCAGGTACAGGATGACGCGATCGTCGTTGTCAATCTTGTCGCGGTCGGCGCGCGTGGCGCGCAGCGATGCGACGTCCGCCGTAAAGGCGCGGATGCCCACCATGAGCGCGTCCGGCGCATACCAGACCAGCACCTCGGTCTTCTCCTGCGCAGGGCGGCTGTCGGACGGCATGTACTGCCGGAAGCCATCGAGCAGCGTCGCCTGCCCCCAGACGGGCTCATCGAGCGTGCCGTCCACGGTGATCTTCGCGTCGAGACGCGGAATGGCGACCGACCGCGTGGGGGACTGGGCCGCCGTGGTCGAAATGGTCAGGGTCAAGCCGAGCAGAAGTGCTGGAATTCGCATCCGGATAAGATACCCAGACCTGCGACGTGATCCTACGGGGCGAGGGCAACCACAACTGCATACCACGGATCACACGGAAACTCAGGGGATCACACGGATCCTTCCATTGAACGGAACACCTCCAAAAGGCAGGATCCGTGCAATCCGCCAGTTTCCGTGTGATCCGTGGTATGCAGTTGCTACTCCCCGCCCGCGCCCAAACAGCAAGGGCCGCCCGAACAACGAGCGGCCCTCCCCGACAATCGAAACCAGACTAGAGCGCGGTCGCCTTCTCGGTCACCACGCGCACGTTGTCGTCGACCACCTGCACGAAGCCGCCTGACACGATGAAACGCAGGTTCGTCGCACCGTTCACGCGCAGCGTTCCCTGTCCCAGCACCGTGATCATCGGTGCATGGCTCGGCAGGATGCCGACTTCGCCGTCGAACGCGGGCGCCACCACGGACGACGCCTCCCCTTCGAAGAGCGTCGCTTCCGGCGAGACCACCGAGACCTTGAGCATCGTCTAGGCCTGCAGCTTCTTGGCGTTTTCCACCACGTCCTCGATCGGGCCGGCCATGAAGAACGCCTGCTCGGGGAGGTGGTCGAACTCGCCGGCGCAGAGACGCTCGAACGACGAGATCGTCTCCTCGATCTTGCAGTACCTGCCGGTGATGCCCGTGAACTGCTCGGCCACCGCGAACGGCTGGGACATGAAGCGCTGGATGCGCCGGGCGCGGCCCACCACCTTCTTGTCCTCTTCCGACAGCTCGTCCATGCCGAGGATCGCGATGATGTCCTGCAGTTCCTTGTAGCGCTGCAGGATGCGCTGCACCTCGGTGGCCGCCTTGTAGTGGCGGTCGCCGATGAACTGCGGATCGAGAATGCGCGAGCCCGACGCGAGCGGATCCACCGCGGGGTAGATGCCCAGCTCGGTGATGGCACGCGAGAGCACGACCGTGGCGTCGAGGTGCGCGAACGCCGTCGCCGGCGCCGGGTCGGTGATGTCGTCGGCCGGCACGTAGATGGCCTGCACCGACGTGATCGAGCCGTCGCGCGTCGACGTGATGCGCTCCTGCAGGTCGCCCATCTCCGTCGCCAGCGTCGGCTGGTAGCCCACGGCGCTCGGCATGCGGCCGAGGAGCGCCGACACTTCCGAACCCGCCTGCGTGAAGCGGAAGATGTTGTCGATGAACACCAGCACGTCGGCCTTCTCGCGATCGCGGAAGTACTCGGCGACCGTCAGGCCGGTGAGTCCCACACGGAGGCGTGCTCCGGGCGGCTCGTTCATCTGGCCATAAATCAGCGCCACCTTCTCCAGGATGCCCGCTTCCTGGAACTCCAAGTAGAGGTCGTTCCCCTCGCGCGTGCGCTCGCCGACGCCGCAGAAGACCGACTTGCCGCCGTGGCCCTTGGCGACGTTGTTGATGAGCTCCTGAATCACGACCGTCTTGCCCACGCCGGCGCCGCCGAAGAGGCCGATCTTGCCGCCCTTCACGAACGGCGCAATCAGGTCGATGACCTTGATGCCCGTCTCGAACACCTCGGTCTTGGGCTCGAGGTTCACGAAGTCCGGGCGCTTGCGGTGAATGGGCCAGCGCTCGACCTCGGGGCCAATGGCGGCGCCGTTGTCCACCGGCTCGCCCAGCACGTTGAGGATGCGGCCGAGTGCGGCCGTCCCCACCGGCACCGAGATCGCGCGGCCGAGGTCCACGGCTTCCATGCCGCGGACAACGCCGTCGGTGGTGCTCATGCCCACCGCGCGCACCTGGTTGCGGCCGATGTGCTGCTGCACCTCGGAGACGACGCGGATGTGCTCGCCGCTGTCGTTGATGACCTTCACCTCGAGGGCGTTGTAC
>JBAZTM010000052.1:0-27354 GCA_041661925.1 Gemmatimonadaceae bacterium
GACGATCATCAACATGCGCGCCCCCGGCATGACGCTCATGCGCATGCCGATGTTCACGTGGATGTCGTTCGTGGTGCAGTTCCTCGTGATCCTCGCCTTCCCGGTGATCACGGCGGCGCTCTTCTTTCTGCAGTTCGACCGCTTCTTCGGGACGCACTTCTACGAGGTCGCCGCCGGCGGCGACCCCCTGCTCTGGCAGCACCTGTTCTGGGTGTTCGGGCATCCCGAGGTGTACATCCTCATCCTGCCGGCATTCGGCCTCGTGTCCGAGGTGTTGCCGACGCACAGCCGCAAGCCGCTGTTC
The DNA here is from genome assembly GCA_041661925.1 of Gemmatimonadaceae bacterium. Classification (GTDB taxonomy): domain Bacteria; phylum Gemmatimonadota; class Gemmatimonadetes; order Gemmatimonadales; family Gemmatimonadaceae; genus PNKL01. Next base: position 305 of record JBAZTM010000052.1, read on the forward strand.
GGCTACAACGTGATGGTCTACTCGGGCGCGATGATCGGCTTCCTCGGCTTTGGCGTCTGGGCGCACCACATGTTCTCGGTGGGCATGGGCCCGGTGGCCGACTCGATCTTCTCGCTCACGACGATGCTCATCGGCCTGCCGACGGGCGTGAAGATCTTCAACTGGATCGCCACGATGTACGGCGGCTCGCTCCGCTTCCCGACGTCGATGAAGTTCGCCATCGGCCTCATCGCGATGTTCACCATCGGCGGCATCTCCGGCGTCATGCACTCGTCGCCGCCGTCGGACCTCCAGCAGACCGACACGTACTTCATCGTGGCGCACTTCCACTACGTGCTGTACGGCGGCGCCATGATGGGCATCTTCGCCGGCATCTATCACTACTTCCCCAAGATGACGGGCCGCTTCATGAGCGAGAAGCTCGGGTCGTGGCAGTTCTGGCTGAATTTCGTCGGCCTCAACCTGACCTTCTTCCCGATGCACTTCAGCGGCATGCTCGGCATGCCCCGCCGCATCTATACGTATGACGCCGGGCAGGGCTGGGACCTGTTCAACATGATGTCGACGGTGGGCACGTACATGCTGCTCGTCGCCGGCCTGATCTTTGCCTTCAACTTCTTCTACAGCAAGAAGAGGGGCGCACTGGCCGGCAGCGATCCGTGGGGCGCACCCACGCTCGAGTGGTCCATCCCGTCGCCTCCGCCGGACTACAACTTCGCGCAGATCCCCGAAGTCACGTCGCGCTACCCGATGTGGGACCTCAAGGCCCCCGATCGCACGGCCGGCATCGAGCACTCGCATCCGGACGCCGACGTGATCGCCGAGGCGCATGCGGTGCCGATACACGAGGAGACGGAGCGGCGCAGCGCGAAGGAGCTCGGCATCCCGATGCCGTTCAACACCATCAAGCCGTTCATGGTAGCGCTGGGCATCATCATCCTGTTCAGCGGCCTCATCGTGCTGCACTTCGGCAACTTCCCGCTGGCCATGGCGACGATGCTGGGCGGCGGCGCGTTCATGGTGGGCTCGCTGTACGCGTGGCTCACGAGCCCCCTCGAGTAACCGGAACCCGACCATGACCACTGCCACCGCTGCCACCGCTGCCGCCGGCGCCCACGAGGCGCACGAGCACACGCACTACACAGCCACCGGCCTCGACAACAAGAAGGTCGCCATCTGGGCGTTCATCGGGTCCGAGTGCATGCTGTTCGGCTCGCTCATCTCCACCTACCTCATCTACAAGGGACGGTCGGTCGTCGGGCCGTTCCCGCACGAGGCCTGGACGTCACCCACGGGCCAGGTGTTCAAGCCGATCCTCGACATCCCCGTCACCTCGGCGTCGACGTTCGTACTGCTCATGTCGTCGCTCTTCATGGTGCTGGCCCTCGCCGCCGTCGAGAACAAGGGCAAGCCCGGCTACGAGGGGACGCTGGGATCGTCCAAGTTCTGGCTTCTCGCCACGGCCCTCGCCGGCGCGACCTTCCTCGGCTTCCAGGCCTACGAGTTCACGTCGTTCGTGCACGAAGGGCTGACCATCCGGACCAACCTGTTCGGTTCGTCGTTCTTCACACTCACCGGCTTCCACGGCGCGCACGTGGCGGTGGGCGTGCTCTGGCTCATGACCCTGCTGTTCATCGACATGAAGCGGGGGCTCGGGCCAAAGGACGCGATTCTCGTCGACATCTGCGCGCTGTACTGGCACTTCGTCGACGTCGTCTGGATCGTGATCTTCGCGCTCGTCTACCTCATCAAGTAAGGGGCCGCCGACCATGTCCAACGATCGCGCGCACGCCGATCACGTGCACGAGCATCCCACCTGGAAGCAGTACAAGTGGGTTGCCCTCTGGCTGTTCGTCATTACCGTCGCCGAAGTGTGGGCGTACTACATCCCCGCGCTCGTCAACAGCAAGGCCTTCGTGCCGTCGATTCTCGTCATGATGGTGGTCAAGTTCGCCATCGTCGTGATGTTCTACATGCACCTCAAGTACGACCACGCAATCTTCCGGAAGCTCTTCATGGGGCCGCTGCTGATTGCGGGGGCGACACTCGTGGCGTTCCTGTTTTTGTTCAGGGGGTAGGTCGCATCCCGTCATCGCGCGAAAGCGGGTGGCCGCGCGGCCGCCACCTGACGCTCGGGACTACGCTACTGCAGTGTGACTGTGTAGTTGAGGGGAAGGCTGCTCGCCGAACCGGACGCCCGCGACTCGATGCGCAGCGTGTACGTGCCGTCCGTCGTGGAGGGGTAGGTATAGGACCACGAACCGGCAGCTGGCAGCTCCTTGGTGACAATCACGGCGCCGCTCGTGTCGAGGAAATACAGGCCCGCTGGCTTGTCCACGGTCACGCTAGTGGAGAGCGTGTCACTCCCCGAGAGGGGGACACGATACCAGTGCGTCTTCGCGTTCAGCGCGCCGCAGTCGCTCTCGGTGATCTGGCCGGTGAAGGTCGCACCCTTGATCGTGAAGCCGACGTCAGAGTCGGCGATGGAGCCGGTGGAACTCGTGCACCCGCCCAGCGCCGTGTTTGGCGTGGTCAGCGTATACGCACCCCCTTTGCCCGAATTGGTCGAGACGAATATCTGGTAGCTGCCCGCGGGCAGGAACGCGCGTAGCGTGCCGTCGAGAGTCGTCGCGCCGATGGCCTTGTTCGTGGAGGTGAACAGCGCTAGGGCGGGCGTGAACGCGCTCGTCGCGACCATCACCTTGATGTTCGTCTGCGCGCTGACCGTGAACGAGTAGAGTTGTCCGTCCGCGCCGGTCGGTCCCCTGCAGTTGCCCTGGCCCATTGTACCGCTCGTCGATGTGCCGACGATGTAGGCCGTCGCGCTGGCGCAGGTCGAGGAATTGCCGAAGATGCCGTCAATCGCGGCGCAACCGGCGACCACGAGCAGCGCGAAGGGGGTCAGGCGGACAAGGGACTTCACGGCGACGAACCTCAGCTGGGTGGAAGGGGAATCCGGTGACGCCGCAGGACGCCGTGCGACATCCTTTTGCAATACCCATTTGGCGGCGAGAAGTGCCGCGCGCTTCGAGGCCCGTCGTAACGCGACTACCGGCCGCAGCTTCTCGAAGATTCGCCACGGTTTGAGCTGCTCTCGGATGACGAGCCGCTCCCATTCCGCCCGCGCGGCACGCCGGTTGGCCAACCTACTTCGCCGTGAAATCGGCGCTCCGGCTGCTGAACGCCGTGAACACGCCCAGTCCGCCCTTGATATTGCTCGCCGGCTCGTTGAGGTCGCGCGAATCCTGTGTGCGCGATTCATAGAGCGCCGCGTACTCGCTGTTCACGCGATACAGCGTGAGCCGGTGGAGCCCGTACTGGGTCAATGAGAACGCCAGAATCGTACTCGAATCGGCGGTCGTCGGTGCCGACACGAAGCGGAACCGGCGGGGGAACCCCGACGAACTGACGGACGTCGGATTCGCCTCGATGTTCTCGGTCACGACGTAGTACGTCTCCTTCGTCGGATTCGACCAGCGCGCCACGAGCGTGAACTGCGACGGATCGAATCCCGAGCCCGGTCCTCCCCCCGCAGTGAAGGTCGGGATCGTGAGCGTCGTGGCGGACAGTGAAAGCGATGATGGCGGTGGTGGCACGACCGTCCGCGCCGTCGCCGTCTTGCCTTTCGCCACCACTTCCAGGTCGAACGTGTCGTTCACGGTCACGACGAGGTCCGACCCCTCATACCGGTAGAAACCGCTGTCGCCGGCGGCCTTGGTCAGCGCGAAACGCTGGCCGCGTCGCACCAGCGAGACTGCCGCGTCATTCACGGGTACGCCCACCGTGTCGGACGATCCGACGGCGACCGTGGAGGACACCTGGATGGCCGTCACGGGCTCACCGGCGTAGAGGTAGGCGCGAATCACGGGAAGCGTGCCCGTCGCCTCGGTGGGCGCCGTGCCGCTGCACGCCGCCGCCATCGTGGCCACGGCAAGGGTGACGCTGATTGAAGTGCGCATGGGCGTGCTCCTCACTTGAGTCGGAAGCGCAAGTCGATGCTCGGCGTGAAGCCGAGATTCATGACGTTGTTAACCGTCATGGGCGTCGTAGACAGGTCGAACTGACGGTACCACACGTTCTTGTGCGCATAGGCGTTGAACACGGAGACGCCGAGGTCCCAGTCGAAGTGGTCGCTGCCGGTGAAGGTGCGGAACGCCGCGAGGTCTAGGCGGTGATAAGCCGGTAGTCGATAACGGTTCTTGTCGCCGATGTGGATGTACGACTCCGATGTGCCGTCGAGGAGTGTCAAGTAGTACTGGCTCTCCTGCGCCGAATACGGTGTGCCCGTGCCGAACACCCACGTGGCCGCGAACTTCCACGCCCCGGTAGCGTAGTTGGCGACCGCCTTGGCCTCATGCGTGCGGTCATGGTTGGCCGGATAGGCGGCCCCGCCGTTCACCGCCGGGAAGGCGTAGTCGGCGCGTCCGAGCCGGTAGCTCACCCAGCCGGTAATCGCACCCCGGATGCGCTGCGCCATGAACTCGAGACCGCGTGCCGACCCGGTGCCCGTGTGAAAGAGCGATTCGGCGCCTTCGGCCGCGCCGCTGCCGGGAGACAGCGTCGGGCGCAGCCGCCTCGAGTAGAGGGAGACGTCGGTGAGTTGCTTGTCGTACGCCTCCAAGCTGTACTCCCATCCGCTGCGGCTCAGCACGAACCCGAGCGTCCGGTGCTCCGACTCCGTCGGAGGCACGGCGGAGTCGGCGAGGATCCAGAAGTCGCGGCTCCCACGCAGCACGTCCTCGTTCTCGACCCGGTTCACATACTGATGGTGGATGCCCCACGCACCATGGATCGTCAGCGCCGGCGTAAGCGACAGGGCGAACGACGCGCGCGGTTCAAGATCGGACCGCTGCGTGACCGAGTACGTGGTTTGTCGAAGACCGACGGTCACATCGAGCACGGACATGGGATGCCAGCGCGCTTGCGTGTAGAGGGCATTGAGCGTGCCGTTGGTGCGTCTTTCGAGGCCGCTGCTGCCCGTGTCGTTGATCGTGCGAAGCGACGAGTAGGCCACGTCGTTCCTCGTCAGCCAGACGCCGAAGTCCACGGCGAGTGCGGCAGTGAGGCGCAGTTCGTTGTCTGCGCGGAGCGTTTGGTCGTCGACCGTGTTGTCTTCCCTCGTCGCGCTGTTCACGGCCCGCCCGCCCACGGTAGCGCCCTGCGCTCCGTTGCTCCGGTCACCCTTGCTGAAGTAGCGCGTGCTCGACAGGACGGCGTTGGAGCTGAGCCGGTCGGTCCATTGCCGGAACCAGCGGGCGCTTGCGCCTCGGTTGCCCCAATTCGTCACGTCACCGATGGACACGGACTGGGAGGAGCCATCGTTCGAACCGCCGCCGGGACCGCCGAGCAGATTCGTGGAACTCTGGTCGAGCCAATCGGCTCCCGAGTACAGGGAGAGCGACACCATATCGCGGTCGGTCGGCCGGTAACTGAGCTTCCCATTGAAGTCATAGAAGTAGAAGGACGGGTTGACCGTGTTCTGGGGACCGCGGAATCCGCCCGGCCCTCCAAAGCCCGGTCCCCCTCGGCCGGCGGACTGCGTCGTGACGCCTGACGCCGTCTTCGTGATGCCGAACAGCCTGTTGTACAGCGGCGTCTGGATGATGTCGGTGTACGAACGACGCGCCGAGAGGAGGATCGACCCCTTGCCGAGCGGAATCTCGAGCACGCCGCGCCCGTCCATCAGGCCGAGGCCGCCACTGGCGCGAAAGTGCTTCTCGTCGCCCGACTTGCCCGTCAGGTCGACCACGCTCGAGACGCGCCCGCCGTACTTCGCCGGGAAGCCGCCCTCGTAGAGCTGCACTCCCTTGATGGCGTCCGCGTTGAAGGCGCTGAAGATCCCGAAGAAGTGGTCCACATGGTACACCGTCATGCCGTCGAGCAGCACGAGGTTCTGGTCGGGGGTGCCGCCACGCACGTACAGGCCGGAGGATCCGTCGTTGGCGGCACTCACTCCCGGGAGCATCTGCAGCGCGCGGAAGACGTCCGCCTCTCCCAGGGATGGCATGCTCTGGATCTGCTGCGTGGACATCGAGATGGTCGACGGACCCGCCGAAAGGTCCAGCGCTCGATCGGCTTCGACGCTGACGACAACTTGCGCAAGCCGCATGCTGGCCGGCGCAAGCAACACGACGAGAGGCACGGCCGTCGCTCCGCGCGGCACGTGCACGAGCCGTGGGCTGTAGCCGACGAAGCGCACGCGAAGCGTAAAGCTGTCGGTTGGGGCGCCGAGGAGCGCAAAACGCCCGTCGGCGTTCGTCATCGTCGCGAACCGCGTGCCCGCGATATATGTCGTGGCGAAGGCGATCTTTTCCCCCGACGTCGAATCCTGCACCACGCCGGTGATGCTCCGCGCGGCTTGTGCCAGCACGTGCGGTGCGGTGCTTGCCGTGACGGCGGCGGCTACGCACAGACGTATGGTCGCCCCCCGGAATGCCCTGCGCACCATGAGAGTCTCCTCAAGATTGGATTGCTTCGCGGCGAGTGCCGGGGACGCACGATCATCCACGCGTTCCGCGACAACGCTGATCCCTGAGTGCTGTACATCCTGCCCGGCGCATGCATTGGGGGGCGTGTCGCACGGAGTGCTGCTGGCGTCCGGCAGGCCAAACGGCGCGCCCGTATCAGTTGTATCCGTGGTACATCGCGGTCTCGTGGGCGGTGCTTGACGTACAACAGGAGGAAGGGACGATGCGGTTCAGGATGACGGCCGAGCTAGCCATGTTGGTGTGCCCCGCGATGCTCGCGGCGCAGGGTGGCATGGGAGGTGGGATGGGCCGGATGCCACCGGGCGGCATGAGGGGCCCCGGCGGTCGCAGCGAAGCGCCGGCTCGGCAGCGGAAGCTGTCGACGGCAAAGGAGATCGAGGGGCTGAATCCCGCCAAGCTTCTTCTCGACAAGCGCAAGAAGCTGTCACTGACGGACTCGCAGGCCACCGCGCTGCTGCTCCTGCAGCAGCGCATCTATGAACGCAACTCCGCGACACTGGCGGTGTACGACTCGATACGGAAGGAGATCAAGCTCCCCAACATGTCGGCTGGCGGCATAGGCGGAGATCCCGGCATGGGGGGACCTCCCGGCAGGGGGGGACCTCCCGGCATGGGCGGTGCTCCCGCCGTGGAAGGCACGAGGCCGTCCGACGAAGAGATGGCGAAGCTGCAAATGCAAATGCAGTCGCTCCAAGTCGTGGTCAAGCAACTCCGAGAATGTCGGCAGCTGGATGTGCGCGAGACGCTTTCGCTCGTGTTGCCGGGGCAGGCGAAGAAGTCGGAGGAACTGCTTGGCGACCAGAGTAAAGCGTTCGACAAGCTCCTGCCTCCATCCCGTGACGCCACACCCAGAGCACCGCAGAATCGCGAAAGGGAGCGCAGATGACGACGGTCGGGACGAGGCCCAGCTTGTCTCGCTCGCCCGCGGCGGAGACGCTGCGGCACTCGACCGCCTGTTCGAGCCGCACTTGGCGCGAGCCTTCGTCGTCGCCCGACGCATCGCCGGATCTCGACTCGACGCGCAGGACTTGCTGCAGGATGCGTGCCTGCGTGCGATCGAACAACTGGACCGCTTCACGCCAGGTCGGCCATTTGGCCCGTGGTTCCTGCGTCTCGTCGTCAACCTGGGGCTCAACCAGCATAAGGCGGCACGGGTTCGCACGACCGAGACATTCGAGGAGGGCAATCATTCGGCCAACACAGACCCGCACCGGGACGCCGAGGCCAGCGAGTTTCGCGCGCGATTCGCCACGGGCGTCAACCAGTTGTCGCCGCGTCAGCGGGTAATTGTGATTATGTTCGAAGTGGACGGGTATTCCAGCGCCGAGATCGCGGCGATGCTCGGAATATCCGCCGACACAGTGCGCTGGCACCTGCATCATGCACGCGCGGCCTTGCGCCGCAGCCTTGCCGACTTCCAGCCAACGGGCACTCCGGAGGAGTGACAGCGCATGAAACGGCCCTGGACGCGTCATCTTCCGGTCGAACCTGCAGGCGAGAACGAGGACCCCGCACGTGATTCGGTGCTGGCGAGCCACCTCGCCGAGTACGAGTCGGCGGCGGACGAGCTCGATGCCGCGTTTCGCGCACAGCTTCGCCTCGTCACGGCGGAGGCGCTGCGAACTCGGCGCAACGGCGGGTGGATCGTCGCGACAAGCCGCTTCAGTCGCGCCACGTTAGCGGTGAGCATGACCGCCGCAGCGGCGGCCGTCATCTTCGTCTCGCGGCTCCCCTCGCCAACGCAGGACGCCGAGCGGGATGTCCTGCTCACCGCGACGGTGGGCGCTGCCTCACCGCAGGACCTCGCACGATCGTGGTCGTCCGACTCATCCGTCGATCGCGACCTGCTCGCTGCGTTCGGGATAGTGACTCCGTGACCACCGAAACTCCTCGCGTATCGCGCCGCGCAAGGTGGATGGCGACAGCCGCGTTGCTTGGGGCCGCGATGGCAGGTGCGCTGGTGGGCGTTGCGGCAGATCGAGCGATGATGATGCGGGACGCCGACTGGACGCGCGGCGCACCCCTACGCGGCATGCCTCCCGGCGGCATGCCTCTCGGCGGCATGCCTCCCGGCGGCATGGCTCCCCGCGGCATGCCTCCCCGCGGCATGCCTCCCCGCGGCATGCCCACACCGGCGATGCGCCGGCAGTTCGTGCAGCGGCTCACGGACGAGCTTGCCCTCACCGACTCCCAGCGTCGGCAGGTCGAGGCCCTGATGGAGCGGCAGTTGCCGCGCATGCGCGCGATGGCCGACTCCATGCAGGAACTCGCCGAACGGTCGCTGCGGGAGCCGCGCGACGAGATGCTGAGGATCCTTACCCCGGAACAGCAGCGGAAATTCGCGGAACTGTGGCGACCGGGCCCTCGGCCGCGGCCGTAGGGCACCCGACAGCGGTGCATTGCGCCGTAGCTGAATTGCGGCTCACGAGGCGTCTCCTGCCGCCTGCTGACCCGAAGCGCCCAGCCCGTCGGTGGACATCCGGCCACCGGACGGCCACATTCCCGAGTCACCATCGCGGAGTCGCATGGAACACATTAAGACCTCCGAACGCTTGGTCGCCCTTGACGTCTTCCGCGGCCTGACCGTCGCCGGCATGCTCCTCGTCAACAACCCGGGAACCTGGGGAGCCATCTACCCGCCCCTCGGACACGCGGCGTGGCATGGATGGACGCCCACCGACCTGATCTTCCCGTTCTTCCTCTTCATCGTTGGCGTCACAACCCACCTGTCACTCTCGGCGCGGCGCGCCCGCGGCGACAGCGACGCCGTGCTGCGCCGACAGGTGCTCCGCCGCGGCGCCCTCATCGTGCTGATCGGCTGGGGAATGCACGCCTTTCCCTACTATCCGCTCGAGCGCATCACCGAGGTTCGCATCCCCGGCGTCCTGCCGCGCATCGGTGTGGTCTACCTCGTCGCCGGGCTCCTGACGCTCAATGCCTCGGTGAAGCAGATCGTCGGCATGCTGGCCGTCGCCCTGTACGGCTACTGGTTTGCCATGACGCTGCTCCCGGTGCCGGGAGGCTGTAATCTCGGGGCGCTCTGTCTCAACGACCCGTCCCGTACGCTGGCGGCCTGGTCCGACCGTGCGCTGCTCGAGGGCCATCTCTACCGGGGAACGAAGACCTGGGACCCCGAGGGGCCGCTTTCCACCATTCCCGCCGTCGGCACCGCCATGATGGGGGTGCTCTGCGGCCGCTGGATCGCGCAGAAGGAGCGTCCGTTGCTGGAGCGGCTGACCGGCATGTTCGCCGTGGGCGCCCTCCTGATGATGGTCGGCCTGATGTGGCACTGGTCGTTTCCCATCAATAAGGGGATCTGGACCAGCTCCTACGTGGTTTTCACCGCGGGCATGGCGGCTGTCTCCATCGCCACCATCACGTGGATCATCGACGTCCAGGGTGTTACGTGGTGGACCCGTCCGCTCGTCATATATGGCGTGAACCCGATCGTGGCGTTTGTCGGATCGGGGTTGATGGCCCGTATCATCTATTCGCTCTGGAAGGTCGAAGTCGACGGCAAGCAGGTGTCCGTGCAGGCTGTGGTGTATAAGACAGTGTTCGCATCGTGGCTTGAACCCCGGAATGCGTCGCTGGCCTTCGCGATCTGCTTCGTCCTCTTCTGGTATGCAATCCTGGCGGTGCTCTACCGCCGAAACCTGATCTTGAAGGTCTGACGCGAGGGGCGGCCGCCTCGTGCGCCGCCTTCCCCGCGTTGAGAATCCACTCTCCGATGCCCCTCCGCCAGCGCCACCGTAGTCTCCGCCACTGGTGCGCCGCAGCCGTTGCGCTCACGGCCGTCGCCCTGCACCTGCCGGCTCAGGCGAAGCCGACGGCCGCCTCGGTGCGCGCGGCGACGGGCCGCGATGCCCGCACCGGCGCGTCCAAGCGACGGCCCGCGAGCAAAGCGAAGGCGAAGGTCCGGCCTGCGGCCAAGAAACGCATTCCCGCCCCCGCGCCGCTCAAGTACACCGCGCCGCGCGGCGAATCGCAGTTGATGCTCGACCTCGGATCCATCCTGAGCCGCGCGTCCCGCAGCGGAAGCTGGGGCGTCGCCGTCGTCTCGCTCGAGAGCGGGGACACGCTGTTCACGCACAACGCCGACCGGCAGCTGCTGCCGGCCAGCACGATGAAGCTCTTTACCTCCGCGGTGGCCCTCGAGCGGTTCGGCCCCGATTACCGACTCGTCACCGAGGTCCTGCGCGAGGGCGCGCTCGGCGCCGACGGCACGTTGCGCGGCAACCTCGTGCTGCGCGGCACGGGCGACCCGTCGTTCAGCCGTCGCTATACCAACGACACCTCGGGTGAGACGCCCATCGCCACCATCGCACGGCTCGTCGCGCAGGCCGGGGTGCGCCGCGTCTCGGGCGACATCGTCGGCGACGCGTCCGCGTTCGAGGAGCGCAAGGTCCCCGAGGGCTGGCGCACCCGATACCTGGGCTCGAAGTACGCCGCCCGTGTCTCAGCGCTCTCGTACAACGAGAACCTGCTTGCCATCACGGTGAAACCCGCCGGCAAGGCAGCGGCCATCACGTTCGAGCCCGCGCTCTCCGGCATCAGCGTGGTGAACTCGGTGAAAGTCGTCGCCGGCCGCGGCAGCCGCATCAGCGTTGTGCAGCGCGAAACCGGCATTGAGGTGCGCGGCACGATCGGACGCGCCAGCGCCGGCCGACGCGTGCAGGTGGTGGCTGAGCAACCCGCACTCGTGACGACGGCCGCATTCCGGGCCGCGCTCGAGGCACGCGGCATTTCTGTGGACGGCAAGGCCCGGCTCGCCAAGGTCGCCAGCGGTGCGCCGCGCGTGGCCGCGCTCTCGTCGGCGTCCATCGGTGAGCTCGTCACCACGATGAACGGCGAGTCCAACAACCACTTCGCCGAGCTCCTGTTCCGCAACGCGGCGCGCAGCGCCGGCGTGGAGGGTTCGGCGGAGAACGCCAACATCCTCCTGCGCCGCTTTCTCTGGGAGAAGGCGCAGGTGCCGCCCACGTCCGTCTACGCCGCCGACGGCAGCGGCCTCTCCACGGCCGACCGCGTCACCCCGCGTGCCATGGTGCAGCTGCTCGGCTACGCCGCCAGGGCGCCGTGGCGCGACGTGCTCGAACAGTCGCTGCCGGTGGCCGGCCGCACCGATGGGCTGCGCCGCCGGATGCGGTACACGCCGGCCATGGGCAACCTCCGCGCCAAGACCGGGACGACCAACGACGTGGCCTCGCTCGGCGGCTACGTCACGTCCCGCGACGGCGAACGCCTGGCCTTCTCGTTCATCTACAACGGCCGTGACCGCTGGCGCGCCAAAGAAGCGATGGATGCGATGGGAGCGACGCTGGCCAACTACCAAAGATAGACGATTGGGAGCTCGGATCTGGATTCACGATCTGGATTCACGATGAGGAGTGCGATGAAGGGCCGGCGAGATGCCGGCCCTTCGTCGTAATCACCAATCCCTATCGCCAATCCAAATCGCAGATCCCAATCCGATCTCCCAATCCACACTCAGTAGTCAAGCTCGAAGATATCAACGATATACCGCGTCCTCGTGTCGATCACCAGCACCGTGTTGCCGTAGATGCGCCGCTCGAGGTACCACGGCAGGATCCCCAGTTCGTACTCGAGGTCGTACGGCAACACCGCCAGTCGGTGGAAGACGTCGAACGTCAGGTACAGCCCGGGGCGGAACACGAAGCGCACACCACCCCAGCTGCGATCATATCGATCGTAGTAGCCGTAGAACGCGAGTCGCGCCGGCGGCAGGCTGCGGTACCAGGTCGTAATCCTCAGCACATCACGGTGACGGAAATCGCGGTCGCCGTACCGATAGCCGACGCCCCGTCCGTAGGGACCCGAGCGCGGCATCGCCCGCGGCGAGCGGTTGTCGTACCGGTCAACCACGACCGGCGTGCGCACCACGACGCGCGATTCGTCGCGCCGATCATACCGTCCGTCCGGCATGCCACCGCGCGGATCGCGGCGACCCTGCTGCACGTCCGGCACGCCACCGCGCGGATCGCGGCGCCCCTGCTGCGCTTCCGGCACCCCGCCGCGCGGATCACGGCGGCCCTGCTGCACGTCCGGCACGCCGCCGCGCGGATCGCGGCGACCCTGCTGCGCTTCCGGCACCCCGCCGCGCGGTGCTACGCGCCCGCCGCCGATGATGCTCCCGCCGCTCCGTTCCGGCGCACCGCTTGTGCGGCGCTCGGCGCGTCCGTTCCCGCCCTTCTCCACGCGGCCGCTGCGCGCCTCGTTACCACGATCCGCGCGCGACCGATCCGTGCCGTTGCGGCCAGGCTGCGCAAGCGCCGGCACGCTGATCGCGAGCACGCCCACCGCCAGTACCGTTCGCATCACACCCATACATCCTCCAAGAGGGTTCTGGGTTCTCTACCCCCCGCCGAGGGTGATGATCCGCCCGAATTGCTAGCTCCAGCACACGGCGGTGCCGGATGTGGGAACACCCTGCGTGTCGCGGGGTTTTAGGGCCCCTGCAAACGAGAGCGGGCGGGGCCGGTTGGCCTCGCCCGCTTCGTTGCGCTGCGCGCCCGCGCTACGACACCGACTGTACGATCTTGATGTCGCGCTTCGCGAGTTCGGCCACATACGCCTCGCCCGGCATGCACTCGTCGGACGTGTGCACCCCCGCCGGCTTGATGCGCCCCTGCGCCTGCATCAGGCCGGTGATCGCCAGCGAGAATCCGGTCGTGCGCTCCATGGACGTGATGTGCGTCTTCTCGTCAAAGCGGTCCACCAGTTCAAACGTGTGCGTCACGGGCTTGCCGTCCTTCACGCCGGTGACGATCACACGCAATGCGACGAGGTCGCGGCCGTCAGGCTTGTTGAGGTGCGGGGCCATGCAAGCGATCGCCACGTCGCGCGGCACCACCTTGGTCCCCTTCACGTCTATGACGCCGAGGTCAAGCAGCCCGAGTTCGCGAATCGCCTCCATGATGTGCGCGTGCCCCGGATAGCGCAGCGTCTTGTACTCCATGGTCGGGATCTTCCCCTCGTACCGGAACCCGATCGTGGAGAGGCCGCCGGCGGTGTGGAACGCCTCCAGCTCGCCGACCCCGTCGAACGAGATCGATTCGCGCTCCGAGAGCGCCTTCACCTGGTGCCGCTTGCCGTCGCGAATCACCCACGACAGCGTCGTGTAGTAGTCGAGTACGCCCTCGAGGGAGTAGACGACCTGATAGTTGAGGGGCGGTTCCGGCTTCTGCGGCAGGCCGCCGACAAAGATCTTCACCGCTGACACACTGTCGCAGCGCGAGATGCCCAACTGCGCGAGGATGTTCACCATGCCCGGCGCGAGGCCGCAGTCGGGAATGACGGTCAGCCCGCTAGAGGCGGCCCTGTCCGAGAGCTCCTGCTGCTGGAAGACGATCTCCGTGTTGCCGCCGAGATCGCAGAAATGCGCACCCGAGGCAATGGCAGCCTCCGTCATCGCCACGTTGAGGTAGTACGGCACCGCGCTCATCACGGCGGTGGCTCCGCGCATCGCCTTCAGTGTGGCGGCGCGATCCGTCACGTCGAGCGTCATCGGCTTCAGCTTGCCACCGAGATACGGCGTGAGGAACTTGGGGAGGTGGTCCACCGATTTGTCGGCGAGCCGCACTTCGGTGACTTCTGGCTGATGGAGCAAGTCGTAGGCGCACGCGGAACCCTGAAGCCCGGCGCCGAGCACTAGCATTTTCATGGAATCGTTGGGTACGAGTGTGAAACAGCGCGCCGCGGGGGTCGCCGATTCAATTTACTCGGAATCCCGGTGCGGCGTCGGGCGGCGCTACCGCGCCGCCTCCGACCAGATCACGCCGCGACGCAAGTCCACGGTCCACGCGTAGCCGCCCAGCGCCGCGCGCCCGGCGGGCGAGGCGATCGGCACCGGCGCCTCGCCGGCGCGCACGGCCAAACGCACGCCAGGGAAGCCGAGGAGAAACGGCAAGCCCGCCGCACTGGGACGCTCGGCGACGCGGCCCGCGCGCCGGAGCGTGACCGTCCCTTCCCTCACATTGACCGTCGGCGCAAGCATCGCAAACACGTCGAATCCCATGCGGGCCCGCCCAGCGCCAAGGGACGCGTCCAGGCGCACGGGGACATTGCGCAATGAGAGCGCGCCGACGACACACACTTGGAGAATGCCCAGCGCTCCCCGCCGGTCTTCACCGAGGATGTCCACCAGTCCGGCGCCGCGCCGCAGCCCCGGGAGTACGATCCCCTCCTCCTGTGGATCCACTTCGACCCAGACGGTGTCGGTGCCCAGTACCAGCGGCAGGCGGCCGAGTGCGCCGACTCCCGCCAGCGTGAATGGCACGACGGTCGAGTCGGCCCCGTCGACGCGCGTCGGGCGATCCCTCAGCGCGGCGGCACGCGACTTCTCGCCGGGCGACAATTGCGACGACGGCAGCGCGGCCAGGGATTCCCAGTCTCTCAGCCACGTATAGATGTGCTGCAGGCGGGTCGCGATGGCGACGGCGTCGCCGCCGAACATGCGCGCCTCCTCGAGCAGCACGGCGCCAGACCGCAGCTGACCGCGCGACGCCAGCCACTCGCCCAACGCGGCGCGCGTGGCACCGTTGCGCGGCGCGCGGCGCGACGCCTCGTAGAGCCGGCGCTCGATGGCGTCGATGTCGCCCTGATTCGTGCTCGTGGTCGGCACGGGCTGCGACGCCCGCGGGACCTGCGCCTGCACGGGCAGGGAGAGCGCCGCGCTCACCAGGGCGAGCGGAAGCAGAGTGCGCTGCAAAGCGAGGCGCCGCTCGGACCGCCTCACTTGGACGTACACACCGCGAGCAGCGTGTGCTCCGGGTCGCAGCGCACGGAAGCCGGCGCTGCGTTGAACGTTCCCGGAAGGACCACGGCCTGGCTCGCAAGGGCCTCGACTGGCACGCGCATGCGCTGTCGTGCTCCCGACGCGTCCACGACCTCCACCGGAACCGTCAACTGGTACGCGCCAAAGCGCGCCCCCTGCTCCACCAGGAGCGTCACGCGACCGGTCGCACCGTTCCACGCAAACGACGTGCGCAACTCGGCCCAGCCCGGACGCCGCAGCCACTGGTCGAAGAACCATCCCAACGTGCGCCCCGACGTCTCCTCGACCGCCGCCTGCAGGTCCTGCGTCATCGCGTTCCCGTGCCGGTGCGCGGTGTAGTACCGGCGAAGACCGCTGAAGAAGGCGCTATCGCCCACCTCGTCGCGCAGCATCCGCAGCACGAAGCCGCCCTTGGGATACGAGTTCTCATTCAGGAGATGATTCGGGTCCGTCTCGACGCTGTCGATCACCGCCCGGCGCGTCACGACGTCCGCTTTCAGCACGGCATCGCGCATTCCAGCCGTTTCCCGCACGTAGGCAGTGTCGCCGTACGCGTGCTGCGCCCAGAGCGCGGCAAAGAACGTCGCGAACCCCTCGCTCAGCCAGATGTGCGCCCACTCGCGCTCGGTCACGGCGTCGCCGAACCACTGGTGCGCCGTCTCATGTGCAATGAGCCCGTCGTCGATGCCGTTGTTCCGCCTGAAGCCGCTATCGAAGTAGAAGATCGCCGACGGGTTCTCCATCCCGCCGTACCGCGTGCTCGTCTGCAGGTGTCCGAGCTTCTCGTAGGGATACGCGCCGATCGTGCGAGAGAAGAACTCGACAATCGCGCCGGCGCGCGCGAAGTGCCCAGGCATCCAGACTTCCTGCTCCGGCGCCGTCCAGACCATCTGCGGCACGCAGCGTCCGTCTTCCGCGAAGCCGCACGCCGTCTCGCCGAGGTTGTATTTCGTGAGTGGCGCCGCGGCGATGACCATGCCGTACGTCGGAATCGGGTGTTCCGTGCGCCACGTAGTCGTCACCCGGGAATCCGGATTTGCCACGGAGCTGACCAGGGCGCCGTTTGCGACCACGCTTCGTCCCGCCGGAACGGTCACGATCCAAGTGACGTTCGCCTTCCGCGCAGGATGGTCCTGCGTCGGCAGCCAGTGACGCGCGCGGTTCGGGAAGTTGTCGCCAAAGGCCGCCCAGCGGCCGGCGGAATCGGTGCTGACAATTAGTCCGTCGGTTGGCTCACCATCGTACACGACGCCGAGGCAGCGCGTTTCCCCAGCGCTGCCGGAGGGAACTGCCACGAGAAGAACGTCCGCCTGATGGATGAACGACGCTCGCTCGCGCGCTTCGGCGCAGCCGATCCAGACACCAGAAACGCGCATCGCGTCGTCGAGATCGAGACGCAGGGTGTCCACCACGATGGGCGCGGCATAGATCACGCGTGCGCCCCCGACGATGTGCTTCCCCTGCGCGGGAAGGTCCAGCGCAAACTCATACCGTTCGACTGCCGGTTGTGAAGCCGCCGGTGGGGACGACGACGGCTGCTGCGCCGACAGCGTTCCGGCGACGCACCACATCAGCGCACGTGTCGCGACGCGCCCCGTCACTCGGGTCCCCACGCTATTTCGCACGGAACAACCGCCAGATCGCATCGCCGTGGTCGTCGGCAATCAGGATCGCGCCGTCCACCGCCACCGCCACGTCCGCCGGCCGACCCCACCGCCGCCCGTTCTCCGTCTGCCAGCCGACCACGAAGTCCTCGTACGACACCGGACGGTTGTTGCTGACGCGGATGCGCACGACCTTCGCACCCGTCGGCGTATCCCGGTTCCACGATCCATGAAACGACAGCAGCACGTCGCCACGCCACTCGGCTGGCACCTGCGTCGCGTTCGCCAGAAAAGTCATGCCGAGCGGCGCCGAGTGGGCCTGCATCTTGAGCGCCGGCGCGATGGTGCGGTCGCAGCGCCGCTGATCGTTGTACTCCGGGTTCGGCACGCGGTCACTGTGGCAATACGGCCAGCCGTAGTCGCCGCCATCCTGCAGGATGTTGACCTCCTCGGGCGGCAGGTTCTCGTGGTCGGGCTTCAGGTTGTCGCGCTCGTGCTGAGACACCCAGATGGCGCCGGTGGCGGGATGGACCGCCATCCCCACCGCGTTGCGGAGCCCGCGTGCAAAGACCCGGCCGTTGCGTCCGTCGGCATCGAACCGCATCACGGCGGCGCGGTCCGGCTCCGACTCCTCGCAGAGATTGCACGACGAACCAATCGACACGTACATCCCGCCGTCGGCGCCGAACACAATGCTACGGGTAAAGTGCCCGCCGCCGTGTGAGTAGCGTGCGATGGTTTCCAGCGGCCGCGTCGGCAGTCCCGCGCTGTCGAGCTTGCTGCGGACCACCGCCCCGGTGTTGGCGATGTAGAGATAGCCGTCGCGCACGGCCATGCCGTGTGGGCTGTCGAGATTGCGCAGCAATTGCGTCACAGCGTAGGTGCCGTCGCCGTCCGGGTCAGCCACGAGCATCAGCTGGTCGTCCCCGGTCAGCGTGACGAACATCGAACCGTCAGCGCGCGGTAGGATCACGCGCGGGCCGTTGAGCGACGCAATCTTGCGGATGTCGTATCCGGGCGGCACGCGCAGGTCGGGTGTGCTCCGTGTGCGCACCAGCGACTCGGCCGGCGCGGCTTCATCCACGCGCGGCGGCGGCCCCGCGGTGCCGGTGGAGCACGCCGCCAGAACCGAAGCGGCGAACGGCGCGACCAATGCGCGGAGGAATTGCTGTCCCATCACGTTCATGGCACCCCTCCGTGCGGCGTGGGTTCCTTCGTGCCCTTCGCCCTTCGTGGTGGAAGTGCCGCTACCGCCCGAACAGCTTGCCCAACATGCCGCCACCACCGCCCGCCGCCGCAGCCAGCGCGGCCGCAAACTCCACCGCTGTTGGATACCGGTCGTCGGCGTTCCGTGCCATGCCCTTCGTCAGCACGGTGTCCACCGCCTCGGGAATGTCGGGCCGCCGCGTGCGTATCGAAATCGGATCGCTGCGCAGCCGCGCGATCATCATCTCCTGCTGGTTCTTGCCCTCGAACGGCAGCTTGCCCGTCAGCATCTCGTACGTCATCAGCGTCAGCGAGTAGACATCGGTGCGCGGATCGAGCGGCTTGCCGCGCAGCTGCTCGGGGCTCATGAACTCCGGCGTGCCGAGGATGATGCCGGTCGCCGTCAGCTTCTCCAGTTCGCCGCCCGCCTTGCGTTCCTTGGCCAACCCGAAGTCCATCACGACCGCCCGATCCGTGCCGTCCGGGTTCTTGGTGATCATGATGTTCTCGGGCTTCAGGTCGCGGTGGATGATCTTGAGCTCATGCGCCACCTGCAGGCCGGCCGCGATCTGCTGAACGAACGGCACCACTTCAGAGAGCGGCAGCTGCCCCTTCCGGTTGTTGCGGTCGCTCAGGATCTCGCCCTGCACGAACGGCATCACCACATAGACGACCCCATCCTCTGTCTCCCCGAGCCGCACGATGTGGCACACGTTGGGGTGCTCGAGGCGCATGCCGAGCGCAGCCTCGCGCCGCAGGCGCGCCATCGCGTTGCCGTCCTTCACCAGCGAGGGTGAGAGCACCTTGATGGCGTACTGCTCCTTCGTCGCGATGTCTTCGCCGAGGTAGACGTACGACATGCCGCCCTCGCCGAGCTTCTTCACGATGTTGTAGCGTCCCTCGAGCACCTGCCCCGTCAGCGCGGCCGGGTTGAACTGCTTTGGAATCCCCACCGGCGGCGTCATCGCACGCGGCGTGGTGGAGGAGCCGGCGGCGGCGTCCGCGCTCAGCGGGACGGCCGGCGGCGGCGCACCATGCGCCTGAAGCCGCGTACCGTCCTTGGTGCAGAACTTTGCGTCGTCAGCGTATTGGGTGCCGCAGGACGGGCATCGCATGCTCATAGACAGACCCGGTTGCGCCCGTCCGCCTTGGCGCGATACAGCGCCTCGTCGGCCCGGGCAAAGAGATCGTCCACCGTGTTGATGGTCGTCGATGGATACGAACTGACCCCGATGCTGCACGTCAACTGCAGGGCGTCCACGAGCGAAGTGGCAAAGAACGTGGCCGCTACGTGCTCGCGAATGCGCTCGGCAAATGTCATCGCGCCCACCAGCGACGTTTCCGGCAGCACGGCCACGAATTCCTCGCCGCCGTACCGCGCCACGACGTCCACGCTGCGGACCTCATTCTGCAGCAGCGTCGCCACCTCGCGCAGCACCTCGTCGCCCACCAGGTGGCCGTACGTGTCGTTGACCTTCTTGAAATGGTCCAGGTCCACCATGAGCAGCGTGAGCACCGAGTCGTACCGGCGGGCGCGCTCGAGTTCCGACGCGAGACGCACCGTCAGCGCGCGGCGGTTGAGCACCTGCGTGAGCGGGTCGGTGTGCGCCAGCACCTCGAGCCGCGCGTTGTCGGCCTTGGTGGTCTCAATGACCTGCGCGCGATGAATGGCCGCCACCGCCGCCTTGATTACGGAGTCCGCGAACTCCACGTCCTCGTTGGTGAGCGGCGGCTCGTCCACCATGCGGCGCAGGAAGAAGACGCCGGCCTGCACCTTGCCCAGCGTGAAGGGCAGCGCGATGACGCTGCGGATGGGCACCTGTGTGCCGTTGGCCGCCCACTCGCGGCGCAGGTCCTCGTAGAGCGGGCTGGTATGCAGGTCTTCCACCAGCACGGGATGTCCGTGCTCGAGCGCGGCGCGGATCTCGGGGTACGCCTCGAGATTGATCTCGTAGTTGCGGATGGCCGGGTTGTCGAATGCCGTCGCGACCACGCCCACGCGGTCGCCCGGCTTGGCGAGGATGACGGAGCAGCGCGAGAGCGACAGCGCGCGCGCCACGCGCCGGGCGAGGATGTGATAGATCTCGTCCGACGAGAGGTCGCCCGTCACCTCGTGCAGGATGTCCACCAGCTTTCGCCGGTTCTCTGAATCCTCCTGCACCCGGCTGAGTTCGTCCTCGGCGTCGCGGAGCGATTTCTGCGTGGCCCGCAGCAGCGCCTGCACCCGCAACTGTGCCTGCACCCGCGCCACCAGTTCGCGTGGCCGGAACGGCTTTCGCAGCACATCGGCGGCGCCGAGACCGAGCGCCAACTCGGTCATCTCGTCGGGAAGCCGTGTGGCAATCATCACCACGGGCAGGTCTCGTGTGGCCTCGCCCGCCTTGAGCTCCTGCAGCAGCTGGGTTCCCGCCGCGTCCGGGAGTGAAGCGTCGAGGAGCAGCAGGCTGGGATCCCAATCGGCCAGCAGCGTCCGCATGGAGGCCGCATCCACCGCCTCCCGCACCTCGCACCCGGCGTCGCCCAGCGCGGTCGCGATCGCGCGGCGCACCCCCTCGTCGTCGTCAACGACGAGAACGCGCGCGTTACGCATCACCGAGCAGCTCCAGCAGGCCGTCCCACTCGATGTTGCCGCCGCTCAGCACGCACACCGTGTCGCCGCGCGCCTGCACGCGCCCCGTCTGCAGCGCCGCCACCGTGATGGCGCCGCTCGGCTCCGTCACCAGCTTGTGCCGGTCGAGCAGGAAGCGCATCGCACCGGGCAGCGCGGCGTCGGGCACCGTCACCACGTCGTCGAGCGCGGCGCTGAGGTGCTCGAAGTTGCGCGCGCCGATCTTCACGGCCAGCAGCCCGTCGGCGAGGCCGCCGGGATTGGCCGGAATCACGACCGGCTTTCCGGCGTCGCGCGCCCGCGTGAACTTCGGTGAACCTTCCGGTTCGATGCCGATCACGCGCGCCGACGGCACGAGTGCCTTGATGGCGATTGCCACGCCGGACGAGAGCCCGCCGCCGCCGATCTGCACCAGCACCGTGCCCACCTGCGGCAGGTCCTCGGCGATCTCCAGGCCGACCGTGGCCTGCCCGGCGATGATCGTCAGGTCGTCGAATGGCGGCACAAAGGTGAGTCCCTCGACGGCCTGCAGCTCTTCGGCCCTCGCGAGGCGTTCCGCGGTCGTGGTGCCGACGTAGAAACAGCGGGCACCCAGCCGTTCGGCGCCGGCGCGTTTGGCACGCGGCGCCGTGGTCGGCATCACGATGGTCGCCGGCACGCCAAACATCTTGGCGGCGAGCGCGACGGCCTGGCCGTGATTGCCGCTCGATCCGGTGACCACACCACGCGCCCGGTCGGATTCGCTCAGGCCCGCGATGAAGGTGTAGGCCCCACGGAACTTGAAGGCGCCGCCGCGCTGCAACTGCTCGGGCTTAAGCCAGACCGGCGCTCCGAACTCCGCCGTCAGCGCCTCACAGCCCAGCAACGGGGTGCGAACGGCGACGCCGCGCAGCACAGCGGCGGCGCGGCGAACGTCGTCAATCCCGACGAGCGTCGGCTCGACGGTCATGGGCGGAGGGCCATGCGCATCAGTCCTGCACGCGCGCGTTCAGCGCGTCGCGGAGTCCCACCGCGAGATGGCGGCACCCTTGGCGTGCAGCTCCATCGAAATGAGCGAAACTGCGGGAGAGCGCGCGTCGTCGCGCCGACCGACGACGTAGCGCGCCAGGAGCGTGAGCGGCGTCTGCAGCACGTCCACGGACCGCGCCGTCGCGCGCGGAATCCGCCAGAGGTCCGTGCCGTCGTACGACATCCCCGCCTCCGGGCTGCACCAGAAGAACGGACGCGTGTAGCAGGCCACACTCAGGCGAGCGGCGTCCGACGCCGCGAACGAGCGCGTCGTGGGGAGGGTGATGGGATCCACTGCAAACTCGACGATTTCCCGATCCGGGTCGTACTTCACGCCCTTCACCGGCACCGACACCACGTAGGTGCGCGTGTTGCGTGCGTAGAACTCAGCCTCGCGGCGCTGGAAGATGGCATAGGCCTGCGCCACGCGGGCCTGGTACTCGGCCGTGCTCTCGTACGGATCGCGTGCCACCTCGGGCATCTTCGCGTTCGACATCTCGAGCGCCGCCGCCACGATGGCGTTCAGTCGCTCGGTGAACTGCGCCGGCGTCACAGCTTCCGTGACGCCCGCGTCAGCCACGCCGCCGGCCGCACGCGTCGCGGCCAGCGCGGCGGCGTTCGACGGGGCGCGGGCCGGCAGTTCCACGACCGTCTGCGCGGGTGCGGCGGCCGCGGCAGCGGGCCGCCGAGCGGGGGGACGACGGCTCACGGCCGGCTGCTGGATCACGGCCGGCGCTTGCGCCGTCGTCTTTTGCGCGGTCGCGCGCGGGGGCGTTGCGACCTGCTGCTGGCGCGGCGCGGCCTGCGTCGGCGCCGCTGCCACCTGTCCCTGGGTGGACTCGGAGCAGAACGGCCGGTCGGCTGCGCCGCTGCTGCCCGGCTGCGACACGACGATAAAGCATGTCGTGGGCTGAAGCGTCGGATGCGTGGCGTTCGCCGCCCAGGAGCGGGCCGAGGCGTACGCCATCGTGACATTCGCGCCGCTGGTGGGCGTGAAGCCCAGCGCGCGAAGGTCCGTTGTGAACGTCCGGTTCTTCTCGAACCAGGTGCGCTCGAGTTCAGCCAGACGGGTGAGGTCGGATTTCACCGCTTCACCCACCTTCGCCTTGTCGCCGCCCTGCGCGCCAAGCGCGGCCGTCAATCCGAGGAGCGCAACGACAGCGAGGGCAGCGCGGGCGAGGCCGCGTGCCATGCGTGAGGTGCTGCTGCCTCGCAGGTGATTTGACTCGCGGGACTCGAGCGCCATATGAACTGATCTCCAACTATAAATGGAGAGGGTGCCGCGGAAGTGCGCGGAATACGCTATGGATCGCGACTAATTTGCTCTGCCGCAATGGGTTCCGCAACGCCACGGATTGCCCGAGTTGCGGCGGGAACCCCCGACGCCGACCGCGACGCTCCCGCCTACTTCTTTGTGTCTCCTCCGGGCGTCCCCTCCGGGTGACTGGCGCTGCCGCCAAGCATCCTCCACACCGCCTGACGGGCGCGGTCGCGCACCGCGTCGGGACCCTGCTCGCGCGCGAGGAGTGTGACATCGCTCGGCGACATCCCGAGGGTCCGCATGAGCAGCCGCCGAGCCGATCGCATGTCCGGCAGCGTCGAGAGTCGCCCCTTGAGGCGCGTCCCCCCGCGCACGAGCACCCGCGTCACGACGTTGAGCACGCGCGCTGCGTCCACGAGCGTCGAGGGCGACACCCCGATCTTGGCCAGCTCCCGGTGCAGGGCGAAGCGAGATCCCTCCGGCTTCTTCGCGGCCCATGCGCCCACCGACAGGTCGCCGGTGTCGCTGAGCAGAAGTTCCTCCAGAAAGACGTGCAGGTTCTCCGGGGCGCTCGCGCGGGCGAGGCGCAACGCTTCCACCTTCTGCCGACAGCGATCGCTGTCGAGACTCCACGCCGCGACGAGCGCATCTACGCGCTCGGTGTCGGTATAGATGATGTCCTCCAGGTGGCCCGAGGCGATGAGCGCGCGCCCCGACTGCCAGGCCGGTTCGCGCGAATGCGTCACCACCACGATCGAGACCGCCGATTCGCGCAGCGCATGCCGCAGGCGGGCCGGCAGCCGCGGGTCGGAAAACGGCGGCACGCCGTGAATGACGATCAGGCGCACCGGGCGCGCGATGCGTTGGAGCAGGGCGTGCTCGGAGTCCACGCACTCCACACGAGCGTAGGGCGCCATCGCGTCACGCAGCCGGACCTTTATGGCGACGTGGTCGGAGAGGATGAGGACGGGCCGGTCCATCCCGGGCATTTGTGGTGCATAGTATGCCACTTTGCTGCCCCGCGCCAGAACTGCCGCCCCCTCTGGCTCGGCGCGCCCCGGCCGCATATTGTAGGAGAGAGGTGCAACTCCGTATGCGTATCACCGTTCTTTGCTTCGCCCTGCTCGTCGCAGGCTGCCTCGACACCCCGGTCGATTCGACGGGGGTGCCCACGAGCGGCAAGCCGCCCGCCATCAACCAAGTGCTCGGCGTGACGATGCGCTATGTCGCGGTGGATGTCGCCGTCGGCGAGACCGTGCAGCTGGGTTTCGTGCCGCGCCTTACCTACAGTACCGGCTCGTTCTATCCCCAGTCGCTGCTCTGGCGGTCCAGCGCCCCGGAGGTCGCGACGGTGGACGCCAACGGCCTCGTGACCGCGGTGCGCGCCGGACAGGCATTCGTCACCGTGACCGTGGACGGCCACGTCGGCCAGACCACTGTCACGGTGCTCGCCGCGCCTCCGGCGGGGCAATAGCGGCACCGCACGTGCCGACTTCGACCCAACGCGATGCACACGCAAAAGGGCGCCCGCTTCGGGCGCCCTTCGCTTATTCCGTCGGCAGTACGAACTACTCCTCGCCGCCTTCGGTCAGCTCCATCTGTGGTTCTTCCGTCCCCTCGTCCCCGGCATCCGCCGGGACTTCCTTGTCCTCGATCACGAGACGCGCGACCGCGGCAACAACGTCGCCCATGTCGAGCTTCTTGAGCTGCACGCCCTGTGCCACGCGCCCCGTTTCACGAATGTCCTTCACCGCGCACCGTAGCGTCTGGCCGCCGCGGGTGATGAGCATCATCTCGTCCTCGGGGAGCACCTCGAGGAGCCCCACCACATCGCCGGTGCGCTCGGTGCGCTTGACGGTCAGGATGCCCTTGCCGCCGCGCCCCTGCACGCGGTACTCGTCGATGTTCGTGAGCTTGCCGAGTCCGTGCTCGGTCACCACCAGCAGTGACGCTTCGCGCTTCACCACGACCATGCCAACCACCTGGTCGCCCGCGCCCAGCGCGATTCCCTTTACGCCGGTCGTGTCGCGCCCCATGGCGCGCACGTCCTGCTCGTGGAACCGGATGCTCAGCCCGTGCCGCGCCACCAGCACCACGTCGTTCGTCCCGCTCGTGATCTGCACGTCGATGAGCTGGTCGCCCTCGTCGATCTTGATGGCCTTGATGCCGGTGCTGCGCACGTTGGAGTACTCGCTCAGCGCCGTCTTCTTGACCGTCCCGTCCTTCGTGCAGAAGAGCAGGAACTCGTCGTCGCTGAACTTCTTGACCTGCACCACGGCCGACACCTGCGTGTCGGGCGACACGTTGATCAGGTTGACCATCGGCTTCCCCTTGGCGGCGCGGCCGCCTTCGGGGATCTCGTGCACCTTGAGCCAGAAGCAGCGCCCGTCGTCGGTGAAGACGAGCAGGTAATCGTGCGTCTTGGCGGTGAAGAAGTGCTCGACGAAGTCGTCGAGCTTGAGCTCGGTTCCCTTGAGCCCCTGTCCGCCGCGCTTCTGCTTGCGGTACGTCGCAATGGACGTGCGCTTGACGTAGCCGGCGTGCGAGATCGTGACGAGCACTTCCTCGTTGGCGATCAGGTCCTCGATGGAGAACTCGCCCTCGTCGGCGATGATCGCCGTGCGGCGTTCGTCGCCGTACGTCGCGGCGACCTGCCCGAGCTCCTCCTTCATGAGCGCCATGCGCGCCGGCTTGCTCTCGAGCAGCGCCGCGAGCGTCGTGATGATCGCGCGCACCTCGGCGAGCTCCTCCTCCAGCTTCTCGCGCTCCAGCCCGGTAAGCTTGGCGAGGCGCATGTTGAGGATCGCCTCGGACTGCTTCTCCGACAGCTTGAAGCGCCGTTGCAGCTCGAGGGCCGCCGACTCCGTGTCCTCGGCGGCGCGAATGACCTTGATGACCGCGTCGATGTTGTCGACCGCGATCTTGAGCCCGTCGAGGATGTGCTCCCGGTCGCGCGCCTTGTCGAGGTCGAACTGCGTGCGGCGGACGATGACGTCGTGCCGGTGATGGATGTAGTGCAGCAGCGCCTCGCGCATCCCCATCACCCGGGGGACGAGCCGCTTCGTGATCGGGTCGGGAACGAGCGCCAGCATGATGACACCGAACGTCGACTGCATCGAGGTGTGCTTGTACAGCTGGTTCAGCACCACCCGGGGGATCGAATCACGCTTGAGCTCGATGACCACCCGCATGCCGTCGCGGTCCGACTCGTCGCGCAGGTCGCTGATGCCGTCGATCTTCTTGTCGCGCACCAGCTCGGCGATGGTCTCGACGAGCCGCGCCTTGTTCACCTGGTACGGCAGCTCGGTGACGACGATCTGCTGCTTGCTGCTGCTCTCCTTCTCCTCGATGACGGCGCGCGCGCGCATCACGATCTTGCCGCGCCCCGTCTCGATGTAGTCCTTGATGCCCTCGCGCCCGTAGATGAACGCGCCGGTCGGGAAGTCGGGGCCCTTGATCAGGGCGCGCAGCGTCGCCGCGTCGGTGTCGGGGTGGTCGATGAGCGTCAGCAGGGCCGACACCACCTCGCGCATGTTGTGCGGCGGGATGTTGGTCGCCATGCCCACCGCGATGCCCGCCGACCCGTTCACGATCAGGTTCGGCACGCCCGACGGCAGGACCGTCGGCTCCTCGAGCCGGTCGTCGAAGTTGGGCGCGAAGGCAACCGTGTTCTTGTCGATGTCGGCAAGCATCTCCACCGCGACGCGCGTGAGGCGCGCCTCGGTGTACCGGTACGCCGCCGCCGGATCGCCGTCCACCGAGCCGAAGTTCCCCTGCCCGTCCACCAGCGGATAGCGCAGCGAGAAATCCTGCACCATGCGCACCAGCGCGTCGTACACTGACTGGTCGCCGTGCGGGTGGTACTTGCCCAGCACGTCGCCGACCACCGTCGCCGATTTCTTGTAGGCGCGCCCCGGCACGAGCCCGAGCTCGTTCATGGCGTACAGCACCCGGCGATGCACCGGCTTGAGGCCGTCGCGGACATCGGGGAGCGCGCGCGACACGATCACGCTCATCGAGTAGTTGATGAACGATTCCCGGATCTCTTCGTCGATCAGCCGGGGGAGGATCCGCTCGC
>JBAZTM010000053.1:0-27083 GCA_041661925.1 Gemmatimonadaceae bacterium
AGCGGCGAATAGACCACCCGCACGTCACCACCACGCGCGCGCACCTGCTGCAGGTCGCTCTCGCTGCCGGGCACCCGCAGCATGTCGCCAAACGAGGTGAAGATCACGCCGGGGCGCGCCGCGATCGTCAGGGCCTTGTCGATCTGCTCCAGCGGCGTGACGCAGACGGGACAACCCGGGCCGTGGATCATCTCCACCGCCCCCTCCAGCAGTTCGTCGAGCCCCTGCCGCACGATGGTGTGCGTCTGGCCGCCGCAGACTTCCATGAGCGTCCAGCACCGCGTGGCGCGTGCCCTGATGCGGGTGATCAGCGATTTCGCGATCTCCGCATCGCGATACTCCGCGAGATACTTCACACGCCGGTCCCTGCCCTTCCCGCCGGCTCCGCGCCTGCCGCCATCGCCTCGAGCTCCTCGAGCCGGTTCAGCTCCCGGAGCGCCTCAAAGGTGCGGCGCGCTTCTTCCTCGTCCAGGGTCGCGATGGCAAAACCGACGTGCACGATAACGTAGTCACCGACCGTCACCTCGTCGGCCACGTACTGCAGGCAGACGTCGCGGCGCACGCCGCCGAAGTCGACCTCGCCCATGGTGAGGCCGGCGTCGTCGCGCATCGAGGTGATCCTTCCGGGAATGGCGAGGCACATCTCACTCACCCCGTGACAGCTTCCACGCCGCCACCGCGGCCTGGCCGTAACTGATGGCGCCGTCATTGGGGCCGAGCTGCTCGGCCGTCAGCACGTGCAGGTGCGATTCCTCGAGCCGCCGACTGATGCGGGTGAGGAGGCGCGCATTCTGGAATGAGCCGCCGGCCAGCACCACCGTGTCGAGGCCGACGCTGCCGGCGACGAGGCGTGCCACGTCCACCGACGCTTCCACGACGCTCTCGTGGAATCGCGCGGCGAGCAGCCCGACGTCCACACCGTGCCGGCGTCCCTCGCCGAGGGCGGTGAGCAGCGGCACGGGATCCATCTGCAGCCGACCGTCCTCCTCATAGATCGGAAACGGCAGCGGCGCCGCGTGCAGGTCGCCGGCGAGCGCTTCGAGTTCCATCGCCGCCTGCCCCTCGAACGACGCGTGGCGCCGCACGCCGAGCACAGCGGCAGCGGCGTCGAACAGGCGGCCCATGGACGACGCGCGCGGCGCATTCACGCCCTGCGTCACCTGCAGCTGCACGCCCGTGCGCATGGAGAGCGGCACCCCGTAATAGGCGAGCGAGAAGGCTGCCGAGTGCCAGCCGGCGAGCGCCTCGTACCCCACCGCCACCCGCCACGGTTCGCGCGCCGCAAGGTCGCCGCCAGGAAGCGCCACGTAGCGCAGCTGCGCCGCGCGCCGATAACCCGACAGGTCGCAGACCAGCACCTCCGCGCCCCAGACGTTGCCATCGTCCCCGTAGCCGGTGCCGTCAAACGCGAGTCCCACCACCGGCGTGGTGACGCCGTGCTCGGCGGCGACGGCGGCGATGTGGGCGTGATGATGCTGTACGGCGATGGTGCGCGAGAGCCCGAGTTCCTCCGCGATCCGCGTGGAGAGATAGCCCGGATGCAGGTCGCGCACGGCGACCGTCGGGTCCACGCGGAACAGGGCGCGGTAGCGATCATACGCCTGTCGCCAATGCTCCATCGCCTCGACGCCCTCGAGGTCGCCAATGTGCGGACTGACGAACGCCTGACTGTCGCGCACGAGCGTGAACGTGTTCTTGAGGTGCGGCCCCACCGCGATGAGCGGCTGCGGCGACGCCACGGGAAGCGCGATGGGAACGGGCGCGTATCCGCGGGCGCGCCGCAGGAGGATGTCGTGCGCGCCGGCGACGCGCACCACGGAATCGTCGCAGCGCGACAGGATGTCGCGATCGTGAAGCAGGAACGCGTCCACCAGCGGGCGCAGGCGCGTACGCCCTTCGTCGAGCCCGATGGCGATGGGCTCCTCGCCGAGGTTGCCGCTCGTCATCACGAGTGGCCGGTCGGTGGACTTGAGCAGCAGATGGTGCAGCGGCGTGTAGGCAAGCATCACGCCGATGCGGTCGAGCCCCGGCGCCAGCGCCGATGCCAGCGGCGATTCGGCACGCGGCCGCAGGAGGACGATAGGACGCGCGCTCGACGTGAGCACCGCCGCCTCGCGTTCGCTCACGTGCGCCACCGCGCGCGCCTCGTCGAGCGTGCGCACCATTACCGCGAGCGGCTTGGCGTCGCGATGCTTGCGCGACCGCAGGCGGCGGATCGCGGCGTCGTTGGTGGCGTCCACCGCGAGGTGGAAGCCGCCGAGTCCGCGCACACCGACCACCGCTCCCATGTGCAGCGCCGTGGCGGCCAGCAGGATGGCTTGCTCCCCGTTGGCGCGCTCCTCGCCGGCTGCCCCCTCGAACCAGATGCGCGGCCCGCACTCCGGGCACGCCACCGTCTCGGCGTGGAAACGCCGGTCGCCGCTCGCGCCGTACTCGGCCGCGCAGCGCGCACAGGGCGCGAACGCCTTCATGGATGTGCGCGCGCGATCGTACGGCAGGTCGTCGATGATCGTGTAACGCGGACCGCAGTCCGTGCACGTGATGAATGGATGGCGGTACCGCCGGTTGGCATGGTCGAACAGTTCGCGTTCGCAGTGCTCGCACGTCGCCACATCCGGCGGCACTGGTCGCAGGGTGTCGGCGTCCTCGCTCTCGGCGATGTCGAACCCGTCGACGCCTTCCACGTTCACCGGCGCCGACTCCACCACGCCAATGCGCGCCACCGGCGGCGACTCGGCGCGCAGCAATCTCTCAAAGGCGTCGAGCGACTCGGCGGCACCCTCCAGTCGGATCTCCACGGTGCCCGCGACGTTGCGCACCCAGCCCGCGAGTCCGAGCCGGACGGCGAGTCGATGCACGAACGGGCGGAATCCCACGCCCTGCACCACGCCGGTCACCGTCAGGTGCCGTGCCGCGACAGACGGAACGGCGGTCATCAGACGCGCGCCAACGGCGCGACCGACTGGCGCAGCAGATCAAACCAGTCGGTGAGACCGTCACCGGAGAGGGCCGACACCCGGATGAACCGGAGGGTCGAGTTCACCTGCCGACAGTTGCGCTCAGCCCGCTCGATGTCGAACGGCACGTACGGCAGCAAGTCAGTCTTTGTCATCACCACCCAATCAGCCTTCTCGAACATCTTGGGATACTTGAGCGGCTTGTCATCGCCCTCCGCAACGGAGAACAACACGACGCGTGCCTGTTCACCAAGGTCCCAGCTGGCCGGGCAAACGAGGTTGCCGACGTTTTCGATGATCAGCAGGCGCGTCCGGTCGAGGTCGATGTGGTCGAGCGCCTCGGTCACCTGCAGCGCGTCGAGATGACAGGCGCCGCCGGTCACGATGGCCTGCACGAGGCGTCCGGTGTGCACCGCCAGCCGGTCGGCGTCGTTCTGCGTCTGCACGTCGCCCGCCACGACAGCGATGTCGAGCGGCTCGCCGAGCACGGCCAGCGTGCGCTCGAGCAGGGTGGTCTTTCCCGCGCCGGGCGAGGACATGAGGTTGATGGCCGCCACGCCGTGGCGTGCAAGCCGCGCGCGCACCTGCGCGGCCAGTTCGTCGTTGCGAGCCATCACGCGCTCGCGGACTTCAATCCTCCGGACCGTCATCGTCCTCAACCTCAAGCCAGCTCACTTGCAGGATGTCCCCGGGTCGCTGCGACAACACCGGACGGGCACCCCTCCATGGCGGCTGGCGAAACACCGACTCCAGGCAGAACTCGAGCGCCGACGGCACGACACCGCTTTCCGTGCCGACGTCCACGCCGACGGCGACGCACCGCGACACCGTCGCGCCCAGGTTCCTCTCGGCGATGCTCCCAATCTCGACCGCGAGACTCAGTTCATGCATCGGACTGCAACATGGGTGCCCGCGGTCCACTGGGTCCGGCCCAATGCCGGATACTTGCAAGGTGCGCTCGTCGCACCGTTCGCGACAGCAGGTGAATCGCCTTAGCGCTGTCCGGTATTCTCCGGTCGTTTCACCCTACTGCGGGCGGCGACGCTCCTCGATGAGCAGCGCGTTGGCCACGGTGCGCTCGCCGCCGCGGTCGCTGGGCGTGTTGATGACCCGCCCGTCCACGACCAGTGCCGTCGATCCGCCGCCATCGAGATTGAGCGCGTGCGCCACCCCCTGTTCGCGCAGGAAATCGGCCGCCTCGACGAGCGTCATGCCCACGCTGGCCGCGCTCCGACCGTCCACGGCAACCAGGTAGAGGTGGCTGGTGTCCGCATCGAAGCCGACGAAGCTGCGCGGATGCCGGACGTTTGCATTGCCGGTGGCGGTGAACTCGCGCGTCGCCGCCTCGTCCACCATCGTCACGCGATCACGCAGGATCACCGGCCATCCGCCGACGAGCTGGTCAATGGTCCCTACGGTGGGAAGCCACGAGGCGTGCACGTCAAACGTGCGCGGCACCCTGGCAATCGAATCGAGCCGTGCGGCGGTGGAGCCATAGGCGACCAGCACGCCTTCGTCGGCGGCGAGCGGCGCCGAGTCTGCCGCGGTTACCCTGCCTCGCACGCGGAGCATCAGCGAATCACGCCAGCTGCCACCCACCACCGACACCCGCAGTTCGCGGCCGGTGCGCGCAGAGTCGGCGCGGGCGCGACCGTTTGCTTCGGGGAGCCAGAGCACCAGGCCCTGGCCGTTGGACGGCACCACGTTCACACCGTCCAGCGCCCACGAGACGCGCCCGGAATGGACGGTGCCCGTGAAGACAAAGCGGTCGAGGACAGGGCGTCCGTCACGCGTCACGCCGAACTGCCCGCGCGCACTGCGCATCGGGGCGCGCGGCACGCCGCTCCACGCGAGCGCCCGCCAGATGCGCCCGTCACTCACCTGATTGTTGACGCTCTCGCCGGTGGTGAGGTTGAAGAAGTCGGCGTTGATCGCCACGCGAACGTTGCGGCCGTCGCGCCGCGCACGCTCCATCATTCCCGACACCGTCTCGCGTCCCCGCAGCGAGTCGAGTGCGCGCACACTTCGCACATCGTACAGGCCGCTGCGCAGGTCAACACGCACCACGTGCACCCGCCACGGTCCCTGCTGACGCACGAAATACGTATGCACCATGCCCGGCGCGACGGTGTCCACGACAGTGGAGTCCGCGACGGGAGAGGTCGTGACGGGCTGCTGTGCAAACAGGGGCGCGGCAAGGACAAGCGACAGCAACGGCGAACGCAGCATCGGCCTCTCGATCGGGGGACGGGTGAAATCTACATCCGTCGCTCAGCCCAGATGCGAGTGCCGATGCGCGGCGTGCCGCCACTCTTCCGGCAGCCGCGCGGCGGCCTGCTCGAGCAGCGTGCGCACCTCGGCGTCCTCCATCTGGTCGAAGTCGCGGTACCATGCGCCGACGGCGATGAACTGCTGCGGAGTGCGCACGATCACCGTCTCATCGGCGATGTGCTCGACGTCCGCCGCGCTGTCCATGGCAGCCACCGGGCTGGCCACCACCACCCGTCGTGCCCCCTGTGCGCGCAGTGCCATCACGGCGGCGCGCACCGTCGCCCCCGTCGCGATGCCGTCGTCCACCAGGATCACCGTGCTGCCGTGCACTTCCACCGGCGGTCGGTCGCCTCGAAAGCGCAGCTCGCCGCTGCGCACCTCGTCATCGGCGTCGCGGATGCGCCGTTCCAGTTCGGGTGCGCGCACGGCGAACGCGCTCACGATCTTCTCGTTGAGCACGCGCACGCCACCAGTCGCCACCGCCCCCATGGCGAGTTCCTCGTGGCCCGGCACGCCAACCTTGCGCGCCGTGAATACGTCCAGTGGCAAGCCGAGCGCCATGGCCACTTCGAAAGCCACGGGCACGCCGCCGCGCGGCAATCCGAGCACCAGGACGCCCGGTTGCCCCTCATAGGCCGACAGGCGCTCGGCCAATTGGCGTCCGGCTTCGGCACGGTTCTCGAAGACCTGATGCATGACGCCTCCTCCCGCGCAGGCGCGGGCGTGCGGACCGCGCACTCGGCCCGGCCCGTATTCTCACGCTACGCCCCGGAGCACCGCCGAGTAAGAGGCAATTCCCGCACCGCGCGGCGCCGCTGCCTGACGTCCGGGCGTCCGCGCCACTTACGGAAACAGCTGTCGGTATTTCCCGTAGCCCTCGGCCTCGAGGCGGTCCACCGGAATAAACCGCAGCGAGGCCGAGTTGATGCAATACCGCATGCCAGTCGGTCCCGGGCCATCAGGGAACAGGTGCCCCAAATGGGAGTCGCCTTCCGCGGAGCGTACCTCAACGCGACGCATGCCGAGGCCGCGGTCCTCGTGCTCGGCCACATGGCTCGCCTCGATGGGCCTCGTGAACGACGGCCATCCGGTTCCCGAATCGAACTTGTCGGTGGACGCAAAGAGCGGCTCTCCCGACACGACGTCCACGTAAATGCCAACCTCGTGGTGATTCCAGAACTCGTTGCGGAAGGGCGGCTCCGTGGCGCTGCACTGCGTGACTTCGTACTGCATGGGCGTGAGCTTCGCGCGCAGTTCGGGGTCGTCCGGATTCGGCTTCTGCATGGGGGGCGTCCTTATTCGGAGGCTGCGTCGCTGGATACTCAATGCACCGCCGCTTGCCCCGGTTCCAGCCACGGAGCGCGGAGGCGATCAGCGCTCGGGGCGCCAGCGCAGTTCGAGCGTTGACCAGGTGTGCGGCATGTCGCGGCCGACGTGTTCGGCGCTCGTCTGGTGCGCCATCCACGAGGCGTCGAGGACGCGCCAGCGTACGCGCACTCCCAATGAGAGTTCACGCACCAATGGTCGCAGATCGACATGCGGGCTTGATCGGAAGAACGTCCCGCTCAGCATCGCGTTCCGGGCGACGCCGCGCCACGTGACGTCCCCTTCCACCGCGACGTTGATCGCGCCCAGCAGCCGAGCCGCTCGCTGTGGTAGCGGCACCGGCAGCCCGCTCTCGAGTTGCGCGCTCAGCCCCGCGCGCGCCTCTGTGAGCAGCGTGCCCATCGACGCGCCGCCGTGCGGCTGCACGGCCAGCAGGCCCGTGGACAGCAGGCGCCGCCGGTCGTAGTGGAGAGCGAAGACCGGCTCGGCCGGCACCTGCGCGCCCCACTCGATGGGGCGGTTGTAGCGCGGCGCCAGCGAGTGAATGAGGCGTTGCGAAGCCTCCGCCAGACTCGGCTTTCCCGTAACACCCAGCGTCCATCCCGCCTCGGCGATGTCCGACCGCCGCGTCACGCGCGTGCGCGCGCCGAACCAGAGCACGCCGGCGTCTGGACGTCCACCCGGCAGGGCGTTGGCTTCCCACTTCGGTCGCTTCGCCGTGAAGATGTCCTGGCCGAACGCGTACGAGTGCGTCGCGCACGGCGCGTCGGCGGGGCGGCATGCGCCGAGCAGCGGCGCGACGTGCTTCGCCCATACTCCCGCGTCGTCGAGGGTGACGGTCAACCGCACACCACTGGTGTACTCTTCGTCCGGCCGCAGCCAGGGTCGCTGCCAGAAGTTGAACGCGTCGTTGTCGGCGCGCACGGCCACCGCACGCTGGGCCCGCGCCGTGAGCGGAAGCGCCAGCGCGAACGCCGCCACCATCACCGCATGGATGCGCCTCACCGCGCGCGCTTTGGCTTGAGGAGCAGGTCGTGGAAGTCGAACGAGAAATCCGTCTCCGGATCCTTCGCGCGCATCTTTACCTGGTCAATGCCGCCGTCGGCGTTCAGCTGGAACGTCACCAGCGCGTCGGCTCGCATCTCGCGATCATCCCAGCGCGCGAGGAACGTGTCGTGCTGCCAGTGCACGAGGTCGCCCTGCAGCCCCGGCGTCTGGACCATGGCGATGCGCAGCTTGCCGCCCGTCTGCGTGACGCGAACATCACCGTACCAGGCGTCCTCGTACGTGCCGTCATACTTGTCGAGCGCCAGCGACGGCCTGCTCAGCGAGTCGCGCGCCGCCGCCGCTCTCGTACGCGCCGTGGCCGCCGCCCGCTGGCGCTTGTCCAGCGCCGCGCGCCCGCCCACGAAATCCCACGGCGGGGTGGTGCCAAGCGCGTAGTCGAGCAGCGACCAGCCCAGCGCCGCGTACATCGGCGTTTCCGTGTTGGTGAGCACGGCCACGCCCACACGCGCATCGGGAATGAAGGCGAGGAACGACAGGTAGCCCGGCAGGCCGCCCGTGTGCCACAGCATTTTGCGACCGCGGAAGTCGTTGGTCTGGAAGCCGAGCGCGTACAGGCTGAACTGCTTGCCGAGCGGCGCGAGTTCCGGCGCGGCCGGGCCCGCGCCCATGGGCGTCACGCCCGTCCATATCTCGCGCGCCGTGCGCGCCGACACGAGCCGCGAGCCGTCGGCCAAACGGCCGCTGTCGAGCTGGACGAGCAGCCACTTGGCGATGTCGCGCGCGCCGGCGTTGATGCCGCCGGCGGGGTTGGTGTTGTCACTCGTCATCGGCGCGATCACGCGCACCGCGCCCTCCACCTCGGCGTGCGTCGTGGCCACGTCATCCGAGCCGGCGGCGTCGCTGTGCCGCACGGTGCTGGCCGTCATGCCGACGCGCGCGAGGATGCGCTCCTTCACGAACTGCTCCCACGTGCGGCCGCTGACGCGCTCGATGACCTCGCCCGCGACGAGGTACAGGACGTTGTCATAAGCGTACGCCGTGCGGAACGACGCCTCTGGCTTGATGAAGCGGAGGCGCCGCACGATCTCCTTGCGGTCGTACGTCGAGGCGGGCCACCAGAGCAGGTCGCCGGCGCCCAGGCCGAGTCCCGACCGGTGCACGAGCAGGTCGCGGATGGTGAGTTCGCGCGTGACGTACGGGTCGTACATCGCGAACTCGGGGAGGTAGCGGATCACCGGCGCGTCCCAGGCCACCTTCCCTTCCTCGACCAGGATGCCGAGCGCGGTGGCGGTGAACGCCTTGCTGTTGGACGCGATGCCGAAGCGCGTATCGGGCCCCACCTTGTCGGGAGCGCCGAGCTTCTTGATCCCGAACCCCTTTGCGACGATGACCTTGCCGTCCTTCACGACGGCGATGGCGGCGCCCTGATTGCCGAAGGTCTTAATGGCGCGCTCGACGATGCTGTCGATGGCGGCGGGCGACTGCGCCGCGACATCGGCGAGGCCGACGACGGGTGCAAGAGCGAGGAGGACGGCGAGACGGCGCATGTGCGCGGGGCTGGGTGGAGCGCCGAATTTGGGCCGCGTCCCCCGCCCGCGGCTAGTGTGTCCTACAAACTGCCGCCCTCGAAGATGCCCAGTTCGCGGTTCTTCCGGACGTGGTTCCACGGGAAATACCGGCCGTTCATCGCCACGTAGACGCCGGGCGCCAGCACCTGCACGAACGAGAGCGCGCTCCCGAGGTTGAACAGGCCATCGGAGCTGCCAAAGGCATATGGCACCATCGCCCCCGTGAGCACCACCGTCTTGTTCGGCACGCCGGCGGCAATGGCCTGTGCTGTCTCCACCATCGTGTCGGTGCCGTGCGTGATGACCACGCGCTGCTCGTCACAGTGCCGGCAGGCCTGCACGATGTGCAGCCGGTCGGCGTCGGTCATCTCGAGGGAGTCCTTCATCATCAAGACTTCCACGGTGACGGCAAGCTTGCACCGCCCTCGCTCGAGCATGTGCTCGACGTAGGTGTGCTTGAAGGACAACGTGCCGTTCAGCTCGTTGTATTCCTTGTCGAACGTGCCGCCGGTCACCAGGATGCGAATGGGCATGGTGCACGAAGTTTATGGTGCCGTGCGCCGTGCGCCAACGCCCCGCTTGACCGCCGCGCGCCGCGCCGCACATTCGTGCCATGCCATCGATCGTCGTCGCCGCCCTCGTGGCGCTCGCCGCCCTCCCCGCCGCGCAGACACAGGCGCCCGCCCGCTCCGCCGCTTCCGCCACCGCGCGCACCGCGTCCGGCCCGGCGCGCCACACCTTTGCGCTCTCGCCAACGGACTTCCTGCTCGACGGCAGGCCGTTCCAGATCCGCGCCGGCGAGATGCATCCGGCGCGCATTCCCGCGGAGTACTGGCGGCACCGCATCCAGATGGCCAAGGCGATGGGTCTCAACACCATCGCGGCGTACATCTTCTGGAACTACCACGAGGAGTCCGAGGGCCAGTTCGACTTCACCACGGGCAACCGCGACATCGCGCGCTTCATCCGCATCGCGCAGGACGAGGGCATGTGGGTGCTGCTCCGTCCTGGCCCGTATGTCTGCGCCGAGTGGGACTTCGGCGGACTGCCACCGTACCTGCTGAGCGACCCCAACCTGCGGATTCGATCCATGTACCCTCGGTACATGGCCGCCGCCGAGCGCTACATGGCGCGGCTTGCGGCGGTGGTGCGCCCGCTGCTGGTGACGCGCGGCGGACCCGTGCTGATGGTGCAGGTTGAGAATGAATACGGGAGCTACGGCAACGACCGCCGCTACATGGCGCGGTTGAGGGACGTTTGGCTCCAGCATGGCATTGATGTGCCGTTCTTCACCGGCGACGGCCCTACCCAGTACATGCTTGAGGCGGGACATCTTCCCGGCGCCGCCGTCGGACTCGACAGCGGTTCAGACGAGAAGCATTGGGACCTCGCGCGCTCCATCGTACCCGGCGTGCCGGTCTTCTCGTCCGAGACGTATCCGGGCTGGCTGACGCACTGGGGCGAGAAGTGGGCCGCACCGTCGGTGGAGGAGCTGCGCAAGGAAGTGGACTTCCTATTGAAAGCGAAGAAGTCGTTCAACTTCTACGTCGTGCACGGCGGCACAAATTTCGGTTTCACGGCCGGCGCCAATTCCGGCGGCAAGGGATACGAGCCCGACCTCACGAGCTACGACTACGACGCGCCGATTGACGAGCAGGGGCGCGCCACGCCGAAGTACGAGATACTCCGCGCGCAGATCGCGGCGTCGCTGCCACCCGGTGAGGCACCGCCTCCCGTACCCGCACCCGTGCCCTCAATGAGCATTCCGGAATTCACGATGCGTCCGTACGCGTCGCTCTGGAACAACCTGCCGAAACCGATCGCCGCGGTGCACCCGCGCCCCTTCGAGTTCTTCGGGCAGAATCAAGGGCTCGTGCTCTATCGCACCACGCTCGTCGGCCGGAAGAGCGGCAAGCTCGTCGTCACCGACCTCCACGACTTCGCCACGGTCTTCGTGGACGGCGCCTTGGTCGGCACCATAGACCGCCGACGCGGCGAAAAGGGGCTCGACCTCCCGAAGGCAGCCACCGCGAACCCAGTGCTCGACATTCTCGTCGAGGGGATGGGGCACATCAACTTCGCGCAGGAGATGATCGATCGAAAAGGCATCACCGACCGCGTGACGCTTGCCGGCATGACGCTGTTTAACTGGAAGGTGCACTTGCTCCCGCTCGACGCACGGTGGGTGGCCGCGCTGCGCGCCGACGTGACGATGCGTTCACCGTCGCCGGGCCAGGCGACCGCCGCCGCGCCCGTGCGTCCCGGCCACATCTTCCGCGGCGAGTTCACACTCGACAAACCGGCCGACACGTTCATTGACATGTCCGGCTACAAGAAGGGAGTGGTCTGGGTCAACGGCCACAACCTCGGTCGCTACTGGGACATCGGCCCGCAGTTCCGGCTCTACTGCCCGGCGTCATTCCTCAGGGCGGGACGCAACGATGTTGTGGTGTTCGATTTGCTGAAGACCGACGCGTCGCCGCTGAGCGGCACGGCAACGCTCAAGTAGCGGCATCTCAAGTGGTGAGACTACTGCAACTGCTTACCACGGATTTCACGGGAACTGGCGGATGACCTCGGATCCGGCGTTGGGATGACCCCAAGGCACTATCCGTGTTCCTCCGCCAGTTTCCGTGTCATCCGTGGTATGCAGTTCGCCTTGGGATGTTCCGTCCGTGTTACCGCGCCCTCACCGCAACGCTCGCCCCGGAGAGCCCTTCGGCAGTCGCACTGAGTGTCATGATCGTCCCCGCGCGCGGCGCGCGGATCACCACGAGCGCCAGGCCATTGAACGCCTTGTGCTGTGCCGCCACCGGCGTGGGCCCGACGAAGGGTTCGTGGTTGGTCGGGTCGCCGTTGTCCACTGCCGCAATCGCGCCGCCGCCGGCCAGCGTGAAGCGCACAAGATTGTTGCCGCCCGCGCGCACCAGCCGCCCACTCGCGTCGACCACGCGCACCGTCACGAAGGCGAGGTCCTGTCCGTCGGCGCGAATCACCTTGCGGTCCACGCTCAACTCGAGCTTCGCCGGCGTCGACGTCGTCTCCACGCGCGACTCGGCGACCACCTTGCCGCCGCGCATTGCCACTGCGCGCAGCAGCCCCGGCTCGTACGGCACCTGCCAGGCGAGATGGAAATCCTTCACGCCAGCCCATGACTTCACACCGACGGACCGGCCGTTCAGGAACAGCTCCACGGAATCGGCGTTGGTGTACGTCCATACCGGAATCGGCTTGCCCGCGTACTCCGCGGGCCAGTTCCAGTGCGGGAGCAGGTGCACCATCGGCTCAGGGCGCCACTGGCTCTGATACAGGTAGAAGCGATCCTTCGGGAAGCCGGTGAGGTCCACGATGCCGAACGACGAGCTGCGGTTGGGCCAGGCGAACGGCGTCGGCTCGCCGATGTAGTCGATCCCCGTCCAGACGAACTCACCCGCCATCCACGGCGCGCCGCGCATCGCCGCAAACTGCACCTCGGCGCTGTTGCCCCACGGCGGGCCTTCGAAGTCGTACGACGTCACGTGGTTGTTGAGCCGAGTGACGATGGTCGGCGCGCCGTCCTTCAGCACCAGGTTGTACTGGTCGCGCGAACTGTAGTCCGACGACGTTTCCGACCCATACGTCTTCCTGCCGCGCACCCGCTCGTAAATGCGGAGGTTGTAGTTCACGCCAAACAAGTCGAGCGGCTCGGCGAAGCCGGTCTTCATGGCCGGCGCGGGATCGTTCATGGCCGAGGTGACGAAGCGCGTCGGATCCTCATCACGCACGAAGCCGGCGAGCCGCGTGGCCATCGCCCGGGCATTCACGGAATCGCCCTGCTCCTCGATCTCGTTGCCGATGCTCCACATCACCACGCTCGGGTGATTGCGGTCGCGCCGCACCATGTCGCGCGTGTCGCGCTCGCTCCACTCGTCGAAGAATTGCCCGTATCCGAAATGCGTCTTGTTCTTCTTCCACTCGTCGAAGATCTCGTCCATCACCACGAAGCCCATGCGGTCGGCGAGGTCGAGCAGCGCCGGCGCCGGTGGATTGTGGCTGGTGCGGATGGCGTTCACGCCCAGCTGCTTCATGATCTCGAGCTGGCGCTCGATGCCGCGGTCGAACGCGGCGGCGCCCAAGGGTCCGAGGTCGTGGTGCAGGCAGACGCCCTGCAGCGGGAGGCGCACGCCGTTGAGCAGGAAGCCGCTGTCGGGCGAAAACGCAATGGTGCGAATGCCATAGACCACGCGCTCCGCGTCCACGACGCGGCCGGCTACGCGCACAACGGCCTCCACCTCATACAGGTAGGGATCCGCCACCGACCAGCGGTGCGGCTTGAGCACCGCGATGGATAGCTCGGCGCGTGCGCGGCCATCGGCGGCCATGACCACCGGCGCACGCGTCATCGCGACCTCGCGTCCCGCCGCGTCGCGCACCGTCACCTCGGCGCGCGCGGCGACTCCGGCCGCGGAGAGGTTGCGCACATCGAGACGGACGGCGAGGTCGGCGCGCTGGTCGGTGACGTTCGACGTGCGGACCACCGTGCCCCACTGCTCAATGCGCACCGGGTCGGTGACGGTGAGCCAGACGTGGCGATAGATGCCCGCTCCTGAATACCAACGCGACGACGGCTGCTTCACGTGCACGCGCACGGCCACGACGTTGCGAACGCCGTCGGGCTTGAGGTGGGGTGTGATGTCGTACTGGAATGACGAGTAGCCGTACGGACGCGTGCCGAGCGACTGGCCGTTGATCCAGACCTCGGCGTTCATGTAGGCCCCTTCGAACTCCAGAAAGACGCGCCGATTCGTCATCGCGGACGGCAGGGTGAAGCTCTTTCGATACCAGCCGATGCCGCCGTTCAGGTAGCCGTTCGCATCTCCGCCGGGGCTCCGCGGGTCGAACGGCCCCTCCGGCTCCGAGGGCAGCCGCAGCATGCGCTGGCTCGGCGCGCGCCCGTTCGCGGCCGTCTCGCGGCTCCCCTTGCCGAGGACCATGAAGTCGTGGGGCAGGTCCACCGGCTCCCACGCCGTATCGTCTAGGCCCGCAAGCTGGCCGCCGGACACCTCGCCGGCCCGAAAGCGCCAGTCGAAGTCGAACAGCGTGCGTTTTCGGGGAGCATCAAGCGACCGATGGGCCTCAGGCGGAGTAATGGGCGCATCACCCGCAGAACGGGCGATCGGAAGTGGTGCCGCCGGCCAGAGCAGAAGCGCGAGGCCAGCCGTGAGCTGGGAACGATGGGGGCGCATAACCTATTCTATTGAAAGAGGATGCCACTCGCGAACGGCTGACACCCAGCGGGGTAGAACACCGTAGTCCTTCTTGAGCTGCCGTACTCTGTCTTTGTCTGTCGCACTCTGTCGTATTCTGAGGCCATCGGCCTCGCATTAGGCCCCTCGTCTGTTCATAATTACAGGTCCTACCCGAATTCTTCCTGCCGGAGTCGAATGCCCCACCCGTTCCGATCAGCCCTTCGCGCCGTTGCCCTGAGCGGGGTCGCCCTGAGCCTCTCGGGGTGCTCCATCAAGCGGATGGCCATCAACTCGTTGGGGGACGCCCTCGCCTCGGGCAGTTCGTCGACGTTTGCGAGGGATAACGACCCGGAATTGGTGCGCGACGCCACCCCGTTTGCCCTCAAGACCATTGAGGGGCTGATTGACGCCTCACCCAAGCATGTCGGGCTGCTGACGGCGGCCGCCAGCGGCTTTACGCAGTACGGCTTTGCCTTCATTCAGCAGGACGCCGATTTCACGGAGGCACAGGACCTCACCCGCGCCACGGAGATGCGACAGCGCGCCAAGCGCCTGTACCTGCGGGCGGCTGAGTACGGACTGCGCGGATTGGAAGTCGACGTGCCGGGCTTCCGCGACCGGCTCGCCAGCGACGCCGACGCGGTGCTCGCCAAGACGGGCAAGAAACACGTCGCCCTGCTGTACTGGACCGGCGCCGCCTGGGCGGCGGCGCTGGCGATAGACGTCAACGATTCCGAGCTGGCCGTCCGCCAAACGACGATCGAGAAGATGATGCACCGCGCGCTCGCGCTCGACGAGACGTTCGAGATGGGCGCGCTGCACGAGTTCTTCGGCACATGGGAAGCAGCACACGCCGCCGCGGGTGGTTCGATGCCCAAGGCGCGCGAGCACTTTGCACGCGCAACACAGCTTGCTGCCGGTCGGCGCGCCGCGCCGTTCGTCAGCATGGCCGAGTCGGTGTGCATCAACGAGAACAACCGAAAGGAATTCGAGGCGCTGCTCAATCAGGCGCTCGCCGTTGATGTCGACAAGGCTCCTGAACAGCGGTTGGCCAACATGATCATGCAGCGGCGTGCCCGCTGGTTGCTCAGCCGCATCGACGACCTGTTCGTCGACTAACCAGAGCACCTAATGACCCGCAGACATATCTCGTTCGTCGCGCTTGTTCTTGCCCTGCTCACCGGCTTCGCGCTCCCCGCGCAGGGTCAGGCGACGGTGACGGTCAAGATGGCCACGCTCGTCCCCGAAAACTCCTCCTGGTTCCTGGTGCTGAAGGAAGTGGCCAACGACTGGGGCCGCATTTCCAACGGCAAGGTGCGCGTCCTGCTGTACCCCGGCGGCCGGCAGGGTGACGATCCCGATGTGGTGCGCAAGATGAACCTCGGCACGCTGAACGCCGGCGTGCTCACGTCGGCCGGCCTCGGCGAGATCGAGCGCGGCGTGTACGCGCTCAGCATCCCCATGGCCTTCGCGGATTACGAGGAGGTCTACGCGGTGCTCGAGAAGATGCGCCCGAAGCTCGAGGCGCAGTTCCTGGCCAAGGGCTTCGTCGTGCTCAACTGGGCCGACGGCGGCTGGAACCACTGGTTCACCAAGTCGGCGGCGGCGACCCCCGAGGAAATGAAGAAGCTCAAGCTCTTCAGCTGGGCCGGCGACATGGCGACGACGGAGGCGTACAAGAAGATGGGCTTCGACCCGCGTCCGGCGCCGTCCACCGAACTCATCACCGGCCTGCAGACCGGGCTATTCGAGTCCTTCCTCGCCCCGCCGCAGGTGGCGCTCATCACGCGCTACTACGAGCAGACCAAGTACATGACGGACATGAAGGTGCAGATCCTGATGGGCGCCACCGTCATCAAGAAGGACGCGTGGGAAAAGATTCCCGCCGACCTGCGCCCCAAGCTGATGGCGTCGGCGCGCACGGCCGGCGACAAGCTGCAGCGGGCCATTCGTGACAGCTACCAGCGCGACGTGGACGCGATGAAGAAGGCCGGGCTCGTGGTGGTGCCGGTGGACGCGCGGACGCGGGAGATGTGGCGCCGCTCGGTGGAGGTCGGGTATCCGATCATCCGCGGCGGCGTGATGCCCGCCGACGCGTTCGACGACGCGCTGCGCTACCGCGACGAGTACCGTCGCCAGAAAGGCGCGGCGAAGAAGTGAGTCGCGCCACGGCAGCGTTCCGGCGCACGGAACAATGGGTCCTGGTCGTCACGCTCGGCCTGGCCGCCACGCTGCCGCTCATTGACATGATCGGCCGCCCGCTGGGCGGCTTCCATCTCGTCGGCACCGCGAGCTACGTGCAGCAGTTGACGCTGTGGCTCGCCTTCGTGGGCGGGATGGCGGCGACGAGCCAGGCCAAGCATCTCACGCTCTCGACGTCGGAGTTCTTTGGCGAGGGGACGGCGCGCGACGTGACGCGACTGCTCTCGTACTCGGTGGCCGCCGCGGTGGTGGCCATTCTCGCATACGCGAGCGCGCGTGTGGTGCAGGCCAACCGGCTCGAGCCGAAGATGCTCCCCATCGGCCTCCCCGAGTGGGTGAGCGAGCTCATCATGCCGGTGTCGATGGGCATCATGGCGCTCATCTTCATCTGGAACGCGTCGGAGAAGTGGTGGGGCCGGTCCATCGCGCTCGCCTGCGTGGCGGGCGCGTTTGCCGTGGGCCTCGTGCCGGCGGACTACACGCATTTCCTGTGGCCGCTCGCCCTGCT
Source organism: Gemmatimonadaceae bacterium (assembly GCA_041661925.1). Classification (GTDB taxonomy): domain Bacteria; phylum Gemmatimonadota; class Gemmatimonadetes; order Gemmatimonadales; family Gemmatimonadaceae; genus PNKL01. Next base: position 17,069 of record JBAZTM010000053.1, read on the forward strand.
GGTGCTGACGGCGGCCCTGCTCGGCGCGCCGGTCTTCGTGGCGATGGGCGGCGTGGCGCTGGTGCTCTTCTTCGCCGAGGGCGTGCCGGTGGCCGCGGTGTCGGCGGAAGTGTATCGGCTCATTGCGTCGCCCACGCTGCCGGCCATTCCGCTGCTCACTGCGGCGGGATACGTGTTGGCGGAGAGCGCGGCGGCCGAGCGCCTCGTGCGTTTCTTCCGCGCCGTGTTCGGCTGGATGCCGGGCGGCATCGCGGTGATGGTGGCGGCGGTCTGCGCGCTCTTCACGACGTTCACCGGTGGGTCGGGCGTGACGATCATCGCGCTCGGCGGGCTCGTCTATCCGATCCTGCGCAAGGACGGCTACTCCGAGGGCTTTTCGCTCGGCCTGGTCACGGCGGCCGGATCGCTGGGCCTGCTCTTCCCGCCCAGCCTGCCGGTGATTCTGTACAGCGTGGTGGCCAGCTCCCGCGAGGCGTCGGTGCCGGCCGACCAGCTCTTCCTCGCCGGCCTGCTGCCGGGGCTGCTCCTCGTCGTGCTGACGGCCGGCTACGGTATCTTTGTGGGCCGTCACGTCCAGAAGGAGCGCGCGCCATTCTCGTGGCGCGAGGTGGGACAGTCGGCATGGCTGGCCAAGTGGGAGCTGATGCTCCCCGTGCTGATCATCGCGCTGTTCGTGACCGGCACGGCCACGATGCTCGAGACGGCGGCGGCGGCGCTGGTGTACGCGGTGATCGTGGAGTGCTTCATCACGCGCGACATCAAGATCTTCACGGAACTGCCCGAGGTGCTGCTGAAGGCCGCAGCGCTGATGGGCGCCGTGCTCATCCTGCTCTCGGTGGCCATGGGGCTGACCAACTACCTGGTCGACGCCATGATCCCCGACGCCATCCTCGCGTGGGTGCAGCAGCACATCCATTCGCCGATGGTCTTCCTGCTGGCGCTCAACGTGCTGCTGCTGATCCTCGGCAGCGTGCTCGAGATCTATTCGGCGATCATCATCCTCGCGCCGCTCATCGCGCCGATGGGGACGGCATTCGGCATTGATCCCGTGCACCTCGGCGTGATCTTCCTGGCCAATCTCGAGATGGGCTTCCTGCTGCCGCCGGTCGGGTTGAACCTCTTCCTGTCATCGTCGCGCTTCAACCAGCCGCTGACGAGCCTGTACAAACACGTACTGCCTTTCCTTGTGATCACGGGCATCGGGGTGCTGTTAATCACCTACATGCCCTGGATGAGTCTTGGCGTGCTCGAAATGCTCGGAAAGAGATAGACAACAGAGCGACAACAGAGAAACAACAGAGAGACAACAGTACGCGTGGGGGGCCTCCTTCGTCGGGGGCCCCCCTGCCGTATTCTGTCTGATTCTGTCCTATTCTGTCGTACTCTCGATAAGGCCTTTCCCGACTGCGGTGCCCCTCCGCCGACCCCAGAATTTGAATACGGGTCCGGCGTTCTTCCCATAGATCACGCGCGCGTGGTCGCGCCCGTGCGGGAAGCGTCGAAGCGCCCGGCATCGGGAGGAACTATGTCCATTCGTTCAGTGTTCTTGGCCCTCGCCGCGCTGGTCTTGGCGACTCCGGCCACACTCCGCAGCCAGGAGGAGGACATTGACTTCGCCAAGGCGCGCCGGGAGTTCGTCGCCGGCCAGCCGAGGGCCGCGGCCAACTCCTTGCTCATGGCCAGCCTCGGCGTGCGCCAGCAGGTGGGACGGTGCCGCGATGAGGTCGTCGGGTCCGAGCTGCTCAAGGCGGAAAGCAAACTCGAGAAGCTCGCCACTGACTTGCGCGCCGGCACCGTCAGGGACGTCAAGACGCTCGACGCGGAGCTCACCAAGATCGATCTCTTCCTCGCACAGCATCATTTGCTGCTCGTGAAAGAGGTGATCAAGCGGCCGCGCGCCGACAACATTCCGACGGCAGCGCGTGATCTCGATCGCCTCGCGTATCACTTCGAGCGGTCATTCACGCTGAGCGGCAAGAAGCCCAACGAGGAGCAGTCGGCGGCTATTGCCGACGCGCAGAAGCTCGCCAAGGACATTGAGGCGTCCAACGCGATTCCGAGCACGGCAAGCGCGACGCTGGCCCTGATTGAGAAGCAGGTGGTCGGCACGAGCGTGACGGCCACGAAGTAGTGGGCGTACGCGCGCGGCGCGCCGGGTAAAGTGAAACGCTGGGCTGGCGCTGTTGCGCCTGCCCGGCGTTTCTTGCGTGCACGCATTCAACGATAGCATACCACGGATTGCACGGAACCTGAAGGAGGAACGGCGGATCCGGCTTTGGAGAACCCCTCAAAGCCGGATCCGTGTTCCTCCGTTTTCTTCCGTGCAATCCGTGGTAAGCAGTTCGTAGTCGAGTTAGCCAGACCGGCGGACGCTCAGTGGCACCCGTCGGTGCAGGTGGGCGCGCCGCGCAGCCCCTCGACGCCTTCCTTCGCGATGATCGGCACCATCGCCAGCGCCGCTATGGGGTCGGCCCACCACCAGCCGAGCGTGGCATTGAGCACCAGCCCACCGAGCAGAATGGCCGACAGCCACATGCACAGCGACGTCTGCGCTGCTTCGGCGGTGAGCGCGCGGCTCCCCAGTGCCACGCCGACTCGTCGCTTGGCGCGCGCCAGATACGGCATCACCAGCACCGACGCCGCGGCGAGCGCGATGCCGACCGGACTCTCGCCGGGAGCCTCGCGGTTCCAGAGCGCGAAACCGGCGTCCACCGTGACGTAGAGCGCGAGCGCCATGAAGAGCGCGCCGATGATGCGGTGCGATATGCGCTCGGCGTGTTCGCGGCGCGCGTGGTCGGCGTCGGCGCTCAGCCGCCAGAGCGCCACGACGGACGCGGTCAGCTCGATGCCGCTGTCGATGCCAAAGCCAATGAGCGCCACGGAACCCGCCGCGACGCCCGACGCGATGGCGATGACCCCTTCCAGCGCATTGTAGGCGAGCGTGGCGAGGTTGAGGCGGCGGCTGCGCGCCACGAGATCGGCGCGCGCGTCGGTGGTGAGTAGCGTGGCTCCCATGACGAGTAAGCTACCGGCGCCGCGCGCGGATATACAACCGTAAGGTACGGTAGATGGATCCGCTGCTCAGGGCCAAATGACCCGACGTATGCGATACGCCAGCGCGCGCAACGGGGAGCCGCGATTGACGTCGCGCATGATGCGGTCCCACGCGCCCCGCCCCTCCTGGCCAAGCCGCGATCGCTGCACGTCGTGCGTGCGCAGCACGAGGCCGACGTTGCCAAGCAATTCGCTCGAGGTGGCACTGCCGCTCACGGAGCGGTCAAGGTCGTCAGCAATATCGTGACGACCGAGCGCACGCAGGTCCGCCGTCACGGCGTACAGTTCCGGCCACCAGGCGCGTCGTTCTTCGTCGGTCATCAGCAGGTGCGTCCCGCGAGGAGCCAGCAGCTCGCGTGCGGCGAGTTCTTCATGAAGCTGAGTAGCATCGCGCCGACTTTCTGGCGGGCTCCAGTGTTCGGGTGCGTGTTATCGGAGGCGAAATCCGACTGCACCCACGTGAGTCCGTCGGAGCGCGGTGTGGTGCCATTGGCCCACAGATACGGGCCCCACGCCAACCATGGCGCGGCAATGCCGGGGCGCAGGTCGCCGGCGAGCGCGTCGGGCGCGCCGCTCGTTCCCTGCCGGATTTGCGCCTCGATGAGCCACTTCACGGCAAAACCAGTCTCGTACGCGAACGGCTCCGGGTTGAGCGTGCCGGATTGCGCATAGCCCGCGTAGATACGGCTCGAAAGAAAGACGATCTGAAGGTTGGGATACCGCACCTTCAGAGTGCGCACGAGCGTGCCGAGCCCGGTGGTGATGGTGTACGCGTCGGCGTTGGCGGCAGGGAGCGGCGTGGTGGGGCCGGGCGTCGCCTGCTTCAGCCAGACCGCCTGCACCTGCGCCTCGGTGACGCCGAGCGCGGCGAGTCGCGTGTCGCGCACCGTGGTGTACGTCGCGTCGGTGACCTGATCCCAGTCGGGAATCACCTTGCCCCCCTGCGCGCCATCCACGATCACCACGCGCGTGCGGTCCACGGCGGGATCAGCGAGCGCCTGACCGACGAACGAGAACGACTGGCACGCGGTGGGACCACCTCCGCAGAACTCCTGCGTCACGTTGGACATCCCGACGGAGAGAAAGACGATCTTGCCGTTGGCGTCGGGCTGCCCCGCGGCATTGAGCGCTCGGATGCTGCGCGCGAAGGTCATGCCAAGCGCGGCGTGCGCGCTCGAAATCGTGTTGGAACCACTCGGGTACAGGCCGCCCTGAAAGCCGCGGTACGTGCCCGTGGCAAGGTCGGTGAGCGGGACTTTGGTGGTGTCGGGTTTGGACGTCGTGCCCGGGCCGGAAGGCGTGGTCGAGGCCGCGCAGGCGTTGAGCAGCAGCACCAGCGTCAGGCGGCAGGCGGCGATTCCAGGAAGTCGCATGGTCGTGTAAGCGGACCGCATTGTACCGACGCCGGCGCCCCGAAGCTCAGGACGCCGGCGAAGACTGCCTCACTCTGTCGTATTCTGTCTCATTCTGTCGCACTCTCTCACATGACGATCTGCTTCCCATCCTTGTCCAGCAGAATTGGCTCCCCCAGCCCCAGCTCCCGCAGCTTCGCGAACTGAGTTTCCTTGTCGCCCACGATCACGAACACGAGCTGGCCCGGCTGCAGGTACTTCAGCGCCAGCGCCGTGTGCTCCGAGAGCGTCATGTTGCGCACGACGTTCTCGCGCTGGCGGATGTAGTCGAACGGGTAGCCGTACTGCACGATCGGCCCGAGCATCGCGCTGAGCTGTTGCAGCGTCTCGAACCGCCCGGCATTGGCCTTGAGCAGCGTGTTCTTCACGGCGTCGAGGTCGGCCGCCGAGATGCCACTGCGATACTTGGCAATTTCGTCCTTCACGATCTTCGCCGTCTCGAACGTCGCATTGGCCTGCACCTGCGTCGTCATCCGGAAGGCGCCGGGGCTCGAGTTGCCGGAGAATGCCGACCGCGCCCCGTACGTGAACGACTTCTCCTCGCGCAGGATCATGTTGAAGACGCTCCCGAAGTCGCCGCCGAGCTTGTGGTTCATGACGATCGTCTTGTAGTAGTCCGGATCGGTCGCCGGCAGGCTCAGGTGCCCCACCACGAATGTGGACTGCTTGGCGCGCGGCGAATCAATGAAGTACACGCCCGGCGTGGCGGCCCGCGCCACCTGCACCGTCGGCACCTTCACGGCCGTCGCCTTCCATCCGTTGAGACCGCCGAAGAGCTTTACCGCGGCATCCTGCGACACGTCGCCTACCACCGTGATGGTGGCCACCGACGGCGAGAAGTTGGCGGCGTAGTACGCCTTGAGATCATCGAGCGTGATGGCCTGCAACGATTTCACCGTGCCGCCCGACGGACTGGCCAGGACGTTGTCCGCGCCGTAGACCAGCTTGTCGAAGACGCTCGCGCTCACCGACGTCAGGCTCGTTTCCGACCGCCGTACTGCGTCAATCGCCTGCGTCTTGGCCGCCTCGAACTCCCTGGCGTCCCAGCGCGGCTCGAGCATCATCTCGCGCGCCAGCGCCACCACCGCGGGGAGCTTGCTCGACAGGCAGCTGCCGCTGAGCGTGACGGACTCGTCTCCACCGGAGATGTTCAGCGACGCACCGAGGTCTTCAACCGCTTCGCGCAACGCCACCGCCGTGCGCTTCGCCGTCCCCTCGTTCATCAGGCGCGCCATGAGCGCCCCCGTGCCCACCTTGTCCGCGGGATCGAGCAGCATGCCGCCCTTCACCGTGATGGAGAACTGCGCCAGCGGCAGGCTCGTTCGCGTGATGCCGTACATCGGGATGCCGCTCGCCGTCTTCGCCGTCCAGATGCTTGGCACGGGCACGGTGGGATCGGCCGGCTTCACCGGCTCCGTGGAGCGGTCAATCTTCGACGGGATCACCGGCGGCGTGTAGGTGCCAACGTCGCGCCGCGTTCCCTGCTGCTCCACGGACTCCTCGCGCACCACGAACGGCGTCGAGTTGGGCGCCGCGAGCGCCAGCTTGCCCGCCGGCACCGTGCTGAGCAGGACGAAGCGCTGTCCCTTGATGTACTGGTTGTACACGCGGAGCACGTCGGTCTTGGTGACCGCCATCGTATTGTTCAGGTCGGTCGCCATGTAGTCGGGATCGCCCTTCATGACATTGTAGTTGCCGAGCTGCGTCGCCTTGCCGAAGATGCTGCCGCTCTGCGTGTAGAAGCGGTACTCGATGCCGGCCTTCTGGCGCTCGACGTCCTGCACGCTGAAGCCTTCCTTCTCGAAGCGGGCGAAGGCCTCCATGATCGCGTCCTCGACGTCGCCGAGCTTGACGTTCGGGAACGGCCGGATGCTCACCTGGAACGTTCCTGCCCTCTCCCGGCTGCGCTGGCTCGCCGACACCGAGCCGCCGCCGAAGCCCATGAACCCGCCCCCGCCACCGCCGCCCGGGGGCGCCAGCTTCTTCTCCTCGACGATGATCCTGTACAGCGGCCCCTTCCGCGCCGTGAGAATGCGGCCGAGGAACTGCAGGGCGTACGCGTCCTTGCTGTACTCCTCCACCGTCGGGAAGGTCATCGTCAGCGCCGGCGCGATCGCCAGGCGGTCTTCATACGATGCGCGCTTGCTCTCGGCGAGCCTCATGTTGCGCTTGGACGGCGCCGGGGGCTGGGGCGACGATTTGATCTCGGCGAAGTACCTGGTGATCCACTGCCTGGTTTGCGCGACGTCAATGTCGCCGGCCACCACGAGCGTGGCGTTGCTTGGCCCGTACCACTTGTTGTGAAAGCTCACCGCGTCCTGGATGTTGGCCGCCGCGAGGTCGTCCAGCGATCCGATCACCTGCCAGTTGTACGGGTGCCCCGCGGGGTACATCAGCTTGTCGTTGATATAGCCCGTCTGCGAGTAGGGGGCGTTCTCACCCTGCCGCTTCTCGTTCTGCACCACGTTCTGCTGGGTGATGAACGTCTGCTGGTTGAACTTCGGCAGCAGCCACCCCATCCGGTCCGACTCCATCCAGAGCGCCATCTCGAGGGCGTTCTTGGGAACGACCTCGTAGTAGTTGGTGCGGTCGGTGTTGGTGGAGCCGTTCACGTTGGTGGCGCCGGCCGTCTGGAGCTTCCGGAACCACTGACCCTGCGGCACGTTCTGCGACTCGTTGAAGCGCAGGTGCTCAAAGAGGTGCGCAAAGCCCGTGCGCCCCTCCTCCTCGCGACTCGAGCCGACGTGGTACACGATGTAGACGGCGGCGATCGGGTTGGCCCTGTCCGCGTGCAGGATGACGTTGAGACCGTTCGGCAGCACGTACTTCTCGTGCGGGATCTTGAAGTCCTTGGCACTCGGCCGGCCGAAGGCAGTCAGGAGCACGGCGAGCGCGAGGACCAGGAGGCCCATAAGGCGGTGTTTCACGGTTCTTCTCCCCGATTACGAGGGCAGCGGCGTAGCCTACAGGTAACTATCCCTCAATATGCACGGTGCGCCGAACGGCGGCGCTGGCGCGCGGCGCCGGGCCCGGACGCGGCAAACGACATACCACGGATTTCACGGAAACCGTCGGAGAAACACGGATCCGGCCCTTTGAGGTTTCCCAAGAGCCGGATCCGTGTTTCTGCGTCCTGTTCCGTGTTATCCGTGGTATGCAGTTGACGTACTGCCCTACTCACACCGCGGCCGTCCAAACCCTCCTGGCCCACCCGTCGGTGCCGCCGGTTGGACGGTCGCCTTCGGCCACGTGTTGTCGGCTGGATCGCGGTCTGGGAATCGGCAGTATGGATCGAACGTGATCTTCTCGATCGGGCGCGCGCCGAAATCGAGTACGGCGTTGAACGTTCGGCCCCCGCCGAACCAGACGTCCACCGGCCACGTCACCACCGCGGTGGCGCTGTCGGTCATGACCGCGTTCTTCATGGGGCGGATCGCCGCTCCCTTGGGGGCGAACTTCACGCGCAGCACCACGGGCGACGGCATCTGCCCGTCCTGCCGCACCGTGACCGTGGTCTTGCCCGCCGCGGTCTTCACGCCGGCGATCGACCCGTCCACGCTCTCGGTGGTGAAGAGCCAATAGTACCAGAACCAGCCGAGGTCGCGCTTGAGCGCGTTGCTCATAAAGAACGCGTAGTCCCACGGCGACGGATGCCTGAACAGCCACGCCTTGGCGTATTCGCTCTGCGCGCGCCACACCGCGCTGTCACCGACGATGCCGCCGAGCATCGAGAGCATCAGCGGCGACTTGCCGTACGCCTGAAAGCGGTACATCGGGCCGCCCAGGTTGGCGTTCCACATCAGCGGACCTTCGTACTCGTCGCCGCTGGTGCGGCCGTACGACTGCCCCAACCCGTCGAGGTTCGGTGCCTGCTTGTTGCGATCGGCGGCGGAAAGCTGGTTCATGTACTGGTTGAAGCCCTCGTCCATCCAGCCGTACCACGTCTCATTGACGCCCACCATCATCGGCCACCACTGGTGCCCCGTCTCGTGGTCCGCCGCGCCCGCGGCGGAGCCGATCCACATGGGATACTCCATCCCCGTGTCGGGTCCGTCGGAGAGGGTGAGCTGCGGATACTCGTATGGCATCCAGAGCTTGGAGTAGAACTCGAGCGCGTGACGCGCCAGCGGCCCCGCTTGGGCGAACCCCGGCGCATGGCTCGGTACGTAGAACAGGTACACGGGCACCGGTCCCTTGCCGGGGATGGTGGCGCGCGTCGCGTCAAAGACGAATCGGTCGGAACTCGACCAGGCGAAGTCGCTGACGTTGTCGGCGATGTATCGCCACGCGAGCCGCGTGCCGTCCACGGTGGACTTGCCCGGCCCGCGTGCGCCCGCCGGCACAATCGTCCGGATCGAGTCGGACTCGAGGACGTGCGACAGGCGTTCACGCGCGGTCGGTGTGAGCACGTCGGCGGGGTTCTGGAGCACGCCCGTCGCGCTCACGAGCCAGCCAGCGGGCGCATCAATGGTCACGTCGAAGCGGCCGTAGTTGTTGTAGAACTCCGACGCGCCAAGATACGGCTCGGTGTCCCAACCGCGGAGGTCGTCGTACACAGCCACGCGCGGATACCACTGCGCCACCTGCACCAGGCTGTCGCCCCAAGAGCCCATGCGCAGACCGCGGCCGTTGTCCGCGTTCGGCACCTTGAAGTTCCAGTCGGCTTCGAGCGTCGCCGAACCGCGCGGGGCGATGGGCGTCGGCAGCGTGATGCGCGCCGTCGTCGAGTTCATGCCGATGGCGACGAGACGCACCGCCGGCGGCGGGGCGCCGGCACCACCTGGACCGCCCGGACGCCGCTGCGGCGCCGGCGGGTTCAGGTCCACCGATTGGCCGTTGAACGTGATGCGCGTGACGCGCATGCCGTCCGTGATCTCCGAGACCGTGCGCGCGCGCTCCACATTGGCGGCGTAGATGTTCTGGTCCAGGCGCAGCTGGATCGTGCGCAGCGCGCTGTCGCTGTTGTTGTGAATCACCACCGTCTCGCGCGCAGTGACGCGCATGGACGGCACGTCAACGCGGGCGTTGATGGTGTAGTCCACCTTCGTCTGCCAGTAGTACCTGCCGGGGCGGCCAGTGGAGTCGCGCGTGCCGGCGGCGAGGGCGCGGCGAATGGCGTTCGTGAGCGGGATATCACGCCGGATGGCGCGCGTCGGCGCCTGCGCCGTGGCGGCCAGCGGGAGGACGATCGCCGAAACGGCGAGCAGCCGGGATGCACGCATCATGAAGTCCTGATTGAGGTGGCGCCGCGCTCAGGCGGCCGCGGAACTAGGCGCCGCGATGTCCTGACGTCTTAGGCGCGTGGACCTTGGGGACCACCGGCGGCGCCGGGTTGGCGGCCAGCGGCGGCGGCGCCTGGTCCTTCTCGGCCTTCGGCACGCGGGTCTGCGTCTTGTGCGAACTGAAGTCGGGAACCTTGGTATTGTGCTTCTTCGACATAACGGAATTCTCCATGCCCTGAGGCGGTGCGGCGCGGCCCGGACGGCGGTCCGCCGGCGACTTAGGTGCGCTCCACCTCCATTCTAACGCGGAAGCGCACGATGCGCTGG
>JBAZTM010000054.1:0-26788 GCA_041661925.1 Gemmatimonadaceae bacterium
TGCTCTTCAATGGACACGGCGGCAACGACTTCAAGCAGATGCTGCGCGAGCTGCAGCCCACGACGCCCGTCTTCCTCTGTTCGCTCAACTGGTGGCAGGTGGTGGACGGACGCGACTACTTCGACGCACCGGGCGACCACGCGGGTGAGCTCGAAACGAGCGTGATGATGCACCTGCGTCCGCAGACGGTTCGTCCGCTGTCGGAGGCGGGCAATGGCGCCGAAAAACGGCCGACGATGACGGGCTTTCGCGAACGGTGGGCCTGGACCCAGCGTCCGTGGACGACCGTGAGCGCCGATACGGGCATCGGCGATCCGCGCGCGGCGACCGCCGGCAAGGGCGAGCGCTACGTGGACGCGGTCGCCGACCGCATCGCCCAGTTCCTCGTCGAGCTGTCGCAGGGCGATCCCGCCGCGATGTACAAGTGATTCGCGCCGCGGCCGCGTCGCTGGTTCTCGTCGCCGTCGCGTGCGGCGGGCCCGCCGCCACGCCGTCTCCACCCGCACAGGCCGAGGCGCTGGCGCCGGCGCCGGCGCGACTGCGGGGCACGCTGCTCGCCGGCGCCGACAGCACGCTGGTCTTCGTGGCCTGCGGCACGACCACCGAACGACCCGTGCTGGCCCCACCTTCGTCGCAGTTGCTCCTGGCGGTGGCCGCCGTGAACGGCGAGGTGCGCGACTCGCTGTTCGTCGAACTCACGGCAGACACGACCGGCGGCGCCATCACCGCGGTCGAGACGCTCTTCGCGACCTCACTGTCCGAGGGGACGCGGTGCGACCGTCCGCGCGAACCGTTCGACGTGGTGGCCATAGGCAACGAGCCGTTCTGGCGCGTGACGTTCGACGGCACGCAACTCGTGCTGGAGCGCCCCGAGCCGCCGCGGGAGATGGTCTTCGACGCCGATCCGGCCGAGACGCGCGGCGCCCTGACCACCATCATCGGACGCCGGGCCCTCGGCAAGGTGCACGAACTCAAGTTGGGGCTGCTGCGCGAGAGCTGCAGCGACGGCATGAGCGACGCATGGTACCCGTACCGCGCCGAGGTGCGCGTCGGCGACCTGGCGCTTCATGGGTGCGCCAGACGTTGAGGCGCCGGAACCCGCGGGACCTTGCGTCCGTACGGTCGGCATCCTGACGGAGCGCATAAAATGACGGCTCGTTTCCTGACCCTTGGTGCAGCCCTGCCCGCGGTGCTGGCGGCACAGGACACCACAGCCACCAAGGCCTCCCTGCTCAGCGCCGATCGGACGGCAGCGTCCGGTGCGGCGGCGTTGCGCCGGGCCATGGCGCCTGCGGCGGCGGTGCTGCTCGCCGGCGAGAATGTCCTGCACGGCGAGGCCGCCTGGACCGCGCGTCTCGCGGTCCTGGCAGCGGCGCCCGAAGGCCGCGCTGCGTGGACGCCGGTGCACGCGGTGGTGTCACGCGACGGCGGCTTCGGATGCACCACCGGCGTGCTGCACCTGGCGCCCGCCGATTCCACCCAGCCGACGACGGGGCGGTACGCGGCGTGCTGGCGCCGCGACGTCGACGGCACCTGGCGCATGCTCGTGCTCTCTCGAGCCGCGGCGCCGCCGTTGGTGAAGTCGCTCCCGGACTCGCTGTCCGGCGCTCCCGGCTCCACGGGTGTGGCGACGCCGCGCGACGCCAGAGCGGCATTCGAAATGACCGAGGCCGATCGCCTGTTTGCCCGGTTCAGCGCCGACTCCGGAGGTCCCGCCGGCGCCTTTTCCCGCTGGATTGCCGATGATGGCATGATGCTTGGCGAGCGTGCGGTTCCTGTGCGCGGACCAGAGCAGGCGCGACAGGCCTTCGTCGGGTTCCCGGCAACCGGGCACTTCGAGTGGGCGCCGATCGAAGCGTTGACGAAGGCGTCGGAAGACGGCAGTCTCGGTTTCACCATCGGTGAGGCGCGCATCGCGGCCACCCCGGCACAGGTGACGTACTCCAAGTACCTCACCATCTGGCGGCGCGAGAAGGACGGACACTACCGCTGGATCTTCGACACCGGCTCGGGCCGACCCACGCCCGGCAACAGTCCGCCGTCGTCGTCGCGTTAGATTCGAGGGATGCTGCCAGAGGACCTGAACGCGGCGGTTGACGCCGATTGCACGCGCGAGGCGGGAGCGCTGTTCGTGGATGCCGTCGCCCGGTACTTCGAACAGACCGCTCGCGGTGACGGGCCGGTCTCGGTGACGGCCGGACACGCGGAGCCATGGGCAACGTTCGACGAGGCGATGCCGGTCGAGGGTCGGTCACTGGCGGAGATCGTCGGGCGCATTGAACGCGAGTTTCTGGCCGGCGCCAACCGGCTGGCCCATCCGATGTACATGGGCCATCAGGTTGCCGCCCCGCTCCCGGCCGCGGTCTGGTCCGAGGCGGTGATTGCCGCACTGAACAATTCCGTGGCCGTGGCCGAGATGTCGCCCACGGGCACCGCAGTCGAAAAGAACGTGATTCGCTGGATGTGCGACCTCGCGGGGTTCGGCGCCGCCGCCGGTGGCACGCTGACGTCGGGTGGCCTGGAAGCCACCCATACCGCGTTGCTCGCCGCGCGCGCGGCGCTCGAACCAGAGGTGTGGAAGCGCGGACTGACAGGCGCCGCGCCGCTGATCTTGTGCGGCGAGCATGCGCATTACGCCATCGCGCGCGCCGGCGGCGAGCTTGGCCTTGGCACCGACAACGTGCGGGCGGTGCCGTCGCTGGACTGGAAGATGGATGTCCTCGCACTGACCGACATGCTCGATGCAGCGCAGGCGGAAAAGCGCCGCGTCATGGCCGTGGTGGCAACCGCGGGGCACACGGCGACCGGCAGCTTCGACGATCTCGACGCGATCGGCGCGATCTGCGAAGAACGCGGCCTCTGGTTCCATGTGGATGGCGCGCACGGAGCGTCGGCGCTCTTCTCTCCAACACATGCCGCCCGGCTCCGCGGCATCGCGCGGGCGCGCACCGTGGCGTGGGACCCGCACAAGATGATGCTCGTACCGCTTGCGGCCGGGGCGCTGATCGCCCGCGACGAACGCGATCTCTCGGCGGCCTTCGCGCAGCGCGCGCCGTACCTGTTTCACGGAGCTGAGGGGACGCGCAGCGCCGACCAGGGCACGCGCTCGTTCATGTGCTCGCGGCGCGTAGACGCACTCAAGGTCTGGGTGACGCTGCAGCGGTACGGCGCATCGGGCCTCGGCGCGCTCTACGATCACCTGTGCGCGCTCGCGACGACGCTGCACGGGATGATCGGTGAGCGCGCGGATTTCGTGGCGCTCCACGTGCCCGAGAGCAACATCCTCTGCTTCCGCTGGCTGCCGTCGGACGTGAACGATGAGCCCACTCTCGACTGGCTGAACCGGCGCCTCCGGGAGTGCTACAATGCTTCCGGGCGCGGCTGGATCACGTCGACGGTGCTCAATGGCCGGCGCGTGCTTCGCGTGACGCTGATGAACCCGCGGACGCAGGAGACGCACCTGGCTGAGTTGCTCGACGGGCTGGCGATCGAGGGCAGGCGGCTGCTGGCGGAGCCGGCCTGACGCGCGCGCCCCTCTAGCCTTTCGGGGCAAGATGATATAATCTTAGTACTAAGATGACAACGACGATGACGGCTCCCACGACCCCCCGCCGCAAGGCGCCAGACCCCGCGACCGCGAGTGCCCTCAAGCTCTTCGTCGTGCTCGCCCGCGCCCAGCGCGCTATCGGCGAGCGCGTAGAGTCGAGCCTCGACACGCACGGCCTGACGCACACGGAGTTCGCGATCCTCGAGGCGCTATACCACAAGGGGCCGCTGCTTCTGGGCGAAGTGCAGCGGAAGATCCTCGTGTCGAGCGGGGGCATCACCTTCCTGGTGGACAAGCTGGCCGATCGTGGACTCGTGGAACGCCGGCTTTGCGCCACCGACCGGCGCGCGCGGTACGCCGCGCTGACGCGCAAGGGCGAGGCGTTGATGTCGGACATCTTCCCGGCACACGCGGAAGCGATCCGGGAGGCGATGTCGGGACTCTCGCGTGCCGAGCAGAAGCAGGCGACGGCGCTGCTCAAGCAGTTGGGACTGGCGGTGGCCGCAGCGGCGAAGGGGTAGGGACGGCAGACGGAACTTCCGCCTGATCTGGTGGGTTGATCAAAGAGGGGGGCTTGACGCCCCCATTGAATTGCGATATTATCTTAGTATTAAGATATTTAATACTTAAATAACACAGGGCGTGTCTCTCCCGGCAACGCCCGTTACCAGGAGGAGACGGACATGCAGTGGACTCTCGACACGACGCACACCCAGGTGGGCTTTTCGGTGAAGCACATGGCCATTTCCACCGTGCGCGGCCGCTTTACGAAGTTCGATGGCGCAGGCGAAACGGATGCCGGCGGCAAGATCGTGAAGGCGAACTTCACCATCGACGCGGCAAGCATCGACACCAATCAGGCGCAGCGTGACGCGCACCTGCGCTCCGCCGACTTCTTCGATACGGAAAAATTCCCGAGCATCTCGTTCGAATCCACGACCTTCTCGCAGCAGGGGCCGGACATCACGGTCACCGGCAACTTCACCATGCACGGCGTCACCAAGACGCTGACGCTGAAGGGTGAGACGTCCCCGGTGGTGAAGGATCCGTGGGGGATGACGCGCACGGCGCTGACGCTCGAGGGAAAGCTCAACCGCAAGGACTGGGGGCTGACCTGGAACCAGGCGCTCGAGCTCGGCGGGCTCATGGTCAGCGAGGACGTGAAGCTCTCCATTGAACTGGAGGCCGTGGGCGCGGTGGAGACGCAGGCGGCGTAGTCCACGCCGACCCCGGCCACACGGCTGGAGCACTTTGGGTCATCGGGCGACGCCCGCCACGCCACCATGGCGAGGCGGGCGTCTATCGTTTTCGCGTCGCAGCGCTTAGCCTAATTCGGTCCTCATTCCGGATTCGCTCATGCCCCTCGTGCGTCGCGCGGCCATTGCCGCCTGCCTGTTTGTCTCCCTTCCGCTCGCCGCGCAGACGACGGGTGTCACATCCGGACAGAAGGCGCCGCGACTGGTCATCCGCGGCGCCACCATGGTGGATGGCAACGGCACGCCGGCGCGCGGGCCCGTGGACATCGTCATCGAGAACGGCCTCATCGCCGACGTGGTCACCCTCGATCCGGTGGCGCTGCGCCGCGGCGAGGGGCGGCGCCCGGCGGGCGACGTGCAGATTGACGCCACCGGCAAGTTCGTGCTGCCGGGGCTGATCAACGCGCACACGCACATGCAGAGCAACCGCTCGGGCCAGTCCATGGGCGGCTTCGAGTACTACCTGCTCCTGCAACTCGCCAACGGCGTCACCACGCTGCGCGAGGTTGGCGCCGAGAACGAACTGCAGAGCATCAAGATGCGCGACCAGCAGGCGCGCGGTGAACTGGTGGGACCGCGCATTCTCGTCTACCCGATGTTCGGCAACGCGCGCATTCGCACGCCGGCCGACGCCCGGGCCCGCGTGCAGGAGCTCAAGCGCATCGGCGTGGACGGCATCAAGATCCTGGGCATCGACCGCGACATCATGCAGGCGATGGAGGAGGAGGCGCACAAGCTTGGCCTTCCGGTGGCCCACCATGTGGGGGTCGAGGAAACCAACGCCTGGGACGACATTGCCTTCGGTACGCGCAGCATCGAGCACTGGTACGGTATCCCCGACGCGGCCATTCCCGACGGGCGCCAGCACTTCCCGAGCGACTACAACTACCTCGACGAGACCGACCGTTTCCGCTGGGCGGGGCGGCTCTGGCGCGAAGCCGATCCGGCGCGCCTCGACACCGTGCTCTCTTCGATGGTGAAGGCCAACGTGGCGTGGGTTCCGACGCTCGATATCTACGAGGCGAGCCGAGACCTCCAGCGCGCGCAGACGCAGCCGTGGTTCCAGGACTACCTGCACCCGTCACTGGCCAACTACTTCAAGCCTGATCCGTCCAACCACGGCTCGTACTTCATCGGGTGGAGTTCCACCGATGAGGTGTACTGGAAGGAGAACTACCGCATCTGGATGGCGGCGCTGCGCAACTTCGAACGCAAGGGCGGCACGATTGGCTGCGGCGACGATGCGGGATTCATCTACCAGATGTACGGCTACGGACTCATCCGCGAGATGGAACTGCACGCGGAGGCGGGGTTCCACCCGCTCAAGGTGATCCAGCACTGCACGGGGAACAACGCGAGGATTCTCGGCTTGGACGACAAGATCGGGCGCGTGCGCGCCGGCTACGCCGCCGACCTGATCATTGTGGACGGCAACCCGCTCGAGGACATCAAGACGCTGTACCCGACCAACCAGGTGCAGCTGCGCGACGGCAAGGAAGTGCGCGCCGGGCTCGAGTGGACGATCGCCGGCGGTGTGCCGTACCACGTGCCGACGGTGAGCGCGCGCATTCGACAGATCGTCGACGCCGCCAAACAGAAGTAGCAAAGGCACAGGCGCGGGGTCTCTCCCGGAGACGCGGCCGCAGGACCCCGCAGGGGTCCGAGAGCGTCGCCGGGAGAGACCCCGCGCCTGTGCCTTAACGCACTACCTCTTCAGGAACGGATGCCCGGCGAGCTGCGCGGCGATCCAGTCCTGCACGCGCTCCACCTGCTGGTTGTTGGTGGTGTAGTTGTTGTGCTGGAACGAGAAGAGCAGGAGCTTGCCGTCGGCGGTGGTGACGTAGCCCGAGAGCGCATGCGAGCGGTCCACCGTGCCCGTCTTCGCGTGCACGTTCCCCTGGGCCGGCGTGTTCCGCATGCGGTTGGCGATGGTGCCGTCCACACCGCCGATGGGCAGCGCGTCGTAGAACACCTTGAAGTCGTCGCGCTGGCGCATGCCGTCGAGAATCCGCACGATCGTCTCCGGCGTGACGTAGTCGTGCCGTGACAGCCCGCTGCCATCGCGCACCACGACGCCGATGGAATCGGCGCCGAACGCGAGCATCTGGCGCTCGATCACCCGGCGGCCGCTGTCCACCGCGCCCACGCCGGTCTTCTCAAGTGCGAGAATGCGCAGCATGATCTCGCCGATCTGGTTCTGCGACGGCTTGAGGAAGCGCGGCAGGATCTCGGCGAGCGTTGGCGACTGCAGCGTGAACAGCGGCGTCAGTCCGTCGAGCGGTGCGTCGGGAGTGCGCACGATGTTGCCGCGCACCGTGATGCCCCGGTCGGAGAGTGCCTCGACGAACGCCTGCAGCCAGGCACTTGCCGGCTCGCGAATGGCGAGCGTCGCGCGCACGCTGTCGCGCGGGGCGACCCAGCCGCGGAGGCGCACCATCGGCCAGGCGCCGCGAAGGTCGGTCGTGCCGCGCACCATGCCGCTGCGGGACGGGGCGAACCGTCCGGTGGGGGCGGGCGCGCCGGGACGCGCGACCGGTGCGGGAACCGTGGCGGGGTCGGTGGTGACGAACTCGGCGACCACCTGCGGTGTCGTGCGAGCCGGCGCCGTGACGACGCGCACCGGATCACCGGGCTTGTCGCCGCCGTACACCGTCACGCGCGCGATGCCTTCGTTGAACATCAGCTCGTCAATCGCGGCGCCCGACGTCGTTTCGAGGTTGCCCCAGTCCCAGTCGCCGATGGTCGTGTCGGGGAACGCGTTTCCGCCTTTCACGACGGAACCGGCGATCTCGCGAATGCCGCGCGCGTAGAGCGACTCGGCGGCGGCGCGCAACGGGCGCATGGCGTCGCCGCCCTGCAGGGCGTCGCTCATCGATGGGTCGCCGCGTCCCGCCACGACGAGGTCGCCGCGCAGGACACCGTCAGTCACCGGCGCGGACGACAGGAATGCCGTGGTGAAGCGGTAGTTCGCGCCCAGTTGCACCAGCGCAGTGGACCCGCTGAGGAGCTTCTGGTTAGACGCCGGCATGAAGAGCTTGCCGGCGTTGTGCGAGTAGAGCGTATCACCCGCAACGGGCTCGACGACGAGCAGGCCGAGGTGGGAGTTCCGGAACATCGGATCGGCGACGAGCGAGTCGATGCTGCGCTGCAGCACGGCGCGCGTGAATGTGGGCGCGGGAGTGCTGGAGATTCCGGGATGGCACGCGGCCGAAGCCAGCAGTGCGCAGAGAACGAGCGGACGTTTGGTCATCCCGCGAAAGTCCGGCGCCACGGGTCCCCTGTCAAGCAACCGACGCGGAGGTCGGATGTCGCAATGGCGGCAGTGGTCGTTTGGCGTTAGAACTATTGGCGCCGGTGCGGCAATCGCTGCGCTAGACCGTAGTTGCCTGATCAACCCGAGGTGTCCCCCATGACCACCGGACTCGGCCCACTCGCCCAGGTTGCCGTCACCTTTCACAACGTGCCGCGCGCCGTGGCGTGGTACCGCGATGTGCTCGGACTGCCGCTCGTCTTCGAGACCAACGGCATGGCCTTCTTTGCGATGGGCGACGTGCGGCTGATGATGACCGCACCCGAGAAGCCGGAATACGACCACCCGGCGTCGGTGCTCTACTTCAGGGTCGCCAATATTGACGAGGCGTGCGCGACGCTCGAATCGCGCGGCGCGACGTTTGAGGACAAGCCGCACCTGATCGGCAAGATGGGAAGCACCGAGATCTGGATGTGCTTCCTGCGCGACCCGGAACGCCATATGATCGGGATCACCGAGGAACGCGCTGCGGCGTAGCGGCCAGCGGATCGGACCGACGGCGCACGGCGGCGCGCCGCGCGCCTGGATTATCCGAGCTCGGCGAGCTGCTCGAGCAGGATCGTCGCGCTCGCCGGCCGCTCGTCGGGGACCTTGGCCAGCAGACGCATGACGAGCGCCGACAGGGCCGGGGGCACATCAGCGTTGCCGCGCGCCGGTGGCTCGGGTTCGGTGGTCAGCACCCGCGCGATCAGCGCCACCGCCGATGGCGCCTGGAACGGCGCGCGCCCCGTGAGGCACTCGTAGATCACCACGCCCAGTGAGTAGAGGTCGGCGCGTGAGTCGATCTCCTCGCCTACCAGCTGCTCGGGGGCCATGTACGCGGGCGTGCCCACGACCATGCCCGCCTGCGTACGGTTCGATGACGCCTCGGCGAGCCGCGCGATGCCGAAGTCCATGACCTTGAGCACGCCGTCGGCGTCAATGAGTGCGTTCTCGGGTTTTACATCGCGGTGGATCACACCGGCGGCGTGCGCGACCGCGAGCGCCTCGGCGAACTGACGCGCGAGCGCGAGCGTACTGGCCACGCCGAGCTTGCCGCGCGTCGCGAGCAGTTCGCGCACGGTGATCCCCTGCACAAGCTCCATCGTGACGAAGAGATGCCCGTCGGCATCCCCGAGGTCGTGCGTGCGGACGACATTGCGATGCGAGATCCGGCGGGCGAGCCGGATCTCCGACTTGAACCGCTCGGCCAGCACGGCGTCGCTGCTGATGAGCTCGCGGCGAATGGTCTTGACGGCCACGTCCTCATTGAGCTCGCGGTCGCGGGCACGGTAGACCACGCCCATGCCGCCGGTGCCGAGCACGCCCATGATGTCGTAGCGTCCGCCCAGTACGGTCCCCGCAGCGAACGCGCCCTCGGTGGTCGCCTGCGCCTGCAACGCCTCGAACTCGGTGGTCGCGAGGGTCACGTCCGACTGCAGTTCACGCAGCTGCTCGCGAAGGCGCGTCTCCCGCGCGTGCACGCCAGCCGCCATCGCGTCGAAGACGCGCGCGAGCCGCCCGAGTTCGTCGTCGCGCCCGGTGATGCCGGCCAGCTTGCCCGGCTGGTAGGTGCCGAGCTCCACCGCGCTTGCGGCCTCGATGACGCGCGTCACCTGCCGCAGGTAATCCGACTCGCGGTCATGCCACCGCTTCTTCTCGAGCGACGCGCCGATGCGCGCGCGAAGCAGCACCGGATCGAACGGCTTGGTCAGGTAGTCCTCGGCGCCGTGTTCAATGCAGCGCACCACGCTGGCCAGGTCGTCGAGGGCCGAGATCATGATCACCGGAAGGCTGCGCGTGTCCCTGTTGGCCTTGATTTGCTCGAGCACGGCGAAGCCGTCCATGCCCGGCATCAGCACGTCGAGCAGCACGAGATCGAACCCGCCCTGCGCCACGCGGCGCAGCGCTTCCTCGCCCGATGCGACGCTGTCTACGTCATATCCTTCGCGGCTGAGGCGGCGCGCGAGCACGGCGCGGTTTTCCTCCACGTCGTCCACGATCAGGATGCGTCCCTTGGCGCCGCCGCGTGCCGCCAGCGATTCCTCCACGACCGACACGCCGTCCGGTCGCGATGGCGTGCCGGCATGCGCGGGCTCGCGCTGCCCAGTGAGGGCGGAGGGAACGGGCACAGCGGTCAACCGACAGACCGCCTGCGCGATCCGCTGCACGTCGGTGGTGAATTGCGTGTCGCGATCGGTGGCGAGCAGCTGTTCGGTGGCGAGCAGCATGCGCGCCTGCGGCTCGACGAGCGCGGTGAGCAGGCGAGACAGGTCATCGAGCGTCGCAACACCGCTGGGCGGCAGCGCGGAGTTGATTTCCGTCAGCACCTCGCGCGCCTCGGCGATGATGCCGTCAATGCACACCGCATCCGGCGATCCGTCCGCCGCATCTTCGCGCAGCATCTCGGCGTAGCCGAGGATGTGGTTGACGGGTGTGCGGAGCTCGTGCCGCAGCTCTGACGCCGCCTTGGGGTCGAGCGATGCGCTCATGCGGGCGGCGCGCCGAGCGCCGTCATCTTGCCGAGCAGGCGCTCGAGGTCCACGGGCTTGGTGTCGTAGTCGTTGCAGCCAGCCTCGATGGCCTTGTCGCGGTCGCCCGACATGGCATGCGCGGTGAGCGCAATGATCGGTGTCTGTCCGGCGGCGCCCGCGGCGCGAATGCGGCGCGTGGCCTCCCAGCCGTCGATCTCCGGCAGGCTCATGTCCATGAGGATCAGGTCCCAGCCGCCTTCGAGCGCGCGCGCGACCCCCTCAAGGCCGTCCACGGCGATCTCCACCGCGTAGCCGCGCCGCTGCAACCGGCGCGACAGCATGTCGCGGTTCATCTCATTGTCTTCGACGAGGAGGATGCGTGGCATGGCGGGCGTCAGGATGAGGGCGGCGGCGCGGGACGCCGGCGCATGAGCAGGCGAATGTCCCGTACCAGGTCGAGCTGCGAATAGGTGCCCTTGGTCAGCACTTCGCTCACGTGGCCGTTCAGCCGCTCGCGCTCCTCGCGTGAGACGTCCTTGGCAGTGACCACGATGACGGGAATTTGCTGCCAGGCCTCGACCTTGCGGAGTTCGGTGATGAACTCGGCGCCGTCCATCACCGGCATCATGAGGTCGAGCAGGATCAACGACGGCGCACGTTCCGCCATGCGTTCGAGGGCGACGCGCCCGTTCTCGGCTTCGACCACGGTCCAGCCCTCGCGCGAGAAGCCGCGGGCGAAGGTGCGGCGGGTGGCGAGGTCGTCCTCGACGACGAGCACCGTGCCACCGGCGGTTGCGTGCTGGTGGCGGCGCAGGATGCTCCGCAGCTGCGTGCGGTCGATGGGCTTGGTGACATATTCGGTAGCGCCGAGGGCGATGGCGAGCTGCTGTTCGTGCAGTACCGAGAGCATGATGACCGGGACGTCGGCGAGCGACTCGTCGGCGCGAATGCGGCGCAGCACTTCCCACCCGTCCATGCCCGGCATGAGGACGTCGAGCGTGATGGCGTCGGGGCGCACGCTGCGCGCTGCTTCGAGGCCGCTGGCGCCGTCGGTGGCCTCCTCCACGCGGAAGCCGTCGGCGGCGAGGGCGTTGCGCAGCAGGCGGCGCGCATCGGCGTCATCGTCGATCACCAGCACGGTGCCGGCGGAGCCGTCGCCTTGCCTGAGCGGCTGCGCGCCCGTCGCCGCGCCGGTGGGGCGTCGTGCGAGGTCGACGCGCGCCGGGATGCGCAGCGTGAAAGTGGAGCCGCTGCCCGCCGTACTGCTGACGTTCACGCTGCCGCCCATCATCTCGCTGAACCGGCGCGTCAGCGCGAGGCCAAGCCCCGTGCCGCCGTAGCGTCGCGCCGTGGACGACTCGGCCTGGCTGAACGACTCGAAGAGGCGTCCCATCTGCTCTGTTGTCATGCCGATGCCCGAGTCGCTGACCGCGAACGTCAGTTCGTCGCCGCGTTCGTCGCGCGCGCGCCGCACGTCGAGCGTGATGCCGCCGCGCTCGGTGAACTTGCACGCGTTGGAGAGCAGGTTCAGCAGCGTCTGGCGCACCTTCACGAGATCGGCATGCATCTCGCCAAGATCGTCGCCGCGCGTGACCGAGAGGACGTTCTCGTTCTTCGCCACCATTGGCTGGATGGTCGTCGTGACCTCGTCGAGCATCGCGTTCACGTCGAACGTCTCGAGGTACAGCTCCATCTTGCCCGCTTCGATCTTGGAGAGATCGAGGACGTCGTTGATGAGTGACAGCAGGTGCTTGCCGGCGGTGTGAATCTTGCCGAGGTCGGCGTCGAACGAGCCGAGGCCGGCGTCCTGCGCCTCCTCCTGCAGCATCTCGCTGTAGCCGATGATGGCGTTCAGCGGCGTGCGCAGTTCGTGGCTCATGTTGGCGAGGAACTGGCTCTTGGCGCGGTTGGCGCCCTCGGCCTCGCGCCGCGCCTCGGTGATCTCGCTGATGTCGTGGTACATCCCCATGAGCGCGACCCGCGATGCGTCGGCGATGACGGGAACGCCGAGGATCTCGACATCCACGAACGTGCCGTCCTTGCGCCGCCTCCGTCCGATGCCCTTCACGGGACGGTCCACCGCATCGCGGCTGTACTGCTCGGCTTCCTGCAGGGTCACCGGGTCGGTGATGAGTTCATCGAGAATGTGTCCGCGCGCCTCGTGTTCCTTCCACTGGAAGAGCGCCTCGAAGGCGGGGTTGCAGGCGGCTACGCGGTAGTCGGTGTCGAGCTGGACGATGGCCACCGGGCTGTTGTTCAGCAGGCTGCGGAAGAACTCGCGCTGCCGCGCCGCCTCCTCGTACAGACGCGCGCCCTCGATGGCGATGGCGGCCTGCGGCGTGAACAGGTTGAGCAGGCGAAGGTCGTCCGCCCCGAACTCCCGGTTCTGATCGGCGTCCACGATGGCAATGGCACCGACCAGGCGCTTGCCGACAAGGAGTGGCGCGGCGACCACGGACTTGACGGCGACCGCCAAGTACTTGGCCGATTGCCCGAGCCAGGCGTGGTAGTCGGGGATGATGAGCGGCTCGTGCGTGGTGGCGACCAGCCCCATCGCCCCTTCGCCGATCTTGAGGCGGATGCCGGTGGTGTCGGAACCCACGTTGTGACTGGCGACGACCTCCAGCTCCTCCTTGGCGGCGTCGAAGATGGCGAGTTCGCCGCCGGTGACGCCGAGCAGGGCCACGGCGCGCTCGACGGTCGTCTGCAGCGTGCGCGCGAGCCCGCGCTGGGTGAGGAGGTCGGCCATGGACGCGAGCACAGCCTGCTGTTCATCGGCGCGGCGCCGCTGCGTGACGATGAGCCGCGCGCGCGCAATGGCGATGCTCGCCTGGTTTGCCGCCGCCGTGAGGATCTCGAAGTCGCTGTCGTCGAAGGCGTCGGGCTCGGTGCTCTCCACGGCGAGCACGCCGATGACGCGTCCGTCAATGATGAGCGGGACATCCACCTCGGAGCCGCTGTTGAGCGTCGGCTCGTAGTTCGACTCGCGGCGCACCGCCGGCGTGTAGTGCAGCTTGCCGTCGAGCAGGGCGCGTTCGCTGATGCCGTGTCCCGGGTGGAGACGGAAGCCGGGCAGCGCCGCTTTCCACCCGACGCTGGCCACCATCACGCGATCGCCTGACTTTTCGTCGACGAGGAAGACCCCGAGAAAGTTGTAGCCGAGGGCCTCGTCACGAAGTCCGGTGACGACGCTCTCGCAGATCTCCTGTTCGTTGGTGGCAGCGGCGATAGCCGAGCTGAGGCGCAGCAGGGCCGACTGGCGGCGAGCGGGGCGGCGGACGGTGGCGGCCTGCCGCGTCGTTGCTGGTCGCACCGCTGCGGGCCGCGTTCGTGCCGGCCGCGCCTTCGGCGGCCGCTTGGCAGGCGGTTGCTTGCGCACCGACCGCCTCGTGGGCGGTCGTTTCTTGGGCGGTTTCTTCTTCTTGGGGGGCTTCTTCGCCATCGGGGAGGGCCGGAAGAGCAGGTGCAAATACTAAGGAAAGGGGGACGGAGGCGATAGCACCCCTGAGCCGGCTGTTGTCCAAACCGGCAGGTTGCACGTAGCTTCTGCAGGTTCGCCCACCTGCCCGTGGCGGGATTGCACGCGGCGCGCGGTGTTCCCCCTGACCGGAGGTTTTCGTGACCGGACTGACTGCGTTGTGGCTCCCGATCCTGCTCTCCGCGGTATTCGTGTTCGTGCTGAGCGCGATCATCCACATGGCGACGCCATGGCACAAGCACGACTATCCGCCGATGCCCAACGAGGACCGGGTGCGCGATGCGCTGCGTCCGCTTGCCATCCCTCCCGGCGACTATATGGTTCCGCGCGCGCAGAGCATGGCCGAGATGGGAACCCCCGCGTTTCAGGAGAAGATGAAGCAAGGGCCTGTGCTGATGGCGACCGTGCTGCCCAACGGCATGCCGTCGATGGGACCGCAGCTGGCGAAGTGGTTCCTCTACTCGCTGGTGATGAGCGTCTTCGCCGGCTACGTGGCGGGGCGCGCGCTCAGCCAGGGCTCGCCGTACCTGAGCGTCTTCCGTTTTGCGGGCGTGACGGCATTCATCGGATACGGGGCGGCGCTGTGGCAATTCAACATCTGGTACCATCGGTCGCTGCGCTCGACCATCACATCCACGATCGATGCATTGCTCTACGCGCTGGTGACCGCCGGGACGTTCGGCTGGCTGTGGCCGCAGTGGACATAACCGCTATGGCTGACGACGCGCGGTGTGCGCTGGCCGCGCGTCGGGTCGCAATGAGCGTCGCGGCGCTGGTGATGCTGGCGTCGGCCGCGGCGCTCGCGCAGGGCGGGCCCCCCGGCGCCCGAGGTGGCACGCCGATCAAGGACGGCGAGGAATGCCCACCCGGGATGACCGAGGTACGACCGCGGAATTGTCGTGCGCCAGAATTGCCAGCGCCGAGCATCCTCGACTACCGTCCGCGGTCGACGCTCGTCACGGCCGAACATCTCGTGCCGAAGGCGAAGTTCCCGGTGATCGACTTCCATGGGCATCCCGGCGGACAAATCGCGACAGCCGTCGGACTCGAGCAGATGGGCGCGGAGATGGATGCGCTCAACATCGGGCTGATGCTCACGGCGAACAACACGAGCGGCGAGGCGCTGAAGCGCGTGCTCGCGGCGGTGGGTGCGTCGCCAAAGATGAAGGACCGTGTGCGGGTCCTGACCGGCATCGACTTCCGGAACGTCGGCCCCGGCTGGGCGGAGAAGGCCGTGGCGCAGCTCGAGGCCGATGTTGTCGCCGGGGCGGTGGGCATTGGCGAAATCGGGAAGGGACTTGGCCTTTCATATAAGAAGACCGACGGAAGCCGGCTGAAGATTGACGACCCTGAACTGGATCCCATCTGGCAGGCGGCGGCGCGGATGAAGATTCCCGTGTTCATCCATACGGCGGATCCGCAGGAGTTCTGGGACGACATCAACTTCAAGAACGAGCGGTGGCTCGAGCTCGCGCTCTTCCCAGGGCGCCGGTATCCGGCGGAGTCGAATCCGTCCTTCGAGACGCTGATGACGGAGCGCGACAACCTGTTCCGCCGGCATCCCAAGACGACGTTCGTGGCGGCGCATCTCGGCTGGCATGCCAACGACCTGGGACGGCTCGGCAAAATGTTGGACGCGATGCCCAACGTGTACGCCGAGGTTGGGGCGGTGCTGTACGACATCGGACGCCAGCCGCGTGGCGCGCACGACTTCTTCGTGAAGTACCAGGATCGCATCCTGTTCGGCAAGGACTCGTACCAGCCCGAGGAGTATCCGTATTACTGGCGGGTGTTCGAGACGCGTGACGAATACTTCGACTATTACCGGCACTATCACGCGTTCTGGAAGCTCTACGGCATTGACCTGCCGGATACGGTGCTGAAGAAGGTCTACTACCAGAACGCCCTGAAGATCACGCCGGCATTGCCGCAGGCGGGGTGGCCCAAATGAAGCTCGACGGCATTCCGTTTCAGGTCACTGACTGGGCCGACGTCCCCGGGGAGGCGCATCCTGGGGACGTTGGCGTTGCAACTTGGCGGGTGAAGCGCCACGGCGACATCCGCGTGCGAATGGTCGAGTATTCGCCTGGGTATGTGGCCGACCACTGGTGCGAGAAGGGGCACATCCTGCTGTGCGTGAAGGGCGAGTTGCACACGCGGCTGAAGGACGGGCGCGTTGTGGTGCTGGCGCCGGGGATGAGCTACGAAGTCGCGGATGGCGCGGAGGCACACCGGAGCGAGGCGCCCACGGGAGCGACCTTGTTCATCGTGGACTGAGTATCGCACCGCCGCACTTGAGGCTACCCTTCGCATCAGGCCGGAGGGAGTGCGCATGAACGACGACGCGCCGCTCGTACGCGTGATTGAGGGTCGAGGCAGTTGGCGCAGTCGCGCGCTCAGTGCGCTGCTTCGGCTGACGTCGCGCCAACCGCTGCTGCAGGACACGGACATCCCGGCGCTGCGACGGCGCTACGAGGAGATCGAAGCGCGCCACTTCGCGGTGGACAAGTGGGTGGTGCGCGACCCGGTCGACTGCGACGGCGTGAGCGCCGAGTGGGTCGGTGTGCCCGAAACCCGGCCGGGTCGCGTGCTGCTCTACCTGCACGGCGGGTCGTTTGCATTTCGATTCCCGAACATCTATGCGGCGTTTGCGGCGCGGTTGTGTCGGCGGTTCGCGGCACGGGCGCTCATTCCTGACTATCGGCTTGCGCCGGAGCATCCCTTTCCGGCCGCCCCCGACGATTGCCATACCGTGTACCGTTGGCTGCTCGCCACTGGCCATGATCCTCGCGACATCATCCTCGTGGGCGATTCAGCCGGTGGTAACCTGGCGCTCGTGACGCTTGGGCGCGCTCGGCAGGCGGGAGAACCGCTGCCTGCCTGCGCAGTGTTGCTGTCACCGGCAGTCGACTGCACGCTGACCAGTCCCAGCATGGTGGACAATGAGGCGCTCGACCCGGTGCTGCACCTGCGCAGCCTGCTGGTGCTTCGGCACCATTACGCGCCGTCGCCGCAACTGTACATGCACCCCGAAGTGTCGCCAATCTTCGCCGACTTCACGGGATACCCACCCCTGTTCCTTCAGGCCGGCAGTTCTGAGATGCTCAGAGACGAGGCAATCCGGACGGCGCAACGTGCCAACGCGGCCGGTGTTCACGTCGAACTCGAACTGTGGCCCGAGACGCCGCATGTCTTCCAGGTCGCTTCATTCCTCCCTGAGTCGGCACTGGCGCTCGATCACATTGTCCGCTTCGTCGTCGCGCGCACCGGCTGGGAGACACCGGCGTTGGTTGATCCTGCCGCGCCCGTCGCGCCCTCTAGGCAACGCCAATGAACCGATTTGTCGTCCTGCTTCGCGGTGTCAACGTCGGCAAGGGAAATCGCGTGCCGATGGCTGAGTTCCGCGCGCTGCTCGAGGCGCAGGGCTTCACCGAGGTGCGGACCCTGCTGAACAGCGGTAATGCGGTATTTCGGAGCACAGGGCGCTCGGCGAACGCTCACGCGAATGCGATTGGTGGCGCGCTGCAAGAGCGGCTGGGGCTGTCCATCAACGTCGTGGTCAAGTCGTCGTCCGACTTCCTCGCGGCCGTCGCCGAGAACACGCTTGCCCCAGCCGCGGACCAGCATTCACGATTCCTGGTGGCCTTCGCGCAAGCGCAGGCAGCGATTGACGCGCTGGCCGCGCTGCGCCCGATGGTACGAGCGCCCGAGCGATTGCTGATCGGAAAGCACGCCGCCTATCTTCACTGTGCTCACGGCATATTGGAGAGCCAGGTGGCCAGTGCGCTGCTGGGGAAGGCCGGGCGCGCCGTGACCACGAGAAACTGGGCGACGACGCTGAAGCTCGCCGCGCTCCTGCGTGCGGGTGATGCGTAACACGTGGCACCCGAGAAGCCGCAACCGGAGGGCGTAATGGGCAAGCGACTTCAGACATATGAAGCACCTGGCATCACGGTGACCTTCGATCCTGAGATCTGCGTGCATTCCGGCGCGTGCGTGCGCGGCCTGCCCGCGGTCTTCGATGAGCGCCGGAAGCGCTGGATCCACGCGGAGGCGGCGTCGCCTGATGAAGTTGCCGCGCAAGTCGAGCGGTGTCCGTCGGGAGCCCTGCAGTACCGGCGCGACCGTCCGCCGACCGAAACCGACGACGGTCGCGCGTGATGGCGGACCGGGGCACGCTGTCGCCCGGAGGTCGGCGACGATTGTTCCTGCGTGTCATTGCCGTGGGATTCGCCGGGGTGCCGGTGATGTTCGGGCTGATCCGCGCCATCAGCACCGGCAGCGACGTCCGATATCTCTGGCTCGCCGGGGCGGCACTCGTTGGCTCAGCGGCAGTCATGGTGGTCAAGCCCGACACGACTGAGCCCGGTCGAGTGTCGGTCGGCCGTGCGCTGGGCGCTGTCGCCGCCGGCGCCGTGTGCGCAACGGCAGCTTCGTTGCTTCAGGGAGCGCGGGCGGGTCCGGGGGTCGCGATCGTGGCCATCGGATTCGGGTTCTGCACAGGCGCGAGCGCGGTGCTCGCGTTCCTCGCGCGCCGTTAGGGAGCGCGCACCCCAGGGGCGACCGTGGAGCGACCCCGCCACGAATGCAGAGGGGCGCCGCGATGACTCGCGGCGCCCCTCTGCATGACCCGAGCGGATGCTCGTGACTCTTACGGCTTCACGTACTGGTCGTACTCCGGCTGATACATCTGCGCCTCGACGTGAGCGGCGACGTCCATCGGACGCGGCATCTTGGTCAGTTTGCGGGCAAACACCACGTCCGCCACCGCCACCGCGATCTTCCCAGACACTTCACGAATGCGCTGCAGGTCGGGGTAGACGCTCCCCGCTGCAAGGTCTTCCTCCTTCACGAGCGTCGCCAGTGTCTTGGCGGCCACGAAGAACATTTCATCCGTGACGCGCGTGGACTCGGTGGCAATCACGCCAAGCCCCACACCGGGGAAGATGTAGGAGTTGTTGCCCTGCCCGGACACATGGGTCTTGCCGTTGAACGTGAAGGCTGGGAACGGGCTGCCGCTGGCGAAGATGGCACGTCCATCGGTCCACGTGTACGCCTGCTCAGCCGTGCACTCGGCCTTCGATGTCGGGTTGGAGAGCGCGAAGATCACGGGACGCTTGTTGAGACGGCCCATCGCCTTCACCACGTCTTCCGTGAACGTCTGCGGCATGCCGGATACGCCAATAAGCGCCGTCGGCTTGAGGGCCTCGACTGCGGCGAGCAGGTCGGGCATCGGGGCATGGTCATGGGCATACGGCAGCTTGTGCTCGGCGAGGTCGGTCCGGCTCTTGACCACGAGCCCCTTGGAGTCGACCAGCCAGCACCGCTCGCGTGCCTCGGCCTGGGTCAGGCCTTCCGCCATCAGCGCCGTCACGATCAAGTCGCAGATGCCGACGCCTGCTTCGCCCGCGCCCAGGAAGAGGAACTTCTTCTCGGTGAGCTTGCCGCCGGTGATCCGCAGCGTGGAATACAAGCCGGCGAGCGTCACACCGGCCGTGCCCTGGATGTCATCGTTGAACGTGCAGACATTGTCGCGGTACTTGTGCAGCATGCGGAAGGCGTTGGTGTTGCCGAAGTCCTCAAACTGGATGCAGGCCTTCGGGAAGACTTCCTGCACCGCCTTCACGAACTCGTCGACCAACTCATCGTACGCCGGGCCGCGCATGCGTTCCTGCGCGAGGCCGATGTACAGCGGGTCATCGCGCAGCGCCTTGTTGTTGGTGCCGACATCGAGCATCACCGGCAGGCACTGGCTGGGCGGAAGCCCGGCGCATGCCGTGTACAGCGAAAGCTTGCCGACCGGAATGCCCATGCCGCACGACCCAAGATCACCGAGGCCGAGAATGCGCTCGCCGTCCGTGACGACGATCATGCGAATATCGGCTTGCGGCCAATTGCGGAGGATCTCCTTCATCCGGCCGCGATCTTGGCTGGAGATGAACAGTCCCTGCGGGCGCCGGAAGATCAGCGCGTACTTCTGGCAGGCGAGGCCGACCGTCGGGGTGTAGATGATGGGCATCATCTCGTTGAGATTGTCCATCACCACGCGATAGAAGAGCGCCGAGTTGCGCTCCTGGAGAGAGATCAGGTACGTGTACTTGTCGAGGTCCGTCGGCTTGCGGCGGATATTGCCCAGCGTCCGCTCGACTTGCTGGGCCTGGGTGGTGACCTTGGGCGGCAGCAGGCCGCGCAGGCCGAGCGCATCGCGCTCAGCCTCGGTGAAGCTGGTGCCCTTGTTCAGCAGCGGCTCGTGCAGGATGTCGACGCCACGCTTGCCCTGCAGATCTGTATTCATCGTCACGGCAATGTCTCCTAAGCGACGTTAGACCAGCGTGTGCTGGTCCATCTAAATCTACAGCGCCACGGGCGAGCACCTGTCGGGGAATTGCTTTGAAATACTTCCGTTACTTCCGACAAGACAGGCGAGAACTTGAAGGGAGACCCCGTCTTGCACCGCGTAGGTGGGCGCGTCCATCTGAACATCGCCATGAACCCCAGCATGGAGGTCGTAAGCACGAAGAGTCACACGTTCACTAAAGAACTGGGGAGTCGCCGTCGCGAGATAGCCGCGTCACCGTCGCGGCAACCGACTCCTTCCCCAGAATCCATCGGGCGTTTCCTTCAGCTTCTCGAGCCCCGTGCGCCGGATGGCTGCATCGGCCTCACGCTGTGCGAAATTCAGCACATCTTCCTCGTTGACCGACAACACTTGCCGGTCGCGCATCAACACGCGCCCGTTGACGAGCACGGTGCTGACGTCGTTGCCGTTGGCGAAGTATGCCACGCGGTAGAGCGGCATGTTCATCGGGACCATGTGCGGCCGGAAGATGTCGACAAGAATGATGTCGGCCTTCTTGCCGGGCTCGAGCGAACCGATCTCCCGCTCCAGGCCCAGCGCACGCGCGGCATCGATAGTCACCATCTCCAGTACCTTCCCGGCAGGCAGCACGTTGGCATCGCGCCAGGCCGCACGGTGATAGCGCATCGCCTGGAACATGTGGCGGAACATGTCATAGCTGCGGTCGGGCGCCACTCCGTCTGAGCCGAGCATCACGGTGGCTCCCGCGTCGAGCAGTTCGACGAGCGTGAAGCGTTCGCGCATGGCGGCGACGGCGCTGGGGTTGTGCACGATCTTCGTGCCGGTGCGTGCGACGATGGCGATCTCCTCGGCGGACATACCGGTGGCGTGCGAGAGGAGCACGTCGGGACCAAGAATGCCAAGCTCGTCGTGCGCCCACTTGATGGTGCCGCTGGAGTGGCCGTCCTGCGTGAAGAGGAGTCCGTAGCGCCTGGAGAGCGCCCGCGCGGCGCGCGCCTGCGACTTGATCTCCTCGATCGCCGCCCCGGTGTCAGCCTTCGGGTCTGGATGGTGCGTCGGGAACATCACCGCGAGCCGCAGTCGTCCGGCGCCGGCGCCGTGCCACTTCTTGATCAGCGCCTCGGAAACCTCGAGCTGCCGCGCGAACGTCACCGGAACCTCGGTTGATGCCGTGCCGTCCCACTCGACATACGCGCGGGGAAACGGAGGGCGCCGTGGACCGACGGCGAGGATAAAACGGATTCCCACGTCGGATGTGGCCTGAAGATAGGCGTCGCCGTACTTCGGGTCGTCGGTGCGCACCACCATGTCGCCGCCGCCAAAGTAGCTCAAGGCGGTTGTCACGCCGAAGCGTACGCGCTCTACGCCGGTGAGCAGTGCCTCGGCCCGCCAGAAGTCGACCGTGGAACCTCGCGCGTAGATCTGTTCGGTGGCGCCGTACCACTCGTCGGTGTCCATCCCGAGCGTCTTCACGAGGCCGTGGCCTGCGTGCCCGTGCCCATCAATGAGGCCGGGCATCACCACCTTGCGATGCGCGTTGATCGTTTCCCGCGCGGTGAACCTCGCCGCCAACTCTCTCGAAGTCCCCACCGCGACAATGCGGTCCCCCCTGATCGCGACGGCGCCGTCCTCTAGCACCCGGCGGGCGGAATCCATCGTGATGACGGTTCCTCCAGTAATCAGGAGGTCCACGGACTCGCGCGATGGGAGCCGGTCACCCGCCGGCCCCAGCAGTCCAAGGCAGGCGAGCGCGGGGAAGAGCACGGGCAGCTTCATGTGACAAGCCTCGATTGAGCGAGGAATTAGCGGCTGTTCCGCTGAGGGGGAAACTACTCCGTACTGGATAACGATGGCCAATCGCCCGCAGTCGCTGCATCTATATGGAAGGGCCGGGGCGCATTGCCATTCACGGGACTGCCCGTGCGACAGCCGGCGTGGAAAGGAGCGGGACATGGAGCCAGTCGGAGCCGATCCAGTTGTGACGCTTCCAGAGTTCTTGCGGGCACGGGCGCGGGCGAGCACTGTGGCCCGGCTCATGTTCGATATGATTGGCGGGACCGCGATTGCCGTGGCTGCTGCGTGGGCGAGACCAGCTGGCTGGGCGGTACTCGTGAGCGCCGCGTCGTGTTTTGCGATGTACGGCGTGTGGGCCATCGCTGAGCGTCATCTGGAAGCCGGCGCTCGCGACGGCCGCGCCCTCACGGAATACGGCTGGTTCGTGCTTCGCACCAGCGCCGCGGGAATCGGTATAGCGGCGTTCCTGGCGCTGGTGTTCGTGCTGCTGGGGCTTCTGCTGGGAACGTGGATCAGTTGATCCGGCGACACGAACGCGCGACGTTGTCCGTGTACGCAAGTGCTCACGGATTCGGCGCATGAGGGTCACCGCATCACCGGACTTGCGACGGCGACATCAGGCGCGACTATATACAGACTGCGCCACGTGGAACCGGAAATTCCTGACGGCGCGCAACGCCCGCCCGCTCCACGCTCGCCAACCTCAGTAGGCACGGACGCTCACATCGTCATGCATCCTGTTCACGGCTCGACACGAGGTCTGGTATGTCAGGAACGCCGCGTCGTTCGAATGATGGCGATGGCGCTCGTTCTCCTCGTGGTCGCGTGTGCGCCCGGGCGACTCGTCCGCGTCCGTCCGGGCTCCATTCCATTTGAGAGCGGCGGCGAGCGCATGCGCGTGCTTGAGCTCTCCCCCGGTGTCACGGCGACCATCGTTGCGCCCGCGCGGATCGACACGACAACGCCTGTTGACCTCGTCCTGTACGCGCTGCCGAACGGAAACTCAACGGCCGAGACGATGGGGCGACGCGCCGGCGATGGCATCGGCTGGCGATACGATATCCAGCATATCGGGGCCCAGACACGGGCCCTGCGGGAGCGAGGCCTGCCGCAGGCCGTCGTCGTCTATCTCGAGGCTGACTCCAAGAGCTGGCCATCGTGGCGTGCCAAGCTTGGATACGAACGTGCCAACGCGCGCATCGTCACCATCGTCGAGCAGCTGCGCGCAGCAGTCGGACATGCGGACCAGTCACCGGTCACGCTGACCGGCCACAGTGGCGGCGGTTCGTTCATGTTCGGGTTCATCGAGGGCCAGGCCGCCCTTCCCGATTGGCTGGAGCGCATCGCCTTTCTCGATGCCAACTACAACTTCGCCCCGGCACATGGGGACAAGCTCGTGGCGTGGCTGCGCCGCAGTCCTCGCAACCAGCTGGTCACGCTCGCGTACGACGACCGCGAGATCACGCTGGACGGCAAGAAGGTGGTCTCCGATTCCGGTGGCACCTGGCGCGCCTCGCAGCGGATGATCCAGCACTTGTCGCAATCGTTGACGTTCGCCAAGGACACGCTGGGCGCGTTCGTACGATACCGGGCGCCGCAGGTTGAGCTCCTGCTCCACCCGAACCCGGAGAACCGCATCCTGCACACGGCGATGATCGGCGACATGAACGGCTACATGCATGCCCTGCTTTCGGGCCGTCCGGCGTACGATCGCGGGGACGCCGTGCTGCGGCCGGCACGCGTGTACGACCGGTTCGTCGAGGGCGAGGTGAAACTGCCTTCGGCGATGCCGCCGGACATTCCCGCGCGCAACGCCGGCGCGCTGACGGGAAGCGCTTTCATTGCGTCCGTGTCCAGCCTGCCGCGCGACGAACGCGAAACAGCGATACGCCGCGAGTTGTTCGCGGGGAACATCCCGACATTCCTGCGCGCGCTGCGCACGGTCGAGGCGCACGCCGTCGGTCCTGACAGCATTCGGCACACGGTCGCGTACGAGGTCATGCCGGACTACCTGGCCATCGGATCTGACGACGACTTCGTGCGCATGCCGATGAACCCATACACGGCCCAGGCGTTCTGCGATGCGTTTGGGTTCGTGCTGCCGACGCGCAAGATGGTCAACGACATCTGGGCGGCGGCGCCCGTGCATGTGGAGCCGCGACCGCTGACCCAGGATCGCGACGCGCCACTCACGTTCCTGCAGCACCACCGCATCATCGAGGAGCAGCTCGCCGGGCAGGCGCGCGGCGCGTTCGTGGCGGGAATCAAGAAGGATGTCGTCGTCTCAAACAGGCTGCAGGAGAAGGCGAATCGCGTCGCGATCTTCGGGTGGCACTACCTGAACGGCGAACCAATCCAGCCGGTGTATGCCGGCCACGTGGACTGGTACGTGGACTACAGTCACGGCATCCGACCGGTGCGCCGATGGATGCGCGTGGACGGGGTACGGCGGTCATTCGAGGCCGTCCTGGCCGACTCCACGCGGCGGTACCTGCTGAGCGATGAAGGGGCCATGGCGGTGTGGCGGTACTAGGGCGACGACGAGGCGCGCGGCGCGTGCGCACTGGCCTCCCTGAGAGGACCACAGTGCAGGCACACTCGAGGGACCAGGTCGGAAATTGTATGGCGGTATCGTCGGCGTTTTCCGGACTGAAGTATCGGCGGACGCATATTGCCGGTCTCCTGGACGCACCGCATTGTTAGAGTCATGCTCTGTCCAAAGTGCGGGAAGGAAAGCCATAACGTCCGGGTGTGCGCGCACTGCCAGACACCATACCCGATCGAGCGCAGTGACTCCCCCGGCTCATCGCGGAACACGCGCGCCGCCGCGAGCATGAAGGCTGCAGGCCTGACCGGCGCGCCGCGCGCGATCCTCGCGCGCCTGACGCCCATACAACGATGGGGCCTGATCGGGCTGCTCGCGGTCGCCACGGCGGGGTACTACTTCACCACGCGGGATCGTGTCATTCCGGTCGGCGTCGCCGTCCCCAATCTCATTGCCGCGCCAATGTCGCCGGCTGAGGCGGCCGGCACGCTGAGGACGGTCAATGAGACGGCGCAGGTTGAGTTGCGCAACGGCGAACTCAGCGTGCGCATCGCGTCCGCCGCGTTTCCCCAGAAGCGTGAGGGTCAGTTGGCCCTCGCGCAGCAGTACGCCCGTGCCGACGAGATCGTCGAAGGCCGGAAGCGCACGATCAACTTCCTTGATCCCGACGGAAACCGCTTCGCCCGCTCCGATCCAGGGCAGGGCGTGGCCATGACGCGCTGACGCCACTGCGCTGGCGAAAGGTACGTCCCAGTCCTTGAGGTTCACCCGATGAGCGCTCTCGATCGGCCATTGATCGGCACGATGGTCCTCGCACTTGGGATCGTGGCGGGCGGCTACTTCGCCGGCAGCGGGTTCGTGCGCGCCAAGCAGGCGGAGCGCTACGTCACGGTGAAAGGGGTCGCCGAGCAGGAGGCGAAGGCGAATCTCGCCATCTGGCCGCTGCGGGTGATTGCGGCCGACAACGACCTGGCGACAGCCAACGCGCACCTGCAAATGAGCGTGCGCCGGATACAGGCCTTTCTTGGACGGCACGGCGTGGACACGACGCAGCTGACGCTCCAGGAGTTCGCCGTGCGGGACGGGCAGGCGGACCAGTACAACAGCAACCGAACCGGACCGCGCTACGTGATCACCCAGACGCTGTTGGTGCGGAGCACGCAGCCGGAAACCGTCGCCGCCGCGAGCCAGAAGGTCTCCGAGCTCGTCAGCGAGGGCGTCGTGCTCTCGTCAGGCGAGCAATATGGCTCCGGGGGGCCGACGTTCGTTTTCACCGGGCTCAACAAGCTGAAGCCCGCGATGATCGCGCAGGCGACGGCGCGCGCGCGCGAGGCAGCGCAGCAGTTCGCGCAGGATGCGGGGAGCGCGCTCGGCGGGATCCGTCAGGCCAACCAGGGCTACTTCGAGATCCTCCCGCGCGATCAGGCGCAGGGAATTCAGGAAGCAAGCCAGATGAACAAGGTTGTCCGCGTGGTGGCGACGGTTGAGTATCTCCTGAAGGACTGAGGCGGGCCGGAGCACATGATGAACGGATCGTCACGACTTCTCACCCGCGGCATGGCCGGCATCGCGCTGCTCTTCGGCATCGCGACGATTGCCGCCGGTGCGAGTGTGCTTGCGGGGCGTGACGCGGGCTACGTGGTCTACCGCCCCCTCCTGATCTTCAATACCGCGATGGGTGTCGCCTACGCGGCCGCCGCCGTGCTGATCTGGCGGAACCTGTCGCGTGGCCGCCTTGCCGCGGCCGTGATACTGGCGCTCAACCTCGCCATGCTCGGGCTCGTTGTTTTCCTGTTTCGCACGAGCGACGTCGTGGCCGTGGACAGCGTCCGGGCGATGGCCTTCCGCAGCGCGGTCTGGCTCGTGATCTTTGGCGTGCTCGTGTGGATGGGTCGCCGACAGGAGCTGTCGAAGTAGCGGCCTTGGACGGGCGTCCGTACCGGTGATCTCCGGCGGAGATACGG
The DNA here is from genome assembly GCA_041661925.1 of Gemmatimonadaceae bacterium. Classification (GTDB taxonomy): domain Bacteria; phylum Gemmatimonadota; class Gemmatimonadetes; order Gemmatimonadales; family Gemmatimonadaceae; genus PNKL01. The sequence goes on from JBAZTM010000054.1 coordinate 26,667, forward strand.
CTCCCTCCCAGCGCTGCAATGACACCGACGCTCACCGCGCTCCTGCTCTTTCTCGTCCTGCAACTCGGCATCGGCGTCTGGATCTCGCGGCGCATCGCCTCCGAGGGCGATTACCTGGTCGG
>JBAZTM010000055.1:0-12256 GCA_041661925.1 Gemmatimonadaceae bacterium
ATCTACCCCGGTGAAGCGGTGGGGCTATCCCCGAACAGATAGCGAAAACGGCGTCCCGAAGAAAATACGAAGAGAACGTACTTTCACAAGGGGGTATCCAGACCATCCTGAGGCTAACGTGTTTCCAAACAACGACTTATCAACAGACGGCGCAAACCGTTGTGGACTATCGTTTTATGCGTCACGTGGCAGGGGGCCAGCAGATCCGTGATGCTCGCCGCAACGGTTAATGTCATGAATTGTTACACTGTAAATGCGGACTCGATGTGGCGAATCCATGCTGTTCGGTCGCGCAACAGCACCCCGATGACGTCGAAGCGATACTCCGGCTTCGCAGGCTTCGCGCCATCGTGTCGCGCCATCCACTCGCGTGCACTGCGCACGAGTGAACGCTGCTTCTGCGCGTGCACGGCTTGCACGGGATCACCGAACTCGAGCGCGGCGCGCGTCTTCACCTCGACAAACGCGACAATCCCATCGCGCTCCGCAATCACGTCGATGTCGCGATGGCCGCTGCGCCAGCGGCGCGCGAGCACGGTGTAGCCCTGGCGCTCGAGCCAGCGCGCGGCGACGCGCTCGCCGAGTTCGCCGAAGTCATTCGTCGCTTTTGTCATGGCGCGACGCTAATACCGCGTGCCTCCGCGCGTGTCACCATTCGCGTGCGGTCAGCATCCTTCTCACGCGCGAGGAGGCGCGGCAGGCCCGCATCTCCGTCCTCGCAGGGGGCGCGCCAGGCCCGCATCGCCGACCGCGCAGGCTCTCGGACCCTACGAGCGCGCGAGGGGGCGCGGCAGTCCCGCATCTCCGACCGCGCAGGCTCTCGGACCCTACGAGCGCGCTGCGCGCGCCGTCTATGGGTCCTGCGGCCGCCTGCGCGGACGGAGATGCGGGACTGCCGCTTGAGGGGAGGGGAACGGCGGGCGCAGCGATGCATTCGCACCCGCGAAGCGCGCAGCTCCGGGGGTGTGCGCAGGCTCATACTGGAGGGTCATAGACGACGCGCGCGCCGTTAGGCGCGCGCGCTCGAAGACCCGAGAATTGAACCGAAGCTCACCCCCGGAGCTGCGCGCTTCCCCGCGCCGCGAGAAGCTCACTCGCGGGGCGCGCGGCCCCTTTACTCCTCCCTGTTTCCGCAGATCCGATCGAGATCGTCGAGGCCAGCGAGCACGTCACGCGGCTTCGACCCGTCCGGCGGGCCGAGCACGCCGGCGAGGTGCAACTGGTCAATGACGCGCGCGGCGCGGCCGTAGCCGATTCTCAGCCGCCGCTGGAGCAGCGACGTCGAGCCACCCTGGTTCTGGATGCACACCTCGGCGGCCTCGCGGAACAGCTTGTCGCGGTCGCCGTCGTCGGTGTCGCCATCCTGCCCGGCACCGGCCTCCAGCGCCTCCTGCTGTCGCACGCGCTCGAGGATGTCCATCTCCTCTTCGGTGGGCTCGTGCATGTAGCCATTCGCCTCGAGCGCGGCCTTGCGGGCCTCGCGGCGGTCGGCGTACCAGTGCATCAGCCGCTCCGTGTCCTCGTTGCTCAGGAACGCCCCCTGCAAGCGCGCGGGTTCGCTCTTGCCGGGCGGAATGAACAGCATGTCGCCATTGCCGAGCAGCGACTCGGCGCCCATGCCGTCAATGATGGTGCGGCTGTCCACCTGGCTCGCCACGCGGAAGGCAATCCGGCTGGGGAAGTTGGCCTTGATGAGACCGGTGATGACGTTCACACTCGGACGCTGCGTCGCGAGAATGAGGTGGATGCCAATGGCGCGCGCCTTTTGCGCGAGCATCGCCAGCGGCGTTTCCACTTCCGCCGCGCAGGTCATCATCAGGTCGGCCAGCTCGTCAATCACGACCACGATGTAGGGGAGCACGTTCCCCTTGTACTCGCGGTCCTCGAAGGCGACGTTCGGGTCCTTGGGCTTCAGCATCCGGTGCCCGTCGCGCACCTTCTGGTTGAAGTCCTGAATGTTGCGCGCGCCGTTCGCCGCGAGGAGCTGGTAGCGCTCCTGCATCTCGAGCACGGCCCACTTGAGCATCGAGGCCGCGTCGCGGTTGTCGGTGACAACCTTGTGGCGCAGGTGCGGCAGCACGTTGTACACGCTGAGCTCGACCATCTTGGGGTCGACCATCAGGAAGCGCAGCGTCTTGGGCGTGTGCCGGTAGATGAGGCTCGTGATGATGGTGTTCACGCAGACCGACTTGCCGCTGCCGGTCGCACCGGCGATGAGCAGGTGCGGCATCTTCGCCAAGTCGGCCACCACGGCGCGCCCCTCGAGGTCCTTGCCGATGGCCATCGGCAGGGCGAACGGCTTGGTGCAGTAGTCGCGGCTCTCGAGGAGCTCGCGGAAGATCACCATTTCGGAGATCGGGTTGGGCACTTCGATGCCCACGGCACCCTTGCCCGGGATGGGTGCGACGACGCGAATGGACTGCGCGCGCATGGCGAGCGCGAGGTCGTTGGCGAGGTTCGCGAACTGGCGCACCTTCACACCCGGCGCGGGCTCAATTTCGAATTGCGTCACGGTCGGGCCCGTGGTGCGGCCGACGAGTTCGCCGTCCACACGGAAGGTGCGCAGCGCGTCCATCAGCTTTTGCCCCGCAGCGTCGAGCTGGGCGCGGCCGGCATCGACGTTGCGCGCGGGCGGCAGCGACAGCAGCTCGGGCGACGGGAGTTCCTCGGCGAGCGGATCGACGAGATCGGTGGCGTCGATCAAGTCAGCGACGGATTCGTCACGTGACTTCTTCTTTTTCTTGTCGGACTTGGCGGCCGCGGCCGCTGGGTCGAGGAGTTCAAACGCGCCGTCGGTCTTCGTCTCCTGCGTTGCCACCGTGGTGGGCACGAGGTCCGGCATCAGCGACAGGTCGAGCGCCGGCATCTCACTCGCCGGCGGTTCCATCTGCTCGGCCTTGGTGAGCTTGCCGTCGGCAACCTTGAGGGGCGTCGCCGAGCCGAGTATGGCGCGGATCGGGTTCCAGTTGAGGGCGACCGCGGAGAGCGCGCTGAGGGCAAGCGCCACCACGACCCAGGCGCCGCCGTTGCCGATGGCCTTCACCAGGTAAAACGCGGCGAACGAACCCCAGAGGCCGGCGAGCGGATCCACATCGGCGTTCGCGAACTGGCCGCGGGCGAGCGAGGCGATGACGGGCACGAGGACCGCGAGGCCGACGGTGAACGTGAGCCAGCGGCGATCGTCATTTTCGCCGATGCGCCCGAGGAGGCGCAGGGCAAAGACGGCGGGGATCAGCGGGACGATAGCGGCCGAAAGCGCACCAACGAGGGTCAGCACGGACCAGCGCAGGCAGGCGCCGACGGGGCCGAAGATGGACCCAGCATCAGCGCACGATTCCGACGTGAACGCCGGACGGGCCAGGAGGGCGCCGGCGATGAAGACCGCGCCGAGCATCAGGGCGATGCCACCGACCTCGCGCTTGAGGTGTTCGCGGCGGACGGCCTTGGCGAGCTGCGCGGGCGTGGGGTCCGCGGCGTCGTTCTTGCCGCGCTTGCGGCGCGGCATGTTCTGCACGGGCTCGCCGATGTCGCTCTCGGTCACGGGCGCGGTACGACGGGCGCGGGGCGGCGTGTAGACCTCATCATCCGGCGTGGCGGCGCGGCGGCGGCGCGGGTTGGGGGCGACATCGAGGTCATCCAGCGACGAAGCACCCGTCGCGCCAGCGCGGGACGACCGGGACCGCATCGAGCGCGCCACAGGCGTCGAGGTCGGCTCCGAATCCGTGGTCTCGAAGGAATCGTCCGTGCTGAGCGTCGCGGAAGAGCCGCGCGAAATCTTCGCCATAGGCCTCGTCTATGCACGCGCTCGCGCGCGCGCCGTCATTCACAATGAGCCGGTCGCCGAGCGCCGCGTGGAGACGGCGGACGAGGGCGCCGGCACAGGCGGAATCCTCGAGTGCGAAGCCTCCCTCACGACCGGCACAGGCGATGGCGACGGCAGAACGCGCCTCGAGCCGGGGCGCGAGGAACGCTACAACCGCCGAGAGATTGACGTATGACGCGAGGACGAAGTCACGCGGGAGGGGGAGGGGTGCAGGGGTTTGGGAGGAGTGAAGAGTGGAGGGAGGGGAGAGGGGGGAGGAGGCATCGTCACCCAGCACCGTTTTGATCGCCGCGGTTCCGTTGGTCGTGGTCCAGGCGATGTCCCTGCCCTGCACGGCCTGCCTCGTGAACTCCAGGGGGGAGTTGCCGAGGTTGAAGCCGTCCGGTCTCGTGGCATCTCGCTCGCCGGCGAGGAGAGCGCGGCCGGTCTGTTCGCGGGCCTCCGCGAGCGTCGCATAGGGGATGATCGACCGCGCGCCATTCGCCAAAGCGATGACCGCGGAGGACGTGAAGCGGAGGACGTCGATTACGACGGCGACATTCGCTTCCAGGCGGGCTGGGGTTAGAGAGACGCTGAGAAGCAGGGGGGGGGGAGGGGGAGGGGTGCAGGGGTTTGGGAGGAGAGAGGAGTGGAGAGAGGGGTGAGGGGGGAGGAGGCCCCCGTCGAGAATTGCGTGGAATTGATGGTGCTCGCGGCCGATTGGTGACGCACTCTGACCTACCCTGCCCTACCCTCTCCGCATGGACCTCTCGCTCCTCGACGAACTGGCCCGCTGGGAGAACGGCGTATCGCCGGCGGAGACCGGGGATCCACTCTGGAAACTGCACGCGTATCGCGTCGCGCGATATATGGTGGACTGTTGCTCGGCGGACCTCGCCGACGCTACGCCACCGATCCATCCACAGAGCGCCGATCAACTGCAGCGCGCGGTGGGCTCGATCTGTGCGAACATCGGCGAAGGGTATTCGCGTCGGACGCCAGGCGATCGGGCGCGATTCTACTCCTATGCGCTGGGCTCGATCCGCGAATCCACGGTGTGGTACATGAGCGTGCGGCGACACCTGCCGTCTCAGCGACTCGAGCACCGGATTGACGTCCTGGCGCAGGATAGACGGCTGGTGTTGGGGATGATCAATAAAGTGAACTCGGTGACAGGACGAGGCTCCGGACTTTAGGAGGAGGGGGGGGTGCAGGGGTTCGGAAGGGGAGAGGAGTGGAGAAAGGAGTGATGGGGAGGAGGAACAACGGCCGGCGAGCGAAGCGAAGCCAAGAGGGGGCGGCCGATGGCCGCCCCCTCTCTCCTCCCTCATCTCTCCACTCTTCACTCCTCCCAAACCTCTGCACTCCTCCTCACTCCTCAAACAGATCTTTGCCCTCAACCTCAAGAAACTTCGTATGCACATCCCCGCGCACGAAGTCCGGGTGGCTCATCACCTTGGACAAGAACGGAATCGTCGTTGTCACGCCCTGCACGATGAACGTGTCGAGCGCCAGTCGCATCTTGGCCAGCGCCTCGGTGCGGTCCACGCCGTGCACGATGAGCTTGGCGATCATCGAGTCGTAGAACGGGGGCACGGTGTAGCCGGCATAGGCGTGGGTGTCCACGCGCACGCCGTTGCCGCCGGGCAAATGGAACACTTCGATCTTGCCGGGTGACGGCTGGAAGTTCTTGAACGGATCCTCCGCATTGATGCGGCACTCGATCACGTGCCCACGCATCTGCGGCGTCTCCTTCTCGCGCAGCGCCTCGCCCGCCGCCACGCGGATCTGCTCCTTCACGAGATCCACCCCGGTGATCATCTCGGTCACGGGATGCTCCACCTGGATACGGGTGTTCATCTCCATGAAGTAGAACGACCCGTCGGTGTCGAGCAGCATTTCCACGGTGCCGGCGCCCACGTAATCGATGGCCTTGGCGCCCAACACGGCGGCCTCGCCCATGCGCTCGCGCAGCGCTGGTGTCATGCCGGGGGACGGCGACTCCTCGATGAGCTTCTGGTGGCGCCGCTGCACGGAGCAGTCGCGCTCGCCCAGGTGAATCACATTGCCGTGGGTGTCGCCGAGGATCTGGAACTCGATGTGGCGCGGACGCCGCAGGTACTTCTCGACGTACACATCGCCGTTGCCGAACGCCGACAGCGCCTCCGTGCGCGCCATCTGAAACGACCGCGCGAACTCCTCGGCGTCGTTGGCGACGCGCATGCCCTTGCCGCCGCCGCCGGCGGCGGCCTTGATGATCACGGGGAAGCCGATCTGCTCGGCGAAGCCGAGCGCTTCGTTCACGTCCTCGACGGGCCCGGGGGTGCCGGGGACGACGGGGACGCCATTCTCGATCATCTTGGTGCGCGCCGCCGCCTTGTCGCCCATCATGCGGATCTGCGGCGGCGTGGGCCCGATGAACGTGATGCCGCTCGCCGCGCACGTCTCGGCGAACTCGGCGTTCTCGGCGAGGAAGCCGTAGCCGGGATGGATGGCGTCGGCGCCGGTGATCTCGGCGGCGGCAATCAGCCGCGGGATGCGGAGGTAGCTCTCGCGCGCGGGGGCCGGGCCGATGCAGACGTCGTCATCGGCGAATCGCACGTGCAGCGATTCGCGATCGGCTTCGCTGTACACGGCGACGGTCTGGATGCCGAGCTCGCGGCACGCGCGGATGACGCGCAGGGCGATTTCGCCGCGGTTTGCTATTAGGACTTTCTTGAACACAGATGGGAGATGGGAGATGGGAGATGGGAGATGGGAAATGGGAGAGAAGGCGGAGGTGGCGGTCGTTTGCGTCTCCCGTCTCGCATGGCCCAACTCCCGTCAGTTACTGCGTGAACGTATCCCAGCTCGTATCGCTGGTCCCCGCGATGCCCTGCACCTTGAGCGCGAACTCGCTCGGGTTGGTGGAGAAGAGCAGCGCGTTCTCGTACGAAATGACGCCCTTGGAGTACCAGCCCATCAGCGACTGGTCGAAGCTCTGCATCCCGTACTGCACCGTCCCTTCCTTGATGAGGTCGGGGATGTTGAGCGACTTGGTCATGTCACGGATGTTGTCCTGCACGGCCGCGGTGTTGATGAGCACCTCGCACGCGGGGACACGGCCGGGGCGGTCGGAGCGCGGTACGAGGCGCAGCGAGACGACGGCGTTGAGCGCGGTGGAGAGCGAGAAACGCACGTCGCCCTGCTGGTGCGGCGGGTAGAACGACAACACGCGGTTGATGGTCTGCGTGGCGTCGGTGGTGTGCAGCGTGCTGAACACCATGTGCCCGGTGTCGGCCGCCTTGAGCGCGATCTCGAGCGTCTCGAGGTCGCGGATCTCGCCAATCAGGATGATATCGGGGTCCTGGCGCAGCACGCGGCGCAGCGCCGCGGCGAACGAGCTCGTGTCGAGCCCCACTTCGCGCTGGTTGATGTTGCAGTTGATGTCGCGATGCAGGAACTCGATGGGATCTTCGATGGTGATGATGTTCGCGTGCCGCGACTCGTTGACGTACTGGATCATCGACGCGAGCGCCGTGGACTTGCCCGAGCCGGTGATGCCGGTGACGAGCACGAGCCCGCGCGGCTTCAGCGCGATCTGCTCCAGCACCGGCGGCAAGTTGAGGTCCTTGATGGACGCGGCCTGGAAGGCGATGGCGCGGAAGACGAACGCGATGGTGCCACGCTGCTGGTACATGTTCACGCGGAAGCGGCCGATACCGGGGACGCCGATGGCGAAGTCGGCCTCCTTCTCGGCGTCGAACTCGCGCTTCTGCTTGGGCGGGCAGATCTGCTCGCCGATGGACTTGAGGTCCTCGGGCTTCAGCGGCGGCAGCTCGAGAGGCGAGAGCTCTCCGTTGAGCCGGCACATCGGCGCGCGGCCGACCTTGAGGTGCAGGTCGGACGCCCCCATCGCCACGGCCTGCTGGAGGACGACCTTGTAGTTGTACGGCGGCGCCGGCGGGGCGCCAGCCTGCGGCGCGCCGACCACGGGCTGCGCCGTGGACGGGCGCGGACCGGTGGGATCAGCCATTGGGATCAATACGGAAGAGGGCCTGGCCAAACTCGACCGGATGCGCGTCGGTCACGCAGATCTCGCGGATCGTGCCGGCGACTTCGCTCTCGATCTCGTTCATGATCTTCATGGCCTCGATGATGCACAGCACCTGCCCCTTGGCGACCTGAGAGCCGACATGCACGTAGGGCTGGGCGCCGGGCTCGGGCTTCGAGTAGAACGTGCCGACCATCGGCGACTTGACCTCGGACAGCTTGGACGCGGGCTCGGCCTTCGGCGCGGCCGGCGCGGCCGCGACCGGCACGGCGGCCACGGGCGCGGCCAGGACGGGCGCGGGCGGTGCCGCATGCACCACCGGGGCCACCGCGTGCATGGCGCCGCGCGCGGCGGGCGTCTTGCTGATGCGGATCTTCATCCCCTTGTCGGACGAGATCTCAATAGAGTCGACGGTCGAACCGTCAAGCATATCCACGAGCTTCTTTACGTAGCGCAGATCTATCATCTTAATTCTCTCAAGAAAGACAACAGAGAAACAACAGAGAGACAACAGAGAGACAACAGACACCGCGCGCGGTGGAGCGACATCGCTGTCAGCCTAGCACCATCAATTCTCGCGGGAAAGTCGTCAGCACTTCTGGGCCAGCGTCGGCGAGGAAGACATCATCCTCGATGCGCACCCCGCCCCACCCGGGCTTGTAGATGCCTGGTTCAATGGTCACCACGGCGCTGGGGGGCAGCGGCGCGTCCGCGGTCCGGGCCAGCCTCGGCCCTTCGTGCACCTCGAGCCCAATTCCGTGCCCGAGAGAATGCCCGAAAAGCTCCCCGTACCCGCGGGCTTCAATGTAGTCCCGCGCGATGGCGTCGGCATCCCTCCCCCGCATTCCGGCCCGAACACGTGCCGAAGCGCTGAGCGTCGCCTCACGAACGACATCATGAACCTGCTGCATCTCCGGGTTCACGCTTTTCAGCGCAAAGGTGCGCGTGATGTCGCTGCAGTACCCGCCGTGCGATGCGCCGAAGTCAATCAGGAGGAACTCGCCGGCCCGGAGCGCGCGGGTGGAGGCCCGTGCGTGCGGCAGCGCGGCACGCTCGCCCGAGGCCACGATGGTCTCGAACGGTGTGGCATCGCTGCCGAGGTCGCGCAGGTGGTGCTCGAGGATGCCGGCCACCTGGCGCTCCGTGAGCCCAACGCGCACCTCGCGTATGGTCCGCTCGAGCGCCGTCTCCGCGATGCGCACGGCCTCACGGATCAGTTGCAGCTCGCCGGCGTCCTTGCGCTCGCGCAGCGCCTCGACGACCCCGGTGGTCCCCCGCCATGTCCAGCGTCCCGCGAGCTCGACCATCCGCTCGTAGTCGCTGAACAGCGTGTGCGTCGACTCGAAGGCGATGCGCGAGCCGGCCGTGCCGGCCAGCACGTCACGCAGGCCGGTCCAGAGCGATGTGGGCTCCACGCGCACCGTTGCGTGCGCGCCCACCTCGTCCACCACCTGCACGGCGTAGCGAAAATCGGTGATCAGCACCGACGGCGCGTCGGCGAAGACAACGAGGAGCGCCGCCGAGCCGGAGAAGCCGGTGAGGTAGCGCACGCTGGGGAGCGAGGTGACGAGCATTGCGTCCACATCAAGCGGCACCAGTGAGGCGCGCAATGCGGCGAGGCGGTGCGGTCGGCGGTCTTCCATGGCAGCGTGCGGGATGCCGCGGCGCGGCTAGGCGCGCAGCGCGGCGACCAGCCCGCGCAGGGCCAGCACGTATCCCGGCGCGCCGAAGCCGCACAGGACGGCGCGCGCGCCCGCGGCAAGAGTGCTGTGCCGGCGCTCGGGCTCGCGCGCAAAGATGTTGGACAGGTGCACTTCGGCGTACGGAATGGCGACCGCCGACAGCGCATCGCGTATGGCGAGGCTCGTGTGCGAGTACGCCCCGGCATTGATGATGATGCCGTCGGCCTCACCGTGCGCCGCCTGGATGCGATCGATGAGGACGCCCTCGTGATTCGACTGGACGCACTCGACCGTCACGCCCAGTTCGGCGGCGGCCGCCTCCAGGTCGCGCTCGATCTCGGCCAGCGTCGTCGTGCCGTAGATGCGCGGCTCGCGCGTGCCAAGAAGATTCAGATTGGGACCGCTGAGGACGAGAATCTTCACGATCCCTTCAGCCCCTTGAGCCAATCGCTGAACTGGGCGACGTCGTCGCCACCGGCGGGGGGCGCGCTGGGCGGCGGCGCGGCGGGAGCGGATTCGCCGCCTTCGGCGCCAGAGAAGAACTGGTCGAAGCGCAGCGTGGAGGACTGCCGCTGCACCATCGAGGGCCGCGCCGGTCCGTCGCTGCCGAAGACGGAGTCGAGCGAGAGTTCGTCCGTTCCCTTGCGCGTCGGTTCGCCCCTGATGGGCGCCACGGGAGGCGCCGCACCAAATGCCCCGGCCAACGCGATGGCCGCGCCTTCGTCCACGGCGGCGATGCCGGACGTGCCGAAGATGCGGTCCACGGCTCCGCCCGGCGCGACCGTCACTTCGCCTTCCGCGGCAACGGTCATCGTGGCTGGCGCCGCCGCGATGGAAGCGGCCGTCGCGTCCGAAGCAGCTGATGCGGCGGGGACGGACGACGCCGCGGCGAACCCGCCGCCGGGCACCGCGCGTCGGTTCGCGATGCGCGAGAAGATATCGCGCGCGCGAGGACCGACGGCCGCTGGCATCGGCGGGACTGCGGGAGGCTCGGGTGCGAGCTCGACGACGGCCGCGGGGACCGCAACCGGCGCAGCCGGCGCAGCCGGCGCTTCGACGAGGAAGGCAGGAACCGCCTCGGCGAGCGGAGCGACCGCCTCAGCGGTCGGCGGCTCCGGCTCCGGCATCATCTCCATCACCGGCTCGGGCTCAACCTGCGAAACCACTGCCGCGGCCACCGGCTCGGCGGGCACCGTGGGCATGCTGCCCGTCCGGCGCTTCTCTTCTGCCTCGATCTCCTCACTCACCGAGTCGATGGCGAGACTCGAGCGCGTACCGTGCTCAAGATGCATCACGCGCTCGGCGAGACCCTTGTCGTCGGGATTCTGCGCCAGCAGCTGGCGATAGACACTCAGCGCCTCGTCGCGGAAACCCTGCTGCAGGTACAGCTCCGCCATCGTCTCGGTCACGAACGGCGACGGCGGCGTGGCAATGTCGGGCGCAGCGGCGAGCAGGTCGTCGGTGGGCTCGCGCCCAACGAACGAATCGGCATGGAACCCCGACTCCTCCACCAGCGCCGGCGTTTGATCGCCGCCGATCTGCACATCGGAAATCGACGCGTTGCCAAAGAGCGCGTCGAAATCGGCGGGCGTTGCAGGAGCGGCATGCGCCGGTTTGGGGTCGGTCACGGACTCGCCGATCGCCACGGTCTCGCCAGCATCCACCATCGCCACGTCGCTGAATGTTGCGGCGTCGGTCGGCGCGGCGGGCGTGTCGAAGTCTGTCGACGCGGTGACGTCGAGCGCATCACCGAACGAGGGTTCCTCGCGCGCGGCAGCGAACATCGGTTCGTCTTCGACCGGCGGCGCGGTGAACATGCCTTCGTCCGCCGCCGGAGGCGCATCAAACGACGTATCGAGCACGTCAATAGCAGGCTCCGCGTCGACGCCGGCGCCGAGCGAGAGGCCTTCGACGCCGGGCATGCCCGATCCGTCGAGCTCCGGCGTGGACGAGGCGGTATCGATGAGCGCGAAGCCCTCATCCATGGTGGGCGCGAGTTCTTCCACCGTGGGCGGCGCCTCGAGCACCGGCGGCGGCGTCTCGATCACCAGCGACATGTCGGCGGGCGCGGCGGGCGCGGCGGCGCCGATATCCAGCAGGTCCACTGTGGGCGCGGTCGAATCTGCAAGATTGAGGTCGAGATCCATCAACCCGATGCTCAGGCGCGGCGCCGGTGCCGCAGGAGCAGGCGGAACCGCTGCAATCGGAACGGCCGGCGTCGGCGCACTGGGATCCACCGCGAGCGCCGGCACCGCCTGGTCGGCGTAGTTGGGCGGCGGCGGCGGTTCATGCTGCTCGGCGAGGACGACGGTCGGCGCGGGCGCGGCCTGTCCCAAGGCGTCGATGAGCGCGATGACCTCATCGTTGCGCGGATCGGCCTCGAGCACGCGCCCGTACCAGTGCTTGGCCGCGGTGGCGTCCCCGCCCGTCTTGGCGATGTCGCCGAGGTGGCGCAGGGCGATGAGGTTCTCGGGGTCGAGCGTGAGCGCGGCCTCGAAGATCGTCTTCGCCTCGTCGGTGCGCGACGACTCGAACAAGGCCTGCCCGTAGACGATATGCCCACTCAGGTGCCCCGGCTGCTCCTCGAGGTGCATGCGGCACAGATCAATGGCCGCGTCGAGGTCCCCCGCCTTGCGATACTCGTTGGCGAGCGGCGCGAAGAACCGGCGGGGGTTCTCCTCGTAGCGTTTCTTCAGCTCGTCAACGCGCGCAGGGGGTGCCATGACTCAGGGGTACGGG
>JBAZTM010000055.1:12266-26709 GCA_041661925.1 Gemmatimonadaceae bacterium
CGGTGACGGGGGAGGAGTGGAGGGAGGGGGGACGAGTGTAGAGTAATTGAACAATCTACCACGTGACGGGGAGAGGCGTCAATCAGAAGTGCGCGTACGACTTGATCTTAGACTGCCTGCTCCGATAGCTTTACAGGCTAACAATGAGCTGCGTGCAGTGCCGCTGGTCGAACGCCGCGCTGGTGTTTGCCTGAGTGGCTGTCGCGTCATTTTCTCACTTCGTTTCTGGGAGTTGCTGCGCCGTGCTGCAAAACATGCGGAGCGCCGCGAAGTACATCTGGATCTTCATCTTCATCGCCTTCGTGGGCGGTTTCCTGCTGGCCGAGACATCGGGCCTGCTGGGACGCGCCCCGGTCACGACCTCAACGATCGTGGCGACGGTGAACGGCGAGGACATTCCGTACATGGTCTGGGCAAACACGTCCACCGCCCTTGCGCAGCAGCAAGAGCAGCAGACGGGTCGCAGCCTGACGATGGACGAGCGGGCTGAAGTGGACCAGCAGGCTTTCGACCAGCTGGTCAACGACGTCCTGCTCCGTCAGGAATACGAGAAGCGTGGCATTCGCGTCACGGATGAGGAGGTCATCGAGACCGCCAAGTACTCCCCTCCCCCGCAATTCCGGCAGAACCCGGAGTTCCTGACGGACGGGCAGTTCGACATCGCGAAGTACCGCCGCTTCCTCGCGAGCCCGGCGGCGCGCCAGCAGGGCATCCTCGCGCAGCTCGAGCAGTACTACCGCACGGAGATCCCGAAGGAGAAGCTCTTCACGCAGGTGGCGTCGGACGCGTACGTGAGCGACGCGCGGCTGTGGCAGATGTACCAGGACCGCAACGACTCGGTGTCGGTGTCGTTCATCTCCTGGGTGCCGTCGGACGTGGAGAACTACACGAAGGCGGTGACCGAGGCCGAGATCCAGAAGTACTACGCCGAGCACGCGAAGGAGTTCTCGCGTCCCGGCCGCGCGGTGCTGTCGATGGTGAATATCCCGCGCATCCCGAACGCCGCCGACAGCGCCGACGCGCTGGCACGCGCGCAGGCGCTGCGCGACGAGGTGGCGAAGGGCGCGAAGTTCGACGACGTGGCGCGCCGCGCCTCCGATGACACCGTGAGCGGCGCCCTGGGCGGCGACCTCGGGTCGGGTGTCCGGGGACGCTTTATCAAGGAGTTCGATGACGCGGCCTACCGGCTCCAGCCGGGCCAGCTGTCGGCGCCCGTTCGCACCAGCTTCGGCTGGCACATCATCAAGGTGGACTCGCGCAAGGGCGACTCGCTCTCGCTGCGCCACATCCTGGTGAAGATCAAGCAGAGCGACACATCGGCGGTGAAGACGGACCGCCGCGCGGACGAACTGGCGCGCATGGGCGCCGGCGCGCTGGAAGCGGCCAAGTTCGACTCGGCCGCCAAGCAGCTGGGCCTGCTCGTGACGCAGATCGAGGTCGTGGAAGGCCAGCCGGCGCAGTACCTCAACCAGGTGGCGCCGAGCGTCAGCGCGTGGGCGTTCAGCGGCGTGCATCCCGGCGAGTCGAGCGACCTGTTCGACGACGAGAACATGTACATCCTCGCGCGGCTGGACTCGCTGCGCGAGGGCGGCGAGCAGCCGCTGAGCGTGGTGAAGGACGAGGTGCGCGAGCGCATCGCCGTCCGCAAGTCGCTCGATGAGAAGATGGCGGCGGCCCAGCTCACCGCGCAGGCCGCGGCGGCCACGTCGCTCGAGAACGCGGCCAAGGCGGCCGGTCGCTCGGTGCAGACGTCCCCGCTCGTCACGCGCGTGGGCTTCGTGATGGGGATGGGGCAGCTCAACCAGGCGGTGGGCGCGGCGTTCACGCTGCCGGTGGGCGCCATCAGCGCGCCGGTGCGCACCAACGACGGCGTCTTTGTGATCCGCGTGGACAAGCGGATCGCGGCGGACCGCACGGCGTTCGAGGCGCAGAAGCGCACGCAGCGCGAGCAGGCGATGAACGCGATGCGCGACAGCCGCGTGCAGGCCTTTATCGGGGCGCTACGGAAGGACGCGAAGATCGAAGACCGGCGGAAGAAGATACAAGCTTCCTTACGTCGCCAGGCGACGTAAGGAAGCAGAGAGTCAACAGAAAGACAACAGAGAGACAACAGAGAGACAACAGAGGGGCGCTGCGATGGTCGCGGCGCCCCTCTGTCACTTCTGTCACTGCCTCATTCTGTCGTACTCCGTCGTACTCCGTCGCACTCAGAAACTAGATCAGCTTCTTGGGCTCCGGCCGGTCCTCGTCCGCGGCCCGCTCGACGCGCTCGGCGCGATCGGAGGCGCCCGGCAGACGGTCAACGGGCCGACCCTCGGGCGCCTCGATCTCCTTCTGCACATCACTCATGTTCTTCTTGAATTCCCGGATGCCCTTGCCGAACGAGCCGGCGATTTCCGGAATGCGCTTGGCGCCAAACAGGAGCAAGATAGCCACCAGGGCCATCAGCATTTCGCCCGGGCCGAGTCCAAACATAAATGCCTCCTAGAAGAGCGAGCGCGCGATGAGGTAAGCGACGAGGACCCCGACGAGGCTCAGCAACGAGACGTCGAGCGCGATGGGCCCCAAGCCAATGTTAACGATGATCAAGTTAATAGTCAGCGGCCCGATGGCCGGCGTGACACCGGTGGTGAGAAACTCCTTCACCGCCCCGGTGGGCAGGAACATGCGGGCGAACTGCGTCAGGAACCCGCCAACGATGAACCCGATGGCGAGCACCACGGCATGAAACCCCGGCCGGTGCTTGGAAGATCCGGAGAGTGCCATCAGGACCGCCGGTCCATGACATAGCCCAGCGCGTCGATGAGGGCCTGACGCGCCTCGGACGCGGGCACGTCCACGAGCGCCGACTCGGCGTCGGCGGCGAATTCCTCGCCCTTGCGGCGGGCAAAGTCGATGCCGCCGCACTCGTGCACGATGGCCACCACGTCGGTGATCTCCGCGTCCGTGGGAACCGGCGCGGCGAACAGCGCATCGACGCGCGCGCGCTGGGTGCGCGACATCCTGGGCAGCGAGGCGATCAGCGGCAGCGTCACCTTGTGCTCCTTGAGGTCATTGCCGCTTGGCTTGCCCGTCACCGACTCGGTCTCGGTGTAGTCGAGCAGGTCGTCGGCCACCTGGAAGGCCATGCCGAGACGGTTGCCGAACTTTGCCAGCGGCTGGCGGAAGCGCGGTGCGCCGCACAGCGCGCCCGCCTCCGCCGCCGCCCCGAGGAGCGAGGCCGTCTTCGCCTGCACGAGCAGCCAGTAGTCCTGTTCCGTGAACTGGAGCGCGTCGTACGACGCGAGCTGGCGCAGTTCGCCGAGGGTCATGTCATTCGATGCGCCGAGCATCACACGCAGCAGCTCGAAGTCGCCGACGGCCACCAGCTCGGCGAGCGCGCGGGAGTACAGGTAGTCGCCCGCGATGACCGCCACCTGATGCGAGAAGAGCGCATTGATGGTGGGCATGCCGCGGCGCAGCGGCGAGTGGTCCACCGAGTCGTCGTGCACCACGCTCGCGAGGTGGACGAGTTCGGTGATGGCCGCCAGGCGCAGGCCGCGGTCATCGGGCGTCCCGTCGATCTGCGACGCGAGCAGCAGCACCGTGGGGCGGAACATCTTCCCCTTCATGCCGGTGAGGTGCGCGTTCACCGACTCGACGATGGGGGCGTCGGCGCGCACGATGCGCCACATCTCGTCGGGGACGTGGTCGAGGCGCTCGCGCACCGGCGCCTGGATGTCCAGGAGGGCCGGCGCGAGTGGCATGCGGACGGGGGGCGGACCGGCGGTCACGAGATGGACGCCTCGACCGCGCTCAGCCGGTCTCCCACATCGCGGAACTGGATGTCCACGGCGAAGACACGCTCGTAGTACAACTTGGCCTCGGCGGGCTTCTTGAGTCCCTCGGAGACGTAGCCCAGCAAGTACAGCACGCCGACGAGCTGCTCGTCACCCGCGCCCGGTTCGGCCAGCGCCCGCTGCAGAATGGTGAGCGCCACCGGCAGCTGCCCCTTCTCGAGGAAGCACATGCCGAGCGCCTCGTACGTGCGGACCCGCAGCTGCGAGCCGCGCAGCGCCTTCTGGAACTCGGCGATGGCCTCGTCGAGGAGTCCCATCTCCTTGTAGGCGACGCCGAGGTCGTAGTGCGACTCGTGGTCCTCTTCCTCGACGTTCTGCGCGACGCCCTGCTTGAACTTGCGCAGCATGTCCTGGAAATCGGCGTCCTCGTCGCCCGTCGGCTCCTTCTCTTCCACGACCATGCGCGTGGACTTGGGCTCCTCGTCCTCGCGCAGCCAGTCGCCGAGCGACACGAAGTCGTCATCGCTCGAGGCCGCGGGAGCGGCGGCGGGCTGGGGCGGCGGCTCGGGAATGGCCGTGATCATGCCGGTGTAGCGCTTGCCCGCGGCCGGCGGCGGCACGGTCGTCGTCGCACGCCTCTCTGGCGCCGGGGCGGGCGTCTCGAGGGCGGTCAACGACTCGATGGCCGCAAGTGCGCGTGCATCGGTGGGCGAGATCTCCAGCACGCGCTGGTACACCGTCTTCGACTTGTCGGGGTGTCCATCGCGGAAGAGCGCGTCGGCAAGGTCAAGATAGGCCTGAGCGAGGCCCGCCTTGTCGTCGTCGCGGAACGCGAATTCGACGCGCTTCTGGTGATGGCGCACCGACGACGGATTGAGGCGGACGATCTCGTCGGCTACGGAACGGGCCTCGTGGATCTGCCCGGCGCGCTCGAAGCCCGACATCGTCTCCTCGAGCATCGCGAGCCCTTCGTCGCGATGGCCCTCGTCGAGCATCGTCTCGGCGAGCTGGCGGCGCAGGTTCCAGTTCTCCGGCTCCCGGGCGACCTGATCGCGCAGATCCTCGATGCTGGAGGCCAGCATCGGAATCGCCATCGACGTGGTGCGGCGCACCGGCGGCGTTGGCGCCTCGACGATGTCCACGTCCACGTCGCCGAAGTCGGTGGGCGCATCCACTTCGGGCGCCGCGGCCGCTTCCACCGGCGCCGCATCGAGGTCGATGAACCCGAGATCGTCGGCCGCGGCAGGCGCAGCCTCGGCGTCCGCCGCGGTCGCCCCGACATCGATCATTGGCAGCTCGATGTCGAGCGTCGGCGTCGCTTCGGTTTCCTTGGGCGCTTCCGTGAGGTCGAGCAGCGGAATATCGGTCGTTGCCTCGTCCTCGGTTGCCTCACCGAGTCCAGACGTGGCGTCAATGATGGGCAGGTCGCCGGAGAGCGCGAGGCTGCGCGCCGAGTCACGCGACGGTGACTTGACCTCCTCCACCACGGAGAGATCGAGCTCCGCGAACTCACCAGCCGTCATCGGTGCCGATTCATCGGCGGCGTCCGGCACGAGCGAGGTCGTTTCGAGGCCAAGCATCGAGCCCGCATCGACGGTCGAAGTGCCCGCGTCGTAGTGCGTGCTCTCGATGCCCTCGATGGCCGACGTCTCGATGAGGGGCTCGAGCTCCGGCTCGGGTGCGGGTTGCACCTCGAGTTCCGGCTCGGGCTCCTTGGGTTTCGACTCCGCGGGCTTTGGCGGTTTGGGCGGCTTCGGCGGTTCCAGCGGCGCGGTGATCGCCGGGACAACGGTCGACATCCTCGTCTTGCGCGGCGGCGTCGGTGCGTCGAGGTCGAGGAAGATGAGGTCGTCCGCGGCCTTGGATTCCACCGAGCGTCGCGCCGTGCGCGGCGTCGCCGATGGATCAATCGCGCGGATGCGCTCGAGCGTCGAGTCCGCCTCGGCGGACTGGCCGCTGGCCTGATACAACTCGTGGAGACTCGACAGCTGCTCAATGGCCTCGTCCTTTCGCTCGGCCTTGAGCAGCTGGTCCGCGAGCATCAGGCGGATGTCATCCTGGTCGGGGCAGAGGTCGGCGAATTCCTTGAGCGCGCGGAACGCCTCGTCCTTGTTGCCGGCCTTCTGCATGCGGTCGGCGTACTCGAGGAAGTTCTGCTTGGCGTCACCCTTGAAGCCCTTGGCCGCGGAGATCTTGCCGAGCTTGTAGTAGACCGACGCGCGCCCCGGCGAGGAACGCAGCACCTTGTTGCACAGCGCGATGGCGTTGTTGAAGAAGCCGCCTTCCGCGTACAGATCCACCGCGCGCTCGTACAGCGTGACCGCCTCGGCGGTCTCCCCGTGGCGCATGAGCAGGTCGCCCACGCGGTTGTAGAGGGCGACCTCGATGTCGGCTTCGTCGCCCGCGTCGTAGACGTCAAGGATTTCGCGATACGCAGCGATTGCCTTGTCGAACTTCTTCGCGGCCTCGAAGTCGGCAGCCTTCTTTTTGAGCTTGGCGAGATCAGCCATAGGGGTCGGCGCGCAATTTCAGGCCAGGTTTACAACCTTAGACGGCGTAATCGTCCGGCTGGAAAGGTACGCCGCGGACGGGGAGTATGACAACGGGGGAGGTGGGGCAGATGGGAGGTCGGAGACTGGGGATGGGCGATGGGAGCCCCCCCAATCAGGCGCCGTGGGCCGGGACGCCGCGCACCCAGGTCGCATGGCAGCGCTGATCGCCGTACCAGTACGGGAGTTCGCGCACATCCTCGATGTCGAACAGGGCGAGATCCGCGGAGAATCCGGGCGCCACCTGCCCCGTCTCGGCGGCCAGTCCGAGGGCAGCCGCCCCATTGACGGTCGCCGCCAGGATCGCCTCGCTGACGCTCATGCGCAGCTGGCTGACCGCCAGGGTGAGAATCAGCGGAAAGTTGACCGTGGGCGACGTGCCGGGATTGAAGTCCGTGGCGAGGGCCACGGCGGCGCCGGTGTCGATGAGGGCCCGCGCCGGGGCCTGCCGATGCCGCCCCAGAAAGAGCATCGTCCCCGGCAGGAGCGTGGCGACCGTCCCTCCGGCAGCGAGCGCCTTGATGCCACCCTCGGAGACTGCCCCGAGGTGATCTGCACTGACGGCGCCGAGTTCCGCGGCCAGCTCCGCCGCACCGGCCGTCGCGAGCTCGTCGGCATGCAGCTTGAGCTGGAGTCCGTGACGCCGGGCCGCGCCGAGGATGACGCGCGCCTCGTCGGTGGTATAGACGCCCGGCTCGCAGAAGATGTCGGCGAAGGCGGCGAGCCCTTCGGCGGCGACGCGCGGCAGCATCTCGTCCACAATGAGCGCGATGTACTCGGCGCGCGAGCGCGGCGCGACGCGGTACTCGATGGGAACCTCGTGCGCGCCGAGGAAGGTCGGGACGAGGCGCAGCGGCAGCGCCTGTTGGAGGCGACGGATCACGCGCAGCGACTTGATCTCGTCGTCGGGGGTGAGGCCGTAGCCCGACTTCACCTCGACGGTGGTGGTGCCGTGCGCGGCGAGGCGCCGCAGGCGCGGCAGCGCGAGGGCGAAGAGCTCGTCCTCCGAGCGCGCGCGAAGGTCGCGCACGGAGCTGTGAATTCCGCCGCCGCGGCGCGCGATTTCCATGTAGTCGACGCCGGCGGCGCGCTGCTCCTGCTCCTCGTGCCGCGGCTTGCCGAAGATGCCATGGGTGTGCGAATCCACGAGGCCGGGCATGAGGACGCGGCCGCCGCAGTCCACGATTGTCGCGTTCGGATGCGCGGCGCACACCTTGTCACGCGGCCCGACGGCGACGATGCGCTCCCCCTCAGTGACGACGGCCGCTCCAGAGCGCACCTCCAGGGCATTCATCTCGGCGCCGCGACGGGCGCGAGCTGCGCCGGCACAGGTGACTACTTGGGCTGCATTGTCGAAAAGGAGCGGCATGCGGGCTGATTGAGGATAGAGAGCGCGGATTGCGTCGGACTTGCCATGCCTGAAGTTACCTCGCTTCGTGGTTTTGCGGCGTTCTTTGCGCAGAGGCGCCGTGCGGGGAGGTTCTTTGCGCAGCGGCGTAGCGCGGGGAGGTTCTTTGCGCAGCGGCGCAGCGCGGGGAGGTTCTTTGCGCAGCGGCGCAGCGCGGGGAGGTTCTTTGCGCAGCGGCGCAGCGCGGGGGACCATCTGCGTGGCGTGACGGCGCTAGGCGCCTGCGCCGTCGAGCTGCCACGAGGTGATCGGCACAGCGCCGCCGCACGCGCTTCGGTCGGACGGGAAGGCTCTCGCGAATACTCGACGGTCGCCGGGCGCGCCGCGCGCGCCCGGGGACCGGAGAATTGAGCGAGGGCCTTCCCGTTCGACCGAAGCGCCCCAGCGGCGCGCGACAGGCCTCCCCGTTCGACAGAAGCGCCCCAGCGGCGCGCGGAGTGAAGAAGCGCTTCGGCGCGGCTACGCCAGCAAGTCCTGAAAGCGCGAGAGCGTCAGAGGGGCCTGCGCCTCGCCGCGGCAGGCGTAGTAGCAGGCGTTGCACGCGATGGGCTTGTAGCCATTGTACTGGGTCCAGTGCGTGTCGGCCGGAAAATCCGGGCAGCGTCGCACGAGGCCGCGCGGGTCAATGTGAATCGTCGTCTCGCCTGACCGGCACGGTTCGGGCATCTCATCGCGGAGGTAGCGCGGCAGCTGGCGCAGGTACCAGTCGGAGTTGGTGATGACGCCGCGATGACGGCGCTTGAATGCGAGCAGGTCGCCCACCAGCGCCTCGATGCGCGCATGCTGGTCGGCGCGAATGAGGTGGTCCTTGCTGCCGTTCTTCATGTCGGTGTAGACCGACAGGTTGACGCCGGCGCCGACGGCGTGTGCGCGCCGCACAATGGGCAGGATGTCGTCGAGGTTGTCGTCGCGGATGACGGTGTTGAACCGCACCGCCATGCCGCGCGCACTTAGCTGCGGGGCGAGGGCGAGAATCTTGGCGGCGAGGCCGGGAATGCCGCGTGCCGCGTCATGGCGCTCATCAAGGTAGTCGAGCGAGATGCTGAACTGCGCCAAGCCGGCGTCCCAGAGCGCCTGCGCGCGCTCGAGCGTCAGCATGCCGCCGTGCGTGAGCAGGCTCATGTAGCAATACGGCACCGCCGCGGCAACCTCGGCGACGATCTCCTCGAGGTCGCGCCGCAGCGTCGGTTCGCCGCCCGTGAAGGTGATCATCATCGGGTCGAAGGCGCGCGCGGCATCGGCGAACGACTTCAGCTCATTGGCGCGCTCCGAGGCGGGCGTCTGCCAGTAGTCGCAACCGCCGCACGCCGCGTTGCAGCGCATCGTGACCTCGAAGTTGACGAGGACGGGACGCCGCGTGAGGCGCAGGCGCGCGTACTTGAGCGCGAAGGGGACCAGGTGCCAGAGCTTGTATCGGGGGCTTAGCATGATAGGGCAAGTTATCGACCGGGAGGAGGAGGGGTGCAGGGGTTTGGAAGGAGGGAAGAGTGGAGAGAAGAGTGATAAGCGAGGAGGCCTCCTCTCGCATCCTCCGCACTCCACTCCTCCCTCCTTCCAAACCCCTGCACCCCTCCTCTCACCCCAGCATCGGAATCTTCAATCCCTTCGCCTTCGCCGTCTCGATGGCAATGTCGTATCCCGCATCCGCATGCCGAGCCACTCCGATGCCCGGATCATTCGTCAGCACGCGCTCGAGGCGCAGGCGCATTTCGGGCGTGCCGTCGGCCACGATCACCTGGCCAGCGTGCAGGGAGTTGCCAATGCCGACGCCGCCGCCGTGATGGAATGACACCCAACTCGCACCACTTGCGACGTTGAGCAACGCATTGAGGATCGCCCAGTCGGCCACGGCGTCGGTGCCGTCCTTCATTCCCTCGGTCTCGCGGAACGGTGAAGCCACGGAGCCGGTGTCGAGATGGTCACGGCCGATGACGATGGGTGCCGACACCTCGCCGCGCGCCACAAGATCATTGAGCGCCACGCCGAACTTCGCGCGGTCCCCCTGCCCCAGCCAGCAGATGCGCGCCGGCAGCCCCTGAAAGTGAATGCGCTCCTGCGCCATCGTGATCCAGCGCTTCAGGTGCGCGTCGTGCGGGAAGAGCGAAAGCACCAGCGCGTCCGTGCGCGCGATATCGGCGGGATCGCCGGAGAGCGCGGCCCAGCGGAACGGCCCCTTCCCTTCGCAGAAGAGCGGGCGGATGTACTCGGGCACGAAACCCGGGATGGTGAACGCGTCCTTGAGGCCGGCGTCGAATGCCACGGTGCGAATGTTGTTGCCGTAGTCGAAGGCGATCGAGCCCTTGTCCTGCATCGCGCGCATTGCCCGCACGTGTTCAACGACGCTCGCAATAGCACGATCGAGATACTCGTCAGGGGAACGGGTGCGGAGGATGGAGGCTTCTTCGAGAGACATGCCCGCGGGGATGTAGCCATTGAGCATGTCGTGCGCACTCGTCTGGTCGGTGACGACATCGGGAATCACGCCGCGGCGCACCAGTTCAGGCAGCACTTCGGCGGCATTTCCGACGAGTCCGACCGACAGGCCGCGCTTGGTACCCTGCGCCGCGCGAATCCACCGGAGAGCCTCGTCGAGGTCGGCCGTCATCTTGTCGCAGTACCCGGTGGCCAACCGCTTCTCGATGCGCGCGGGATCCACCTCGACGCCGAGGAAGGCCGCGTCGTTCATCGTGGCGGCGAGCGGCTGGGCGCCGCCCATGCCGCCGAGCCCGGCGGTGAGCACGAACTTGCCGGCCAGTGACCCGTTGAAGTGCTTCCGCGCCAGCGAGCCAAAGGTTTCGTACGTCCCCTGCACGATCCCCTGCGACCCGATGTAGATCCACGACCCGGCCGTCATCTGGCCGTACATCATCAGGCCCTTCCGCTCGAGCTCGCGGAAATGTTCCCACGTCGCGAACCGCCCGACGAGGTTGCTGTTGGCAATCAGCACGCGCGGCGCGTGCGCGTGCGTGCGGAAGACGGCGACGGGCTTGCCGCTCTGCACGAGCAAGGTCTCGTCGTTCTCCAGCGCGCGCAGGGCGCGCACGATGGCCTCGAAGCACTCCCAGTTGCGGGCGGCCTTGCCGGTGCCGCCGTAGACGACGAGGTCGTCCGGACGCTCGGCAACATCTGGGTCGAGGTTGTTCATCAGCATGCGCAGGGCGGCTTCCTGCTGCCATCCCTTGCAGGAGATGGCGGAGCCGCGCGGCGCGCGCACTTCGTGCGCGGTGGCGGTCATTGGGACGCTCCTGCGGCCACGGCGAACTCACGCCGCGCCAGGGCGGCGGCGATGGCCTGGATGTCGGGAGTCAGCATGCGATCGTCGCCAAGCGGCTCGACGACGCGGCGCACGGCCTCGTGGGCGCGCTCGATGGCGGGACTGCTGCGGAGCGGCCGGCGGCAGTCGAGCCCCTGCGCGGCGCACATCAGCTCGATGGCAATCACGTGCCGCACGTTGCCGATGATGCGGCGCAGCTTCCACGCCGCACCCATCGCCATCGGCACGACGTCTTCCTTGCTGCCGTCGGTGGGGATCGTGTCCACGCTCGCCGGATGAGACAGCACCTTGCACTCGCTAGCGAGCGCGGCGGCGGCGACCTGGGCCATCATGAAGCCGCTGTTGAGACCGGCGGCCGCCGAGAGGAAGGGCGGCAGCCCCTCGTTCAGGTCGGGGTGCACCAGCCGGTCCGTGCGGCGCTCGGAGATCGTGGCGAGGTTCGTCATCGCGATGGCGAGGACGTCGAGCGCCATCGCCACCGCCTGTCCGTGGAAGTTGCCGCCGCTGAGCAGCTCGCCATTGGCGAAGACGAGCGGGTTGTCAGTGGCGGCGTTCAGCTCGCGGCCGATGAGGCCTTCCGCAAACTGGATCGCGTCGAGCACCGGACCGTGCACCTGAGGCATGCAGCGGAGGGCGTAGGCGTCCTGCACGCGCGGGTCCCCGTCACGATGCGATTCACGCAGCGGGCTGTTGTCGAGCAGGGTGCGCAGGAGCGCCGCGCTGACCGACTGGCCCTCCTGGCCGCGCGCGTCGTGGATGCGCACGTCAAATGCGGTGGGCGTTCCCTTGAGCGCCTCGAGCGACATCGCCCCCGCCACGTGCGCCGCTTCCCATAGCGCGCGCGCCTCGGCGACGGCGAGCGCCGCCACCGCCGTGTGCGCCTGCGTCCCGTTGATGAGCGTCAGCCCTTCCTTGGGCGCGAGCGTGACCGGATGGAGCTTGGCGAACTTCAGCGCCTCGAGGGCCGGCAACAGGCGCCCATCCGGCGTGTGCAGCATGCCTTCGCCAATGAGCGTCACGGCGAGCGCGGCCAGCGGCGCGAGGTCGCCGCTTGCGCCCACAGAGCCCTGCTCCGGCACGACAGGCCAGAGGTCGGCGTTGAGCATCGCGCAGACGAGATCGGGGAGGTCGGGGCGCGCGCCGGAAAAACCCTTGGCCATCACGTTGGCGCGCAGCAGCATCATGCCGCGCGCCTCGGGTTCCGCCAGTTCCGGTCCGACGCCGGCGACGTGGCTGCGCACGAGGTTCACCTGCAGCTGTGCCAGCTTGTCGGGCGGGATGCCGATGTCGGAGAGCTTGCCAAAGCCGGTGGTGACGCCGTACACGACGTCGTTGCGCTCCACGATGTCGGCCACGACGGCGCGCGTGGCCAGCATGCGTGCGCGGGCCGCGTCGGACAGCATGACAGGTCGGCGGTTGACGGCGACATCGCGCACGTCGGCGAGCGTGAGCGAGTTGCCGTCGAGCGCGAGCGGGTTGGGCTGGGTCATGGCAGGGGTACCATCGACTGCCGGTAGCTGGCGCGGTCGTAGTTGAATTTGAGATCGGGTTCGGCCTTCAGCGACACGAAGAACGTGAACGCGAAATTGCCGTTGGGCGCCTGCGTGAAGCCAAACATCGCGCGCCAGTCGTGCAGGTCACGCTGCAGCGTCACCTGGTGGCTCGCGAACTCCTTGCGCACCGCGTCGTAGCTCGTGCTCCACTGCACGGCCCACTTGGGGGTGAGGTCGAAGCTGGTGCGCCAGTTGATGCTGGTCCGCGGTGGCTCCCGGAAGAACGTGCCGCCGGCCGTGGTCGACGAGAATTGCGTGTAATCCACGTTGGGCGCCGCGAGGGCGTTACGCACGCAGACGTCGTACTGGATGGGATTGACCTTGAGCGCCTCGCACTGGATCGTGGCGTCGTACTGCTTCACCCGGCTCGTATCGGTACTGATGGACGGCGGACGCTGGCGGGTGGCGCTGAGACTGATACTGGCGTCGAATCCGCGGCCCACGGGGACGGCGCTCAACTGCTGCCGCATGCCGGCGCCGGCGATCTGCTGGCTGCTGCCCATGCCCTGCCCGAACTGCCCGCTCGTCGCATCCAGCGCACCCGGCGCGACCGACGCGTCGCTGCTTACGCCAAAGAGCCCCAGAATCCACCGGATGAACGGCGTCTGCCGGTTGATCTGCATGGAGGCAGAGATGGACTCGCGATACGGACTGAACTTGGCCGTATCGCTGTCCACAGCGCCTTCGAACAGTGAATATCCGAGGGCGAGCGAGAGCCCGGGAAGAAGCTCGGAGTTCATGTCGATGTTCATGTTCGGCGTGGCGAAGCCGCTCTTCCCTGTTGCCCTGGCCCGCTCGAAGTCATAGGTGAGCGACCCGAAGTTCATCGAGAGCAGCTTGACTTTCTTCCCTTCCTCGCTTGAGGACGTGTCGGACGCCGACTTCTTGAGCTTGGCCTCAAACGTCTGGCTGAGATGGAGGGTGAGCTGGTTCTGCGCGAGGGCGCCGAGGTAGCCCGCGGGCGTCTTGCCGAGCGCGGCGAGGAACTCGTCGCTGACCTTGGCCGTGGGCGAGTACGACCACGAGAGCGTGGGGTTGATCGAGTGCCGGAAGCGCGCCACGGGACCGACGCCCCAGCGCGAGAGACCGAAGAAGGTCGGCGCAACACCGACACCCCACGAAAGGCGCTTGCTCTGGGAGACGAAGTTGTTGCCGGTGCGCTCACTGCGCACCCAGAAGCCGGCCGGGTCCACGTTTTCGATGGACACCGTCGGTACGACGTTCCACGACCCCTGCAGGAACGTCGGGAGCGTGACGGCGGTCCGCCAATCGAGCGTCGTCAGGTACGTGCGGCTGTAAACACGGGTCTCGCGCCGGCTCGTGTCCGCCGGATTCACGATGAGTCGCACTTCCGGAAAGTCGTTCATCCGGTCGCTGTAGCTGATCGAGAGCGGCAGGTTGAACTTCCCGATCTTGAACGGCGAGTTGAAGGCGGCGGTCGAGGACGACGTGGAACGGTCGAACTTGGTGGAATCGAGCACGCCGTTGCGTTCGAAGTACCGGTACTTGAAGTCGCCCTGTGCGTCGAGGTGCTGGCTGCTCGACGTCGAGGAGTTGAAGCCCGGCGTCCACTCGACGAAGCGACCGATGTGGATGGCCTTGGACGAGACGTTGACGCTCGGAAAGTCCTGATCCACCTGCTCGCGCCCGGGATACTGTCGCCGCGTGCCGCCGACGGAGACCGAAAACGGGCCCACCGCGCGCGAGTAGTTGAGCATCGAGCTGATGGTCGCCAGCGCCGACATCGCGTTGAGCGCGGTCTGCCGCTGCACGGTGGTGCTCGTGACGTAGTTGAGGTTGGACGTCAGCCGCGAGGAAGCCGAGAACTCCTGCGTGTGGTTCCAGGAGACCTGCGTATTGGTGAGTCCCGAACTCAGGGT
>JBAZTM010000056.1:0-26447 GCA_041661925.1 Gemmatimonadaceae bacterium
GGACGATGGGAGTCACGCAAACGACGTTTTACCGATGGCGCAAGAAGTACGGCGACGGCGGCGCGACGGGAGCCAATGAAACGCGCGCGCTGCGCGACGAGAACCACCGCTTGAAACAGCTCGTGGCCGACCTCTACCTCGAGCAGCAGGTCCTGCAGGCGTCCATCACCAAACACACACAGGCCGACCGCCGCGCGCGGGGCTGAGGAGCGAACACGATGCTCATGACGATTCTGATGGTCCTGGTCCTCCTTTGGCTGCTGGGGATGGTCACGTCGTACACGATGGGCGGTCTGATTCACATCCTGCTGGTCATTGCGGTCGTGGTGGTGCTGGTCCGCGTCATTCAAGGGCGCAGGCCCTTCTAACCAGGATACGCAATGAACCCACTCAAGGGTGTGGCCATCGTCCTGATCGCGGTTGGAGCGGTCGGGCTGGCCTACGGCGGCTTCACGTACACGAAATCGACGAGTACCGCCCAACTGGGGCCGCTCGAACTGCAGGTGAAGGAGCAGCAGCACGTGAACATCCCCATCTGGGCGGGCGTGGCCGCGATTGTGGTCGGCGCCGGCATCCTGCTGGTGCCTGTTCGCAAGTAGGCAAGCGCGTGCCGGCGCACTCACGTGCGTCGGCACGCTTCACGATTCTCAGGAGAGACAGATGATGTATTCCAAGATGTGGTCCACGGGCCGCGGCCGGCGTGGCATCGTTGCGGTCATGCTACTGGCCGTTGGCGCGTCCGCCTGCGCATCGCTGGGCAAGAAAGAAGAGGGAATCCTGGTCGGTGCCGGTGTCGGCGGTGCCGTTGGCGCCGTGATCGGCAACCAGACGGGCTCCACCGCGCGCGGCGCGATCATCGGCGCCGCGGTCGGCGGAATTGCGGGTGGCATCATCGGCCACCAGATGGACCAGCAGGCGAAGGAAATCCAGCAGCAGATCCCCGGCGCAACCGTCCAGCGCGTGGGCGAAGGCATCGCGGTGACGTTCGCGTCCAGCATGCTGTACGATTTTGATTCCGACGTCGTGCTGTCCGCCGCCGCGTCGAACCTGCGCAGCCTCGCCGCAAGCCTCGGCAAGTTCCCGAACACTGACATCCTGATCGTCGGCCATACTGATGCCACCGGAAGCGCCGATTACAACCAGGGGCTGTCGCAGCGTCGTGCGACCTCGGCCGCGAATTACCTGATCGCGCAGGGCGTCGTCTCGACGCGCGTGCGCACCGCGGGACGCGGCGAGATGGAGCCCATCGCCACAAACGACACGGAACTCGGACGGCAGACCAACCGCCGCGTCGAGATCGCCATCGTCGCGAACGAAGCGACGCGCAAGGCCCCGGGCAACTGAACCACCTCTCACTCTAACGGACCCTTACGATGAAACGACAACTCACCTGGATGGTCGGGGGGCTGCTGCTGGCCGCGCCGACGCTCGGCGCACAGAACAACGTCGCCGCGGAACTCGGCGTGTTTGTGCAGTACTCCAAGTACGACGCCTTCACGCACCTGAAGGACGGATACGGGGCCGGCGCGCGTCTTGGCATCTACCCGTTCAAGAACTTCGCGCTCGAGTACGAGGCCGACATGACCAAGACCAGCAGCTCGCTGCTGGGCGACCTGACCGCGTGGAACAACCGCATTGACGGCATCTTCTACTTCCCGATGAGCCCGAAGCTCAAGCTGCTCGTGGGCGGTGGATGGACCGGCACGCGGTACTACTCGGACACGACCCTGAACGAGTTCGATTCGGGCGGCAACGCCGTGGTCGGGTTCAAGTACTGCTTCAGCGACAAGTGGGCGATGCGCACCGACGTCAACGCCGACTTCAAGGATCCATCGGACCAGACGCTGTCGGGTGAGCGCACGCGCACGTACAATGTGCGCCTCGGCTTCAGCCGCTTCCTTGGCGGCCCGTCGCGCAACAGCCCGTGCTACATCGCGCCGCCGCCGCCGCCGCCCGCTCCGGTCTATGTTGCACCGGTTCCGGCTCCGGCTCCGCCGCCGCCGCCCCCGATGCCCCCGACGCCTGTCGCCCAGGAGACGCCGCAACAGGCCGCTCCCGCACCTCCAGTGCGACGCAGCCTGATGACCCTGCGCGGCAACAACTTCGAGTTCGACAGCTCCAGCCTCACCGCGGGGGCCAAGGACACGCTGCAGGTGGCGGTGAACACGCTGAAGACGTACCCGGATATCAAGATCGAGATCCAGGGGCATACCGACTGGATCGGCACCGACGCATACAACCAGGCGCTCTCGGAGCGGCGGGCGAATTCGGTGCGGGACTTCTTCATCTCGCAGGGCATTGCCGCGGGACGCATCACGACGATCGGCTTTGGCGAAACCCAGCCGGTTGCGACCAACGACACGGCCGCGGGACGCGCGGAGAACCGCCGCGTGGTGATCATCGAGGTGCCGTAGTCTTCCGTGGCTCCGTGTCTCTAATCACAGAGACACGGAGCGCCACGGAGCAACTGCATGTTTGAGGGGGCTCGGCGGGGAGACACTCCCGCTGAGCCCCTTCGAGTATTCCGATGGGTCGGGGAGGCGTGCAGGGGTTTGGAATGGGAGAGGAGTGGAGTGTGGAGTGAGGAGAGCGGAGGCCTCTTCCATCCTCACCCATCGCTCCACTCCTCTCTCTCTACGAAGCCCCTGCACCCCTCCACTTCCTCACCACTTCATCAGGCTCGCCGGCACCGCTCCCGTGCGCACGCGCGCCACGTCGGCCGGCTCCCGCCACAGCAGGCGTGTGCGGTCGAGCGAGCTGACGCGGAGCTCGAAGCGCGACCCGTCGGGTCCCGGGTTCAGCGGGAACGCGAGGTCGGCGCGAAAGGTCCGTTTGCCACCGGGGGAGGCGCTGAGCAGCGTGAGCCCGGCGGCGGCGCGTACCGGCGTCGTCCGGCCGAACGGTACGTCGCCCGCCAGTAGCCGTCCCGCGGTGAGGAAGACGCCGACGGCGGCGTCCGCGCGCGCTCCGAAGGTATGAATCAGGCGTCGTTCCTCCACCCGCGCCACGAAGCGCTGGCTTCCGGCATCACTGCTGCCGCCGAAGCCGGGCAGGCCACCCTCGGGATCGCCAAAGGTGAGCTGGGCGGGAAAGACGAGATGTTGCAGGCCGGACATGTCGAGGCTGGCCAGATGCGCGTGCACCCCCGTGAGATTGCGGTACCAGGACAGCCGGCCGCTCACCACCACACCGTCCCAACGGTGCGTGCGCTTGATCCCTCGCGCCTCGGCGAGCGCGCGCGCCATGACGAAGGAGGCTGGCCCACCGAAGCCGGCGTACAGGTCTCCTGCGACGAAGACATCGCCCTCGTGCGCCGGCGTGAGGACGCTGGTGCCGGCTAGCAGGTTGAGCTGCACCCCCACGCCCATGTCCTGCTCGGCGGTCAGGGCGTCGAAGCCGCTCACCGTGATGAACCGCAGCGCGCGCAGGCCGCCGATGGCGGCGAGTCGTGTCGTGGCGAAAGCCGGAAAGAGGTACGGATTGGCCGGTCCTTCGATGATCCCGCTGTCGCTGACGATCACGAAGCCTGGCGAGGTGCGCACGTCCTCACCCAGCAAGGCGCCGCCGACGAGCGCCACGGTGCCGCGCCCGCTGGTGCGACGCAGGCGTGTCACCCAGCCGATGTCGTACGACGTGCGTCGAACGTAGAGTGAGACGTCATCGCCAATTGGGCGTCGGAGTCCGGTGTAGCCGCTGGTCAGGCCGAGACTGGCGTGGAAGGCGCGTCGCTGCAGGTCCGTGAGGTAGGGGCGCGCCAATTCGAGTCGCACCAACTGCCCGTCTACCGCGCGGCGCTCGGCATCCAGCGCCACGAAGGCCGGCCTTCCAAAGAGGCCATACTGAACCACGCTCATGCCGTAGCCGTCGCGATAGGCAAAGCCGCGCTCGCCGTGCGCCGCCAGCGCGAGGCCGCGCCCCTGATAGTCCTGCGTCCCGAAGAGCAGCGACGACAGCGTGCCGCGGCTCACTCCGGCGGCGCCCATGAGGCGCAATTCGTCCACGACGTCCACCGTCAGGTGAACCTGACGGGGTGCCACCCGCACGGCCCGCACCGCGGCGGAGGCGATGTACGCCTGCGCGCGCAGCAGGCGCTCCGACTCCAGGCGGTCACGCTCGGTGCAGACGCTGCCCACGGCGAGTCGAAGGTAGGCCGCGATGACCTTGGGCCGCGTCGGCACGTGCGGTGCATGAAGCACGCGCGCCGTCATTTCACGTGCGTCACGCACGAGGGTCGACGCCGGCGCGGCTCGCGACCGGATGTCGATGGTCATGACCGTGTCGCCGTCGCAGGCCACGAAGGCCGGCGGCTCGCGCCTCGAGCCGACGGCGACCGGCACGGCACGGGCCTGCGGCGGCAGTGTCTCTGCCGTCGCGCCTTGTGCTGACGCACCCCGCGCCGCGGCGAGGGCGAGGAAGGCCAGCGCTGCTCGACGCGCGCGCGTGCAACGCGGTGACACCACTGCGTTCATGGCCACTCCATGCGGCGGCGGTGGAGCGAACGTGGGTCGCTCCCCTGCGCGAACGGGACCGCACAGGGGAGCGTGACACCGGGATCAGCATGGGCGTTACCAAGACGCCATGCCTTGCCTGGTGTGTCCTACGGCTTCGGCGTCGGTGCCATCAACGCATCAACGAACGTGAAGTACGACAGCGCGCCGGCGCCGGTGACCACGATGGTGGTGGCCGTGCCGCGCTTGAGGTCGAGCTTGGGGATGGTAAGCAATACCTTCGACTCGCCCTTCGCCCGGAACTGCAGCGTCACGAGGGCGGGTGCCACGTCCGCGTAGCCGGCTTCGTTCTTGAAGCCGACGCTGGAGAAGAGGGCCTGCGTGGCGCCCGCGACACTGATGTCAAACTCCGGTGCGCCCGGCGCCGCATGGAAGACGCGGAGGCGCGCCTTGCCGCTGTCGGGAATCACCTCGTCCTTCACCACGCGCAGGGTGCTCTTGGAGACGTCCTCGGAGACGAGGAAGACGCTGTAGCGATTGCCATCGAGCAGCGCGCGATCCTTCTCGGCGATAGCGACGCCCTCGGTGCTTCCGGCGGCAAACACGGAGAAGTCGCCGAGGTTGTTGGCGACCTCGCGATAGTCGGTCACGGAGCCCGCCTTCACATCATTGAAGAGGGGCATCTGGCTGAGCTGCACGGACACGTCGCCACCGCGCGTGGCGTTGACGATGCGCACCAGCGACTTGCCCTTGGCGGCCATGGAGTCGGCCGGCGACGACACGTTGGTCTCGCCGTCGCTCGTGGTCTTGATGGGGGAACTGTCCTTCTGGCACGCGCCGGTCGCGAGGACCGCGGCGGCGAGCAGGAATGTGAAAGGCTTGTTCATGACGGTGGGCTCGGAGAGAGGAGATTCAGCGCCGCGCCGGACGCGGTGCGGGAACGACGAGTGGCTCGGTGGCCCGGCACGGGGACGTTCAAGTCACGACGCGCAAGCGGCCGCGTTTATCGGAGCGCCGACAGTGATGCGACCCGATAAAGCAGATTATGGGTGCCCAGACAACGAGGCCATAGCACGTTTGGGTGATTCGGGAACTAGCCCGGGGGTGCGATCGCGGGCGTCAGACCGCGGCGACTGATGCGGGCGTGAGTCTCTCCGCGCGTAGCTGCGCCAGGTCCTTGGCAGGCAGCGGGCGCGAATACAGGAATCCCTGGATCTGGTCGCAGGCGTGCGCACGCAGCCACTCGAGCTGGGACGCCGTTTCGACGCCCTCGGCTATCACCTGCATCTTTAGGCTGCGAGCCATGTCGATGATGGCCACCGCGATGGCCGCCCCGTCCGCACTCGTGGTGAGGTCGCGGATGAAGCTGATGTCGATCTTCAGCGTGTCAATCGGGAAGTGCTTGAGGTACGCCAGGCTTGAGTAGCCGGTGCCGAAGTCGTCAATCGCAATCGGGACGCCCAGCGCCTTGAGTTGCCGCAGCGCCTTGTCCGCCTCGGTGCGCTTGGCCATCAGGGCGCTCTCCGTGATCTCGATGCTCAACGATCCGGTGGCGATCCCGCTCTTGGTGATGGCCCGCTCCACTGTGTCCACGAACCCGCGGCTCAGGAACTGCCGGCTCGACACGTTGACCGCCACGCGGATGTCGCCGAGCCCGGCGCGGGCCCACTCGCCCATCTGCCAGCAGGCCGCCTCGATGACCCAGGCGCCCACGGGCACGATGAGGCCAGTGGACTCCAGGGCGGCGATGAATGCGGCGGGTGCCACCAGCCCGTGCTCGGGGCGATTCCACCGGATCAGGGCCTCGGTGCCGGACCACTCCCCGGAGTCGATGCGAACCTTGGGCTGGTAATGCAATACGAACTCGTTCCGCTCGAGCGCGCCGCGCAGCGCATTCTCGAGGTCGAGCGTCTCGCGCGCGCTATCGTTGAGCTCAGCGGAATAGAAGCGGGCGGCATCGCCGCCGGAACTCTTCACCTCGTGGAGCGCGCGTTGGGCGAACTGCATGAGGGTATCGGCGTCCGAGGCATCAACCTGCGACACGGCGATGCCGACGCTCACGGTAACCGTCGCCGAGTACCCCTCGGCGACGAGCGGCGGTATGAACGCCTCCTGAATCCGTCGCGCCAGCTGCACGGCGCCATCCGCGTCATCGCGGGCCGTCAGCACGACGAGCCCGAACTCCTCGCCCTCGAGACGGGCCACCGTGTCCATGGGACCGACGCACGCCACCAGGCGCTCGCCCACGCCGCGCAGGAATGCACCGCCCGCCGGGCGGCCGACCGCATCATTGACGCTCTTAAACCGGTCCACTGCGACGAACAACACCGAGACCACCCACGGGTGGTCCTCGGGTCGCTCGACCACCTTGGTCAGCAATTCGCGAAAGTACTTGCGGTTGGGCAGTCCCGTGAGCTGGTCGAACCGCTCGAGCAGCTTGCCGTAATTGCGCGACTCGCGCAGGAGCAGCCGCACTTGCAGCATGTTATGGATGCGCGTCAGCACCTCGATCTGGTCGAACGGCTTGCTCACGAAATCCTTGGCCCCCGCCTGAAGGGCTCGCAACTTGTGGCCCGGCTGTGCCGTCAGCACGAGGACCGGCAGGTAGCCCTCCGTTTCGACGTCCTGCAGCTCCAGCATCACCTGGAAGCCGTCCATGACGGGCATCAGGAGATCGAGCACGATCAGGTCGTAACGGTTCTCGCGATACAGGCCCACCACGGTGCACGGATCGGTGGTCACGCTGACGTTCGTATAGCCCGCCCCGCGCAGCATGCGATCAAGCAGCAGCGTGTTCACCGACGAATCGTCGACGACGAGGATGCGGGCCTGGCGAACGTCAGCGGCCTGGATCATGCGAATCCTCGGAGGGCGGGAGTCGCGCCCTGCCGCTCGGCCGCGAGGGCGAGTGCGGCATCGAGTGTCTCGAGGAACTCGGGAATGCGCACCGGCTTGGTGAGGTAGCGGTAGAAGCCCGCCGCCAGTCCCCGCGCGACATCGCGCGGCATGGCGTTGGCGCTCAGGGCAATGATCGGGATGCGCGACGTGGCTGGGTCGCGCGCGAGGGCGCGCAGGGCCTCGAGGCCGCTCATGCCGGGCAGATTGATGTCCATCAGGATCACGTCGGGCCGCTCCATGCGCGCGATCTCGATGCCGCGCAGGGCGTCCCCCGCCTGCAGCATCCGCATGTCGGCGCGACGCGCGATCACCTGCTCGATGAGCTTCAGGTTGGCCGGGTTGTCTTCCACATACAGGAGCGTGTGCACGCGCGCGCCGGTCTCGAGCAAAGGTACGTCCGCTTCCGCGAGCGCGGCGACCGTCGCACTGGCGTCTCGCTCCGTCGTCAAGGGCAACTCGATCCAGAACGAACTGCCCACCCCGAGTGTGCTAGTAACGCCAATGATGCCGTTCATCATCTCGATCAGCCGCTTGCTGACCACCAAGCCGATGCCGGTGCCCTGCTCGCTGCCGAGTTCCCGTCCCAGGCGGTTGAACGACTGAAAGAGCTGTGCCAATTGGTCCTCTGCCAGCCCGTCTCCCGTGTCCGTCACCGTGACGCGAGCGCGCCCCTCGCCTTGGGCGGTGCAATCCACCGTGACCGTACCGGCGGGTCGATTGTACTTGATGCCATTGGACAGGAGGTTGATCAGCACCTGCTTGAGCCTCGTGCGGTCGGCATGCACGACGAACGGGACATCGTCCAGCGCCGGGAAGGCCAGGGCAATGGCATGCTTGGTGGCCTGGGGCATGACGAGATCCTGGCACTCGAGCAGGACCTCGCGCAGCGAAACCGGTTCCAAGGACGGCGTCAGCCGCCCGGACTCGATGAGGGCGAGGTCAAGGATCTCGTTGATCAGCTCCAGCAGGTACCAGCCCGCCTGCAGGATCTGCTCAATGCTTCCCTGCTGGCTGGCGTTGGGGGGCGGTCGGTCGGATTCCATCAGCTGGGCGAACCCGATGATGGCATTCAGCGGCGAGCGCAGTTCGTGGCTCATGCTCGAGAGGAAGTCCGACTTGGCGAGGTTGGCCTTCTCGGCCAGCGACTTGGAATGCTCGAGTTCGATGTTCTGCACGCGCAGCACCTGGTCCAGGCGTTTGCGCTCCGTCACGTCGCGCGCAGCGGCGAAGACCCCCTGCAGGTTGCGATCGCGGTCGTAGAATGTCATCGCGTTGAACGAGACCATCGTCTCCTTGCCGTCCCGCGCGCGCGCCGTGAGTTCGTAGTTGCTCACCTTCTTGGCGCTCAGCGCCAGCCGGATGGCCGCGTCAGCCTTCTCGGGGTCGGTAAAGTAGTTCCGGAACGGCGCGCCGATCAGTTCGTCGCGCGTGCACCCGGTGAGCACGATCATCTGCTCATTGACGTCGGTGATGAAGCCTGCCGGATCGGTGGCCATGATCGCGTCAATATTCGATTCGATGAGCGATCGCGTATAGAACTGCTGGTCGCGTAGCCGCTGGTCGAGTCGCTTGCGCTCCTCCTCCACCTGCTTGCGCGCCGTATTGTCGGTGCCGATCAACAGGTATCCAATGATCTCATCGTCGGCATCGCGCAACGCGGTCACGGAGACGACGGCCGGCAGGCGGCTGCCATCCTTGCAGATGTACGTGAGCTCGTAGATGTCCTCGATGCCGCGCGACGCCTTGAAGACGAGCGCCTCGAACCCGGGTGCGATCGTGGTGCCGAGCTCCGCGCTGAGCGCGGCCGCGCGGACAATGATCCCTTCCGGATCGGAGATGTCGGCCGGCGTGACCAGGTTCATCACCTCGGCGGCCGTATATCCGAGCATGCGTTCGGCGCCGACGTTGAAGATCTGGATCACGCCCCTGGCATCGGTGGCGATGCTGGAGAAGTTCGCGCTGTTGAAGATGGCGTTTTGCAGCGCCCCAGCCTTGAGCAGCGCGGCCTCGGCGAGCTTGCGCGCCGTATTGTCCGTGCCGATCAGCAGGTACCCGATGATCACGTCGTCCGCGGCGCGCAGCGCCGTGACGGACACCACGGCCGGCAGCCGACTGCCGTCCTTGCAGAGGTAGGTCAGCTCGTAGATGTCTTCGATGCCGCGCGAGGCCTTGAACACCAGGGCTTCGAATCCCGGCGTAATCGGGGTCCCCAGCTCGAGGCTCAGTGCCTTCGCCCGCGCAATGACCTCCTCAGGGTCGGAGATGTCGGCCGGTGTGATCCTGTTCGTCACTTCGGCAGCCGTATACCCCAGCATCCGCTCGGCGCCGACATTGAAGATCTGGATGACGCCTTGGGCGTCGGTCGCGATGCTTGAGAAGTTCGCGCTATTGAAAATGGCCGTCTGCAGCGCGCCGGTCGTGAGCAGGGCCTCGGCCTGGAGGGTCGAGGCACGCCCGGCGGCTTCCGCCGTAGTCCAGGCAATGCGCTCGTTCATTTGTCGCCTCGTCCATTCCCGGGGGAGGCGCGGTGTGCGACAGGAGCGTCAGCGAGCGACGGCATCGCGACGCCAAGCGCCGCGAATGCCCGCTCCGCCGCGACCACGGCCAGCGCTGAGATGATGCGGTCAATGATGGGATGCGATCGCGACCTAGCGCGCGCGTTGTCAGCATCGTCCGTGTCGTCAATCTCCGGCGACGCGACCGACCGCGGCCGCCTGTCGGTCAACATGGCCAGCAGGAGACCTCCAGCAGCCGCTGCACCAACGGCAACGAGGGGCCGTTTGCGCACATG
This sequence comes from Gemmatimonadaceae bacterium, assembly GCA_041661925.1. Taxonomy (GTDB): domain Bacteria; phylum Gemmatimonadota; class Gemmatimonadetes; order Gemmatimonadales; family Gemmatimonadaceae; genus PNKL01. Next base: position 10,138 of record JBAZTM010000056.1, read on the forward strand.
TCGCCGCCAGTCGGTCAGCGCGCGCGCCCGGTCTTCGAGAAGGGCCAGGTTGGCGAGCAGTTCGGCCCGCTCCGCTGCGATCTCGTGTTCGAGCCGTGCCATGTCAGTGGTCATACGTCACCTGGTGGGTCCGGTTGTAACTCCTCCGGCGCCGTCGGTCGTGGTTCGGGGAACTGCGCCCTGCCGTACAGGTACAGTGCCGCGGCGGCGACGCCCGGCATCGTGGCAATCACGAGCGCGGCGAGCCACAGGGGCATCACGCTGGCCAGCGCGAACATCGCGCCAAGGAGCAGAAAGAGTCCGGCGGCAGCCGCGGCCACGGCCGCGGCCACGAGGTACACGGAGAACTCTCCGTACTCCTCGATGCGCGACCGCAGGCCGGCGACCGCCAGCCGCAACTCCGTGCGCGCGATCCGGTCGAGGTTGCCGCCGATATCACGCACCACGGAGCTGATGGATGGTGCAGTCATGGGTAGGCGCCGGTTGCGGCCTAGTCGCGCCGGAACGCGCGCCCAGCGAAGAACCCGACGAGCACGGCGCCGAGCAGGGCCTTGCCGGGATGCGCCGTGATGAGCGACTCGATGTCGTCCACGATGCGGGCGCCATCGTGCTTGCGCACGTATTTCGCCGAAGCTTTCAACGAGTCGGCCGTGGCGTGGGCGAGATCCGCCACGTCATCGCCGCGCGCCTTAATGCCCGACGCGGCCGCGTCGAGGCCGTCGGCGGTCGCGATGCGCCCCGCGCGGAAGGCATCGGAGGCCTTGTCCTGCAGGCGGGACGAGGCGTCGGCGAGGTTGGTGGACAGGCTGGCGGTGGACACGGGAGTGCTCCTGGCTGAATGGGCGGGCGGACGTTTGCGTGGCATCTATAGACAGTATTGACCGGCGTGCTCGCCCCGGGCATCCGACAAAGGGGTGATTCCGGCGGTACGCCGAACGGGCGATAGCGCGCGTTGGCAGCGCACCGTAGGCTGCGGGGATGAAGACCGCCGACGATGTTGCTGCGGCGCTCATGGGTGTGTCGTACGCCGAACTGGACGCGCAGGCCCAGAAGGTCGCGAATCACATCGCCCAGCGCCTGAGCATTGCGAGGAACACGGCGCGGGAGTCCGACGCCGCTTCCACCGTGGGACAGCGCGCCGCCGATGCGGTGGCGCTGTTCGGCGGATCGTGGACATTCATCGGAATCTTCGCGACGATCCTCGTCGTCTGGGTCGGGCTCAACTCGTTCTACCTCGTGCGGCACCACGACGTCTTTGATGCCTACCCGTACATCCTGCTCAACCTGTTCCTCTCGATGCTCGCAGCCATCCAGGCGCCGATTATCCTGATGTCGCAGAACCGCCAGGCGGAAAAAGACCGGCGCAATGCCGAGCATGACTACGAGGTCAACCTCAAGGCCGAACTCGAGATCATGCTTTTGCACGAGAAGATGGACCAGCTGCGGCAGGGGCAGTGGGCTGAACTGCTCACGCTGCAATCGGAGCAATTGCGGCTCCTGGCGACGCTCACCGAGACGGCAATGTCGGGCGAGCGCCAGCCGCCCACGTAGGGCGCCCGCACCGGCAGGCGAGCTGGCGGCGATGGATGTCCCGCGCCGCCTGGCCCAGGAACCTCGCGTGGCGCGCCCTCGGTCCGTAGTTTGCCCCCATGAAACGACGCGACTTTGCCCGTACCGTCGCCGCGACCGCCGCGGCGGCCACCCTTCCGTTATCGCGACTCGGCGCGTCGCCCGCGCGCCAGGCCGCGGGCGTCAATGGCGATCGGCTCAATGGCTGGTTGACGGCCATCGGGGAATTCGGCAAGACCCCCGCGGGCGGCGTACACCGGCTGGCGTACAGCGACGCGGATCTCCTCGCGCGCGCCTACACCATGCAGCTGATGCGCGAGGCCAAGCTCGACGTGTCCGTGGACGCGGCGGGCAACATCTTTGGCAAGCGCGCGGGACGCGACGCCGCGGCCAGGCCCATCATTTTCGGCTCGCACGTTGATTCCGTGCCTGACGGCGGCAACTACGACGGCAATGTCGGTACGCTGGCCGCGGTCGAGGTGGCGCGCACGCTGGGCGAACGGGGCACAGTGACCCAGCACCCACTCTGGGTGGTGTGCTGGCAGAACGAGGAGGGCGGCACCTGGGGCAGCCACCTCGTGACGACGGAAACGACCGCAGCCGAGCGGGCCACCGTGGCGCGCAGCGGCAAGAGCATTGACGAGGGAACTCACCTGCTCGGGGGCGACCCCACGCGGCTGCCCTCAGCGCGCTTGCACAAGGGCGATGTGCACGGCTACCTCGAGCTGCACATCGAGCAGGGCGGCAATCTCGATCGCGAGAAACTCAATATCGGCGTGGTCGAAGGCATCGTCGGCCTGCGCGAGTGGGACGTGACCATCGAAGGCTTCGCCAACCACGCCGGCACCACGCCGATGAACGAGCGCCGTGACGCCATGCTTTCCGCGGCGCGTTTTACCGAGATGGTGCATCGCGTCGTCACGTCGGAGCCCGGGCGACAGGTCGGCACGGTGGGGCGCATCCAGGCGTTTCCGGGCGCGCCAAACGTCGTGCCCGGACGGGTGGCGTGCACCCTCGAGCTGCGCGACCTCGACGACCGCAAGATCCAGCGGCTCTACGACACCATCGTGGCCGAAGCCACGGCAATCGGGGCGCGCAACGCGACCACGTTCGCGTACCACGAGTTCGTGACGCACGAATCGGCGCAGTGCGACAGCCGGGTGCGCGCCATGGTCGCGGATGCGGCCAGGGCGCTGGGCTTCTCGACCATGAGCCTGCCGAGCGGCGCCGGCCATGACGCGCAGAACATGGCGCGCGTCTGCCCGATGGGCATGATCTTCATTCCGTCGGTGGGCGGCATCAGCCACTCGCCGCGGGAGTTCTCGCGGCCGGCGGACATCACCAACGGGGCCAACGTGCTGCTGGGTGCGCTGCTGGCGATGGACGCCGCCACGTTCAGATGAACGCCGCCCGCTTCGACTACGACTGGGTCATCGTCGGCTCCGGCTTCGGCGGGAGCGTCTCGGCGCTGCGGCTGAGCGAAAAGGGATACCGCGTCGCGGTGCTCGAGGCCGGTCGTCGCTACGAAGACCACGAGTATGCCGAGAGCACGTGGCAACTGCGTCGGTGGCTCTGGGCGCCGTCGCTCGGCCTGCACGGCATTTTCCGGCTGACGCCATTCAAGGACATCTTCATCGCGAGCGGCACCGCGGTGGGCGGCGGAAGCGCCGTATACGCCAACACACTGTACCGTGCGAAGCCCGCGTTCTTCGAGAACGCGCAATGGCAGGGACTGGCCGACTGGGCCGCCGAACTGGGGCCGCATTACGAGACGGCGGAGCGCATGCTTGGCGTGCAGACAGTCCCGTTTGCGTCCGATGCGCAGGACCTGCTGAAGGCGACCGCCGCGCACTTCGGCGTGGAGCACACCTTCACGCGCACACCCGTTGGCGTCTTCTTCGGAAAGGCCGGCGAGGAAGTGCCCGATCCGTATTTCGGCGGGGAAGGGCCGCCGCGCACGGGGTGCACGCGCTGCGGCAGCTGCATGGTGGGGTGTCGCGACGGCGCCAAGAACACCCTGCTCAAGAACTACCTCTGGTTCGCCGAGAAGAAGGGCGCCGAGGTGCTCGCGGAACACGGCGTGGTGGACGTGCGTCCGATCGGGGCGGCGGACGGTGGTGATGGCTACGTGGTGACGACGGAGCGCCCCGGCGCCTGGCTTGCAAAGGGTCGCCGCACGTTCACGGCGCGCGGTGTGGTCTTTGCCGCTGGCGCGCTGGGCACCGGTGAGCTGCTGGCGTCGCTCAAGCACGGCGGCTCACTGCCGCGCATCAGCGACCGGCTTGGCGAACTCGTGCGCACCAACAGCGAGTCGATCCTCGCGGTCACGCTGCCGGACGACACGCGGAAGCCCTGGGCCGACGTCGCCATCAGCGCGAGCATTCACCCCGATCCGGACACACACATCGAACTCTGCACGTACGGCAAGCACGGCGACGCCATCTCGCTGCTGCAGGCTCCGATGACGGGCAGCGGCTCGCGGCTTGCGCGCCCACTGATGCTGCTCTGGCAGTTCCTCCGCCATCCGGTGCGCTCGCTTGGCACGCTGTGGCCGGTCGGGTGGAGCAGCCGGTCGCTGATCATTCTCGTGATGCAGTCGAGCGACAATGCGATGGCCTTCCGCGCCAAGCGGCGCTGGCATGGCAACGGCGTGACCATCGGAACGGAGCAGGACCCCGACAAGCCGAACCCGACGTTCATTCCCGTGGCGAATGCGGCGGCGGAGTTCCTTGCGCAGTACACCGCCGGCGTGGCGCAGAGCAGCGTGCTCGAGGCGGCGGCCAACATCCCGACCACCGCCCATATCCTGGGCGGTGCCGTCATCGGTGCCGACGCGACGCGCGGCGTGATTGACCGCGATCATCACGTCTTCGGTTACCAGAACATGCTCATCTGCGACGGATCGGCGATGCCAGCCAATCCGGGCGTGAACCCGTCGTTGACGATCACCGCGCTCGCGGAACGGGCGATGGAGAAGGTTCCGGCGCGCGCGTAGCGCGAACGGCGGGAGCAGGGTGAGTCTACCAGCAGGGCATCTTCACCACGGAGCACACGGAGAACGGCTGAGGGCCACGGAGAACGCTACTACTTGGTGGAACGGTGAGCGCCACGCAGAATCCTGCGTGGCGCAATGTCGTTACCCCAAGCGGTTGTGGTACTCCGTGGCCCTCAGCCGTTCTCCGCGAGCTCCGTGGTGAAGAAGGGAAATGGGGCTGAACAGGTCAGTCGTCGGCGCGCGCGGCCTTGCGGGGCGCGATGTGCATCGCCCGCATCTTTCGGCGCAGCGTCCGAGGGTGCATGCCCAGCAGCGCCGCGGCGGCCGTGCGGTTGTTCGCCGTGCGCTCGAGCGCGCGCAGGATCAACTGGTGCTCGGCCTCGGCGACGTCGAGGCTGGTCAGCACCAGGACCTCGGTGCCCGGCGGCAGCGCTGCCGAGAACTCTTGCGACAGCGACGGCGTGTGAAGCATCGTCGTTGGCGCGCTCATGGTAGAGGCGGCCTCTTGCCCTGGCCCACACGCGGTTCCTGCGGCGTCATGAGAATGTCGGTGATGAGTTGCTGCAGGTCGTGCGGATCCACCGGCTTGGTGAGGTAGTGCACGGCGCCCGACCGAACGGCCGAGACCGCCATCTCCACACTGTCGACCCCGGTCAGCAGGATGACCGGTGTGTTGAAGCCCTCGTCCCGCATCCGGCGCATCAAGTCGAGGCCGCTGAGGCCCGGCATCTGCTGGTCGGTCAGCACGATGTCGATGGGCTCGCTGCGCAGGATCGCCAGCGCGGCAACGCCCGAGTCGGCGAGGCGCGTTTGGAATCCCCGGTTGCTCAGTGCCGCGTTGATGATCCGGCGCGTGAACGCATCGTCGTCCACAAACAGGATGCGCGCGCCGGAAGCGGGAGTGGCGGGCGGATCAAGAGCGTTGCGCATGGATGTCGCTCCGGGGAGTGCATTGAGCACGTGGGGACATCGCCCGTCCCGAAACTGCCAGGGGCGTGGCCCACTTCCCATTCTACCGAATCCGGACGCTTCGTCCCGTTTCGCTGTGGAACGTGACTATCACAAAGTGATAGTTTCGGCCACCGCGTGACGGAAAAATGGTGCGGGGGCGGACATAAGGTGCCCGCCCCCGCCCGTGACGCTGCGCGTGATCCGCCGGGCAGCGCCTGATATCAGCCGGCGTGCGTTTCCGCGAAGATGGGCGCCATCAAGCCGGCGAAGGACCGGTGGTGCGGATCCTGATTCGCGCGAATCTCGTTGACCATCTCGAGGGCGGTCTTCGTGGGAGGCGCGAACTCGTCATCGAGCACCGCGATTGGGGTCACGCGCTCGCCCCACTTCACGATGAGCGAGCAGAAGGTGAGGCCAGCGCCGAAGGCGGGCATCAGGAGCGTCGCTCCAGGACGGATGCGCCCCTCCTCCAGTGCCTCGACGAGCGCCACGGGCACGGTGGCCGCGCTCATGTTGCCGTAGCGCTGCACGGTGAGCATCACCTTCTCCATCGGGATGCCTGCGTACTTGGCGACGCCCTCGATGATGCGGAGGTTTGCCTGGTGCGGAATGCAGAGGTTCACCTGTTCCGCGGTGACACCGCACTTGGCCATCACCTTGGCCGAAGACTCGCTCATCCCCCGGACGGCGCGCTTGAAGATCTGCGGACCGTCGAAATCCCACAGCGTGTCGCCGTAGGTGACGCCCTGGTTGGCGTACCCGCAGCCGAATCCGCGAATGCGCAGCGTGGCGCGCCCCTCGGCGTCGCAGCCGAGCACGCTGTCCAGCACGCCTTCCTCGCGATCGGTGGCCTGCAGCACCACGGCCGCGGCGCCGTCACCGAACAGCACGGCGACGTTGCGGTTGCTCCAGTCCATGTACTTGCTGACGAGCTCCACGCCGATGACCACGGCATTGCGCACCATGCCGGTGCGGATCATGGCGGTGGCCGTGGAGAGGCCGTACAGGAAGCTCGTGCAGGCCGTGTTCACGTCCATGGCGGCCGCGTGCTTGGCGCCGAGCAGCAGCTGGACGCCCGACGAGCTGTTGGGCGCCTGTTCTTCGTAGCTGGTGCTGCCGTAGACGATGAGATCCACGTCGCCGGCGTTGAGTCCGGCGCAGGCGAGGGCGCGACGGGCGGCGGCGGTCGCCATGTCCATGGCCGACACGTGCGAAACACGACGCTCCTTCATGCCGGTGCGCGTGGTGATCCACTCGTCGTTGGTGTCGAGAAACGTCGAGAGGTCCTCGTTGGTCAGGACCGCCGGCGGCATCCACTTGCCCCAGCCGGTGATGGCTGCGTAGGTCGAAGTCATCAGTAATAGGCGCCTAGAGTGGGAACGGCCGGAGCGCCGGCCGCGGAGACTGACGGGGGAAGATGGCGCTCGGCGGGAAATTCACAATGCCTCCGGGGCGTGCCGCCGCGGGAGCAACCGGCTGCGGCGCCGGGCCCGGTCGGTCCGGCCCCGGGCCTCGCCTACTGGTACTGGATGTAGAGCGGCCGCGGATAGAGCCGCAGGATCTCGGCGATCGTGGTGCGCGGGTTGTCGTTGCGCGGCTTGTAGAACTGCTTCCACCCCACGAATTGCACGGGCTCGGCCTTGATCCAGGACCGGAAGGTGGCGCGCTTGAGCCGCGGCGGGCCGAAGCCGTCCATGTGCATGACCACCTGCACGCGCGGATCGAGCTTGATCTTCGGCGTGTTCGTCACGCCCTTTCGCGTGAAGCGGTGCACCACGAGCACCTTGGGCGGGATCTTGTGGCGGGTGACGAGTTCCTGGAGGAAGCGCGACGCGTAGTTGACGTCTTCCGCGTCGTAGGTGCCGATCTTCTTTCCCGGGATGCCGCCGTTCTTCATGGAGAACTCGGGATCGATGCCGAGGTGGAAGTTCGGGCGCGAGAGGAACTTCTCGAGGCGCGGCAGTTCCTGGGCCAGCGTGCTCTTGCCCACCTGAATGTCGAGGAAGACCAGCGCGTTGCGCCGCGCCGCCCACGACGCCACACGCTCGATCAGTTCATCGGGCATGCGCGCGCGGTACATGCCGTCGGAGCCCGGGCCCGCCTGCGCGACGACCGCGATGAGATGCAGGGCTGGCTGCACCGGCGTCGACGGGTCGGCGAGCGTCCACGCCTTCACTTCGGCGTCGAGCATCGAGAGCATGTGCTCGGGTTCGTACTCGCCGAGCACGCCCATGCGCTTCGAGAACGGGTTCCCGTAGTACGCGATAATGCGCTTGGCCGGAAGAATGGAGCCAGGCAGAGGGTCCGGGCCCTTCACCGGCCAGCGCAGGCTGTAGATCGAGTCGAGCTTCGCTTCGCTGTCCACCGCCATAGCAGGCGCCTTGGTGCTCTTGGCAGCGCTCTTCTTGCGGGCGGTCGTCTTCTTTGCCGCCGCTGGCTTCACGGCCGCGGGCTTCGCGGCATCGGCCTTGGGAACGGTGTCAACGGCCGTGGCCGGCGGGGTGCTTTGGGCGAGGACCGGAAGCGCGGCAACGCCGAGGGCGACCACGAAGGCGAGGGAGCGAGTCAGGATCATGAGTTGGCTTGGGGAGCGGCGTGCGTGGCGAGAGCGGCAGTGTTCAAAGATAACGGCAGCGCGGCCTGAACCTACCATCGGCTGTCCGCCGCCCCTCTGCCTTCTTCACCACGGAGCACACGGAGGAAGGCGGAGGGCCACGGAGTACTGCCACTGCTGGGGTAAAGACAGCGCGCCGCGACGAAATCCACGTGGTGCTCGCAGTTCCCCCAAGAAGTTGTAGTACTCCGTGGCCCTCCGCCGTGCTCCGTGTGCTCCGTGGTGAAAGAGGCCAGCGTGTCCGCGCCACTACTTGTCGATGATCTCGATGCGATGATCGGCGCGCAGCGGATACTGGCCCGCCACTTCGATCTCCAACTGCACGATGTAGGCGCCCCTCTTGAGCGTGCCGATGTCGAGCTGCACGGCGCGGGGTGAGGTGGTGCGGCCGCGCGCGGTCATGTCATTCACCGATACGCTCACCGGCGTGGCCTGGCGCACCAGTCGCAGGTTCTGGTTCTTCCGCCGCAGGAATCCGCCCTCCTCCACCTCGCGTACCACGGTCACCGTGAGCTTGATTTGCTCGCCGTCGGGATTGGTGCCGTACGTCTCCCAGTACACGCCGAGCGGCGCAGACGAGCGCACCCGCTCAGTGGGGAGCGCCAGCGCGAGCGCCTCCTCCACCGACGTCGGCGGCGTGCCGGAGGGCCTGTAGAAGAGGAGGTCCGACACGGTGACGCGCGTGTCCACCGCGTACGGCGGATGGACGCCATAGCGCGCGCGGGCGACGATGCCGGAATCCGGCGCCCACACCTCGCCGCTGAAGAGCAGCGCCCCCCACGGCCCAGTCACCGAGATCGTGTCGCGGGTGCTCGCGCGATCGCGGGCGGTCATGCGCGGCCGAGGCTGTTCGCCCGGTGTCACCACGAGCGCGGCGCGGCGGTGCGCGGCGCCGGCGAGGCCGGGCACCGCTGACACGTCATACGCCATCACCAGGAGCGCCGCGTCGCCACGGCGAAACATCGCCTGCTGGTGCTCGAGCGCGATGAGCGAGCGCGCATAGGGCGGCGCGTACCGGCCGATCACCGGTGGGCGATGCAGCCGCCAGTGCGACGAGTCGGAGAGCGCCGGGTTGCTCAGGACGTTGCCGGCAGGAATGTACCGGTAGGCGGGCGACGCCTCGTCGTTCTGGATGCTGAAGCCGCCTTCACGCGGGTCCCCGGGGCCCTTGGCCCAGTAGCGTGGCCAGCCGAAACGCAGCAACAACTCGCGCTCGTCGTCGTCGAAGCCGAATTGGTACGCGCCCGGGCCGTCCTTGTACAGGCGCACCATCAACTGCCGCGCGTTCCACTCGCTGCGCGAATCGTTGCCGCGCAGGCCGTAGAGCGTGCGCGAGTACCACCAGACGCGATCCTCGAAGGCGTCGCGTTCGGCGCCGCACGTCATGCGGCGGTAGGGCTGACGCGTGTCATCATCAATGAGCATCGAGATGTCGCGCCACTGGCACCGTTCGCGATCGCTCATCTGCGCCTGTACGGCGCTGAATCCGCTGTCGGCGGCCGCGTAGTTGCCGCGCATGTGCTGGCTGAAGGCCACGAGGGCGTCACACCACCATCCGCCGGCGCGGCACTGCTTCGCTGCCGCCAGCGCCGCGTCGTAGCGCTGCGCTTCGGCGAGGTATCGCACGCGCTGGCCGGCGATCCACTGGTTGGCGGGGACCACCTGCGCGAGCGAGTCGAGCACGTGGACCAGCGTATCACGTCCGACGGTGACGATTGGCAGTTCCATCGCCTTGGGCGCCTTTTCGTCGTACCAGTAGCACCACCGACCCACCTGCTCGTCACAGTTGCTTGGCCGGCTGTTGTGCGCGTTGGGGAGGTTGTTGCGTCGCAGCAGCTCGAATCGCCGTTGGGCGGCACGCGCTGCCCCCTCGGGGGTCGCGGTGTCGCCGGCGACCTCGGGGATGGGAGCGGGCTCGACGCGCCGGCCCTGCGGCGGTCCGCCGGCGGGCATGCCGCCGCCAGGGTTCACTGGGCGCTGGGCCGGAAGAGCGAGCGGCGCGCACAGCGTCGCGATCAGGGCGAGGCGGCGGATCATCGGGAGTCGAGGTCTCATCACGGAGGGCACGCGGAGCCCGGCGGGGGGAAGGGGCGCGAACAACACCCTGATAATATGCCCTGAAGCCGCCACAGTTCCCCAGTGCGGGGGCGGGGGGACCGGCGTGCGGCGCTTGACGGGCGTACGTGATGGGGAGGAGCCGGCGCCCCGACTACGCCGACCCGACCATCGCCTCGAATCGAGGATGCCCACGCAGGGAGGCAACGTCCGGATCGCGCGCAATCCACTCGCGGTTTCCGAAACCGAGCCGGATGCACTCATCCAGGCAGTCCAACGCCTCTTCGGCGCGTCCCTCGAGGGCGTACAGGCACGCGACATTGTAGCGCACGCCGGCATCCTCCGGGTCAATCTCGAGGGCGCGGCGTGCCCATTCCAAACCCTCCTCCAGTCGGCCGAGGCGACAGAGCGCCACCGCGCGCATGGTCGCGGCGCGCGGGTCGTCGGGATGGAGCAGCTGGTGCCGCTCCGTAACGGCAAGCGCCTTGCGGTACCCCTCCAAGGCCTCCGCGTGCATGCCGTCCGCTTCGTACGCCTGGGCCGCGAAGAACCGCGCTTCCGGGCTCTCGCGCACGCGTGCGGCCTCCTCGAACCACCGCGCGGCTTCAGTCAGCTGGCCCCGCTGGAAACACTGCCGTGCGCAGAAGTACCGCGCCTCGAACTGCGTCGGATCGAGGCGAATAGCCGTCTGGAATTCTGCGGCCGCCTCGTCATGGCGCTTCAACTGGAAGAGCGCGAAGCCGCGCGATGCGTGTGCCTCGGCGAGGTCGGGGTCGATGGCGAGCGCGCGCTGGCTCGACGCATCCGCCTGCTCGAGTTCCGGGGCGGACGACGGGTAGTACATGTGGAGCAGGGAACTGCAGTCCGCGATGCCGGCGTGCGCCAGGGCGAAGTTGGGGTCAGCCTCGATGGCGCGCGTGAACAGCTCGCGCGCGAAAAGCAGGCTCTTCTTGCGTGCCTGGTGAAAGAACTGCCGGCCGCGCAGGTAGTACTCGTACGCTGTTGGGTCGGACGTGGGCGCGCGTCCGAGCGCCGTCAGCTCGGCCTCGGTGAGGATCACCTTGAGCGCCTGAACCACATTGCGCGCGATCTCGTCCTGCACGGCGAAGACGTCGCTCATCGGTCGCTCAAACGTAGCCGACCAACGCGAGCAGCCATCGCTCACGTCAATCAGCTGCACCGCCACGCGGAGCTGGTCCTCGAGCTGGCGCACGCTGCCCTCGAGGATGACGTCGACGCCGAGCTCGCGGCCAATGCGCCGGATGTCGCCACGCGCGTCCTTGAGCGCGAAGGCCGACGTGCGCGAGGCGACGCGAAGCGCATGCACCCGGCCCAGGGCATTGGTAATCTCCTCGGCAAGCCCTTCTCCGAGGAGCGTGTCCGCTGCGTTGCCGGACAGCGAGATGAACGGCAGCACGGCAATGGCGTGATGGCCGTTGTGACGAGCGGCGGGTTCAACGGCGCGGAGTGCCGCCGCAATCTCGCCGGCGTTGTCGTAGCGGTCTTCCGGGAAGACGGCCAGCGACCGGGCGATGATGGCCTCCAGCGAGTGCGGCACCGTGTCGAGGCGTTCTCGCGCCGCGGCGGCGACGCCCGCGACCTTGCCGCCGCGCGCGGCCTCCCGGTCGAGCAGGGTTCTGGGACGCGCGCCCACCACCATTTCGTAGATGACGCAGCCCAGGCTGAAGATGTCGGCGCGCGGGTCCACCTCGAGGATGCCGCTCGCCTGCTCGGGACTCATGTAGCCCGGCGTGCCGAGCACCAGCCCCGGGCCCGTGTCGTTGCCGGGGATGGAATGAACGGCGCGGGCGATGCCGAAGTCGGTGACCATGGCCTCGTCACCGGCGATCATGATGTTCTCGGGCTTGATGTCGCGATGAATCACGCCGCGGCTGTGCGCGTAGCTCAGCGCCGATGCGACGTCGCCGGCGATGCGCACGATCTCGTCCACGGCAAGCGGCGGCTCGGCGTGCAGGCGCGCGCGCAGCGTGACGCCTTCGACGTACGGCATCACGTAGTAGAGCATGCCATCCTGATCGCCCGAATCGAACATCGGCACGATGTGCGGATGGCTCAGCGCGGCGGCGATACGAATCTCGCTCAGGAAGCGCTCGGGGCCGAGCGCGCTGGCGACTTCGGGGCGGAGAATCTTGAGGGCGACGCGGCGATCGGCATGCTTGCGGTCGCGGGCGAGAAAGACCGTCGCCATTCCGCCTTCGCCCAGCGATCCTTCGAGGCCGTACCGGTCGGAGAACACCTGCTGCAGGTGCTCGGGAACGCCGTGGACGGGAGTGTCGATCAGGTGCATATCGCCCCTCTCAAATTCTACGCTCGCCTGGCCGCGGCGGATAGGCTGCGGAGGCGCAGAGGGGGCTGCCGACGGCGAGGCGGATCGTGAGCGAGCCACGCGCGCGTGGACGGGCAGACGAATCGTCGCGCGCGTGGACGGGCAGACGAATCGTCGCGCGCGTGGTACATTCCGCCCGTCTGTTACTTGGTCCCTTGTTCGACTTCCATCGTTTACCGCCTGCCTGTGACTTCCATCATCTTCGAGCCGCTGCACCCCGATGTCACGACGCCGTCGCGCGCCACGGAACACAGCGCCGGTTACGACCTGGCTGCGTACCTTACGGGCCGCACCGTGCGGGTGTTTCTCGACGGCGCCATGACACAGCGACCCGTTGAGGTGCGCGACGGCACGGCCGTGCTCGTCCTCCACGCCGGCGAGCGCGCCCTCGTGCCGCTCGGCTTCCGCGCGCGTCTTCCCGTGGGCATCGAGGCGCAAATCCGTCCGCGGTCGGGCACCAGCCTCAAGACTGACATCGTCATCGCCAACGCCCCGGGCACGATAGACGCGGATTATCCCGAGGAGTGGTGTACCCCCGTCCGGAATGGCGGCACGCGGGAACTCGTGATCACGCACGGCGAACGGATCGCGCAGATGATTCTGGCGCGACACGAAGTGCTTGAGTTTACGCTTGGGGTGGTGACGGCGACGACGGATCGGAACGGAGGGTTTGGGTCGACTGGACGGTGACTGCGAATTGGGAGTATGAGCTCGGATTGGGATGGGGGATTTGGATTTGCGATTCGGATTGGGGATTTGGATTGGCGATTTGGATTCGTGATTGGGGAATGGAGGAGGGGAGCCCCTTCGGGCTCCCCTCGTCGCAATCCGAATCACTCATCACCATCGCCAATCCAAATCCCAATCCAAATCCGAGCTCCTAATCCGCACTCCGCTTGAGGACCCTGTCGACTTCAGCCTGGCCCGCCAGCATCCGTTCCACCTCGGCGGAAATATCCGCCGCCAGTCCAATGTGTGTCGTGAGTCCGGCCACCGTCAGCGAACCCGCGTGCAGGCGGAGCAGGTTGAGCCGGATGGTCTCAAGCGCGGCCACCGTTTCGCCGAGCTTGGCCTGAATGGCGTCGCGGTCGCGGCGCACGGGTTCGTACGCATCGGTGGACGCCGACTCGCCAGCGTCGTTGATCACTTCCTGCAGGGAGTCGAGGTGGCGGCGCAGGGCCTGCGCGTCGTCCTGCAGGCGGTGCAGCACCGATGGCAGGTCACCCAGCGCGTCGCGCGTGGCGCGCGGCAAGCCCTGATACAGACTCTCCGCGGCCATGCCGAGGGAGAGTTCCGTGGCGCGGTGCGTAATGGCCGATCCTGTCACCGGGCCGCGGACGAGCCGCCTTCCAATGGACCAGGCGAGCCGGCCGATGGGGCTCTTCCATACTCGGGCCCAAAAGCCGGTGTCTACGTCACGGTGCCGCTGGACGAGCGCGAGGTACCCGCCAGTCGAGAGGATCATGGTAGACCAGGAGAACAACCACAGTTCCGGTATCCACGCCGACGGTCCCGACCGGAAGTTGGCCATGAAGATCCACCGTAACACCGCGGCGACCGAGACGACGGCGGCAACTCCGCTGACTTGCGCCGTCAGTTTCAACAATCGCTCGAGCCGCGTGGGTCCATGTGTGCCCGACACAGCGAGTTCCTCTCGGGCCGCGTCGATCTCCGCCTGAAAGGCCGGAGCGAGGTCGATGTGCGCGAATCCCATCTTGGCCAGCCGGCGGGAGGCAGCGACCAGCGCCGCGAACGGAAGCAGCGTGGACGCGCCGGCAAACGTCCCGAAGCCGGCCCAACCGCCGAAGAACGCCGACACGCTCACGGACCCGATCAGCACGCCGAAGGCGGTGATCAGCGTCCCGCCGCCATCCAGCCGCGCATTGCGCTTCACGAACGCGCGCAGTGCTACCGGGATCTCCCGGCGCTGTTCCAGCGCCACGCTCAGTTGCTCCGCCAGTGCGGTGGCGCTCGCGGGCCGATGTGCCGGGTCCTTGGCGAGGCAGCGGTCCACGAGCGATGCGATCTTGCGCGGCACAGGGAGTCCGAGCGAGCCGAGCGGCGCCGCTGGTTCGGTGACCTGCTTGGCGAGCACCTCCGTGGGCGTCGCTCCCTCGAACGGCAGCCGTCCAGAGAAGAGGAAGAACGCCGTGGCGCCAAGCGAGTACAGGTCGCTGCGCGCGTCCAGTTCGTGGCCCAGCGCCTGCTCAGGGCTCATGAATTCGGGTGTGCCACTCACGCCCTCGCCGAGGTCGTCGCCCAGCGCCGCGGCGATGCCGAAGTCCGCCACGAGCACGCGCTGCGATGCCGACTCGATGAGGATGTTGTCGGGCTTCACGTCGCGGTGCACCACGCCCTGCGCGTGCGCGCTGGCCAGCGCCCAGGCCGTCTCGCGCATGACGCGCGCCCCCTCCGAAGCTGGCAGCGGTCCGCGCGTGCGGACGCGATGCGCCAGCGATTCGCCATCCACGAACGCCATTACGTAATAGACGAAGCTTCCGACTTCGTCGACGGCGTGGATCGGGATGATGTTCGGATGCGACAGCTTCGCGGACATCCGCGCTTCGCGCAGGAAGCGCTCGCGGAGCGTGGGGTCCAGCGCGCGCTCTGGCGGGAGCAGCTTGATGGCGACCGGGCGGTCGAGATGCACCTCGCGCGCGAGGTACACCACCCCCATGCCGCCGCGCCCAAGTTCGCGGTCAATGGAATATCGGCCGGCCACCGCCGTCTGAAATGCGACGAAGAGATCGTCGAGGGGGGCCGACATGTTGCTGCTCAGCTCGCCGGTGGCGGCTCGGACGGTGTCGGCGTCGTGGGTGGCGCGGGTGGCGCCGGCGGCGCGGGTGGTGCGGGCGGTGCGGGTGTCTCTGTTGCCGTGGGCTCGGCCGGCAGGTTGAGCGCGCGGCGCAGGGCGGCATCGAGTACGTCCACGTCCACCGGCTTGTGCAGGTACTCGAAGGCGCCGAGCGCCATCACCTCGTTCACGACATTCGGATCGTGGATACCGCTGAGCACGACGACGGGAATCTGCATCGTCCGGGATGAGCCCTTCAGCCGCTCGAGCACCGCGCGCCCCGTGCCACCCGGCATCTGGATGTCGAGCACCACGACATCGGGTGGGCTCTTCATGGCGACCATGAACGTGTAGGTCGCGTCGTACGCGGCCGCCACGGAGTAGCCCTTCGCGCGCAGCTGCGTCGAGAGCATCATGGTCTGCACCTTGTCGTCGTCGGCGAGGAGCACCGTGTGCTTGCGCTTCATGCGGCGAACTCTCGCAGGGCAGGGGTGAGCCGTTCGATGGCCGCCTCGAGCGTACGTAGGGCGCCGGCGGCCAGTGAAAGGTCGCCCGTGCGTCCGAACGCTTCAAGGCGCGCCGCGGCCGCGGTTGCCTCGGTGGCCACGAAGTTGCCGACCGATCCTCTCAGGAGATGCGCCGCCTGCTCGAGCGCCTTTGCGTCGCCGGCCGCGACGGCTTGTCGCACCGCGTCCATCTGGCGCGGGCATTCGCTCAGGAACAGGGCGGCCAGGGCGGCCGCGAGCGCCGAATCACCGCGCAGCGTGCGGAGAAACGCGTCGGTGTCGAGCGGTGGAGAGGCAGGCATGTCAGTCGGTTGCGTCACGATTCGGCGTTCGGGGTCAGATGCCACTTAACAGTAGCGATTGGGGACAGCGCTCGCACATCGCGGTTGAATCAGAACGGAGCACGCGGAGAAGCACCGAAGGGCTCCCTGGTCGAGAGTCCAATCGCGAATCCAGCTCGCAGATCCAGATCGCAGATC
>JBAZTM010000057.1:0-26199 GCA_041661925.1 Gemmatimonadaceae bacterium
GCGAGCATCTCGTTGATCGCAAGGAAGCCGATGATGATGAAGCAGAGCGTCGCGATCGAGACGCCGAGCAGCGTGATCGGATTGGTAAACGACGGAGGCAGCTTGGAACGCATGAGGATCACTCTCAGCTGGGGTCGCGCAATCACCGACTTGATGATCGGCAATATTGCCTACGTAGTGCCCGTTGCACAGGCAGAAACCTCCCCCCTTCTAGGTTCGGGATCTACCCTTCACGACCGTAGGGGTTTTCCGTACGTTATAACCGCAATCTCTGGATTTCTTCGCGCCGCGCAGGCGTTGAGATTTCGTTGCATCCGCGGGGGGTATAACGAGACGCAGGACATCGCGGAGTTCATCGTTCACACGCAGGTCAGACAAGGGGAGCACTACATGAAGCGCACGCTTGGTCTTCTGGCGCTCGTCGCCGCGGCCGTGGTGGTGCCGAGCGTCGCCGGCGCGCAGCACGCGTACGTCGGCGTCAAGGCATGCACGATGTGCCACAAGTCGGAGAAGCAGGGTCTGCAGCTGGCCATCTGGGAGAAGTCGAAGCACGCCGGCGCGTACAACACGCTGACGACGCCCCGCGCGGCCGAAGTTGCCAAGGCGAAGGGACTGGCCAAGCCGGCCAACGAGTCGCCCGAGTGCCTCGAGTGCCACACCGTCAAGGGTGGACCGGACGCGGCCGACATCAAGCAGGGCGTGCAGTGCGAGAACTGCCACGGCCCGGGCGCCGACTACAAGGCGATGGGCGTGATGAAGGTGCGTGACAGCGCGGTGAAGGGTGGCCTCAAGGTGTTCGCCGACAAGGCGGAAATCGAGGCGATGTGCAAGACCTGCCACAACGACAAGAGCCCGACCGCGAAGTCGTTCAATTTCGAGGAGAAGTGGGCGGCCATCGCACATAAGAAGCCGGCCGCGTAAGCGTCCCTCCCCCCACCCCGCCCAGCTGAGAGAAGAGCAAAGATATGATCCGGCGCCTGTTTGTCCTGTTTCTCGTTGTCGGAACCTTCACTCAGCTGGGCGCAAAGGCAGCCCTCGCGCAGACGCGCGAGGACTGCCTTGCTTGTCACAGTGACTCGACCCTCACCAAGGAAGGGCCGGGCAAGAAGACGATTTCGCTGTTTGTTCGAGAGCACATCCTGAACGGATCGACACACGCGAAGCTGGCGTGCGTCTCGTGCCACGAGGGGTTCAACCCAGAGGATCTGCCGCACAAGGCCGAGATCACACCGGTCAACTGCGCGCGCTGTCACGGCAAGGCGGTCCTCAAGCACCCGTTCCACCCCGAACTCAACCGCGCCGTCGCGCAGCAGCGCCTGCCGAAGGTGCTGTGCCAGTCGTGCCACGGCACGCACAACGTGCAGTCGCCAAAGACGCCGGGGGCGAAGTTCTCCGCCGCGCGGCTCACGAGCGACTGCGGCGAGTGCCACGCGAAGGCCGCCGAGCACTTCCCGAATTCGGCGCACGGCAAGGCGCTGGGCCAGCGCGTCAAGGGCGCCCCGAACTGCCTCACCTGCCATCGCAGCGCGGCGCTGGTGGCCGGCTCCGCCGACTCGCTGACGGTCAAGCAGAACCAGAACAAGCTCTGCCTCGCCTGCCATCTCGACAACGCGGACGTGAAGGCGCGCACGTCGCCGACGGCCGGGTTCATCAAGGGCTACGAGGCGAGCGTGCACGGGCAGGCGCTGGCCTCCGGCAAGGCGGGGGCCGCCAACTGCGTGAGCTGCCACGGCAGCCACGACATGAAGCGCGGCTCCGACGCGACGTCGTTCGTCAACCGGCTCAACGTCGCCAAGACCTGCGGACAGTGCCACACCCAGATCGCGACCGTCTACAATGCGAGCGTGCACGGCGTGCAGGTGGCCAAGGGCAACGACGACTCGCCGACCTGCACCTCGTGCCACGGCGAGCACAACATCCTCGGCAAGGCCAACCCCGATTCGCGCGTGGCACCGCTGAACGTCTCGGCGCAGGTCTGCCAGCCGTGCCACGAGTCGGTGCAGCTGTCGGCCAAGTACGGCCTGCGCAGCGACCGGTTCAAGACCTTCACCGACAGCTATCACGGCCTGGCGGGACGCGGTGGCGCGCTCAACGTCGCCAACTGCGCCAGCTGCCACAGCGCGCACGACATCCGGCCGTCGTCGGACACGGCCTCGTCGATCAACAAGGCGAAGCTCGCGGTGACGTGCGGCAAGTGCCATGCGGGCGCGAGCGAGAAGTTCGCGCAGGGATCGGTGCACATCACCCTGACGGAGGAAGAAGTCCCGGCACCAGCTGATGGTGCGCCGCGGCCTCATTGAGGCGGAGCACGGCGGCACGACGCTGTACCTGCGCATGTCGCGCAACGAGCGGTTCCAGCACGGCACGCTCGTGCTCAGCTTCATCACGCTCGTCATCACCGGCTTTGCCCTCAAGTTCCCCGAAGCATGGTGGGTGGCGCCGCTGCACCGGAGCTTCCCGGGCATCTTCGAGCTGCGCAGCCTCGTGCACCGCATCGCCGGCGTCGTGATGGTGGTTGCCAGCCTGTACCATGTGTACTACCTCGCCTTCGTCCCGCGCGGGCGGCAGCTCCTCAAGGACCTGCTCCCGCTGCCGCAGGACCTGCGCGACGTCCTCGCCGTGATCCGCTACAACCTCAACTGGTCCACGGTCCGGCCGAAGTTCGGGCGGTTCAGCTACATCGAGAAGAGCGAATACTGGGCGCTGGTGTGGGGCACCATCCTGATGGGCGCCACCGGCGTGATCCTGTGGTTCGACAACACGTTCATGAACGTGCTCACCAAGCTCGGCTGGGACATCGCGCGCACGGTGCACTACTACGAGGCGTGGCTGGCGACGCTGGCCATCATCGTCTGGCACTTCTACTTCGTGATCTTCAACCCGGACATCTACCCGATCAATCTCGCGTTCTGGAAGGGGACGCTCACCGAGCACGAGATGCTCGACGAGCACCCGCTCGAGCTCGAGAAGCTCAAGGCGCAGATGGTCGAGGAAGAGGACGATGACGAGCCCGGCCAGGCGCCGGCATAAGGAATGCACCCGTCCGATGACCGTCGCGCCATGACCATGCTTAGGGCCACCCTGCGCGCCGGACTGCTGGCGTTCGCGCTCCTCTTCATGTCCGGCGCGGCGGCGAGTGCGCTCGCGCAGGGCAACGACGACTGCTTTGCCTGCCACAGCGACAAGGGGCTCACCAAGAAGCGCGACGGCCGGACCGTCTCGCTCTTCGTGGACGAGGCGCGCTTCGGCAAGGCGGTGCATGCCAAGGTGCTCTGCACGGATTGCCACGCCGACCTGAAGGGGAAGGAACTCCCGCACGACGAGACCCTGAAGCCGGCGCAGTGCCGCAGCTGCCACCAGACGGAGCAGGTCCAGCACGACGCGTCGCTCCATGGCAAGGCGATCGCGCGCGGCGACCCGCTGGCGCCGCACTGCAGCAACTGCCATGGCACGCACGAGATCCTCGCCTCCAAGGACCCGCGCTCGCCGGTGCAGCCGTCGCGCATTCCGTACCTGTGCGGCAAGTGCCACTCCGAGGGCGGGCGCGTCCAGAAGGAACGCGTCATCCACCAGTCGAACATCATCAACAACTACTCGGAGTCGATCCACGGCGACGCCCTGATGAACAAGGGGCTCACCGTCGCGGCGACCTGCGTGTCGTGCCACACGGCGCACTCGATCCTCAAGCACACCGATCCCAAGTCGTCCATCGCACGCGCCAACATCGCCAAGACCTGCGCCACCTGCCACGCCGCCATCGAGGACGTGCACCGCAAGGTCATCGAGGGCAAGCTGTGGGAGCGAGAACGCAGCGTCCTCCCCGCCTGCGTCGACTGCCACGAGCCGCACAAGGCCCGCCGCGTCTTCTACGACCAGGGGATGGCCGACGCCGACTGCCTGCGCTGCCACGAGAAGGCGGACATCAAGGCGTCGAAGGACGGCCGCTCCCTGCGCGTCCGGCCGGACTCGCTCGCCAACTCGATCCACGTCAAGATCCGCTGCAGCCAGTGCCACACCGGCGTGTCGCCGTCGCACCTGCGACCCTGCGAGACGATCACCGAGAAGGTGAACTGCTCGTCCTGTCACGCCGAGGTCGGCGCACAGTACGCGGTGAGCACGCACGGCCAGCTCGAGGCGCGGAAGGATCCGAACGGCCCGAGCTGCAAGCAGTGCCACGGCGCGCACGGCGTCCTCGGCAAGGCCAATCCGTCATCGCCGATCTTCCCGACCCACATCCCCACGCTCTGCGCGCAGTGCCACCGCACCGGCGAGAAGGCGGCCAGGGCCTACACCGGGACGCAAAAAAAGATCGTCGAGAACTACACCGAGAGCATCCACGGCAAGGGGCTGTTGGAGAGCGGGCTGGTGGTTACTGCCACCTGCACCAGCTGCCACACGGCGCACAGCGTGCTGCCGGCCGACAGCACCTCGTCGAGCGTCAATCGCCACAACCAGGCGCAGACCTGCGGCCGCTGCCACGAAGGCATCGCCAAGCAGTTCGCGCGCAGCATTCACTCGCCGCTGGTCAGCAAGACTGACGAGAAGCTCCCGGTCTGCGAGGACTGCCACTCGGCGCACACCATCAGCCGCACCGACGCCGAGGGATTCAAGCTCCGCATCATGGGGCAGTGCGGCAGCTGCCACGAGAAGATCACCGAGTCGTACTTCGAGACGTACCACGGCAAGGTCTCGCGGCTGGGCTACACCAAGACGGCGCAGTGCTACGACTGCCACGGCTCGCATGACATTCTCCGGGTCAGCGATGTCCGGTCGCGCCTCAGCCGCGACAATGTCGTGGCGACCTGCGCCAAGTGCCACGCCGGCGCCACGCGCAAGTTCGCCGGCTACCTGACGCACGCGACCCACCACGACCTAAACAAGTATCCGATCCTGTTCTGGGTCTTCTGGGCAATGACGGCGCTGCTCGTGGTGACGTTCACCGTGGGCGGGGCGCACACGCTCATGTGGCTGCCGCGCGCGCTCAAGATGCGGCAGGAGTTCGGCCGGCATCCGGCCGCCGTGGAAGGCGAGCGCGAGTACCAGCGCTTCACGCCGCTCAACCGCGCGCTGCACGTCTTCATGATCCTCAGCTTCATCAGTCTCGCCCTGACGGGCATGACGCTGAAGTTCTCGTATACCAAGTGGGCGTCGGTGGTGTCGCACATGCTCGGCGGCTTCGAGACCACCGGCTACTTCCACCGCTACGCGGCCGTCATCATGGTGGGCGTGTTCATCACGCACCTCGTGGACCTCGTGCAGCGCAAGCGCCGTGACGGGACGAGTTGGAAGGACCTCGTGCTCGGCCCGGGCTCGATGATGTTCAACAAGCGCGACCTGCGCGAGCTGATCGGCTCGGTCAAGTGGTTCCTCGGCAAGGGAAAGCGCCCGACGTACGGCCGCTGGACCTACTGGGAGAAGTTCGACTACTTCGCCGTGTTCTGGGGCATCTTCGTCATCGGGTCCACCGGCCTGATGCTCTGGTTCCCGGTCTTCTTCTCACATGTCTTCCCCGGCTGGGTCATCAACGTCGCCACGATCATCCACAGCGATGAGGCGCTCCTGGCCACGGGCTTCATCTTCACCATCCACTTCTTCAACACGCACTTGCGTCCGGAGAAGTTCCCCATGGATGTCGTCGTCTTCACCGGGCGCATGACGGTGGACGAGCTGAAGCACGACAAGCCGGACGAGTACGCGGCACTGGTGGAGAAGGGGACGCTCGAAGAGCACCTCGTGCCCGCCTACCAGCCGATCGTCATCCGCACCATACGCGCGTTCGCGTGGACGGCTTTGGCGATGGGCACAATTATCGTTCTCCTCATCATCTATGCGATGATCTTCTCGTACGCGTAGAGAGACTTCAGAGAAACAACAGAGAGACAACAGACAAAGAACAGAAAGACAACAGACAAACAACAGAAAGACAACAGACAAACAACAGAAAGACAACAGAGGTGGCCACGTTCGCACGCGGTCACCTCTGTTGTCTTTCTGTTGTTTGTCTGTTGTCTCTCTGTTTTCTCTCTGTCATTCCTTGGGCACAAAGTGCATGAGAAACACGCGCTCTTGTGGTGTGATGCTGTTCATCCCCTGCGCGCTGATCTTGTCGAGGATGCGGTTCACCTCGTCGCGGTTGACCTCGTGCACCTTGCTTGGGTCGACCTTCTTCCAGGCGCCGAGGTCGCCGATGATGCCGGCCACGGCGCCCCCCTCGGCCTTGCGCTTGAACTTCGCCGCGGCGCCTCCCCAGCGGATCATGCGCAGGTAGAGGTACGCGCCGACGTAACCGCCGAGGTGCGCAAAGTCTGCCGTGCCGCCGCGCGAGCCGCTGAAGCCGCTCCACAGCGCGAGCACGGTGGTGATGACCACCAGCCAGCGGGCCTCGAGCGGGAGAATGCCCCAGATGTAGATCTGCTCGCGCGGCCAGAAGTGCGCGAAGGCGAGCATGACGCCAAAGATGCCCGCCGAGGCGCCGATGACGCCGGCGTAGGGCGCGAACACGAACGAGAGCAGGGCGCCGCTGATGCCGGCCACGAAATAGAGCGTGATGAAGCGGCGCGAGCCGAGGCGCGTCTCGATGCGCGGGCCAAAGAAGAACAGGCCGAGCATGTTGAAGAGCAGGTGCGTGAAGCCACCGTGCAGGAACATGTACGTGACGATCGTCCACGGGTGCGTGAAGACCAGCATCGGGACAAAGACCAGCGGCTCCACCAGCCCCGGCGCGGTAAGCTGCACGAAGAAGGCGGCGACATTGGCGATCAGGAGGCGCTGCACCCACGGAGTCAGGGGTCCCATGGCTATGACGATAGCGGAATGCGGGCGGCGGGTGCAGGGGAAGGGAGCAGAGTGTGGTGCAGGGGAAGGGAGCAGGGCGAGGTGCGGGGTGCGGGGGGCGGCGGTGCCCCTCACCACGGCACCGACTTGACCAGCCACTACATTCAGCCTATTATCCGGATATACGGATGAATACTCTCACTGCCCCCGCGGTCTTTGACCGCCTCGCCGCCCTCTCTGACGCCACCCGCGCGCGGCTGCTCGCCTGTCTCGAGCGGCACGAACTGACCGTCGGCGAGCTGCAGGACGTGCTGCAGCTGCCGCAGTCCACCGTGAGCCGGCACCTCAAGGCGCTGGGCGACGCGGGATGGGTGTCGTCGCGCGAGTCGGGGCCGAGCAATCGCTACCGGATGGCCGGGCGCGAACTCGACGCTGCGGGGCGACGCCTCTGGCAAGCCGTGCGCGATGACGTGGTGCGCCAGCCGGCCGCGCAGCGCGACCTGGCGCGTGTACACGAGGTGCTCGCGGGGCGGCATGAGAAGTCGCAGGAGTTCTTCGCCTCCGTGGCGGGGCAGTGGGACCGGCTGCGCAGCGAGCTGTTCGGCGCGCGGCCGGAGCTCTTTGCCCTGCTCGGCTTGCTCGATCCGTCCAGCACCGTCGCCGACCTCGGGTGTGGCACCGGCCAGCTCGCCGAGGCCGTTGCGCCGTTCGTGCATCGCATCATTGCGGTGGACGAGTCGGCGGCCATGCTGCGCGCGGCGCGCACCCGGCTGCACGGCGTGGGCAACGCCGAGGTGCGGCAGGGAACGCTGGAGGCGCTGCCGGTGGACGCGAAGTCGGTGGACGTCGTCGTGATGTCGCTCGTCCTGCCGTACGTCGCCGCGCCGGTGCGCGCGCTCGCTGAAGCGCGCCGCGTGCTGCGTTCCGGCGGCCGTGCGCTTATCGTGGACATGCTGCCGCATGAGCACGAGGAGTATCGCCAGACCATGGGGCACCTCTGGCTGGGCTTCGATGCCGCTCAGGTGGCCCAGTGGGCCAGCGACGCCGGCTTCGCCGAGGCCCGCGTGCACGCCCTGCCTGCCCTTCCCGGCGCCAAGGGGCCCACGCTGTTCTCGGCGGTGCTCACCGCCGAAGTTCGAAAGAAGAGGGGGCGGCCGTAGCGGAAACGGCGTTTCGATGCGCCGCTTCTTCCCCGGCTCCCCGTCCCCTGCACCACACCCTGCTCCCTGCACCCCGCACCTCAAACCATCTCCCGTCCGCCACCATGTCCACCACCGTTCATCCCTTCGAAGCCTCCGCCGCCACCGGCCGTCCGCCGTTCAAGGTCAAGGACATTGCACTCGCCGAGTGGGGTCGTCAGGAGATTCGCCTCGCCGAGTATGAGATGCCCGGCCTGATGTCGCTGCGCGCCGAGTACGGTGCCAGCAAGCCACTCACCGGCGCCAAGATCATGGGCTCGCTGCACATGACCGTGCAGACGGCCGTGCTCATCGAGACGCTGGTCGAACTCGGCGCCGACGTGCGCTGGGTGTCGTGCAACATCTTCTCGACGCAGGACCACGCCGCGTCCGCCGTGGCCGTGGGCAAGGACGGCACGGCGGACAACCCGCGTGGCGTGCCGGTCTTCGCATGGAAGGGCGAGACGCTCGACGAGTACTGGTGGTGCACCGAGCAGGCACTCATGTGGCCCGACGGCACTGGCCCCAACCTGCTGCTCGATGACGGCGGCGATGCGACCCTGCTCGTGCACAAGGGCGTGGAGTTCGAAGCCGCCAAGAAGGTGCCGGCGTACAACCCGCTCACCGACAGCGAGGAGTATGGCGTGATCCTCGGCCTGCTCGCCGCCGAGCTGAAGAAGGACGGCCAGCGCTGGACGAAGGTCGCCAAGGGGTTGAAGGGCGTCTCGGAAGAGACGACGACCGGCGTGCATCGCCTCTATGAAATGATGAAGGCAGGCACGCTCCTCTTCCCGGCGGTCAACGTCAACGACTCGGTGACGAAGAGCAAGTTCGACAACCTGTACGGCTGCCGGCACTCGCTGACCGATGGCATCCTGCGCGCGAGCGACGTGATGCTCGCGGGCAAGGTGGCGGTGGTGCTCGGCTACGGCGATGTCGGCAAGGGCTGCGCGCAGGCGCTGCGCGGCCAGGGCGCGCGCGTCGTCATCACCGAGATCGACCCCATTTGCGCGCTGCAGGCGGCCATGGAAGGCTATCAGGTGGCCACGCTCGCCGACGTTGTGAAGACGGCCGACATCTTCGTGACCTCGACGGGCAACCTCGACATCATCACCATCGAGCACATGGCGCAGATGAAGGACAAGGCGATCGTCGGGAACATCGGCCACTTCGACAACGAGATCGACATGGCCGGGCTGAAGACGTATCCCGGCATCGTGCGCAACAACATCAAGCCGCAGTTCGACGAGTGGATCTTCCCCGACGGGCACTCGGTGCTGATCCTCGCCGAGGGGCGCCTGCTCAACCTCGGCTGTGCCACGGGGCATCCGAGCTTCGTGATGAGCTGCTCGTTCACCAACCAGGTGGTGGCGCAGATCGATCTGCACCTCGCAGCGCAGGGGAAGGCGACGCTCTCGGGGACGAAGTACGACCAGAAGCAGGTCTACACGCTGCCCAAGAAGCTCGATGAGAAGGTGGCGCGGCTGCACCTCGACAAGCTTGGCGTGCGCCTGACGACGCTCAGCGAGAAGCAGGCGGCCTATCTCTGTGTGCCGGTTGAGGGGCCGTATAAGGCGGAGCACTACCGATACTAAGAGAGACAACAGAGAGACAACAGAGAAACAACAGAGAGACAACAGAGAAACAACAGAGAGACAACAGAGAAACAACAGAGAGACAACAGAGGGCCGCGAGCGATCGCGGCCCTTCCTGTTTTGCGCGTCGCGAAGCGGGGGGGCTCGGCGATCCCTATGTTTGTGGCGTAGCCCGACCGGAGCGGACGAATGCTCGCGTTCCTTCATCGATGGCTTGCCGTCAAGCTCGGCCTGTTGGTCACAGTGGCCGTGGCCGCCGGCTTCACGATGGCGGCCGCGATCAGTTCGCGCGCCATGATGCGATCATCGGCGCGCCTGCACCGGGAGTCCGCGACGAACCTGGCGACGAGCGTCACGTCCAGCATTCGCATGACGATGCTTTCGGGCGATGGCGGGCACGTCCGGCGCGTCGTGGCCGAAGTGACGAAGCACCTGCCCACGGTGGGCATTCGCGTCTATTCGTACGGGGGCGACGAGGTCTTCGCCGAAAAGCAGCCGCCGCCACCGGCAGCGCAGGTGCCGGCCCATGTGCGCGACGTCGTTGCCACTGGGCGTCCGAGCACGACGGACACTTTTCGCGCGCTGCCCATCGTACACAGTGCGCGCTGCGTGGCCTGCCACCGCGAGGGCGGCGAGCACGGCGTGCTCGGCGTGCTCGGCGTGCTCACGGTGGGCGCGGTGGCGCCACGAGCGCCGCCCACTGCCGCTGCACAACCGCGGGTAGCGAGTGACGCCGAAGGATTGGACGTGCTCGCCACCATCATTCTCGACGGCTTCTATCAGGCGATGCTGGCGCCGAATTCGCCGCGGATGGATGCGTACTTCCAGGCGATGCCGGCGCGTGCCCCGGGGGTGCGCGGCATTGCCGTCTACGCTCCGGACGGATCGCTGGTGTACGGCGAAAAAAGAGTGCAGGCCGGACGCGCCGACGTGCGTGTCGCCACGATGCGCGCGGAGAAGCGCTGTCTTGGATGCCATGAAGAGCCCGCGTCGGTGGAAGGGAGCACGCTGGTCGTTGCGTTTGACCGGCAGCGTGCCTCGCTTCCCGATGCGTTGCCTTCACTCATTGCCGTGTCACTGGACCAGGTGATGGAAGCCGGGCTCGGGCGACTCGCCATCGGGTTACTCGACGACATTGCCCGCACCGGCTCCATGCGCGCGCTGACGCTGCACGACGCGGACGGCAGGCTCATTCACGACGCGTTTGCGCATGCGCTGCCGCCGGCCGACGTTGACAGCGTGCTTCGCTCGGGCCGGCTGCGCACCGTGGTTCAGCAGCAGGGCGCCGAGTTCCGGTTCGTGGAGCCGCTGGAAAACGAGCCGGCATGCCAGGGCTGTCATGGTTCCGGCGAACGACTGCGCGGCGTGGTGGAAATCCGGCTGAACACGAGCGCCGAGCGCGCGGAACTCGCCCGCCTGCAGCGGATGAGCGCGGCATACGCCGTCGCGACGATCGCGCTGGTGCTGCTCCTGCTCGCCCTCGGCATCTACTACACCGTGCTGCGCCCGGTGCAGGCCATCGGTTCGGTGGCCGATCTCGTCGGCGCTGGTGACCTCGATCAGACCGTGGACATCCACTCCCGTGACGAGATGGGCCGCCTCGGGACGCGCGTCAACGAAATGGTGCGCGGACTGCGCCAGAAACTCGAACTCTCGAAGTTCGTCTCGCAGGGGACCGTGCGCGCGGTGGAGAAACACGCCGGTGTCGTGGCTCGCAGCGGAGAACAGCGACGCATAGCCGTGGTGTTCTCCGATATCCGCGGGTTCACGCCGTACTCCGAGTCGCACGACCCGGAGACCGTCATCGCGATGCTGAACACCTTCCTGAATGCGCAGGCCGAAGTGGTGGCCCGTCACGGCGGCGATATCGACAAGTTCGTGGGTGACGAGATCATGACGCGCTTCTCAGGTCCGGACATGACGCGGCGCGCGGTGCGCGCGGCGGTCGAGATGGTGGCCGTGGTGGAGGCCCTGAATGTCGCGCGCGGCGATGCCTCCTGCCGCATCGGCGTCGGCGTCAACGTAGGCAACGCGATTCTGGGCGCCATGGGTGCGGAAGTGCGCATGGACTTCACCGCTATCGGCGACACCGTGAACGTGGCCGCGCGGCTCTGTTCGGCGGCTGGTCCCGGCGAGGTGCTCGTGACCGACGACGTGCAGCGGGAGTTGCACGACGACGCCGAGCTGGCGTTCGAGGCGCTCACGCCGATGCGACTGAAGGGCAAGGCCGACGCGGTGCAGGTGTATCGTGTCACGTCGCGACGGCTGGCCGACGCGTAATGTCAGCCCGCGACGCGACGCCAGCGTCGCGCCTCTGTCCGGTGGCACCCCGGGCCCGCATATTCGTTGAGGAGACGTCCTGCGGACGCCGGCTTCGCCCTCTGTTGTCTCTCTGTTGTCTCTCTGTTGTTTCTCTGTTGTCTTTCTGCGTTTACTATGACTTCTCGTAGAGACTTCCTACTCTCGTCTTCCTCGGTTTCTCTCGCCGCCTGCCTCCCGGTGCTCCGCCGCTCCGGCCCCAAGGTGGACGTCGTCATTCGCGGTGGTACGGTCTTTGACGGGTCGCTCGCGGCGACCGGCATGGAGGCCGACGTCGCGCTGGATGGCGGACGCGTGGTCGCTATCGGCCGGCGATTGGCGGAGCAGGGGAAGCTCGAGGTGGAGGCCAAGGACCTCGCCGTGTCTCCCGGCTTCATTGACGTGCATTCGCACGGCGACAACACACTGTTCGCCGACCCGAACGCGGAATCAATGATCCGCCAGGGCGTGACGACCGTGGTCGTGGGGCAGGACGGGTCATCGCGCGGCCCGCGCGCCATTGCTGACGAGGACAGCGACCGCGACTCACTGCGCGCGTTCTTCGACTCGGTGGATCAGCTGCCACCGGCAGTGAACGTGGCGTCGATGGTGGGACTCGGGACGGTGCGCGGGGCGGTGATGGGCAACGAGAACCGTCCGGCGACTGCGGCGGAACTCGATCGGATGGTGGCGCTGGTGGAGCGCTCGCTGGTGGACGGCGCCTGCGGCGCGTCGAGCGGGTTGGAGTACACGCCCGGTGCCTTCGCTCCGCTCAGTGAACTGATCGCGCTCAGCAAGCCGCTCGCCCGCCGGCGACTGCCGTACAGCACGCACATGCGCAACGAGGACGACACACTCATCGAGTCCATCGACGAGTCGATCGCCGTGGCGCGCGGCGCGGGGTGCCCGCTGCAGATCGCGCACCTCAAGACGCAGGGGCCGCGCAACTGGTCGAAGCTCGACACGGTCTTTGCTCGCATCGCCGCCGCGCGCGCCGAAGGCATCGACGCAGCCTTCGATCGCTATCCGTACCTCGCGTACCAGACCGGCCTCTCCAACCTGTTTCCGGTCTGGGCGCGCGACGGAAAGCCGGAGGACTTCCTGCGCCGCATCGACGAAACCGCGACGGCCGCGCGCATTCGCACCTACGCCGAGGAGAAGGCGGCGCTCATCGGCGGGTGGCACAACGTGCAGATCGCCAGCGTGAGCGCGCCGACGGACAAGCCGGCCGAGGGGATGCGGCTCGACGACGTGGCCACGGCGCGCGGACTGCCGCCCTACGAGACGGCGGTGGCGCTGTTGAAGGCAAACAACGCGAGCGTCGGTATGGTGGGATTCGCGATGAGCGAGGAAAACCTGGAGCGCATCCTCGCGCATCCGCTGGCGATGGTCTGCTCGGACGGCGGGTCATTCGCCGTCAGCGGGCCGGCGCGCCGGGGGCATCCGCACCCACGCGGCGTGGGGACCTTTGCCCGCGTGCTCGCGCGCTATGTGCGGGAGCGCAAGGCGCTCTCGCTTGGCGCGGCCATCCACAAGATGAGCGCGCTCTCCGCGCAGCGACTGCGGCTCGCGGGACGCGGCGTGCTGCGGGTCGGCGGCGCGGGCGACGTCGCGGTCTTCGACCCGGCGACGGTGGCCGACCGTGCGACGTTCGCGGATCCGTTCCAGTACGCGGTGGGCATCACGGCGGTGTTCGTGAATGGCTCCATGGCGTTCCTGGATGGGCAGCGCGGGGCGCGGACGGGGCGGGCGATTCGGGTCGCGTAACCTGTCGGTGCGGGGACAGGGGCACGGTGTGGTACAGGTGGCAGGGTGAGGTGAAGAGGCGGGGGCGCTGGGCTGCGCCGCTGGCGCGTGCTGTGGGAATGCTATATTCTGATTTAGGAATACAATCGACGTCACCCTCCATGCTGAGGTGTTCATGTTCAAGGTGAATGAAGGCACCATCGATCGCGTGTTGCGCGTCGCACTCGGTATCGCGCTCGTCGCGCTCGCGCTGACCAAGGGCTGGATGTGGGCGTGGATCGGCGTCGTGCCGATCCTGACTGGCGCCACCGGCATCTGCCCGCTTTACTCGATCTTGGGGATCAATACCTGCGGTGTGAAGAAAGCGTAGGCGCACTTCCAATGACGAGGCGGCCACCGATCGGGTGGCCGCCTCGTCATTTTGTGCAGGGTACGGGGAACAGGGTGTGGTGCGGGGGGAAGGGTGCGGAGTGTGGAAGGAGGTTGGGTTGGTGCACGGAATGGCGGCGGCGTACATTCACCCCCGCACCCTGCACCTCGCCCTGCTCCCCGCACCCCGCACCTCGCCCTGCTTCCTGCTCCCCGCACCGGTGAATAGCATGCGCCGTCTCGCCGCCCTCAGTCTGCTCGTCGTTGCGCTCCCGGCCTTCGCCCAGGCGCCCGATCCATACCTCGCGCGGGTGAAGAAGCTCCTCGCCACCACGCCGATCATCGACGGGCACAATGACGTCCCGTGGGAGATCCGCGAGAACCGCGAGAAGCCGCGCGACGTCGACCACTTCGACCTGCGCACCAACCTGAAGAATCAGGACACCGACCTGGCGCGCCTGAAGCAGGGCGGCGTCGGCGGCCAGTTCTGGTCGATCTACATCCCGGGCGAGGTGAAGGACTCAGGCTATGCGCGCATCCAGCTCGAGGAGTTCGACATCGCGCGCCGCATGATCGCCAAGTACGACAAGGAGATGATCTTTGCCCGCACGGCCGCCGACGCGCGCCGCGCGATGACGCAGGGCAAGCTCGCGTCGTTCCTCGGCCTCGAGGGTGGCCACGCCATAGAGAACTCCCTCGGTGCGCTGCGCATCTACTACGACCTCGGCGCGCGCTACATGACGCTCACGCACAACGTCACGCTCGACTGGGCCGACGCAGCACTGGACAAGGCGACGCACGACGGCCTGACGCCGTTCGGTGAGGAGGTCGTGCGCGAGATGAACCGCCTCGGGATGATCGTGGACCTGTCGCACGTCTCGCCGGCGGTGATGAGCGACGCGCTCAACGTGACGGAGTCGCCGGTGATGTTCTCGCATTCGCCGGCGCGCGCGCTATCGGACCACCCGCGCGACGTGCCGGACTCGATCCTCGTGCGCCTGAAGCAGAACGGCGGCATCGTGATGGTGACGTTCGTCCGCGAGTTCGTTTCGCAGAAGAACCTGAGCTGGCGCGTGGCGCGCAGCGCGCGGCGCCGTGAACTCGCGGCGGGGTTCGGCGGCGACACGGCGCGCCTGAACGCGGCCATGTCGGAGTGGATCAGGGCGAATCCGGAGCCGATCGTGACGCTCAAGGACGTCGCCGACCACTACGACCATATCAAGCAGCTCATCGGCGCCGACTACATCGGCATCGGCGCCGACTTTGACGGCACCGGCGGCGAGCACATCGAGGGGCTCGAGGATGTGTCGAAGTATCCGTACCTGCTCGCCGAGCTCGCGCGCCGCGGCTGGACCGACGTCGAACTGCGGAAGATCGCTAACGGCAATATCCTGCGCGTTCTTGAGGCAAACGAGGCGGTGGCCGCACGGCTGCAGAAGGCGCGGCGGCCGAGCACGCGCACCATCGACGAGGCGGACCGCGGGCCGCGGAAGTAGGGCGTGCACTGGCGCGGCGGCGCGAGGCGCCGCCGCGTCGACGCCACCTACGTGGTGGCCTGTTCCACAAGCCAGCGCCGGAGCGACGGAAGGTCGGTGACCACCGCCGCTCCGATCGCGTCGAGGCTTGGCCGGTACACGCTCGCGCCGCTGCCGCCGACCACGATGCGCATCGCGGCGGGAAGCTGGGCGCGCAGCGCGCGGAGTTCTCCGTCCAGCAGCGCGTCGTCCTCCGGAAAGACAATGCTCAGCGCCACGGCGCGGGCCTTGCTCAGGACACTGGCGTTGGCGATCACCGCCGCAGGCAGATTGGGGCCGAGGTAGACCACGCGCCAACCGACGGCAGCCGCGGAGGCGGCGGCGAGGGCGGCGCCGAGTTCGTGCCATTGGCCGGCGGGCGTCGTCACGAGCACCGTGGGTGCATCGGCGGCGGGTGCGTACTGGTCGCAGAGCCAGCCGAGCAGCCGACGCACCGCCGCCGTCGCGAGGTGCTCGTGCGCCGGCGTCAGCGTGCCGCCGTGCCACGCGTCCCCGGTGCTGCGCACGAGCGGCGCGATGACGCCGTCGAGCAGCTCGTCCATCGAGAGGCGCAGCGTGGCCTGCCGCAGCGTTGTCTCGAGTGCCGTGCTGTCCAGCGACTCGACGGCGGCCATTGCCTCCGCGAGGAACGGCTGGGCGGCGAAGGCGTGCGGCGTCTGCCGCGCGAGACGCGCCGCCTCCTCCGAGCGCACGAGATGCGTCAGCGCCTCGTCACTCAGTTGGGCCACCGACGCGATGTTGCGTCCCGCCTCGACGGCCCGTGCGAGCAGTCGCAACCGCGCGACGTCGGCCTCCGTGTACCAGCGCTGGCCACCCGGCGACCGCGTGGGGGTGATCACGCCGTACCGTCGCTCCCACGCGCGCAGCACATCCGGCGACAAGCCGGTGCGCGCCGAGACGAGTCGCATCGGCAGCAGGTGCTCTGGGCGGGTGGCGGTCTCGTGCACGATGGCGCGGCGAAAGGGTGACGCGTTGGACGAAACGGGAAATGTAGGGCGACGCGGGGAACGCGGAATGGCTGTCGGGACGTTCACTACATACGCAACCGGCTCCGGTTGTTCAACGCACACGTTTCCGATCCGGTTTCCGCACGATGGCTCTTCGATCCTGGCACCTCACCACGTCCCTGACGCTTCCGCGCGGGACGGACGAGATCTTCCCCTTCTTTGCCGACGCGTCCAACCTCGGACGCATCACGCCGCCCGAGCTCCGTTTCGTCATCCAGACCCCGATGCCGGTGGCGATGCAGCGGGGCGCGGTGATTGACTACACCATTGGCGTTTGGGGCCTGCCGATGCGCTGGCGCACGCTGATCAGCGCGTGGGAACCGCCGCACCGCTTTGTGGACGAGCAGGTCAAGGGACCGTACGCCGAGTGGGTGCACGAGCACCGCTGCACGGCGGTACGCGGCGGCACGCGCATTGACGATCACGTCAGGTTCGGGCTTCCCTTTGGCCCGCTCGGCGATCTGGCGGCTCCGATGATCCTGCCGATGTTGCGGCGGATCTTTACCCACCGACAGGAGACGGTCGCCCGGCTGCTCGCGCCTGGGGGCGCGGGGGTGGTCATCACCCCGGTCGTGATCTCGCGCAGCGCACCGTCCGACGGCTGACAGCAGTCAGCGGCCGGCGAGCACCTCGCCGACCACATCGAGCAAGCGACCGACGGTCTCCACCGTGTGGTCGCCCATGTGCCCCACGCGGAACGACGTCGCGGCCAACTTGCCATAGCCACCGCCGAGGGTGAAGCCGCGTCGGCCCACCGCGTCCACCACCTCGCGAGCGTCAACACCGGGGGGAGTCTTCACGACCGTTACGGTGGCGCTGCGCGCGCCTGCCGGCGCGAGGATTCCCTCGACGTGGCCTTCCTGCCGTTGATGCTCCACCCAGGCGTGTGTGTGCGCCGACATCGCGGCGTGCCGTGCCCAGCGGCACTCAAGCCCGGTGGGCCCGATGGCGGCCATCTGCGCCTCGAGCGCGAAGAACAGCGAAACGGCCGGCGTATTGGGCGTCTGGTTCTTTGCCGCGTACTGCGCGAACTCGGCGATGTCGAAATAGCGGCCACGCGCCGGCGCGTCGGCGGCTGCGGCGAGGAAGCGGTCGCTTGCGCAGCCGAAGGCGAGTCCCGGCGGCAGGGCCAGCGCCTTCTGCGATCCGGTGAAGACGAAGTCGAGCGCCCAGTGATCGGTCTCCACCGGCATGCCGCCCATTCCCGACACCGAATCGATGAGCGAGAACGCGCCGTTGGCGTGCGCCAGCTCGGCAATGGCCTGCACATCTTGCGCGGCGCCGGTGGACGTCTCCGAGTGCGCGGCCGTGACGGCAGCGAAGCGTCGCGCGCGCAGCGCCTGCTCCACCGTCTCGAGCGGAACGATCTCGCCGTACGGGACCTCGAGCGCCTGCACCGTGCGGCCGCAGGCGCGGGCGATATCCGCGAAGCGCGCCGAGAAGGCGCCGTTGACGAGCGAGAGGATGGGGCCGGCCGGCGCATTGCGGATGGCCGCTTCCATCAGTCCCGTGGCGGACGAGCTGCTGATGAAGACGGGGCGCGCGGTGCGGAAGACGCGGCGCAGCCCCGCATCGCAGTGCGCGTAGAGCGCCTCGAACTCGGCGCTGCGGTGCGAGATCATGGGGCGCTGCATCGCCGCCAGGATCTCCGGACGCACCTCGGTGGGTCCGGGCAGGAAGAACGTGCCGAAGCTGGGCATGGTCATGCGGAGAGCGCGTGGGCGACGAGGGAGGCGAAGGAGTCGAACACGAAATCGGCGCCGGCGACCACCGCGTCGCGGCGCACGAATCCAATGTAAGCGGCAAAGGCGTCCACCGCGGGGGCCATGGCGAGATCAGTGGCGCCGTCGCCCACGGCGAGCACGGGGCCCGGCAGCGCGAGGGCGCGCACGAGCTCCGCCTTTCCGAATTGCGAAGTGAGCGGCGATGGCGCGGCAGAGCGAAACACCCCGTCAGCATCGGCGACCGGTTCCACCGCGTGCACGCGCGCGTCGGCGACGCCGAGCAATCGGGTCATGGGGAGCAGCGCGGGGCGCAGGCCGCCGCTGACGACATGCACCAGCACACCGGCGGCATGCAGCGCGGCGATGGCGTCCGCCGCGCCCGGTGCAACGGCCGCCTGATACGCTGCGGCAAGCGCAGACACATCGCTCGCGGTGGCGCCAATGACGCGCAGTCGCTCACCGTAAACAGCCTCGAGGGCGAGCTCGCCATTCATCGCGCGCGCCGTGAGGGTCTCCACCGCACGCTGTATGTCGGGGCCGCGCCGGGCGGCGAGCCAGTCAATGCCCTCGATGCCGGCGATGGTCGAGTCGGCGTCGAGCACCACGGCGGCGTAGCGCC
Source organism: Gemmatimonadaceae bacterium (assembly GCA_041661925.1). Taxonomy (GTDB): domain Bacteria; phylum Gemmatimonadota; class Gemmatimonadetes; order Gemmatimonadales; family Gemmatimonadaceae; genus PNKL01. Next base: position 18,846 of record JBAZTM010000057.1, read on the forward strand.
TCACAGGATGTTTCCCGGGGCGAGCCGATGCTCGGGGTCGAACTCCCGCTTGAGCGCGCGCATCATCGCCACCTGGCGCGGGCCGGCCTGCAGCGAGAGCCACTTGCTCTTGATCTTCCCGATGCCGTGCTCGGCGGCCACGGTGCCTCCCATCCCGATGATAGCGTGCAGCGTCTCGACGATGGCCTGCTCGATGCGCGCCACGTCGTCGGCGTTCTGCGCGACGAAGTTCTGGTGGGGATGCCCGTTACCGAGGTGGCCATACGTCACCGCGGGCGGCAGGTGATGTGCGTCGGCAATGCGCCGCGCCGCGGCGAGCGCCGGCGCGGCCAGGGGGTATGGCACGGCCCAGTCGGTGCTCATGCGCCGTCCGCCCTGCGGCAGGAACGGCGCGGTGCGCTCGTGCATCGCGGCGGGGAGCGCGTGGCGCAGTCGGCGGGCTTCGCGCAGCGCCTGCTCGCCGTCAAAGGCGCGCACGTCGCCGGCATTGGCGCCAAAGCGCTCGGCGAGCGCGAGCCAGTCGTCGAGCGGTGCGTCGCCGTCACCCGCGTCTTCGGTGTAGACCATCGCGCCGGCGCGCGGCGCCCACGACAGGTCGTCCATCGCCGTGCGCGCGATCGCAAACGACTCGCCGTCGAAGTACTCGAGGCAGCGGGGCGCCACCGTGGGCGTCTGGCGTGCGGCGACGATGAAGGCGAGGGCGCGTGCTTCATCAGGGAATGGCACACCGAGGCCGAGCACGCGGCGCGGAATCGGAAGCAGATGGAGTTGCGCCTCCGTCACGATGCCCAGCGTTCCCTCGCTGCCCACGAACCAGTCCACGGGGTCGTGCGCCATCTGGTAGCCCACCGTGTTCTTCTCCACGGTGCTGCGCTGCGCCTGGAAGGCGCCGCCGTCCGCCAGCACCGCCGTGAGGGCGCGCACGTGGCGCCGCGTGGGCCCGTACGCGAGCGTGCGCGGCCCTGAGGCGTTGCACGCGATGGCGCCGCCCACGGTGCACTCCTCCTCGCTCGTCGGATCAGGGGCGAAGAAGAGCCCCTCCGGCGCGCAGGCCCGCTGCAGGTCGCCGATCAGCACGCCGGGCTCGACTCGCGCGATGCGCGTCACCGGGTCAATGTCGAGGATGCGCGCCATCGCCCGCGTGGAGAGCAGCCAGCCGCGCTGCGCCACCGATGCGCCCGTCGTGCTCGTCTGCGCGCCAGCGGCGGTGACGCACGTACCGTCGGCGGCGGCCATGCGCATCAGTTCGTGCACCTCGGCCGCCGAGTCGGGTCGCGCCACCGCCTCCGGCAGCGCACGCAGGCCCGACACGTCGCGCGCGTAACCCTCGAGCGCTGACGCGTCGCGCAGCAGGTCGAGACTCACGCGCCTTCCCCGAACTTCACCACCACGGCGCTGCGGATATCGCGCAGCGCCATCAGCGTTTCGCGCACGTGCGCCGGCGGCGCGCCGTCAATGCTGATGACCGCCAGCGCCTCGCCGCCCGCGGCGAGCCGCGCCTGGTGATACTCGGCGATGTTCACGCCGTGGTCGGCGAGCGTCGTGCCGACGCGGCCGATCACCCCCGGCACGTCGTGGTTGGTGAGCACCAGCAGCGTGCCCCGCGGCGCCACGTCCACGTGGAAGTCGGCGATGCGCGTAAGCCGCGGCGTCATGTCGAGCGCCGCCACGCCGCCCACCCGCATGGCATGGGCGCCGGCGACGAGCCGCACCTCGATGGCGCGCGAGTGGGGCGCGAAGCCGCCCTCGCCGTGCGCGAGCACCACCCCGCGTGCCGTGGCCATCGCCCGCGCGTTGATGAGGTTGAGCCGATCCGCTTCCACCACGCCCTCGAGCATCCCGGCCGCGGCGGCGGCGAGCAGCGCGCCGGCGCTCGACGTGAGGTCCTCGCCGGTCTTGAGCGTCAGCGATTCGATGGCCGTGGCGCCGCGGTCGGCGAGCAGGGCGCGGGCCACGGTGGCGGCCCGCCGCGCGAGCAACAGGGCCGGGCCGAGCGTCACCGCGTCCTCGCCGGTCAGCACGCCGTTGAGCGACCGCGACAGATCGCCGTTGAGGAGCGCGTCGCGCACCGCCTCGCAGGCGTCCACCGCGACATTGCGCTGGGCTTCGGCCGTCGACGCGCCGATGTGCGGCGTCAGCACCACGTTGTCGTAGCCGCGGAACGGATGCTCACCGGTGAGCGGCTCCTTCACGAAGACGTCGAGCACCGCGCCCGCCACGTGGCCGCGATCCATAGCCGCGCGCAGCGCGTCGTCGTCCACGATGCCGCCGCGCGCCATGTTCACGACGATCGCGCCGGCCCGCAGTCGCGCCAGCGCGGCGGCGTCAATCATGCCCGTGGTCTCGTCGGTGAGCGGCACATGCACCGTAAGGACCTGCGCCGCCTCGAGCAGGGCGTCGAGCGTATGGGCGCGCTTCACGCGCAGCGCCGCAAACCGCTCGTCGCTGACGTACGGATCGTACGCCTGCACGTCCATGCCGAAGGCGTGCGCGCGGTGCGCCACCTCGCCGCCAATGCGACCCAAACCCACGATGCCCAGCGTCTTGCCGCGGAGTTCGGTGCCGAGCAGTTCGGAGCGCTCCCAGCGCCCCGCGTGCATGGAGGCGTCGGCGCGCGTGAGGTGGCGCAGCAGCGACACCATGCCGCCAAAGAAGAGCTCGGCCACCGCCACCGTGTTGCCGGCGGGGGCGTTGATGACCGCAATGCCAAGTTCGGTGGCCACGTCCATCGCGATGTTGTCGATGCCGACGCCGGCCCGCCCCACGACCTTGAGCCGCCGCGCACGCCGGAGCAGCGCCTCGGTGACACGGGTCGCGCTGCGCCCGATCATCGCATCGTACTGATCGATGCGATCGAGCAGCTCGGCGGCGGGGAGCGTGGGGAGTTCATCCACCGCGAACGCGGGCACGGCGCGCAGCAGCTCGACGCCGTCGCTGTCAATCTCGTCGGTGACGAGGATTCTTAGGGGCACGGGCACAGGAACGGTGAGGGAACGGGCAGGGGCACGGAACTGCCTTTAGATACTTCAATTTGCCGCTTGGGTTGCGCCGCCGCGACTGGCGGGAGAGGATTCCCGCGTGAACAAGTTCCCTCCCAACTGCAGCCTGCGTCGCGCGACGCCGGCCGATCTCGCCGCGTACGCCGAACTGGCGCGCCGGACGTTCACGGAGACGTACCGAGAGGCTCACGACGCTGTTTCCCTCGCGCGCCACGTCGCCGCGACGCTCAGTGACGAGCGTGTGCGCGCCGAGCTTGAGGACGAGGGGCGAACGGTCCTTGCGGTGACGGTCGGGCCGGAATGGGTGGGCTACACCGTCTTAGCCACCGGCGCGACGCCGCCAGAGGTGCCCGGCAACCAGCCGCTGGAGATCGCACGCTTCTACGTGGAGTCCGCGTGGCACGGTCGGGGCGTCGCCGCCCCCCTCATGGACGCCGTCCTTGCCGAGGCGCGGCGGCAGGGGGGCGATGCGGCGTGGTTGTGCGTCTGGGAACACAACGCCCGTGCCTTGCGGTTCTACCTCGGCCGGGGGTTCGAACTGATCGGCCGCACGACGTATATTTTCGACGGCCAGCCGGAGGACGATCATCTGCTGGCCATTCGCCTGTAGCCCACGTCGGACCCCTGTTCCCTGATCCCTGTACAGGGGTCCTTGCTCCCTGTCTCCTGCACCCCCTGAGGAATCTCCCATGCGTCCCGCCCTCCTTGCCCTTGCCCTTCTGGCGCCTACGCTGGCCGCCGCCCAGGCCGCGCCGCTCCGCGCCGGCCTCAGCGGTCGCGCTACCGCCGAAGTGGCGCTCACGCCGCCCCGCGTGGCGGGCCAGCCCGCGCCCAAGGCGATGGTGGTCAAGATCGACTACGGCCAGCCGCACGCGCGCGGTCGCGAAGTGCCCAGCGAGCTCGCCAAGCCGGGCACCGTCTGGCGCACGGGGGCCAACACTTCCACGACCCTGACCACCGACGTGGACCTCGTCATCGGGTCGGCCAACGTGCCAAAGGGTGCCTACTCGATCTTCACCATCCGCACCGCGGAAGGCTACGAACTGATCATCAACTCGAACACCGGTCAGTGGGGCACCCAGTACGACCAGAGCAAGGACTTCGTCCGCGTTCCGCTGACGGCCCGGACGCTGGCCGAGGTGCGGGAGTCGCTCCAGATCGCGCTCGTCCCCGCGGCGGACCAGTCGCCCAAGGGGATGCTGACGATCTCGTGGGGGAAACTCGAACTCTCCACAAGCTGGGCGGCGAAGTAAGTTTGGGGGGGCGGCCGGTGCCGCCCCCTTTTCCTTTGCCATCCCCACCCCCGCCAATGCCCGCTCCGCGCCTTCAGGCCCTGCACGACGCCGGCCAGTCACTCTGGCTCGACTATATCGACCGGCCGATGCTGCACAACGGCGAGCTCGCGCGCCGCATTCGCGACGACGTGCTCACCGGCATGACGTCCAATCCGGCGATCTTCGAGAAGGCGCTGGCGCAGGGCACCGCGTACGACGCGCAGGTCTCGGCGATGACCGGCGAGCGCAGCGCATGGCAGCTCTTTGAGGACTTGGCCTCCACCGACGTGCGCACGGCGTGCGAGTTGTTCCGCGGCGTGTACGACGCCACGGTCGGGCTGGACGGCTACGTCTCGCTCGAAGTGTCGCCCAACGTGGCCAATGACGCCGACGGGACCATTCGCGAGGCGCGGCATCTGTGGGCGCTCGTGGACCGCCCGAACGTCATGATCAAGGTGCCCGGCACCAGCGCGGGATGCACGGCGCTGCGCCAGCTGGTCGCCGACGGCATCAACGTCAACGTGACCCTGCTGTTCGCGGTGGATGCATACGCGCAGGTCGTCGAGTCCTACTTGGCGGGTCTCGAGGCGCGCGCCGCCGCCGGGGCGCCGCTCGGCGCCGTCGCGAGCGTGGCGTCGTTCTTCGTGAGCCGCGTGGACACCGAAATTGACAAGCGACTCGACGCGCAGGTGGCATCCGGGATGCTGAGCGCCGCGGCGGCGTCAAAGCTCAAGGGCAAGGCGGCGGTGGCCAACGCGAAGCTCGCGTACCGCCTCTTCACCGAGCGATTCAGTGGGCCGCGCTGGGCGGCGCTCGCGGCGCGCGGTGCGCGCGTCCAGCGTCCGCTCTGGGCGAGCACATCCACCAAGAACCCGTCGTATCGCGACGTCATCTACGTCGAGGAACTCGTCGGGCCGCAGACGGTCAACACACTGCCGCCAGCGACGCTCGAGGCATTCCGCGACCATGGCGAGGTGCGCCGCACCATTGATGCCGGCCTTGCCGACGCGGAGCGGGCGCTCATCTCGGTGGAGGAGTGCGGCATCTCGGTGCGCGACGTGACCGACCAGCTGCTCGGCGAAGGGCTGGCCGCGTTCCAGAAGTCGTTCGACACGCTGCTTGGCGGACTCGAGGCCAAGGCATCGGCGCTCGGGCGTCCTGTCGCCGCCGGACGCTGATCCGCCATGCCGAATCGCCGCACGCGCACCAAGGTCGTCTGCACCATCGGGCCGGCGTCCTCCGATCCGGAGATGCTCCGCGCGCTGATGCTGGCCGGCCTCGACGTGGCGCGCATCAACTTCTCGCACGGGACGCACGAGCAGCACGCCGCGCGCATCGCCGACATCCGGCGCATTGCCGCCGAGCTCAACCGCCCGGTGGCGATCCTCGGCGACCTGCAGGGGCCGCGCATCCGCGTTGGCCACCTGGAGCAGCCGATCCAGCTGGCCGAGGGGAGCGAGGTGACGCTGGCGCACGAGAGCCTCGCGCGCGCCACCGACTTGCCGGTGACGTACGACAACCTCGCCAAGGACGTGCAGGTCGGCTCGCGCATCCTGCTCGATGACGGGCTGCTGGCGCTGGACGTGCTGGACATTCAAGGCGGGTTTGTGCGCTGCCGCGTGGTTTACGGCGGCCTGCTGAAGTCGAACAAGGGAATGAACCTCCCCGGCGTGAAGGTCTCGGCGCCGACGCTGACCGACAAGGACCACGTTGACATCGCCTTCGCCGTAGAGCACGCGCTCGACTACCTGGCGCTGTCGTTTGTGCGCCAGCCGTCCGACCTCGACGTGCTGCGCGCCTTGGTCCCCAAGGGCATGCTGCTCGTGGCGAAGATCGAGAAGGACTCGGCGCTCCTTGACATCGAGGACATTCTCAAGGCCTCCGACGCGGTGATGGTGGCGCGCGGCGACCTCGGCGTGGAACTGCCGTTCGAGAAGGTGCCGATCGCGCAGAAGCGCATCATCGCGCTCGCCAATCGGTACGGCCGGCCGGTGATCACGGCGACGCAGATGCTCGAGTCCATGATTGCCAATCCGCGCCCGACACGTGCCGAGGCAAGCGACGTCGCCAATGCCATTTTCGACGGCACGGATGCGGTGATGCTCTCGGCGGAGACGGCGAGCGGGGCGTATCCGCTGCTCGCGGTCGAGGCGATGGAGCGCATCGGCGCCGAGGCGGAGCGGCACCCGATCGCCCGCGGCGTCGGCGCCGACCGCGTGGAAGCGGGGCAGGCGAGCGTCGAGGAGACCATCGCCGGCGCGACCGTCACCGCGGTGCGCATGGTGGGCGCCGTGGCCGTGGCCGTCTTCACCAAGTCGGGCTTTGCGGCGCGCATCGTGGCGGCGCGCCGCCCGGGCGTGCCGATCATCGCCTTCACCGACCAGCCGCGCACCTATCGCCAACTGGCGCTCGTGTGGGGCGTCACGCCGGTGCTCGTGCCGCACGCCGACACGTACGAACAAATGGCGTGGAGCGCACGCGGCATCGTCGTGGAGATGGGCATCGCGAAGCCCGGCGACCGCGTGGTGATGACCGCCGGCGTGCCGTTCGACGTGCCGGGGACCACCAACATGCTGAAGGTGGAGACCGTGTGAAGCTGACCTTCCTCGGCACCGGCACGAGCTTCGGCGTCCCGGTGGTCGGCTGCAGCTGCATCGTCTGCCGATCCGGGGACCCGCGGGACAAGCGCACGCGCGTCGGTGCGGTGGTCGAGGTGGGGCACACGCGGCTGCTTATCGACACGCCGCCCGAGCTGCGGCTGCAACTCCTCGCCACGGGCATTGACGACGTGGACGCGGTGCTCTTCACGCACGATCACGCCGACCACACGCACGGCCTCGACGACATCCGCGCCATCTCGGTGCGCCGCGAAGGAGCGATGCCCATCTACGGGCCGGCGGAGACGCTGCGCACGCTGCAGGACAAGTTCCCGTACATCTTCGACGATGCGGTGCGTCCGATGCCCGGCACGTTCAAGCCCGAGGGGACGGCGATCGCGCTCGAGCCGGGCGTGACGGTGCGCATCGGCGACGCCGAGGTGACACCCATCGAAGTGCCGCACGGGCGGTGGCGCGTCTTCGG
>JBAZTM010000058.1:0-25347 GCA_041661925.1 Gemmatimonadaceae bacterium
GAAGCCCTGGAGGCTGAGCGCCCCTTGCCCCGCAAGCGGCGCGGCGGACGCGGCGGCCAGGAGGGCCGTGGCGAGGAAGCGACGCATCAGGGCACTCCGAAGTTGACGCGGGGGATGTAGCTCACACGCAGCCTCGGCCGCACCGACGCCGGCGATTGCGCGTTGAAGAACCGCACCTCGGCACCGTGCAGGCCTTCCTCCTTCTGCAGCAGCACGATGGCGCGCTGCGGCGCCTCGCTGACGACGGTGGAGGAGTTCCACACCCGCAGCAGCGAGTTCATCTCGAGCGAGCGCAGGCCGCTGTCCGCCGGCGCCACGCGAATGGAGTCCGCGATGAACAGACCGGCGGGAATCAGGATCTGCGCCGAGCGGTAGAGGTCGTGAATACGGTTTGTGGCGGCGACGGCCTGGCCGATGACCGTCACCGAATCGTACTGGTCGAAGCCGCGCTGCGGCGCCTGCGTCAGCAGCAGCGTGGCCCGCACGATCGTCGTGGAATCGATCAGCCACTGCGGCACGTTAAAGCGCAGGTACGCCCGACGCGCCGGTACGCCCCCGGTGGAGAAGGCGAACGCGCCGGGACCCGGCAGGGCGTTGCGCGCGACCACCGCGTAGTCGCGGAAGTCGCTCGCGAGGGAGAACGGCTCGACCGGTGTCTTCGAGTACGGCGAGACGATGATCTGATGCACCGCCGTGTCGGGAGAGACGTGGTAGCGGATCTCCGCATTGAGTCCCGTCTCCACCGAGTGCACCCGCAGTGAGACCGGTCCGCTCCCGACGAGCCGAATGCCGAGGCGCACGTTGGCGCCCGCCGCGATCTTCTGCAGCAGCCACGCATTGGACAGCGGGAAGCGCAGCGAGTCGGTGATCTCGGCGCGCGCCTGGGTCAGCGAGGTGATCAGCCGCCCCGGCCGGAAGAGCGCGAGCACGGCTGCCGTGTTGCCGTCGTCGGCGATCGTGTCCACGTCGTAGAGCTCGAACGTGACCGAGGCGGGGAGCCGGCTCTGCGTTAGGTTGAGGCGCATCCGCACGAACGCGCTGTCCACCTGCGTCACGGGCCGCAGCGTATCACCCGTCGGCGCGAACTGGCTCTGCAGCGAGTCGAACCGGATGACCCCGCGCACATCGAGGGTGTCGCCGCGCGACGCCAGCGGGATGCCCTCCTCGGTGCCGATGGACGGATAGCCGACGAGCGTCGTGTCAAAGTCGAGGACAGGCGACAACACCGTGTCCTGGATGGGCACCGACAGTCCGGGGCAGAGCGACGGGCAGGCGCTGCCGGCGTCGAGTTGCTCATTGCACGCGCCGAGGGTCGTCGCGGCGGCTGCCACGAGGACCACTAGCCACGCGCGACGAAGGGGGGATTTCATCATTCGCGTCGCAGTGACGAGGGCATGAAGGGACTCGGCAGCAGCTCGGCGAGGTCCCACTGGGCTTCCGCGCCGCCACGGGTCACGCTGATGACACGGCAGCCGGGCGCGAACTCCTGCAGCACCTGGCGGCAGATGCCACAGGGCGGCGTGGGTGTGTCGGCCGCCGTGGCAACCACCACGTGCGTGAACGATCGCAGGCCGCGCGCCACCGCCGCGCCGACCGCCACGCGCTCGGCGCACGAGCCGGCCGGATACGCCGAGTTCTCGACGTTGCAACCGGCAATGATCTGGCCGTCTGGGGTCAACAGCGCCGCCCCCACCCGGAACTTCGAGTAGGGTGCGTATGCGTTTTCCATCGCAGCAAAGGCGGCCGCGCGCAGCGCGGCGAGCGTCGAGGCGTCGGCCATCAGGAAAGAATCAACGGAAGAAACGAGGTGCCCCGCCCGCGGAACGCGAGCCCCATCCACTCGGCGACTGTTGCGCCCAGATCGGAAAAGGTGGGCCGCAGGCCGATCGCCACCGGACGCACCCGCGGGCCGAACACCAGCACGGGAACATTCTCCCGGGCGTGGTCGGTCGAGGGCGTTGTCGGGTCGTTGCCGTGGTCAGCGGTCACAAACAGCAGATCATCCTCGCGTAGGTGGTGCAACAGGTCTGGCAGGGCGTCGTCGAACTCCCGCAACGCCCCATAGAACCCCGCAGCGTCGTTTCGGTGCCCGAAGGCTTGGTCGAAATCTACAAGGTTGGCGAAGCAGAACCCATCGCCCCGGGCAATCCAGTTCGCAATTCGGCGAATTCCCTCGGCGTTGGACCCGGTGTGCCCCCCCTCCAGACCGCGGCGGGCGAACAGGTCGTCCACCTTCCCCACCCCGGTGCGCGGGACGCCCGCGGCGGCGAGCGCGTCGAGGAGGGTCTCATCGGGGGACTCGACCGAGAAGTCGCGCCGGTTCTTGGTGCGCTCCCACGCGCCCTCGACGCCGACGAATGGGCGCGCGATGACCCGCGAGACATTGTGCGGGGGAACAAGCAACTCGCGCGCCGTCTGGCAGGCCGCGTGGAGTTCGGCGAGCGGCACCACGCCCTCGTGCGCCGCCACCTGGAAGACCGAATCGGCCGAGGTGTAGACAATCCACGCCCCGGTGCGCACGTGTTCCGCCCCGTATTGGTCGAGGATGGCCGTGCCGCTGCCCACCACGTTGCCAATGCACGCGCGGCCGGTGCGGCGCGAAAACTCGTCAATCACGTCCCGCGGGAAGCCGTTCGGATAGGTCGGGAACGGCTGCGCGAGGTGCACACCGGCCAGCTCCCAATGGCCCGTCGTGCTGTCCTTCCCCTTCGACTTCGGGCACAGCACGCCGTGGGCCGCCGTCGGATGCGGTTCAACGGAGAGGCCGGCGATGGACGCCAGATTGCCCAGTCCCGCCCGCTGGAGGTGGGGCAAGTCGTATCCCCCCACGGCGCGCGCCGTGTTGGCGAGCGTGTGCGACCCCTCGTCGCCGTACGCGTCGGCGTCGGCCGCCTCGCCGACTCCCACGCCGTCGAGCACGAGGATGCACGCGCGTCGGCTCATGCGACCGATTCCCTATGCAGGCGCGGGAGTCGCTGGCGCAGGCCGGTCAGCACTTCATACGGCGACATGAAATCAGCGATGACGGCCACGTCCTCCACGGTGATCAACTCCGCGCCGTCCCGGCCAATCAGGGTGACGACGTCGTTCGTGCCGCAGGGCACGTCCGTCACGTCAATCATCGTCATGTCCATGGTGACGACTCCGGCGACCGTGGTGCGCGTGCCGTGCAGCAGGGCCGGACCGCGGTTGCCGAGCGCGCGGCGGTACCCGTCCGCGTAGCCAATGCCGAGCGTCGCCACGCGCCGCTGTCCCACGGATCGCCAGGTGGCCATGTAGCTCACGGTGTCGCCGTCCTGAAGATCGTGCAGCTCGAGCACGCGGGCGCGAACGTGAACCACCGGTTCGGGGGTCAGGGCCGCGCCGTCGCCGGAACCGACGCCATAGAGGAAGACTCCCGGACGCTCGAAGCTCCACGGCGACGGGGTCCGTCGCACGATGCCGCCACTGTTCTGGGCGTGCAGAAGCGCCGGCTTGGCGGGGAGCGCCGCCAGCGCCTCGCGGAACCGCGCTTCCTGCGTTTCCAGGGAACCATCGTTGCGCTCGGCCGAATGAAAATGCGTGAACGCCCCTTCCGGGGGATGCGCGCGCACGAGGTCGGCCACGTCGCCCATGGCGTCCCAGCGGAGACCGGCGCGATGCATCCCCGTTTCGATGGCGAGATGCCACGGGCCGCCGCCGCTCTGCACCCAGGCGGCGACGGCGGCTGGATCACCGAGCGTCGGCACGGCGCGCGCGGCGCGCGCGGCGCTGAAATCGCCCGACAGGAGCGGCGAAAAGACGTAGATGGGGCGGTCGATGCCGGCGGCGCGCAGCTCTTCGACCTCGCGCACGGTGGCAACGCCGAAGCCATGCGGGTCGAGCCGCTCGAGGGCGCGTGCGCACGCCACGGCCCCGAGCCCGTAGGCATCGGCCTTCACCATGGGGACCAACGGCACGCCGGCGTACCGCTGCAGGGCGGCCCCATTGCGCACCAGCGCGCCGAGGTCCACATCAACCCAGGCGCGCGTCGTTTCTGTCGCTGTAGATTTCGTGGTCATTACAACCGATTAAGCTAGCGGCCGTGAGGGGGGCGATGCAAGAAAAGAAGACGCTTGATGAGGCGCTGGCCATCATGCGCGACCTGCGCACGCGCGACGCCTGGGACCGGGCGCAGACGCACGCATCGCTGCGACCGTACCTGAACGAGGAGATGCACGAACTCGACGACGCGCTGCAGGCCGGCGACGACGCGGCGATGTGCAGCGAACTTGGCGATGTACTACTGCAGGTTCTTTTCCACGCGCTCATCGCAGAGGAGCGTGGGGCGTTCGATATCCGCGACGTGTCGGGGTCGCTCGTTGCGAAAATGACGAAGCGGCATCCGTGGCTGTATGCGCAGAGAGACAACAGAGAGACAACAGAGAGACAACAGAGAGACAACAGTACCCCTTTGGGCGGGGTTGCCGACGATTCCAAGCGGGAGCCGTGGGAGCAGATGAAGTCCCGGGGGCGGAAGTCGCTCGCCGAGGGGCTGCCGCAGGGGCTGCCAAGCCTGCATCGCGCGCACCGGTTGCAGGAGCGGGCGGCGGGAGTCGGGTTTGACTGGCCCGATGCACAGGGGCCGTCGGACAAGGTGCGCGAGGAGCTGGCGGAGGTCGCGGAGGTCATCGCGCGCGACGGCCACGACTTTCCGACGCATGGCGTGCCGAGCGGCGACCCGCGTCACGAGGCGCTGGAGGGCGAGCTCGGCGACCTGCTGTTCGCCGTGGTCAACCTGTGCCGCAAGTGCGGGGTGCATCCCGCGCTCGCGCTGGACCGTGCCAATGGCAAGTTCCAGCGACGCTTCGAGGCGATCGAGCGGCTGGCCGCGGAACGCGGCGTCGACGTGCGAACGGCCGGACTCACCGTACTGGATGCCATGTGGGACGAGGTGAAGCTCGGCGAGTAGCAATTCGGTGACACCGGTCCGAATGACAGAGCGGCGCGTCCCCCCGTGGGGCGCGCCGCTCTGTCATGCCGCGGCCGTCGTGCGACCGCCCTCAGTTGTCCGCCGCGCGCGTGACTCCGGCGCGGTCATGCTCGACTCGTCAGTGCCTCAGCGGGCTACCGGCCGGATGCCACCGCTGATGAAGGCGATGGAGATGCTGGTGAACTTGGCGTTGAAGCCGTCGAGATCCGCGCCAACGGTGCGAAGTTCGGCGCCGATGCGGTGGCGCTTCGAGATCGGCAGTTCGAGGCCGACGCCAAACGCCTGGCCCATGCCCGTGTCGGAGATCTCGTCGCCCGTGTCCAAGTCGAAGAAACCGACACGATTATAGGTCAGCGACGCGAAGGCGTACGGCAGCACGTATGAACGCTCGCGCAGGCCCGACACCACAACGCCGAGTCCGGGCGAGAAGTACGTCCAGCCGGTGGTCGCATCGGTGCTCTCGGCGCCCGCCGCAAACGGCAGGTCGAGGCGCCAGCCGATGAAGTGCTGCGGCCCGAACGAACGCTGGATGCTCAACCCCAGCTGGTACCCGGTCTTGCCGACGGCCTTGAGGACGCCGGTCGGATTCGCCACGCCGAGCGTGAAGTACGTGGAGGTCGGACGTCCGTTGAAGTCCGGCTGCGGCATGACGGTGGTGCGCCCTTCTTCGGCCACCTGCGCCCCGGCCGTCGCGGAGGCTGCGAGCAAGAGTCCCATCAGGCGGCGCATCATGAGCCCGTCTCCAGCCGCTGCTGCAGCTCACGATAGACGCTGGTCCAGCCCGCTTCCGCGGTGTTGACGAGCGTCGCGGTCAGGTTGGTCGTTCCGCGATAGCGTGATTCGACTCCCATGCGGATGCGACCTTCCGACGTCTTGATGCGAATCGTCATGCGCTCTTCCGTAAGGTACTGGCCGAACCGGACGTCGCTGGAGCGCCATTCGGTCTGCAGGTACCCGCCTTCCTTGTCCATGATGCGGATCGCCGACTTCTCGCCGACGACGTCGATGACCGTCCGCCAGACGCGGTCGGCGTTTGTGGATTGAATGGGGATGTCGACCCAGTAGGGCCACTCGCGCACCGCGATTTCAGCGGGGAGCGATGCGATGGCCGCGACGCGCACGGGGGCCTTCGCGGCGCAACCCGTCGTCGCGGCAACCGCGAACGCCAGAGCCAGCCACCGGAGTGAAAACCGCTTCGTCTGCATGAATCTCCTCAATCTTGGGGACGGTGAAACGCTACGGGTCGCGAGGCGGAAGTGTCAAGGAGGATTTGGCGCCGAAAATGCGCGAACGTGCGCGGGCGCGTCAGGTCGTGTCGCTGCGCATGCGCATGAGCCCTTCCTGCGCCACCGACGCCACCAGTTCACCGGCGCGGGTGAAGATTGCGCCGCGAGTAAAGCCGCGCGCGCCCGCCGCCGTCGGGCTGTCCATGCTGTAGAGCAGCCAGTCGTCGGCGCGGAAGGGGCGGTGCAGCCAAAGGGAGTGGTCGAGTGACGCGATCTGCAGGCGGTGATCGCGCATCGAGACACCGTGCGGATTGAGTGCCGTGGGCAACAGCCCATAATCCGACGCGTAGGCGAGCACGGCCTGATGGATGATGCGCTCGTCCGGCAACCGCGAAACCGCACGGAACCAGACGTGGCGCACGGGCGCGCGCTTCTCCGCCACGAACGGATCGGTCGGCGCCACGGGCCGGAAGTCGATGGGCCGGTCCTGCGTGAGCACGCTGCGAAGCGGCTCCGGAATGCGGTCGGCCATCTCGCGAATCAGGTCGAGTTCCGGCGACAGCGACTCGGGTGCCGGCACGTCGGGCATGCCCAGCTGGTGCTCGAGTCCGGACTCATCCACGTGGAACGACGCCGAGAGGTGGAAGATCGCCTCGCCGTGCTGGATGGCCGTGACGCGGCGGCTGGTGAAACTGCCGCCGTCGCGCGGCCGGTCCACGAAGAAGATGATCGGCGACTTCAGGTCGCCGGCCCGCAGGAAATAGCCGTGCACGGAGTGCGCATGCCTGGCGGCGTCCACGGTGCGCTGCGCCGCCACCAGCGACTGGGCGAATACCTGCCCGCCAAAGACGCGGCCCGAGCCGATGTCCCGGTTGCGCCCGCGGTAGATGTTCACCTCGAGCGCCTCGAGATCGAGCATCGACAGCAATTCCCCCACCACCCCACCTTCTTCCGGTATGCTCATCAATCGCCCTGCGGTTCCCCGCTGAAATGCTCCGCTGCCTTATTCTGTCGCACTCTGCATCACTCTCCGTAAGGAATCCAGATATTCTTCACCTGCACCGCCTCCCGCAGGAAGGCGCGCCCTTCCCCGTGCGCGGTGTCGAGCCAGTCAATGTCGTCGCTGGTGCACCACGTGCGCTTCATGTTGGAGGCCGACGCGAGTTCGACCGCCTGTCGCCCGTCCGCGGAACCGCAGTACCAGACAGCGTCCACGTCTTCATGCCCGGCCAGCACCGCGGCGAGTGCGTCGCGTTCGCCGGTGACGATGTTCACCACGCCGCCCGGAAGGTCGGACGTCTCGAAGACCTGGTAGAGGTCGGTGGCCGCAAACGGATGCGGTTCGCTCGGGATCGCGACGACCGTGTTGCCCGTGGCAATCAGCGGCGCGACAACGGAGATGAAGCCGAGGAGCGGCGCGTCCGATGGCGCCGCCACGCCGACGACGCCAATAGGTTCGTGCATGGCCAGCGCGACGCCGCGCAACGGCACGCCGTGCACGGCGCCGTCCCACTTGTCGGCCCACGCCGCGTAGGTGAAGATGCGGCGCACGGAGGCGTCGACCTCGCGGCGACCGGACGCAGCGTTTCCGCCCGTCATCGCGGCAATCCGCGCAGCGAACTCGTCACGCCGCGTGTCAAGGTTCTCGGCGATGTAATAGAGGATCTGCGCGCGCAGGTGGCCTGTGCTCGACGCCCATCCCTTGGCGGCGGCGTGCGCTGCCTCCACGGCGTTGCGGATGTCCTTGCGGTTGCCATCACCGACTTCGCCGAGGAGCTTGCCCCTCGGTGAGACGACGGCGCGAGTGTAGCCGCTGTCGGGGCGCGTCTGCTTGCCGCCGATGTAGAGCTTGGCCGTGCGGTCGACGCCGGCGGTCGCCGGCGCGATGGGAGTTGGGAGATGGGCGATGGGAGAACGCGCCACTCGGGCGGTATCTCCCATCTCCCGTCTCCCTTCTCCCATCTGCTTCAAGTATTCCCACATCCCCTCGCGCCCACCTTCCCGCCCGAACCCGCTCTCGCGGTAACCGCCGAAGCCGCTCGCCGCGTCGAACAGGTTGCTGGCGTTCACCCAGACCACGCCGGCCTTGAGCTTCGGCGCGATGTCGAGCGCGAGGTTGATGTTCTCTGACCAGACCGACGCGGCGAGGCCGAAGGGGGTGTTGTTCGCCAGAGCTACGGCCTCTTCAGGCGTACGGAACGTCATGGAGACGAGCACCGGCCCGAAGATCTCCACCTGCGCGATGGTACTCGACGGGAAGACGTCGGTGCACAGCGTCGGCGGGTAGTATGACCCGCTCTTCGGCACAGTCCACGACGGCTGCCAGACCTGCGCCCCCTCGGCACGCCCCTGTTCCACCAGTGATCGGATGCGCTCTAGTTGCACGGGTGCCACGATGGCGCCCATATCCACCGCCTTGTCGAGCGGCGGTCCAACACGGAGCTTCTCCATCCTCGCGCGCAGCTTGGCGTACAGCGTCTCGGCGATTCCTTCCTGCACGAGCAGTCGTGAGCCCGCGCAGCAGACCTGCCCCTGGTTGAACCAGATGGCGTCCACCACGCCCTCGACGACGCCGTCGAGATCGGCATCCTCGAAGACGATGAACGGGCTCTTGCCGCCCAGTTCAAGCGAGAGCTTCTTGCCGCTCCCCGCGGTCGCCTTGCGGATGATCTTCCCCACCTCGGTGGAGCCGGTGAAGGCGATCTTGTCCACCTTCGGGTGGTTCACGAGCGCCGCGCCCGTGTCGCCGTCGCCGGTGATGACGTTCAGCACGCCGGGCGGCAGGCCGGCCTGGTGCGCGAACTCCGCGAAGAGCAATGCGGTGAGCGACGTGTACTCAGCGGGCTTCAGCACGACGGTGTTTCCCGCCGCGAGCGCCGGTGCCACTTTCCACGAGAGCATCAGCAGCGGGAAGTTCCACGGGATGATCTGCCCGACCACGCCCACGGGACCGTAGCCGGCGAACTCGGTGTCGGCGAGCTGCGCCCACCCAGCATGATGATAGAAATGCCGGGCGACGAGCGGCACGTCCACGTCGCGCGTCTCGCGAATTGGCTTGCCGTTGTCGAGCGTCTCGAGCACGGCGAACAGCCGCGCGTGCTTCTGCACCATGCGGGCGAGCGCGTACAGGTGCCGGGCGCGCGCATGAGGCGCGAGCCGGCTCCACGCCGGGTACGCCTTGCGCGCCGCCGCCACGGCGGCGTCCACGTCCTTCGCCGTTCCCTGCGTCACGCGCGCCAGCGACTTGCCCGTGGACGGATCAAACGTCTCAAACGTCTTCCCCACCTTCGTCCTCGCGCCGCCGATGAAATGCCCGAACGCGCCGCCGTGCGCGGCGAGCCAGGCGCGCGCCGGCGCGTCGGCCTCGGGGGCTGGGCCGTACTCCATCGACTGGAACAGTTCGGCTACGGTCGCCATGGTCGTCAGGGCATCGGGTGGTGGTGCGCGGCGGCATAGCGGCCCGTCACGAACATCTCGAGCTGGCGCTCGAGGTCGGTGAGCAGGCTGCTCGCGCCGAAGCGGAACAACGTGGGCTCGAGCCACTCGCGGCCGAGCTCCTCGTTCATGAGCATCAGGAATTCGAGCGCCTGCTTGGCCGTGCGGATGCCACCGGCCGGCTTATAGCCGACCGAGAAGCCGGTGCGCGACTTGTACTCGCGGATCTGCCGCACCATGGCCAGCGACACGGGGAGCGTGGCGTTCACACCTTCCTTGCCGGTGGACGTCTTGATGAAGTCGGCCCCGGCCTGCATCGCCACCCAACTCGCACGCGCCACGTTGGTGAGCGTCGCGAGTTCGCCGGTGGCGAGAATCACCTTGAGGTGCGCGTCGCCGCACGCGGCGCGGAAGGTGCGCACCTCGTCGTACAGCGCGTCCCACTGTCCGGTGAGCACGTGGCCGCGCGTGATCACCACATCGATCTCGCGCGCGCCCGCCTGCACCGATGCGCCAATCTCCTCGACGCGCTGCTTGAACGGCGAGAGTCCCGCCGGAAAGCCCGTGGACACCGCCGCCACAGGAATGCCGCTCCCTTCGAGCGCTTCCACGGCGGTGGGGACCATCTCGTGATACACGCAGACCGCGGCGACGGTGGGATGCAGCGCCGTGACGCCCAGCGCATCCTCGATGTCCGGGCGCAGCGGATGGCGCGCCTTGGCACAGAGCCGGCGCACGTTGCCCGGCGTGTCGTCGCCGCTGAGCGTCGTGAGGTCGATGACGGTGAGGGCACGCAGCAGCCAGGCGGCCTGCCACTGCTTCTTCACCGTCCGGCGCGTGCCAATGGTCGCCGCGCGGCGCTCCGCGGCGCTCTTGTTGACGCGAATGGCGCGCACCCGATCGAGATCGAGCGGTTCGCCCGGATTGCGGGGGAGCGCGCTCACCGCGATGCCCTCGCGTCGCCACGCCGCACGCCGCGCGTCCTCACGGGTGCAGCCGGTGCATCATGCGCGGAAACGCGATGCACTCGCGAATGTGGGGGATGCCGCAGATCCACGCGACGGTGCGCTCGAGCCCGAGCCCGAAGCCTGAATGCACGAACGTGCCGTACTTGCGCAGGTCCAGATACCAGCCGTACGCGTCCATCGGCAGCCCTTCGTGCTTGATGCGCGCCACGAGCTTGTCGCGGTCGTCCTCGCGCTGCGACCCGCCGATCATCTCGCCGTACCCCTCGTGCGCCAGCAAGTCGGCGCAGAGCACGGTGCGCGGATCGTCCGGGTTCTCCTTCATGTAGAAGGCCTTCGCCTCCTTGGGGTAGTTGCACACGAAGACCGGGCGGTCGTAGTCGGCGACGAGCAGCGCCTCGTCTTCCGCGCCGAGGTCGTCGCCCCACGTGATGCCGCTCCCCTTCTTCTGCAGGATCTCGACGGCCTCCGTGTACGGGATGCGCGGGAACGGCGCCTTCACCGTCTCGAGCTTCGACACATCGCGCTCAAGTTCCTTCAGCTCGGCCGCGCGCCGCGTGAGGCAGCGCTCGACGATGTAGCAGACGAACTCCTCCTGCAGGTCCTGGTTCATGGCCTGGTCGTACCACGCCATCTCCGGTTCGATCATCCAGAACTCGGTGAGATGCCGGCGCGTCTTGGACTTCTCGGCGCGGAACGTCGGGCCGAAGGTGTAGATGCGCCCGAACGCCGCCGCCGCGGCCTCGCCGTACAACTGGCCAGTCTGCGCCAGGAAGGCGTTCCCCTCGTCGAAGTACTCCGTGGAAAACATGCCGGACCGCTCGCCCTGCGCCGCGGTGAGGATGGGCGTGTCGACGTGCAGGAAGCCGCGTTCGTAGAAGAAGTCGTGGATCGCCTGCTCCACCTCGTGCCGGACGCGGGCAATCGCCAGCTGCTTGGGGGAGCGCAGCCACAGGTGCCGGTTGTCGAGCAGGAAGTCGATGCCGTGCTCCTTGGGCTGGATCGGATAGTCGAGCGGGCTCGCCCCGACAATCGCGAGCGCGCTGACGCCCAGCTCAAAGCCGCCGGGCGCGCGGTCGTCCGCACGTACTTCGCCCGTGACGGCGACGCTCGTCTCGAGCGTCAAATCGGCGAATCGCGCCCAGTCCTCCTCGGAGAGCTGCTTCTTGACGAGGACGCACTGCAGGATGCCGCTGCCGTCGCGCATCACGATGAAGGCGACCTTGCCGGACGAGCGCAGGTGCGTGACCCACCCGCGTACCGTCACGGTTTGGCCGGTGAACTTCGAGAGTTCGTCGATTCGCGAATACGTATGGCTCACGCGATTACTTCCCCTGGTAGCTGATGCGGTACACGGTGCCGCTCAGGTCGTCGGTGATGTAGATGGATCCGTCGGGGGCCTGGGCGATGCCCGTCGGGCGGTGATTGCGCAGTCCGGCGGGAGGGGGCCCTGCGGTGCGGTTCCCCTTGAACGCCTCGGATGCAAAGCCGTCCGCGAAGGTGCGGGCCTCGCCGGCCGCGCGGCCGCGACGCAGCGGAACGAACGACACCTTGAAGCCATCCTGCACCAGCGGCGCACGGTTCCACGACCCGTGAAAGACGACGAACGCGCCGTTGCGATACGCTGCCGGGAAGGACGAGCCGGTATAGAACAGCAGGGCGTTCGGCGCCCAGTGCCCCGGGAACGCGTAGACCGCGGCCTTCTTGCCGGCGCACCGCCCCACCTGCTCGCCGTCGCCGCCGTACTCGGGCGCAAGCACGAGCTTCTTCTCTTCCGTCGAATGGTAGCAGTACGGCCAGCCGAAATCGTCGCCTTCATTGATCCGCAGCAGCTCCTCACCAGGATTCTCGGCGTTGTATGCGTCGCTGAACCCCCAGTTCATGGCGAGCTGGTCGCGGCCGTGCATCATGGCCCAGAGCTCTCCGGTGGGTGCGTTCCAGGCGAGCGCCACCGCATTGCGAATTCCCGTCGCATATCGGCGTCCGTCGGCCATCGTCTGGCCCGGCCGGTTCGCGTCGAACCTCCAGATGCCGGCGCGCCCTTCGAGTTCGATGCAGGGATCCACGCCCATTGACTTGCTCTGCCGGTCGGCTGCCTGGCACGAGTTGGTCCGCGACCCGACGTTGAGGTACAGCACGCTGCGGCGCACGACGAAGTTGTACACGGTGTGGCCGCCCGTAGGCAGGTCGCGGAGGATGGTATCGGCCGCGCCGAGCACCGTATCGCCCACGGCGAACCGGTAGCGCACCACGCTGTTTCGATCGGTGGCCCAGAGGTAGCCGTCGCCGAGGGCGATGCCCGTGCCGCCGCGGCCACCGAGCTTTCGTACGAGGTCCGCTCGTCCGTCGCCGTTGGTGTCGCGCAGGACGATCACCCCGCCGCCGGGTCCGGTGCCGGTGCCGCTCTCGGCCCCGCCGCGTGACGGATTGGCGTTGACGAGCACGTCACCGTTGGAGGCCACGACGATGTGCCGCGCGGCGCCGAGCCGGTCGGCGACGATCTGCGCGCAAAAGCCGGCGGGCACCGTGAGCCCCGCGTCGCAGGCAGGCGTGGGCGCCTGCGCCGGCAGCGCGGCGGCAATCGCGACGGCGATAGCCCCGATGGGGAGACGAAGCATGGCGGCGGGGAGCACTGGAGGCACGGCGTCTGGACCGAGGGTCAGCGGCTGGGGTAATAGAAGGGGCATGGCTGGCCGACCACCCTTGCCCCTCGACGCAATCAATATAGTATGAGCGGCGCAGGGCCGAGATCACCCATTCTTGCCGGAGCAACCCGCATGAGGCACCGCATGGCAGCCCGAATCGCGACCCTCGCCGTGGCCTCGCTGGCCGGCGTCACCATCGTCCATTCCGATTCGTCGGCGCGCGCCGTCCCGCGCCAGGACAAGCTCTCCATTGGCGTCGAAGCCGAGCAGCTCGGCCGGAACCGGGTGAAGATCACGATCACCGGGAAGAAGTTCACCCCCGAGGGCCCTGTCTTCATCGTGACGACGTCGCTCCCCGGGACGGCCACCGAGCTCGACCTCGGGCGCATCGTGGCCGACAAGGACGGCAAGATCGCGTTCAAGAAGGACGACCTCGAGTGCTCGACCCCGGTGCAGGAGGACGCGTCGCGTCCGGTCTTCGTGACCATCACCGATTCGACGACCAACCGGAAGGCGCGCCAGCGCGTCGAGGGCACGGCCTGGCTCTGCCGCTAAGTCGCTGAGGCTGCGGCGCTCCTTCGTGGGAGCCCTACCGGTGTAACGGCGCTCGCTTGACGCGCCAGAAACCAAGAAGGCCCGCCAATCGGCGGGCCTTCCTGTTGCCACTGGTGCTGCCGGCGCGATCAGGCCTCGGACTGGCCGATGCGCATGCCGTAGAACGAGCGGTGCACAAAGAAGACCGACACCGCGAAGAAGACGATGGCGAGGCCCGTCGTCAGGCCCGCGCCCTTCTCGGCGGTGAGCATCACGGCCAGTTCGACGGCGAGCAGGCCGAAGAGGGTCGTGAACTTGATGATCGGGTTGAGCGCGACCGACGACGTGTCCTTGAACGGATCGCCCACCGTGTCGCCCACGACCGTGGCATCGTGCAGCGGCGTGCCCTTCGCCTTGAGTTCGGTCTCGACGACCTTCTTGGCGTTGTCCCAGGCGCCGCCGGCGTTGGCCATGAAGATCGCCTGGTAGAGGCCGAAGATCGCGATCGAGATCAGGTAGCCGATGAAGAAGAACGGCTCGATGAACGCGAAGGCGAGCGTGGCGAAGAAGACCGTGAGGAAGATGTTGAACATGCCCTTCTGCGCGTACTCGGTGCAGATGCGCACGACGGTCTTGCTGTCCTCGACCGACGCCTTCTCGACGCCCTCGAGCTTGATGTTCTTCTTGATGAACTCGACGGCGCGGTGCGCGCCGGTGGTCACGGCCTGCATGGAAGCGCCGGTGAACCAGTAGATCATGGCGCCGCCGGTGATGAGGCCGAGCACGAACGGCGCGTGCAACAGCGACAGCTTGTCGGTGTTGACCGTCAGGCCGCTCGTCAGGCCCATCATGATCGAGAAGATCATGGTGGTGGCGCCGACGACGGCGGTGCCAATGAGCACCGGCTTGGCTGTCGCCTTGAAGGTGTTGCCGGCGCCGTCATTCTCTTCCAGCAGGTGCTTGGCGCGCTCGAACACGACGTCAAAGCCGAATTCCTTCTTGACCTCGGCGTGCAGGTTGGGCACCTGCTCGATGAGCGACAGCTCATACACCGACTGCGCGTTGTCCGTCACCGGGCCGTACGAATCCACAGCGATCGTCACAGGCCCCATGCCGAGGAAGCCGAACGCCACGAGGCCGAACGCGAACACTGCCGGCGCCAGCATGGTGGCGCCGAGGCCCATCGTGCTCACCCCGAACGCGGCGGACATGAGCGCGACGATGCTGATGCCCAGCCAGTAGGCGGAGAAGTTGCCCGCCACGAGGCCGGACAGGATGTTCAGCGAGGCGCCGCCCTCATCGGACGACGTCACGACTTCGCGCACGTGCTTCGAGTCCACCGAGGTGAAGACCTTCACCAGTTCGGGGATGACGGCGCCGGCCAGCGTGCCGCACGAGATGATGGCCGCCAGCTGCCACCAGAGCGACGTGTTGCCGGCGAGGTCGGGAATGATGGCCTTCGAGACGACGAAGGTCAGCGCGATCGAGACGATTGAGGTGAGCCAGACGAGCGTGGTGAGCGGCGCCTCGAAGTTCATGTTGTCGGCGTCGGCATAGCGCGCCTTGGCCACGGCTTCGTTGATGAAGTACGAGCCGGCGCTCGAGACGAGCATCATGATGCGCATCACGAAGATCCAGACGAGCAGCTGCACCTGCACCACCGGGTCATGCACGGCGAGCAGGATGAACGTGATCAGCGCAACGCCGGTCACGCCGTAGGTCTCGAAGCCATCGGCGCTCGGGCCCACCGAGTCGCCGGCGTTGTCGCCCACGCAGTCGGCGATCACGCCGGGGTTCCGGGCGTCGTCTTCCTTGATCTTGAAGACGATCTTCATGAGGTCGGAACCGATGTCGGCGATCTTGGTGAAGATGCCGCCAGCGATACGCAGCGCCGCGGCGCCGAGCGACTCGCCGATGGCGAAGCCGATGAAGCAGGCGCCCGAGTACTCGCGCGGGATAAAGAGCAGGATGCAGAGCATGATCAGCAGTTCGACGCTGATGAGCAGCATGCCGATGCTCATGCCGGCGCGGAGCGGGATCGAATAGAGCAGGTACGGCTTGCCGCGCAGGGCTGCAAAGGCGGTGCGCGAGTTGGCAAACGTGTTGACGCGGATGCCGAACCAGGCGACGCCGTAGCTGCCGGCGATGCCGACGAGGCTGAAGGCGAGGATGATCGCCACCTTGAACGCCTCGAACTGCAGCAGCATGCCGAAGTAGAGGATGATGACGACGGCGATGAACGCCTCGAGCACCAGGATGAACTTGCCCTGCGTGACGAGGTACGTCTTGCAGGTCTCGTAGATCAGCTCGGAGATCTCGAGCATGGCGCGGTGCACCGGGAGGTTCTTCAGCTGCGTGTAGATCATCAGGCCGAAGAGCAGGCCCGCCGCGCAGAAGAGGAGACCGAGGGCGAGCAGCGTGTAGCCGGTGATGCCGCCCAGGAACGTGACGCTCGACATGTCGGGCAGGACGAGGTTGGCCTCGCCGCCGGGTCGGTGCTGCTCGACGGGGGCCGCCGCCTGGGCGTCCGCCGGAGCGGCCGTCAGCTCCGCAGCCGGAGCGGTCGTGGGGGCGGCGGCTGGCGCCGCCTCGGGAGCGCCCTGCGGCGCGCCGGCGGTGGCCTGCGCCATCTGCGGCAGGACGAGCAGGAACACGGCGGCAAAGGCCGCCAGCGCGCGGAATCGACGGGCGGTCAACACGCGCCCAATCAAGCCCGGTGCGAGCCATCTACGCATCAGTTCTCTCCAACTAGGGTTCAACCGCGAGTGGGGTTCAGACGTGGCCGTCACCGGCCCAACGGCAGAGCGGAAGCCCGAAGAATCCAAGGCAACTGTGTAAGGTAATGGAGTCTCTCGGCTTGAGGGAAGTTGCCGACGGCGGAAGAGAAGGCGTGCAGGGGCTTAGTAGGGGGAGGAGCGGAGAGAGGGGTAAGGGGAGCAGGAGGCCACCTCCTCTTCACCCCTCTCTCCACTCATCTCTCCTTCCAAACCCCTGCACCCTTCCCCTACCCCACCCGAAACAACTCCAGCGCCCGCCCATATCTCGCCGTCAGCATCCGCTGCAGCGCACGGTGCGGCGGCGCCTGCAGCATCGGATCGGCGAGCAGCAGGCGCTCGGCCGCCACGCGTGCGAGTTCGCTCAGTTCCTCGTCCCGCACGGGGTCGGCGATCTTGAATGCCGGCAGGCCGCTCTGCTGCTTGCCGAAGAGGTCGCCCATGCCACGCAGCCTCAGGTCGGCGCGCGCGATCTCGAAGCCGTCCTCGGTATCGATCACGTGCTGCAACCGTTCCCGGGACTCCGGCCCCACGTCCCCCAGCAGGATGCAGAACGACTCCTCGGCCCCCCGCCCCACGCGACCGCGCAGCTGGTGCAGCTGCGAGAGGCCGAAGCGCTCGGGGTGCTCGATCACCATCACCGTCGCGTTGGGCACGTCAATGCCAACCTCGATGACGGTCGTGCTCACCAGCAGGTCTATGCCGCCGTCGCGGAACGACCGCATGATGGCGTCCTTCTCCTCGGTCGCCAGCCGTCCGTGCAGCAGCGCCACGCGCCGGTGCGCAAACGGCCCGGCGGCGAGCGCCTCGAACGCGGTCGTGGCCGCCTTGAGCGCGATCTTGTCGGACTCCTCGATGATCGGATAGACGAGATACGCCTGACGCCCCGCCGTCAGCTGGGTCTCCACGAACTCCATCACACGGTCTCGGCCACTTTCGGGACGCAACGCCGTCGTCACCGGCTGACGGCCGGGAGGGCGCTCGTCGAGCACGCTCACGTCGAGGTCGCCATACAGCGTGAGCGCAAGCGACCGCGGGATGGGCGTGGCCGACATCAGCAGGATGTCCGGCGCGGCGCCCTTCTCACCCAGGGTCGCGCGCTGCTCCACGCCGAAGCGGTGCTGCTCGTCGATGATGGCAAGGCCGAGCCGGGCAAACTGCGTGCCTTCCTGCACCAGCGCGTGCGTGCCAACCACAAGCACCGGGCCGGCCTCGGCAAGACGCGCCGCGGCGGCGCGCCGCGCCTTGGCGCCCATCGAACCGACGACGAGGACCGGCTCCACACCCATCGGCGCCAGCAGCGCACTGAAGGTGCGGAAGTGTTGCTCGGCCAACAGTTCGGTGGGCGCCATCACGGCGGCCTGATAGCCGTTCTCAAGCGCAAGGCAGCAGGCAAAGAGCGCGACGATGGTCTTGCCACTCCCCACATCGCCCTGCAGGAGACGGTGCATGCGCAGCGGGCTCGTCATGTCGGCGACGATTTCGCGCGTGGCGCGCACCTGCGCGCCGGTGAGTTCCCACGGCAGCGCCGCCTTCAACTTGGACGTCAGGTCGCGCCGGTTCTCGAACGTGATGCCCTGCCGTGCCTGGCGCGCGATCGCGTTTGCGCGACGCTGCAACAGGTGCACGAAGAGCAGTTCCTCGTACGCAAGTCGGTCGCGTCCGACGAGTGCCTCGGCGACGCTCGACGGGCGATGCACTCTACGCAGGGCGTCCTGGATGCCAGGGAGTCCGGTCTCGCGCAGCAGCTCCGCCGGCAAGTATTCGTCGAGCGCCGGCACGAGCGTGTCGAGATGCTTGTCGATGACGGCGCGGATCTGCTTGAAGGAGAGCCCTTCGGTGGCCGGATAGACGGCGAGGACGCGCCCCTCCGCCATTCCGGAATCATCGGCGCCGAGGTTCACCCACTCGCGCGGCATCAGCTGGCGGCCGTGATAGAACCGCACGCTTCCGCTGAGGAGCAGCACGTCTCCCTTGGCTATGGAACGGTCGAGAAAGGGCTGGCCTGGCCATGACGCTTCGATGAGCCCGCTCTCGTCCTGAACGACGGCCTGGAAGATGCGCAGTCCCTTTCGCGTGGGCAGCACACCCTTGCTCACCACGGTGCCGATGACGGACGCATCTTCGCCAATGCGGAGCGTGGCGATGCGTCGCACCGTGGACGCGTCCTCGTACCGATGCGGGATATGGAACAGCAGGTCGCGCGCATTCAGCACGCCCAGCCGGCGGAACGCTTCGGCACGCCGCTCCCCCACCCCCTTGAGGAAGGTGATCGGGGTGTCGAGCACCCGGGCGGGAAGGCGGTCGGCGGCCGTCACCCCTCCACAAGGTCGTGCGCGAACGCCCGCGCGTCGAACGGCACCAGGTCGGCCGCCTGTTCACCAACGCCGACAAACTTGACCGGCACATTGATGGCCTCGTGCACGGCCACCACGACGCCGCCGCGCGCGGTGCCGTCAAGCTTGGTGATCACCAGCCCCGTGACGGGCACCGCGGCGGCGAAGGTCTTGGCTTGCTGCACCGCATTCTGGCCGATCGTGCCATCGAGGACGAGCAGCGACTCGTGCGGCGCCCCCGGCATGCGCTTGGCGATGACGCGCGCGACCTTGCGCAGTTCGTCCATCAGCCCGTCGCTCGTGTGCAGGCGGCCGGCCGTGTCGATGATCACCACGTCCACGCCACGCATAACTGCCGCATCGATGGCCGTGAAAGCCACGGCGGCCGGGTCGCCGCCGGACTGCGCCCCAATGAAGTCGCTGCCGCTCCGCTCGGCCCAGACACGCAGCTGGTCGATGGCGCCGGCTCGGAAGGTGTCGCCCGCCGCCACCATGACGCGTTTGCCCTGGTCGCGAAGCCGCGTGGCCAGCTTGCCGATGAACGTCGTCTTGCCCGCGCCATTCACGCCGAGTACGAGCACGACGGCCGGCTTGTCGGCTGGAAGCACGAAGGCCGGATCGCCGTTGCCGGCCATGAGGGCGCCGCTGATTCCGTCGCGCAGCGCGGCGAGCAGTTCGGCCTCCGTCTTGAGGGCGCCGCGCTTGGCCTGCCGCTCGAGGTCGCCGATCAGGCGCATGGCGACCGGAACGCCGAAGTCGGCTTCAAGCAGCAGCGTCTCGAGCTGGGCGATGGAATCCGCATCAATCCCGCCGCGCGCGAGCACGCCGACGTCGAGGAGGGCGACGTCCTTCAGGCGCTGCCAGAGCGACTTCTTGGGCTTGAAGAGCGGCATCAGGGACGATTGCGGATAGGGAGCTCGGATGGGGATCGCGATGGGGAGTCGCAATTCGGATTTCGATGAATCTACCGCCTCGGCGGTTGTGAGATGAACCCATTCAGCGCGCGGGGGACCGGATTCACGCCGGGGCGCCCGCCAGCACGGCCCCGCGATCGCGCGTCAGGCCGCCCCGCTATCGCTGGGCACGCCGCCACTCCAACTTGAATCATCATGACGAATCCCTTTGGCAACCCCGCCGGTCCCAGCATCCGCATCGATCCGGCCGCCGTCATCCGTCTCGTGCGATTCGCGCGAAACGTCTTCATTCCGGCCATCCTCCTGCTCCTCGTGATCCCGTGGCTCGGTCGTTTTGCCGTGGACTGGCTGTGGGCGCGCGAAGTGGGGTACGAGCAGGTCTTCCTGGCGTCGTTTGGCTGGCGGGCCGGCCTGCTGCTGGTGCCGGGCGGCCTCGCCTTCCTCTTCATGTACCTGAACATCCGGCGCGCCGTCCCACGCTCCACGCACGACGTGACGCTCTTCGCCGAGCGGCTCGGCGCCGAGCCCGCGGTGGTGGGGTGGACGATGCCGATGGCGCTCGTCGTTGCGACCGGGTTCATCGCGTACGCCATCGGGATGACCGCCTCCAGCCAGTGGACCAGCTACGTGCTGGCGGTATTCGGAGGCGACACCGGCATCACCGAGCCGCTCTTCGGCAATGACATCGGCTTCTATCTGTTCCGCCTGTCGGCCTGGTCGAGCCTGCTCTCCACGGCAATGTTCGTCACGACACTCACCGCGGTCGGCGTCGCCCTGCTCTACCTGCTGAGGGGCGAGCTCTCCCTGCTGCCGGGAGCCGGCAAGTCGGGCACGCGCGCGAACTGGCACGTGGGCGCCCTCGCCGCGCTCTTCTTCGTGCTGCTGGCGGTCCGGTTGTGGGTGGTCACGCGGGCCAACCTCGCCTTCTCCACCACCGGGCCGCTGGTGGGCGCCAGCTACACCGATGTGCATGCGAGCCTGCCGGCCATCGTCGTGTCAGCCGCGGCGGCCATGGCAGCGGCGATTGCGGCACTCTACGGCGCCGCGCGCGGCAAGCTGCTGCGCACCCTCGTGTACTCCGTGGTCGCGTACGCCGCCATCGGGATTTTGGGTCGTGGCGTCATTCCGCTCGCGATGCAGCGGCTCCTGGTCGCCCCGAACGAGCTCGTGCGTGAGATGCCCTACCTCGAACGCCACATCGACGCCACGCGACGCGCCTGGCGCATCGACAGCGTCCAGGTGCGCGACATCTCGGGGGATGCGGCGCTCACCATGGACCACATCCGCGCCAACGCCCCCACCATCGGTAACATCCGGCTGTGGGATCGAGACCTCCTGGCCCAGACGCTCGGGCAGCTGCAGGAAATCCGCACCTACTACGACTTCGTCTCCGTCAACGACGACCGCTACGTCATCAACGGGCAGTACCGGCAGGTGCATCTCTCGGCGCGCGAGCTGAACTCCGCGTCGCTGCCGACGCTTGGCTTCATCAACGAGCGGCTGACGTTCACGCACGGCATGGGCCTCGCGATGGCGCCAGTGAACGAGGTCACGGCCGAGGGGCTGCCCGTGCTGTTCGTGAAGGACCTGCCGCCGACGTCCAGCACCAACATCACGCTCACCCGCCCCGAGGTGTACTTCGGCGAGCTTACCAACTCGTACGTCTTCGTGAAGACGGCGCAGCGTGAGTTCGACTTTCCGGCCGGCGACGCCAACATCTACACCAAGTACGAGGGGCGCGGCGGCATCGGCGTCGGCTCGTTGGCGCGTCGCATGCTGTTTGCGTGGCAGCTCGGCTCGCTGAAGGTGCTCTTCTCCAGCGACATCGGCGACTCGGCGCGCGTCCTCATGCGCCGGAACATCCACGAACGCGCCCAGCGCGCGCTGCCGTTCCTCGACTTCGACCCCGAGGCGTACCTCGTGGTCACCGAGGCGGGACGGCTGGTGTGGATCCTCGACGCGTACACCAGCAGCGGGGCCTACCCGTATGCGGCACGCGCGACCGATGGCGTGAACTACATGCGCAACAGCGTCAAGGTCACCATCGACGCGTTCGACGGCGTGGTGACGGCCTTCCTCGCGGACTCCACCGATCCGCTCGCGCGCGCGTATGCCAAGATCTTCCCGGGCGCATTCCGCCCGCTCGCCGACATGTCGCCCGACCTGCAGCGCCACCTGCGATATCCGAACGGCATTTTCCGCATCCAGGCGACGCTGCTGGGCACGTACCATATGAAGGAGCCCGACGCGTTCTATCACCGCGAAGACCAGTGGCAGATTCCGGAGGGGGCGCAGCGTGACCGCACCACCAGCCCGTACATGCGCCACATGATCATGCGGCTGCCCGGCGAGAAGAACGCCGAGTTCATCTACATGACGCCGTTCACACCCCGCGGAAAGGACAATCTCGCCGCGTGGCTCGTGGCGCGCATGGACGGCGCCGAGTACGGCAAGCTGCTGGTTTATCGGTTCCCCAAGCAGAGCCTCGTGTACGGCCCGCGGCAGATCATGAACCGCATCGAGCAGGACACGGACATCTCGCGGCAGCTCTCGCTGTGGGACCAGCGCGGTTCGCAGGCGATCCGCGGCGAACTGCTGGTGATTCCCATCGAGGAGTCGCTGATCTACGTGCAGCCGATCTACCTAAAGGCGCAGGGAGAAACCTCGATTCCAGAGCTCAAGCGCGTCGTTGTGGCCTACGGCAACCAGGTCGTGATGGCGACGTCGCTCGACGAGGGTTTGCAGATGGTCTTCGGCACCGGCGGCCCGCGCATCGCGCCGGCCACTGCGGACCTGCCGGCCGCGGCGGCCGCGTCGTCGCCCGGCGCGTCCATCGACGCGCTGCTGCAGCGTTCGCAGCAGCACTATGACCGGGCCATCGCCGCGCAGCGCGCCGGCAACTGGGCCGAGTACGGGCGCGAGATCGAGCAGCTGGGTGCGGTCCTGCGCGAGCTGCGCAGCCGCACGGGCAAGCCGTAGTCACGCGACACGACGCCACGGGGTGGCACCAAACGACGAAGCCCCGGCCACTACGGCCGGGGCTTCGACATTCGGGGCGTGATCGTTACGCGAGCATACCCGCGATGGAGGCCGAAATGAACGCCGCCAGGTTGCCGGCGATCATCGCGCGCAGTCCAAGCGCGGCGATGTCCTTGCGCCGTTCGGGGGCCAGTCCGCCAATGCCGCCGATCTGGATGGCGATGGACGAGAAGTTGGCAAAGCCCAGCAGCGCATACGTGAGGATAAGTGCGCTGCGCGGCTGCAGCACCTGACTGGTGCCAAGATCGCTGGCGAACTGCGCGTAGGCGACGAACTCATTCAGCGTGGTCTTGATGCCGATGAGGCTGCCGACGTACGCGGTGTCGGCCCACGGCACGCCCATCACCCAGGCGAGCGGACGCAGCAGCCAGCCGAGCATCATCTGCAGGCTCAGGCCATCAATGCCCATGAGCGAACCGCCCCACCCGAGCATCGCGTTGAGGAGCGCGACGAGCGCCACGAAGGCCATCAGCATCGCCGCCACATTGATGGCGAGCTGCACGCCCTGGGCCGCGCCGTTGGCCGCTGCCTCGATGACGCCGTGGTCGGTGGTCACCGCCGCCCGGCGCCAGAACTGCCACCGCGGGTGCTTGCTGGCCTCGGCGTCCTCGACGATCGCCGACTTGATCCCCGCCGCCGTCTCCGGCACCTCCGTCTCGGGGACGATCATCTTCGAGAGGTAGAGACCGGCGGGCGCGTTCATGACGCTTGCGGCCAACAGGTGCGCGGCGATGCCGGGCAGCATTCCCGACAGCATGCCGACGTAGGCTGCCAACACGCCGCCGGCCACCGTAGCGAAGCCGCCTACCATCACGGTGTTCAGCTCGGACTGCGTCATCTTGCCGACGAACGGCTTGATGAGCAGCGGCGCCTCGGTCTGTCCGAGGAAGATGTTGCCCGACGCCGAGAGCGTCTCGGCGCCCGATGTGCGCAGCGTCCGCTGCATCACCCAGGCCAGCGAGTTCACGATGAGCTGCATGATGCCGAGGTAGTACAACACCGACATCAACGCGGAGAAGAAGATGATCGTCGGAAGCACGTTGAAGGCGAAGAACGCGCCGGTCTGGGCCACCATGCCGGCCGTCGCGCCGCCGCCGATCACCGGCACCGAGGATTGCACGAGGTTTCCAAAGACAAAACGGGCGCCCTGCTCCTGGAAGCCCAGGAGCGCGGTGACGAGATCACCAATCCACTGAAAGAGGGCGCGCCCTGCCGACGTCTTGAGGACGAGGACGCCGAAGAGGAACTGCAGGCCGAGTCCCGTGAAGATCAGCCGCCAGTTGATGGCCTTTCGGTTACGGGAGAGGAGCCACGCCAGCACCATCATCGTCGCGATACCGATGAAGCCGACGAGGCGCTCGGCAAGCGGGATGTCGAGCCCGGCGCGGGCGGCATCGAGCCGTTCGGCCGCCGTCTGCACTTGGAACAGGACGTTGAGTCCGGCACTTACCATCATCGGGAAGCCTCCGAGGGCGTCAGGCGGAACAGCAATCCGCCCAATATAGCCGTGCGGAGGCCGCTCACCACCCCGCGGCGCGGGCGTCCCACGCGCTGACGCAGGGATCGTCGAGGAGTTCGAGCAGTTCGTCCCACGCCACTTCGAGATGGCCGTGGGCGGCGACGCTCATCGGCTCGCCCAGCGCGAACTGCTCGCCCCGCACGCCGAGGACCCACGCCGGCGGCGGCTCGCGACCAGTGACCTCACGGGCGACATGCAGCACCGCCTCGGGACTGAGCTCGTGCGTGGTGTAGGAATCATCGCGCGACGGCTTGGTGCGCCGCAGGCAGAAGGGTGCGCTGGCCGACGCATCGGCGTCTATGAAGAGCACGAGGTCGGCGTCGGCGACGTCGAGCGCATGCTCCACCTGCAACTGAAAATCCTCCACGATGCGCACGTCGAGGTCGGGGCGCCCGATGAGCCAGGCGCCGGCGCGCGCCAGCAGATCCGGTCCGAGCGCATCGTCGCCGCGACTCGGATTGCCGCAGCCCAGCAGGACGACGCGGGCCGTCATCGCGTCTGCGGTCCCTCCGAGAAGAGGCCGTCGGCCCCCTTGACCATGCGGTCGATCACCTGCCCCGCGGCATCCACGAGCTCCACCTGCAGCGGCATGCGGCCCAGCGCGTGCGTGGCGCACGACAGGCAGGGATCAAAGGCGCGCACCGCCACCTCAATGTGGTTCAGGAGCCCTTCCGTGAGCTTCTGGCCGTCGAGGTAGCTCGCCGCCACGGTGCGCACCGCCTCGTTCATGGCCTGGTTGTTGTTCGTGGTGCTCACAATGAGGTTGGCGCGCACCACGACGTCGTTCTCGTCCACCTTGTAGTGGTGGAAGAGGGTGCCGCGCGGCGCCTCGATCACTCCCACGCCTTCGAGCGCGCGCTCGCCCTTCGTCACGAGATCGGTGCCAATGATGTCCGGATCGTCGAGCAGGCGCTCGATCCCCTCGGCCGCGTGCAGCATCTCGATGAGCCGCGCCCAGTGGTAGTACAGCGTGGCGTGCTGCATGCCGCCGTTGGCCGCCGCGCGGAAG
>JBAZTM010000059.1:0-24613 GCA_041661925.1 Gemmatimonadaceae bacterium
GCACTATCACCGGCCGCGTTCGCCGGTCGGATCGATCCGCATCGACCCCGGCAGTGCATCGAGCAGCGGCCTGAGGTCCGCCGCCCGGTCGAGCGGCGTGACGAACGTCAGCCCCGGCAGCGTCACCACCAGCATCTTGGACACGCCGTAGAGCACGACGACGCCCGATTCGCCGTGGACGACGTTGGAATCGGCATCCACGAAATGCGCCGTCCCCACCACGCCATTGCCGTCGTCGTCGAGCGCGCGGGCGCGGCGCAGCGACGCCCACGTGCCCACGTCGTCCCACTCGAAGTCGCCCGGGATCACGAGCAGGCGCGGGCCGCGTTCGAGGAGCCCGCGTTCGATGCCCACCGACCGGATGCTGCCGACGAAGGCCGGCAGGTTGCCCGAGCGCAGCGCGTCGAAGCCATCGCGCAGCTCCACCGTTTTCTCGTCGAGCTGTGTGAGAAAGCCGGTCGCCGTGCCGACGAGAATGCCCGTGTGCCACAGCGCGCCGGCGGAGATGTGCAGCATCGCCTCGGCCTCGCTCGGCTTCTCGATGAACGCCGCCACTTCGTGCACGCCGCCATCGGCCAGCGTGTGCTGCTCGTCCACGGGATCGCCGGGCCTGATGTAGCCGAACGCCGGCTCCACCCGCGACGGACGCACCCCCACGGCGACGAGCGCGTCCTCCCGCTCCGCCACCGCGCCGGCGCGGCGCAGCACGCGCCGGAACTCATCGGGGAACCCGACCGCGAGGTCGGCATGCATGGCGCAGCAGAGCGTATGCGGCCCGGCGCGGCGCGCCACCTCCTGCGCCCCCCAGGCGAGCGCGGCCGCGGTGCCCAGCGGACGCGGCTCGACGAGGATGTTCATCTCCGGCACCGTGACGAGCGCGGCGCGGATGGCGGGGGCGATGTCCCGGCTCGTGAGCACGAGTACGCGGTCGGGCGGGATGGCCGGCGCGAGACGCTGCACCGTATCCACCAGCAGGGGCTGCTCGCTCACGAGGCGCAGCAGCGGTTTGGGCCGCGTGGGCGTGCTGAGCGGCCAGAACCGCGACCCGATACCGCCGGCAAAGATGATTGCCCAGAGCGCGGCGTCGGTCTCGCGCAGCATCGTGCGCGACGGCGCCACCGATGGTGACACCGTGGAGGCCGTGGAGGCCGTGCCGGCGCCGCCGCCGGACATCCCGTGGGATCCGAGTTCCGTCATCGAGCGCAAAGATACGCTGCGCTCCCCGCGCGCGCCTCCCTGCGGGCCGACGCGACCGGCGTTACTCGGCAGGGTCGGCGAGCACCGCATGGCGCGGCCGCAGCGAGATGGTGACCACGGCGCCCACGATGACGACCATGGCGCCCACGGTGCGCAGCCCCAACGGCTCCGACGCGAAAGCCCAGCCGAGCGCCACGGCCACCACGGGATTCACGAAGGCGTACGTCCCCACCGCCGCCGGTGATGCGCGTGTCAGCAGCCACTTGTACGCCGTGTACGCCACGATGGAGCCGAAGACGCCGAGATAGGCGATGGACAGGCCGGAGCGCCACGACACGTCGCTGACCGCCAGTTGCGCATACTCGCCGCGTAAGAGCGCAATGAGGAGCATGCCCACGCCGCCGGCGAGCATTTCCATCGCCGTGGCGAGCAGCGGCGACGCCGGCAGGGGCGCGTCGCGGGCGATCATCGAGCCCACCGACCAACTCAGCGTGGAGAGGATCAGCACAAGCGCCGCAAGCGGACCGATTCCGCCGTGTGCGGGGTTGCCGTCGGTCGAGACCAGCATCGCGACGCCAACCAGCCCGGTCATCACGCCGAACCACTCGCGAACCGATGGCCGCGGGCCGCTGCGCATCCAGCCGAGCAGCAGCATCCAGAGGGGCACGAGCGCCACGAGAAGCGCCACGACGCCGGACGCGACGAACTGCTCCGACCAGACGATGCCGCCGTTGCCGCCGGTCATCATCAGTGGCCCGATGATGAACGCCGACTTCCAATTGGCCGCCGTCGGGCGTGGCGCGCCGCGCATCCGGAGCCAGGCGTACATCGCGCCGCCCGCCACGACGAACCGGATGCCGCCCACGAGGAACGGCGGCACCGTTTCGATGGCGAAACGGATGAAGAGGTACGTGGACCCCCAGATCAGGTAAACCGCGGCGAATGCGAGTATCAGCTTCGCGCGTGTTGGTGCCGCCAGGTGACCCACGTGCCGTGACTCCGGTGTGCGGATGAACAAGTCAACCTCGCGCGTGTGGGCCCCTTCACGCAAGGCGCAAGACCGTACGCGGCGTAAAGGGCCAGTCGCGCGGATGGACGAGCGATGCTCGATGCGTAGATTCTGCGATGCGGGGGCGGTCCCCTGCCCCGTGCACCCCACCGTGCCCGTGCCCATGCACCCCACCGTGCACCCCGCACCGCACTGTGCCCCACTTTCCGCAGCCCGAGTCATGAGCGAAACCACTGGCGGAGAAGTACTCGCCCGCACGCTGAAAGCCGAGGGTGTCGAAGTCGTTTTCGGCATCATCGACGGCACGTACTTCGGTTTCTATACCGCGCTCAAGCGCGAAGGCATCAGGCTCATCACCCCGCGACACGAAGCGAGCGCCGCCCATGCGGCCGCCGCGTACGCGCGCCTCACGGGCCGGCTCGGCGTCTGCATGGCGAGCAACGGTCCCGGCGTCGCCAATATCCTCCCCGGTCTCGTGGTGGAGGAGGCCGAGGGCAACCGGCTGCTCTGCATCACGAGCGCGCGGCGCACCGGCGCCATGTACCCGCTGCGCACCGGCACCTACCAGGGCTTCGACCAGTCGGCGGTGATCGGCGCCTTCGCCAAGTGGAGCCGCGCCGTCCCGAGCTTCGACCGACTTCCCGAGCTGGTGCGCGCGGCGCTCCGTGCGTGCTGGGACGGTCGCCCCGGCGTCGCGCACCTCGACGTGCCCGAGAACGTGGTGAACGGCAAGTTCCCGGTGAATCCCGCGATCCTCGCCCCGTCCGCTTATCGCCGCACCGCACCACAGGGAGTGGACGCGGCGCAGGTGGAGGCGGCAGCCGATGTGCTGCTGCGCGCCGAAATGCCGGTGATCCACGCCGGCAGCGGCGTGCTGCACGCGCGCGCCTTCGACGCGCTGCAGGCGGTGGCCGACCTGCTCGAGACGCCCGTCACGA
Source organism: Gemmatimonadaceae bacterium (assembly GCA_041661925.1). Lineage (GTDB taxonomy): Bacteria > Gemmatimonadota > Gemmatimonadetes > Gemmatimonadales > Gemmatimonadaceae > PNKL01. Next base: position 3,145 of record JBAZTM010000059.1, read on the forward strand.
CCAGCTGGTCGGCGCGCGGCGCCATCAACGAGGCGTCGCCGTTTGCCATCCCGATGACGCACGTCAAGCTGAACTCCATCGTGCGCTGCGATGCCGACGCGGCACTCATCCTTGGATCACGGCTGGGCGAAACCGACTGGTGGGGCAAGCCGCCGTATTGGCGTGCCCCGGGCGAGCAGCCCACGGTGCAGGTGGACATTGACGACCGCATGATCGGCGCCAACAAGCCGGTGACGGTGGGCATCAATGCCGACGTCGGCGTCTTCCTCGTCGCGCTGAAGGCACGGCTCGAGGCGCGGCGCGGCGAGATGCGCCTCGCGTTCCGACGCGAGCGGATGAAGAAGTACCGGACGCTGATCGCCCGCTATAAGGCGAAGCTCGACCAGCCGCTTCGCAACGCGGGCTCGCCGATGCATCCGGCGCACGCTGGCGCGGTGTGCGGGCGCCTCTTCCCCGCCGAGTCGCCGTTCATCGCCGACGGCGGCAACACCGCGGTGTGGGCGATGTTCTATCACGCGGTGCGCGTCCCCGGACGGATGCTCTCCACCTTCAAGATGGGGATGCTCGGCGCGGGGATGGGCCAGGCGCTCGGCGCGGCGATCGCCGCCCCCGACGTGCCGGTTTGCTGCGTGATCGGCGACGGCGCCGCCGGTATGCATCCGCAGGAAATCGAGACCGCGGTGCGCCACAAGATGCGCATCATCTGGCTGGTGCTCTGCGATCGGCAGTGGGGCATGGTCAAGATCAACCAGTCGTTCGCCCTGCGCCCGCTCAAGATGCTGCTGCGCAAGCGGCTCGCGCCCGACGAGAACCTCTGGACGGACCTCGGCGAGATGGATTTCGCCCGCATCGCGCAGGCGATGGGCGCGCACGCCGAGCGCGTGGCCGACGCCGAGAACCTGTCGCACGCGATCGCGCGGGCGCTGGCGGTCAACGGACCTGCGGTGATCCACGTCGACGTCGACCCGGTGGCGCACATGTGGGCGCCGGGCCTGGTGCACTTCAAGGCGATGCACCAGGAACCCAAGGGGAGATGAGCGGCATCGACGCCGTCCGGCTGAACTTCAGCCCCGCGACGCTGCATCTGCTCAACGCGATCCTCGGGATCGTGATGTTCGGCGTGGCCCTCGACCTGAAGTCCGAGGACTTCCGGCGCGTGCTCGACCGGCCGCGCCCGGTGCTCATCGGGCTCGCGGGGCACTACGTGGTCTTTCCCGCCGTCACATTCCTGCTCGTGCTCGCCATCAAGCCGCCGCCGAGTGTGGCGCTGGGCATGATGCTCGTAGCGAGCTGCCCGGCCGGCAACATCTCCAACTTTCTCGTGCATCTCGCCAAGGGCAACACGGCGCTGTCGGTGAGCATCAGCTCCACCTCCACGGTGCTCGCCGTGGTGGCGACGCCCCTGGTGCTCCGCTTCTGGGGCTCGATGTACGCGCCGACGCGGGCGATCCTGCGCGCCGTGGCGGTGGATCCGCTGGAGATGTTCGTGACGATCTTCCTGTTGCTCGGCCTGCCGCTCGCCGCGGGCATGTTCGTGCAGCGGCGATGGCCGGGCTTCGCCGACCGCGTGCGGACGCCGATGAAGCGACTCTCCATTGGCATCTTCGTCGCCTTCCTGGTGCTCGCGCTCGCCGCCAACTGGCAGTACTTCGTGAAGTACGTCGGGCGTGTCGTCATCGCCGTCTTCCTGCACAACGCGATCGCGCTGACGACCGGCTACTGGACCGCGGCGGGCTTCGGCCTTCCGGTGCGCGACCGTCGCGCCGTGTCCTTTGAGGTGGGCATCCAGAATTCAGGGCTCGGCCTGATTCTCGTCTTCACCTTCTTCGGCGGACTGGGCGGCGCGGCCATCGTCGCCGCGTGGTGGGGCATCTGGCATGTCGTCGCCGGACTCAGCCTCGCCACGTACTGGAGTCGCCGCCCGCTGCCACCAACCGGCGTCGCGTGAAAGGCGCGCGCGTCCTGATCACCGGTTCGTCGGGCTACGTGGGCCGACTGCTGCTCGACGCGCTGGCCGCGCGCGTCGTCGCGGGTCAGCTTGGCGCCGTGGTCGGCACCGACGTGCGCGAGCCGCCCTCGCTTCCGGCAGGCGCTACCTTCCTGCACCATGACGTGCGCGAGACGGGGCTCGCCGCCGACCTGCGGGCCCATCGCGTCACGTGCGTCATCCACCTCGCGTCCATCGTCACCCCCGGCAAGGGAAGCACGCGGGCGTTCGAGTACCGCGTCGATGTGGAGGGCACAGAGCGCGTGCTCGAGGCGTGCGTCGCGGCCGGCGTGCGGCGGCTCATCGTGACCTCGAGCGGCGCCGCCTACGGCTATCATGCCGACAATCCGGCCTGGCTCACGGAGGAGCACCCGGTACGCGGCAACGAGACCTTCGCATACAGCTGGCACAAGCGGCTGGTCGAGGAGATGCTCGCGCGTGCGCGGACCGAGCATCCCGCCCTCGAGCAGGTGATCCTCCGCGTCGGGACCATTCTCGGCGCGTCCGTCAACAACCAGATCACGGCACTGTTCGAGAAGCCGCGCCTGCTGGCGATTCGTGGCTCGGCGTCGCCGTTCGTCTTCATTCACGACGCCGATCTCGTGGCGGCGCTCGTCCGCTCCATCGAATCGCCCGTGACAGGGATCTTCAACGTGGCGGGCGATGGCGCCATGACCATTGACGAGATCGCCGCCGCCCTCGGCAAACCGGTGCTGCGCCTGCCCGCTGGGCTCTTGAAGGGCGCGCTCGCCGTGTTGCACCCGCTGGGACTCACGCGCTATGGCCCCGCGCAGGTGGACTTCCTGCGCTACCGCCCCGTGCTCGACAACGCGCGCCTCAAGGCGGTGTTCGGCTTCACGCCGCGCCTCAGTTCGCGGCAGGCGTTTGAGTCCTGGGCGAAGAGCCGAGGCAGGCGGGCCTGACGGCCAGTTCTCGCCGACGTCAGTGCGAATCGGCCGAAACAAACGAACTGCAACCGACCTACCACGGATCCCACGGAAGAAAGCGGAGGCACACGGAGCAGGCTTGGGGGGTTCCTCCAACGCCGTATCCGTGTGCTTCCGCTTTCTTCCGTGAGATCCGTGGTAGGCAGTTGCAGTTCACCTACGAGAGACGACGCCTTACGCGGCCCGCTTGCATCCGGCGACGCCGAAGTAGCCGAGGATCCGCTCCAGCGGACAGAAGTTCGTGAAGCTCGACTGCAGCAGGTTCAGGCCCACGAACGCGGTGAACCAGTACCAGCGCGGATCAACGAGCATGCCGAGCGCGACGCTCAGCAGGATGAAGACACCGGCGAACCGGCGGATGATGTTGTCAGGGCACATAGTGAGCGGGGGCGAAAGAGTTAGCGGAATTGTTCGACGGGAAGAATGGCAAAATGCAGCCGCTCGCCGGCCACGAGCGCATCCTGCAGGGCGGAGAGTCCGGCGGCCACCTCGGCCGCGCGTTCTGTGACAACCACTGAGGTGATCACGGTCTCCTCGCCCGGCCAGGCGCGGGTGCCCTGAATCGGGCCGTGCGTCCCCGCCCCGTGCGCCTTCGGAAACTCGGTGAAGCCCGCGGCGCCGTGGGCGAGGAGCGTCTCGGTGACCTTCGGCGCGCGTGAGCCGGCGTAGATGATCCAGAACATCTTCATCAGTCGTTCCCCCCGGCCGTGCGCTGGAGTTCCCAATAGAGGAGCGGCACGACCACCATGGTGAGCAGGGTCGCCACGATCGCGCCGCTGATCAGCGCGACGGCGAGGCCCTGGAAGATTGGGTCGAGCACCATCACGATTCCGCCCACCACCACGGCCGCAGCCGTCAGCGCGATGGGACGGAACCGCACAGCGCCAGCTTCGAGCACCGCTTCGCGCAATGAGCGCCCGCGGTCCTGCGCCAGCTGGATGAAGTCCACGAGCAGGATCGAGTTGCGCACGATGATGCCGGCGAGCGCGATCATGCCGATCATCGACGTCGCGGTGAAGAATGCCCCCGTGAGCGCGTGCCCCGGCAGGATGCCGATGAGCGTCAGCGGGATGGGCGCCATGATCACCAGCGGAATGGAGAACGACTGGAACCAGCCGACCACCAGCACATAGATGAGCAGCAACACGATGGCGAAAGCGATGCCGAGATCGCGGAAGACCTCGATCGTCACCTGCCACTCGCCGTCCCACTTGAGCGCCACTTCGTCCAGCCGATCGGGCTGGGTGGCGTTGTACCGGTGGATCTGCGCGCCCTGCACCCGAAGCGAGTCGATGCGCGTGTTCATCGCGAGAATGGCATACACAGGTGCTTCCACCGACCCGGCCACATCACCGGTCACGTAGACCACCGGGCGCAAGTTGCGCCGCATGCGCGTGCTCTCGATGGTCATCGAATCCACCGACACGTACCGCGCCAGCGGACGCGGCCCAAAGGCCGTGGCCACCGGCATGCCGAGCAGCGCCGACTCCGACGACCGGTCACGCGCGGCAAGCCGCGGCGTGATGGCCACGCCCTCGCGCGCCTGCTCCGCCATCGCCCCCGTCACCGGCATGCCGTTGAGCGCGAGCACCAGCGTGCGAGCGATCTGCTCCACACTCGCCCCGTCCTGCGCGGCGCGCACGCGGTCCACGCGGAACCGTCGCTGCACTCCGGGGGCGTCGATGCTCCAGTCCACGTCCACCACGCCGGGCGTCGTCTCCATGACCAGCTTCACCTGCTCCGCCGCCGCCACGCGCAGCGAGTCGGTCGGGGCGTAGATCTCGGCCACAAGCGTCGAAAGCACGGGCGGTCCGGGCGGAATCTCGGCCACCTTGGCGCGCGCGCCATACATCTTGGCGATGGAATCCACCGCCGGACGCACCGCCACCGCAATATCGTGGCTCTGCCGCGACCGTTCGCCCTTGGGCTTCAGGTTCACCTGTAGGTCGGCCACGTTGGCGCCGCGCCGCATGAAGTAGTGCCGCACGAGGCCATTGAAGTTGAACGGCGCCGCCGTGCCGGCATACACCTGCGTATGGGTCACCTCGGGCACGCCGCGCATGTACTCGGCGATCTGCCGGGCGGCCGCCTGCGACGTCTCCAGCGCCGTCCCCTCGGGGAAGTCGAGCACCACCTGGAACTCCGACTTGTTGTCGAACGGCAGCATCTTCACCTGCACGAGCTTCACGGCCACCAGCGCCACGGAACCCACGAGCAGCACACCGATGCCGGCATAGAAGCGCATGCGGCGCGTGCGGTTGTTCATGAGCGGTTCCATGATGCCGGCGTAGAACTTGGCGAACTTCGACGCCTCCTCGGGCTCGTGCTCGCGCCCTTCCACCGGCACGGCCAGCGGCTTCACGTGGCCGCGCAGCAGGCGCAGCGCCAGCCACGGCGTCACGATGAACGCCACGGCGAGCGAGGCCAGCATGGCCACCGACGCGCCCACCGGGATGGGACGCATGTACGGTCCCATCAGCCCCGACACGAAGGCCATCGGCAGGATCGCCGCGATGACCGTGAAGGTAGCGAGGATCGTCGGGTTGCCCACCTCGTCCACGCCCTCGATGGCCGCTTCTTCGGCGCTCACGCGGCCCATCTGCAGGTGACGGTAGATGTTCTCCACCACCACGATCGCGTCGTCCACCAGGATGCCGATGGAGAAGATCAGCGCGAAGAGAGTGATGCGGTTGAGCGTGTAGCCGAGCGCGTAGTACGCGAACAGCGTCAGGGCGAGCGTCACCGGCACGGCGACGAGCACCACCAGCGCTTCGCGCCAGCCGAGGAAGAAGCCGATGAGCAGCGTCACGGAGAGCGTGGCGATGATCAGATGCAGGATGAGCTCCCCGGCTTTTTCCGCCGCGGTCTCACCATAGTTGCGCGTCACTTCGTACGTGACACCGGCGGGAAGCAGGCGCTCGCTGGCCGCCTCCACGCGGTGCAGCGCCTCTTCGGCGACTTTCGTGGCGTTGGCGCCGTGGCGCTTGGCCACCTGCAGCGTCACCGCCGCTTCGGCCTCCTTGCCCGGTGCGAGGTGCGACACATAGTTGGTCGGCTCACCGAACCCTTCACTGACCGTCGCCACGGAGGCCACGTAGACGGGGGCTCCGGCGCGCGTGCTCACCACCACCCGGCCGACGTCAGCCGCCGTCGCCAAGCCGGCGCCGACGCCGACGCGCACCACGGCGTTGCCGGCGCTGTACTCGCCGGCCTGCAGGCGCGCATTGGCGCCCTGCAGCGCCATCGCCACTTCGCCCGGCGTCACGCCGGCCGCTGTGAGACGCGCCGCGTCCATCGTCACGGTGATTTCGCGCGGCTGCCCGCCGATCACCGACGTGGCCGCCACATCCGCGACCGTGCGCACCTCGTCCTCGAGGTGCAGCGCCACCTGGCGCAGCGCGTTGATGTCGGTGCCGCCGTGCACCGTGATGGCCAGCACCGGCACGTCATCGATGGCGTGCGGCTTCACGAGCGGCGGAAGGACGCCGGCCGGGATCAGGTCCATGTCCGACTGCAGCTTCGAGTGCACGCGGACCACGCTGCGCTCCTGGTCCTCGCCCACCTTGAACCGTACGGTCACCACGGCGTAGCCGTCTCCGCTCATCGCGTAGACGTGATCCACGCCAGGCAATTCCCACATGCGGCGCTCGAGCGGACGCGCCAGGTGATTCTCCACTTCCGTTGGGCCGGCGCCCGGCATGGCGACGATCACGTCCACCATGGGCACCGAAATCTGGGGCTCTTCCTCGCGCGGCGTCGCCATCAGGCCGAGCGCGCCCACGGCCAGCGAGGCCATGGTCACGAGCGGCGTCAGCTTCGACGTGAGGAAGGCGCGGGCAATGCGTCCGGCGATACCCACGGTTAGCGCCCCGCGCCGACGAGCGCGACGCGCTCACCGGCCTTGAGACCCGTGCGCACGACAACACGGTCGCCGTAGGTGTCGCCGAGGCGCACCCACCGCAGTTCCGCGCGCCCGTCGCGCATCACGCGCACGCCCGTGAGGTCGCCTTCGCGCACGACCGCCGAGAGCGGCACAAGCAATGAGCGTTCCGTCGTGCCGGACGGCACGAACAGGATCGCGGCACCGCCCGCGGGGAGCACACCGTCGCGGTTGGCGACGATGGCATTGATGGTGTACATCGTGGCGGCAGAGGGCACGACGCCCTCGACGATGGCCTGCACGGCCTCACCTTCGATGCGGGCGTCAAGCTTCATGCCGGCCTTCACGCGACGGGCCATGGCCGCCGGCACCGCGGCGTTGATCCGCAGCCGCGACGCGTCCTGCACCGTCACGAGCGGCGCCCCCGGCGCGGCGAAGTCGCCAACGTCCACAAAGCGATGCGTGACCACGCCGGCAAACGGAGCGCGCAGCACGCCGTAGGCACGCACCGCGTTGAGTTCTGTGGAGCCGGCGCGCGCCGCCTCGAGTCCCGCCGCGGCACGGGCGAGCCCGGCCTCCACGGCGTCGAGCTGCGCGCGCGGCGCAGCGCTGTCCGCATACAACGCGCGAATGCGCGTTGCCTGCGCCTGCGCCTCGCGATGCGCGGCTTCGGCGGCTGCGATGCCCGCCGACGCCTGGCGCGACTTCGCGTCGAGGTCGGCGGCGTCGAGCCGCACCAGCGGCGCACCGGCCGCCACACGCGTGCCCTCGGTCACCAATACGGCGGTGACCGCGCCCATCAGCTTGGTGCTCAGTGTCGCGTCGGCGACGGGGAGCGCGGGACCGGATGCTTCGAAGATCGACGGAAGCGTGGTGTCGACGACCGCGGCCGTCGGCACGGTTGCGGCGGCCGGCATCGCGACCGGCTTCACGTCGCCACCGCACGCGGCGGCGAGGAGGATGGCCGGAATCACACCGGCCCGGATGAGAATCGTATTGCGCATGGGTAGAGTCCTAGCGGGAGTCGGAGTCAAGGGACGCGAGGAGGGCGGGATCGCCTCCCCACGCCCGGAGCCGCGCAGCAGCGGCGGCGATCAGGCGGTAACGGGCATCAGAGCGCATGAGGCGCGCCTGGGTGTTGGCGGCCGAGGCATCGAGCAGTTCGCTAATGCCGGCGATGCCGCCTTCGTACTTGCGGCGCACAATCCGCAGCGCTTCGTCGGACTGCTGCACCGCGGTGTCGGCGATGGCAGCGCGGGCCGAGGCAACGCCCCAGGCCTCGTCGGCGTCCTGCTGTTCGAGCGCCGCCGCCGCGCGCGCGCCCTCGGCTTGCGCCTCGGCGCCGCGCAGGCGCGCGGACGCGCCCTGCAGGTCGGCCAGCTCCGAGCCACCGCCGAACGGCGACCACGACAGCATCGCGCCCAGTGTCCACATCGGCTTGCCGGCCGCGACGCGGTCCGGCGAGTTCCACTCATAGCGCGCAAAGCCGTTCAGGCGCGGCAGCATCGAGGCACCGGCGCGCTGGCGGTCGAAACGCGCCGCGTCGCGGGCGAGTCCCGCGGCCTGGACGTCGGCACGCGACATGACACCCTCGGTCGCCGGCGCGGGCATGACCGCGAGCGGCAGCGAGTCGGGGAGCGTGAAGGCGGTGTCGCCGGGCGCGCCCAGCAGCAGCGCGAGCTGCGCGCGTGCGAGGCGCGCGCGCGACTGCGCTTCCAGCAGCTGCGCCTCCACGTCGCCGGCGCGGACGCGCGCCAGCAGGGCGTCGGACCTCGTCACGAGGCCATTGGCGGCCGCGAGTTCAGCGGCGCGCACATGTTCACGGGCGGCGCGGTCGGCGGCGAGCATGGTGGTCGCCATCTCCCGCGCCACCACGGCACCGTAGAAGGCCTGCACGACGCTCGCGCGCGTGGACACGCGCGTCCATTGCGCCTGCGCCTCGGTGGCGGAGGCGGCGGTGCGCGCGGCCCGCAGGCCGGCCCAGGCGTCGCCGTTCACCAGGGGCTGCTGGAGCGTGAGCCCCGCCGCGTAGTTGGACGTCGCGGAGGGGTCATTGAGCATGGCGGGGTTGAAGCTCGCCATCGAGACTCCGCGCTGCTTGAGCGAGAAGCCGAAGGCGTTGATGGGGTCGGTGGTGCGCAGCGCCGAGGCGTCGGCGCCGATGGCGGGGAGCACGCCGCGCAGGGCGCCGCGCGCGGTGGCACGCTGGCCCTCGGCCGCGGCGCGCGCGCCGCGGTTCGCGTATGCGGCGCCGTCGGCGCGACGCAGCGCCTCGGCGAGCGTCAGGCGGGGCTGGGAGGGGGGGGTTTGCGCGGCCGCGGGCACAGCGCCAGCGAGAGCGGCCGCGAGGAGCAACCGTCGGGTCATAGTTGGGAGTGTGGGTCGGGGTTCCGGGCGGCGCTGTCGCGCCGCCCCATAATCTGCTATATAACTAATCAGTTATACAGTAGAATACAAGCCCCCACCTGCCGATCTGCGCGACCTGCAACTGCATACCACGGATTTCGCGGAAGAAGACGGATGCACGCGGATCATGCTTTGAGGTCTCCCCAATGCGGTATCCGTGTTCATCCGCCAGTTTCCGTGACATCCGTGGTATGTCGTTGCCCTCCCCCGGACGCAACGAGGCGCCGGATTCCCGACGGAACCCGGCGCCCTGACTGCCCCGCGGCCCTACCGCGCCGCGACGATCTTGTGCGAGAGGTCGAGCTCGCTCTCGATCCGGTTGCACATGATCTCGCACAGGGCCAGGACGTCCTTGTCGGCCAGTTCGTAGTGCACGAACAGTCCGTCGCGCCGACGGCTCACATAGCCGCAGCTGTGCAGCTGCTGCAGGTGCTTGCTCAGGTTCCCCTGCCCCAGCCCGGTCATCTCCACCAGCTCCGTCACCGTCCGCTCCTTGCCCTCGAGTGCGTGGAGGATGGCGAGCCGTGTCGGCTCGGCGAGTGCCCGGAACCGCTCGGCGATCAGCTCGAGCAGTTCCGGCGTCGGGACGCGCTTGGCGCCTTTTCGAGTACGGGTGGCCATGAGCATAAAGGTATCGATGTATACCGGTCGGGGAAATCCTCTGGCGCTGAAACCCCAAATGTGTGACACTATATGTGTGTGTATGAATATAGCAATATCGCGCCCTGCGCGCCAGACCGCCCGGCTCGCCGCCGCGATGGCCTTCGCCCTGCCGGCTGCCGCCGCGGCGCAGTGGCGCGTTGCCTCGCCCGCCGCCGCCGCCGCGTGGTTTCGGGTGATCGACTCCGTCGGCGTCGCCGGCACCGGGGCGTTCAGCTTCACCGCCGCGGCGACGGCGCGACCCACCGAGCTCGGCCGGGTGCTGTCACGCGGCGGCCGCTACGACATCCTGCACTTCGTCCCGCTTTACTATCCATCAGCGGGCACCGCGGCCCTCGCCGACGCCGTCGCGCAGGCGGCGCTCAGCGCGCCACCAACAGCGCCGCGCGCGCAGTTCCTCGTCGGCGCACTGCGTCAGGCGCTTCCCACGGCGGCCGAGCGCGCGCCGCTTGCGGAACTTGCAACCCTGGTGCGACGCACCACCGCGCGGCGCGTCTCCGCCGAAACGGTCGACGCCCTGCAGGCGCATTGGAACCGCGCGCTGGCTCCGGCGCTCGCCGCCTTCCTGCACGACGAGCAACTCGATGCCGGCCTGCTTTGGGTGCTCCCCGCCCTCGGCCCCGAGGGGCGCCTCTTCGCCGGCGTTGCGGCCGATCGCACGGACAACATCGTCGCCGTGGCCGCCGGTGTGGCCGACGGCAACGGACCGCTGTACGCCGCGGTCCGCGAACTCTGCTTCCCGCTCGTCTCGCGCGCCGCCGACGCGTCAGCCGATTTCAGGCGCACCGCCGGCAACCCGTCGGACGCCGCGCGCCGCACCGGCATCGCCGCCGTACGCTGCGGCGCCGAGCTCCTCGATCGTGTGGCGCCCGCGGAAGCCGGTCCCTACCGCACGCACTGGGAGCGTGTTGCCACCCGCGCCTTGACGTTCGATGCGGCGTTCCCACCGGACGCCGTGCTGACCCCGGCCATTCGCGCTGCACTCCAGCGTTACACCGCCTCCCACTGAACATCCCGATTTCCCGCACCGCCGCCGAAGTCGCTGGCGGCTTCACCTGTCCCGAGGCACCACTCGCATGAAGATCCGCGTTCTCATTCCGCTCGCCCTCGCCGCCTGCGTGGCCCTGCCGGCCACGGCACGGGCCACCGACGGGCATTTCCTCCACGGCGTCGGCGCCGTGAACTCGGCGCTCGGCGGCGCCGCCGTCGCGTCGAATTCCAGCTTGCTCGGCTCCTTCTTCGTGAACCCCGCCGGCCTCGCCTCGTTCGAGGGCACCAACCTCGAGATGGGCTTCGAGATGATGAAGCCCGAGCGCACGGTGACGTCCACGTACGCCACGATGACGGGCTCCACCACCAGCGCCAGCGAGTTCACGCCGATTCCCGCCTTCGGCTTCTCCACGAAGCTGAACAACGGCGTCGTCGTCGGCCTCGCCGGTCTTGGCATCGGTGGATTCGGCGTCAACTACGCCGCCGACCCGTCCAACCCGATCCTGATGCCGCGCCCGTACGGCTTCGGTCAGATGTACTCGAACTTCGGCCTCATGAAGATCGTACCCGCCGTCGCCTGGAACGCGACGCCGAAGCTGCGCCTCGGCTTTGCGGTCAACGTGGACTGGGCGACGCTCGCCGTGAATCCGATGCCGACCGCCGCCCCCGCCGTGGACCCGGGTCCGGACGGCAACTTCAACACCATGGACGACCGCGCCTACTACTCCAGCGCCGCCGCGGCCGACGGCGCGTTCGGCTTCGGCATGCAGGCGGGCCTGCAGTATCAGATGAGCGACAAGCTGGCCGTCGGCCTCTCGTACACGTCGGCGCAGATGTTCCAGGACTTCGAGTACACCGCGGTGTACGAGAACCCGAACCTGAACAGCTACAACACGCCGCGCACGTTCTCCTTCCGCATGGACGCCCCCGCCATCTACGCCGCCGGCGCTGCGTGGCAGGCGACGGACAAGTTCCAGGCGGCCGCCGACGTCAAGTTCTACACCTACTCGAGCACCAAGGGCTTCGACGAGTCCGGGTACAACCCCGACGGATCGGTGAAGGGCTTCGGCTGGGATGACATCATGGTCGTCGCGCTCGGCGCCCAGTACGCGGCCACCGACAAGGTGACGCTCCGCGGCGGGTACAACTACTCGGGCAACCCGATTCCCGACGCGATGTCGATGTACAACCTGCCGGCGCCCGCCGTCGTGCAGCACAACATCAGCGGCGGCCTCGGCTTCAAGGTGCGCCCGGGCGTCGAGATCAACGTCGCCGGCTACGTGGCGCTCGAAAACGACATCACCGGCCCGATGATGAAGCCGATGGCGATCCCGGGCACGAGCGTCAAGAACGCCATGTCCGAGAAGTCCATCCTCGTCGGCTTCACCTTCACGCCGACCAAGAAGTAGCACCAGCGGCGCTGCCGACCGAACGGCTCGATCGGCGCCCACACAAACGAAGCGTCCCCGGCGGAAGTCCGCCGGGGACGCTTTGCATGCACGCCGCCATTTAGCGCTTCTTGACGACCGTCGGCAGCATGTAGACGATGCCGAGGAAGATCACGCCGAGGCCAATCGCCGTCCCGACGGCCGGCAGGCCGAGCATCTGGTCGAGCGTGAGCTTGCCGTAGTCCATCAGCTTGTTCATCGGCGCAATCACCGACGAGAACAGGATGGTGAAGAAGAACGCGCCCACCACGCCGCCGAGCAGCGCGAACAGTGCGTCCTTGCGTCCCTCGCCGGCGCCCACGACGCACGTGCCGGGGCAATAGCCGCTGAGGGCGAAGCCGACGCCGAAGACAAGGCCGCCGACGAGCACGCCGATCACGTACGTGGGCTTCACGTCGAAGTTCATCACGCCCGGGCCAAGGACCGAGGCCAGGACGTACGCGATGATGGCACCGATGGCGATCGTGGTCGCCATGAACTTGATGATGGACAGGTTCTCGAGCCGCAGGTTGGCGGCAATCATCGCGGGGCTCGACGCGCGCACGCGCTGTATCAGCGCGCCCATCGCGACGCCGACGATCAGGGCATAGATGAGCGAGGTCATGACTGGGCCCCCCGGTGCAGCATCTTGGCGGTGAGGATGCCCGTGGCGAAGACGCCGGCCGCGAAGATCAGGCCGCTCACCGAGAGCTGCGTAATGCCAGAGATGATGTGGCCGCTGGTGCAGCCGCCGGCGATGCGCGCCCCGAAGACGATGAGGACGCCGCCGAGGAAGGCGTCGCGATACCGCTTGTTCTTCGTCGTCTCGTTCGGATGGATGTACTCGGCCGCCGCGGCCTTGTCGCCCGCGAACTTCGACGCGAGGAATCCGCCGATCAGCAACCCGATCACGAGGAAGGTCTCGGGCTTGATGAACGAGCCCATCTTCTCGAGGTAGGGATTGGCGTGCGCCAGGTCCGGCGTCAGCCGGCGGAAAATGGCGCCGATGAAGCGCGGATACGTGCCGGATACGCCGATCGGTCCCCACGTGAGGATGCTCAGCGCACTGACCACTCCGAAGATCGCGCCAAGTTTGGCCCACGCGGGGAACTTGGACGATCCATCGGCGGCCGGGGGGGCCTGCGTTGCAGATGGTGCCATGGGGTTCTCCTTCATTGGATGTCCGGGCCGGCGGCGAACGCCGCCGACGTCCTGCTACTTCACTTCCTTGCCACCGCGCCGGTCGTCGACGACAAACTTGTCGCGATACGGCATTTTCACCTGCGTCAGCGACGCCGAGTCGAGGGTCGCACTCATCGGGATGACTTCATTGGCCGCCAGCAGGTACGCCGTGAGCGAGTAGACCTCGTCGTTGGTCAACGAGCCCGGCTGCAGCAGCGGCATGGCGCGCCGTACATAATCGAACACGGTGGTGGCGTCCGGCCAGTAGTTGCCGATGGACTTGGGCAGCTTGGGATCGCTCGCGAACTTGAATCCTTCGGCCTTCGGGTCACGGCTGATGAGCAGCGGGAAGGCGGGCGGCATGCCCAGCCCCTTGGGCCCGTGGCACATCGCGCACTTCTTCTGGTAAATATCCGCGCCCAGCGCCGCCGTGCCGGAGCCCGCGGGCAGTCCTTCACCGTCGGGGCCGACGTCGATGTTCAGCGCGGCGACCTCCGCCGGCGTGGCGGCGCGGCCGAGGCCATAATGCCTGGCTGGAATGCTCGAGAACCCTGCGGTAGTTGCCGTGGCCGTCGGCGTGTCTGAGCTGGAGCAGGTGCCATAGCAGGCAGATGTCGCCAGCACGAGGCCGATCATGAGTGTGTGCCGCATCATGTCTCCCCGTGGAATGTGACCTTGCCGTCCACCGCCACCTTCCATCCGACGATCGGATTGAAGTGGAAGTCGGTGCCGATGCCGCGCACCTTGAGCAGTTCCTTGCGCGTCGGCTGCACGTACCCCGTCTCGTCGGTTGCGCGACTGAGGAGCACGGCCTCCTTGCCGGTCCACTCCCAGTGATGCGTAAAGCGCACCGGCGCCTTCACACCCGTCGTCGGCGTCAGCTCGGCGTCGGTCCACGACCGGCCGTCGTCGGTGCTGACTTCGACGCGCGTGATCCTGCCGCGCCCCGTCCACGCGAGGCCCGTCACCGGCCACCATCCCTTGGACAGCACCTGCGGGAAGGCCGGCGCGGTGATGACGGACTTGGCGTCCATGTCAAAGCTGTACTGGCGCGCCGTGCCGTCGGGGAGCGGATCGGTGTACTTGCTCGTCTCCCAGCGCGTCGCCCACGGGCGCGTGCCGAGTTCGAGGCGCCGGAGCCATTTCACGCTCACGTTTCCTTCCCATCCCGGGAGGAGGAGCCGCAGAGGGAAGCCCTGCTCGGGGCGGATCGGTTCGCCGTTCTGCGCCCACACGACCATCGCGTCGTCCATGGCCTTGGCCATCGGGATGCTGCGCGTCATGACGCACGCATCGCCGCCTTCGGCAAGGAACCAGGTTGCCGACGGCTTGGCGCCCGCTTCGTCGAGGAGAATCTTCAGCGGCACGCCGGTCCATTCGGTGTTGCTCACCAGACCGGCGACTTTCTGCGGCGTCAGGTCGGGCTTCGGTTCACGGTATGCATTGCGGCCGTTGCCCGAGCACTCGATGAAGTAGGTGCGCGTCACCTGCGGGAAACGCTTGACCTCATCCACCGTCAGCATCAGCGGAGTCTCCACGAGTCCGTGGATGAGCAGCGTGTGCCTGGCCGGGTCAATGAGCGGGATGCCCGCGTGATGCCGCTCGAAATGCAGGTCCGCCGGCGTGATGGTGCCGGTGAGATCCTGCAACGGCGACAGCGAGTTGCCCACCGTCTCGCCGAACGGCGTGCGCGACGGCTTGTAGAAGGTCGAGCGCGACCCGACCTGCGACGTCGGCGCGCCCGGGAGCTTGGTCGGATCGGCGGGAACCGCCGGCGCGACGGGCGTCGCCTTCGCTGCCTGTCCGCCCGCAACAAGCGGGATGCCGGCCGCGACCGCCACGCCAATGGCGCCCGCGGCGCCGGCGATCAGGTCGCGCCGCGACATCGAGTCGTCCCCAGCCGCCGCCGCGGCGTCACGAACCGCTGGCGGCACTTTCGTGGTTGAACCAGCAATGCGCTTGGTCATCGGTCGCTACTTCTGCGTGCCGGCGCGGCCAATCACGGGCGGGTTCGGGACCAGCGCGCCCTGCGGATTCGCGCGTGTCACGAGCGACGCGGGCGCGCGGAACGGCTCGTGCCCGTTGGTCTTGTATGGCACATCCTTGGGAGCGCCGCCCATCGGCCAGTCGGTTTCCTTGCCGGGCGAGTCGGGGCGCGGATGCGAGTTGATGAACGCGGACAGGTCGAACGCCTCCTGCGGCGACAGCGAGCCCGGCTGCGTCTGCGGCATGTTGTGCCAGATGAAGGAGGCGGCGCGCTCCTCGCGCGCCATCGACGCGCCAATCGAGTACGACGTCGGTCCCCAGAGCGCGGGAATCGGTCCGGCGCCCTTGCCCTCGGGTCCGTGGCAGGTGACGCAGGTCTTGCTGGTGTACAGCTGTTCACCGCGTGCGATGTCGCCCGCCAGCGTGTCCTTCATGCTGATGATCCCTTCGCTGCCGGCGATCTTGGTCCCCACCGGCACGTCCTTCGAAATGAAGGCGATATACGCCAGGATGTCCGTCATCTCGCGGCTGCCCACCGGAATGGCATTGCCGGCGAGGGAGCGCGTGAAGCAGTAGTTCACGCGGTCGCCGAGCGAAATCACCGCGCCGGAGCGCGGCATGTACTTGGGGAACCGCGCATGCGAGCCGGTGAGCGGCGCCGACGAGGCCTTGAGGCCGTCGTTCTGGTGGCAGCTCGTGCAGCGCAGCGACGAGGTGGCGTACTGCGGCAACGACTCGGGCGTGAACCGCAGCAGGTAAAGGCCGCGCTTGATGGACGCGCCGAGCGAGTCGTTGGGGATGTCCTTCTCGAGGGGCGGCGTCCACGAGGCCTCGTTGAAGACGAGGGCGGGAACCGCCTTGGGCTCGCCTCCGCCGCACGAAACGGCGAGGAGCGCGGCGCCGGCCCACACGAGGCCCTGCGCCCTGATTGCGACTTGCATCGTGACGGACTCCAGCGGTAAAGGTTGCCTGTACGTCGATACAGTAATATACCTGACACCTAACGGCAATTAAGGAGCGCTGAGGGACCGTACTCAACGCTACGACACGGCGAGCAGCCGCACCAGCGCCAGGCTGAGCCCCAGCATGAGCAGCAGTGAGACGACGACGGTCGCGCCCACGCGCGGGCCGACGCGTCTCACGGCGTCGAGATCCACTGCGAGTCCGAGTCCCGCCATGGCCACCACCGTCAGCGCCCGCGCCGCCTCGCGCACCACGTCACCGTGCGCATCGGGAATCACGTCGAGCGTGCGCAACGCTGCGGTGATGCCGAAGCCGACGATGTACCACGGCACCACGCGCCACCACTTCATGTGCGCGGCATGATGCTCCGTGAACGAGAGCACCAGCACGACGGGCCCGAGAAGGAGCACGCGCATCAGTTTCACGAGCGTCGCCGCCTGCCCGGCCACCAGGCTCACCGGATACGCGGCCGCGATGACCTGGGGCACCGCATACACGGTGAGCCCCGCCACCACGCCGTACTGGTTGTCACTGAGATGCAGCATCGGGATTAGCCCCGGCAGGCCCACGATGACCGCGACGCCGAGCACCGCCGTGAAGGCGATGGCGGACGCCACCTCGTCGCGCCGCGCCCCCACCACCGGCGCCGCCGCGCTGATGGCCGAGTTGCCGCAGATGGCGTTCCCCACGGCAACCAGCAGCGCGTGCGACCGCGGCAGGCCGAACCACTGCCCGATGTAGGTGCCCGACACGAGCGTGATGCCCACGATGACCACCACGCCGGCGAGGATGGCGGGGCCGGCCGCCACCAGAGCGCGCAGGTCGGAACCGGCTCCCAACAGGACGATGGAGAGCTCGAGCAGCAGTCCACTCGCCACCGCGCTGCCGCGCGCAAAAGGCGCGAAGCGCGCCGGCGTACGCACGAAAAGCGCGCGCACGACGGCGCCGATGAGGATGGCGAGCACGATGGCCTCGAGCAGCGCGCGCCCGGCCACCGCCACGAACGCGCGCTCGCCGGCCCACGCGAGCACGGAGACGGCAAGCGCCAGCAGCAGTCCGGGAACGGCGGAGGGTCTCACCGGCTCCAGGGCGGCACGATGCTGTTCGACCTCGCGTAGGCGATGCCCTGCCCCAGATGCTCGTGCAGGTGCGTGACCGTCATGATCATCAACCGCTGACGCGTAAACTCCTGTCCGAAGACCTTGAGCTTCTCGCCGAGATTCCCATCGGTGGTGAGGCCCATGGCGCTGTGCAGGTGCTTGAACGACGCCTCGAGTTCCGCCACGATCTGGTCCTTGGTGCGCGGCTTGCTCGAGTACGCGGCCGTCGACTTGAAGTCCTCGGTGATGCCCGTCTCCGCCGGCGCCGGCTTGCCCATCGCCACCGGAATGAAATAGTTGTCCTCCGCCACGTGCATGAAGAGCTCACCGACCGAGCGTGCCCCGGTGGGACGCCAGGAGTAGGTGTTCTCGGGCATGGCCTTGGCGAGCGCGACGAGCTTCTGCTCCACCTGGCGCACGTCGCCGTGCATGTCGGCCATCAGGCCCTGGGCGTGAAGCGGCGCGGCGGCGGCGGCGGCGAGCGTGAGCGTGAGGAATGTGCGGCGCATGGTGCACCTCGTGTTTGGGGGGCTCGACTGCGGTACGCGGTGAAGATCGCCGCCCCGGCGGGGCAGAACAAGGGAGCCGAAGTTCTCGTATGTTCAGGCCGTCCCTTTGGCGACGCGCCCCCATGCCCTTCATCACCACTCGCAACGCGACTCTGCACTACACCGTGACCGGGCAGGGCCCCTTTGCCCTGCTCATTCAGGGCGTGGGCGCCGTGGGCGACGTCTGGCGTCCGCAGGTGGAGGCGTTGAGCGGCGAGTTCACGTGCATCACGTTCGACAACCGCGGCATCGGACGGAGCGCGGCGACCGGGGCCCTCACCATCGAGGATATGGCACTCGACGCCCTCGCCGTGCTCGAAGCGATTGGCTGCGAGCGCGCCCACGTGGCCGGCCATTCGATGGGCGGCGTCATCGCGCAGGCTGTCGCCCTCGCCGCGGCGCATCGGGTGGAGTCGCTGGCGCTGCTCTGCACGTTTCGCCGTGGCGCGCAGGCGGCCGCGCTGACACCGGCAATGATCTGGCGCGGCCTCCGCACGCGCATCGGCACGCGGGCGATGCGACGCCGCGCCTTTCTCGAGATGATCCTCCCCGACGAATTCTTCACGCGCGTCGATGTTGTGGCGCTCGCCGAACGGTACGGCGCGCTATTCGCGCGCGACCTCGCCGAGCAGCCGCCCATCATCATGCACCAGCTCCGCGCGCTGGCGGCGTACGACGCCGGCGCGGCGCTCGCATCGCTGGCGTCCATCCCGACCATCGTGGTCAGCGCGCGACACGACCGCATTGCCAGCGTGGCGTATGGCCGCGCGCTCGCCGATGCGATCCCCGGGGCTGAGTTCGTTGAATTGCACGACGCGGGACACGCGGCCCCGATCCACGTTGCGCACGCCGTGAATGCACTGCTCGCCGCGCACTGGCTCGCGGCGGGCGCCTAGGGCGTGGAACTCTGGCGCGGGGAAGGCGGCGTGACTTCGCCGATCGGTGAGCGGGCGCGCGGCAGCGAGATGCGCCCGGCACCGCCGGCAGCGGACACGCTGTTTGGCCTGCTCCTCATCGCCGCCGTCTTCGCTGCCTACGCGCCCGCGCTCGCCGGCGACCTGCTCTGGGACGACGCGGCGCACATTACCGTCGGCGCCCTGCAGGGCTGGGACGGCCTCGTGCGCATCTGGTTCGCGCCCGGTGCCACCCAGCAGTACTACCCGGTGCTGCACAGCGCCTTCTGGGTCGAGCACCGGCTCTGGGGGAGCTCCGTTCTCGGCTACCACCTCATCACGGCGGCACTGCACGCGCTCGCCGCCTGCCTCGTGGTGCTGCTGTGCCAGCGCCTCGCCATTCGAGGCGCGTGGATCGCGGGATTCCTGTTCGCGCTGCATCCGGTGCACGTGGAATCGGTGGCATGGATCTCGGAGCAGAAGAACACTCTCTCCCTCGTCCTCGCCCTGCTCTCGGTGCTCGCCTGGGTGCGTTTTGACGAGTCGCGTGCACGGCGTCACTGGATCGTCGCGTTCCTCATCTTCGCCCTCGCGCTCGGCGCCAAGACGGTCACGGCCACCGTGCCGTGCGCGCTGCTCGTGCTCGTCTGGTGGCGGCGCGGGTCCATCGCGTGGCGCCGCGATGCCGTACCGCTGCTGCCATGGCTCGTGCTGGGGATCGCCGCTGGACTCGGCACCGCGTGGGTGGAACGCCACGTCATCGGCGCCGAGGGCCTGGAGTTCACGCTCGCGCCGGTGCAGCGCCTGCTGCTCGCAGGCCGCGCCGTCTGGCACTATCTCGGCACCTTCCTCTGGCCGGCCCATCTGGTCTTCACGTATCCGCGCTGGAGGATCGAGCCGGGTAGTGCGCTGGCATGGGCGTATCCGGCCGCGCTGCTGGCGCTCGTCGCCGCGCTCTGGCGCGCGCGGCATCGCACGCGCGCGCCGCTGGCCGCCATGCTGGTCTTCGCGGGAATGCTCTTCCCCGTGCTCGGATTCCTGGACGTGTACCCGTTCCGGTATTCATTCGTCGCGGATCATTTCCAGTACCACGCCGACGTCGTGCTGTGCATGCTCGTCGGCGGCGCCATCGCGTGGCTCAGCGAGCGCGCAAGCTCTGGCGCGCAACGCCGGGCCGTGCCACTGGCGCTTGGCGCACTGGCGCTCACGCTTGCCGCGCTGACGTGGCGCGAGGCCCGCAGCTACCGCGACGCCGAGTCACTGTATCGCGCCACACTCCAGCAAAACCCGGCAAGCTGGATGGCGCACCACAATCTCGGCCGGCTGGTCGCGCGCAAGGCGGGGGGACTCGACGAGGCGATCGCGCACTTCGAGGCGGCCATCGCGCTCAAGCCCGACCACGCGCGGGCGCACTACAGCCTCGGCGTCGCCCTGCAGCGCGTGGGCCGGGCGACGGAGGCGGTGGAGCACTTCGACGCCGCCATTCGTCTGGAGCCCGACAATCCGGAACTCGTCGCCAACTCGCACTACATCGCCGGCGACATCCTGCGACGCGACCCGACGCGGCTCGACGAGGCGATCACGCACCTGCGCGAGGCCGTCCGGCTCAAGCCCAAGGTCGCCCAGGGACACAACACGCTGGGGGAGGCGCTGCTGGCGATGGGGCGCGACGACGACGCCCGGCGCGAGTTCGCGGAGGCCCTGCGCTTGCAGCCGGACTTCGAAGAGGCGCAGGCAAACCTGGCGCGCGTCAGCGGCCCCGCATCGAGCCGGGGCCGCTGATCGGCGCGTGAACCGCTAGTTCTTCGTCAGCGTCAGTCCGCTGACCACGACTTCGGTGTTGTGGCCGAAGCGTAGGCCATACGCGCCGTCGAGTGACTTCAGCTTGCCCTCACCCACGGTCTCGCCCTTGTCGAACGTGGCCACGACGGTGCCGTTGATGGCGCACGACACCTTGCCGTCGTTCACCGACACGGCGATCTCCTGCGTCACCGACGCGCCGACGCCCGCCGCCTTGTTGACCGCGGCGTGCGCCGTGGCGCCGCGTCCGCCAAGCCGGAACGGTGCCGGACCAAAACCGCGCACGATGTACGTGCCGTTGCCGTACGCGGTGCAGTAGAGCAGCGTCGCCTTGTCCGTGCCGAGGTCGTTGCCGGCGATGACGATGCCGTACGGGTGCGGGTGGTCGTTGAGGTTCTGGTACTTGGGCTCGCTGAACGTCGCCTTCACCGTGTAGTTGCCGCTGGCCGTGCCTGCTGACTGCCAGTACGTCGACGACGGGCCGGTGGTGACGTGATAACCCTTCCCCTCGGCGGTAAACTTGGCCGAGTTGATGGTCATGCCGTTCTTGGCTTCATTGGCGTCCACTTGGCCGGCCCAGCCCTTGGCGGAGATGCCGCCGCCGGCGACGGCGCGGGTCACTTCATTACCCTGTGCGGAGGCCTGGGCGGCGAGGCTGGCGAACGCGAGCACGGCAACAACGGTCGAGATGCGCGGGGGG
>JBAZTM010000060.1:0-24266 GCA_041661925.1 Gemmatimonadaceae bacterium
GGGACGTCGTTTATGAGTGTCCCTTTGAATCCACGCACCAGCTCGCGAGCGTATGACGTCCGGTTTGCAAGGGCGAGAACATAGGTTACGACGGCTTTGTTCGTGACCATGTAGATCGCAAACAGTGCAGCAGACGGAAGAAAGAGGGCTTCACCCTCTAGTAGCGCCTGGCCGCCGAGCGCTCTATACGCGATTACGCCGAGAGCAACTGCCAGAACCTGCTGAGCGATATTGAACTGCGCCTTGAGGACTTCACGGCGAATGATGACCTCGCCGATCAGCATCGCAACAAAGACAGATGCTATCCCGGCGCCATTCGGAGAGAGCAGTGCGATTGAGAGGAAGGGCAAAAAGCCGATCGTTCCTGACCGTCCCCTCGACCGCTGATACTGCAGGGCCTCCGCTAGAATGCCAAATCCAGCGAAGAACACTGCGGCTTTCAGCTCTCTAGGACTCCACGCACCAGCAAGCACAGACACCACCGCCGCGCTAAGAAGCGCGGCGGTGCTTACCAGCAGGACGTAGAGCTTAATACTCTTCAGAAATCACCTCGCAACATGGGGAATCCCGTTCCCTACTCCGTGTTAGCCCCAAATGAGCGTATCAGCCAGGGCTCCCAAGAACGCCATGATGTATTGCATTGAGTCTCACCTCCCCTACGCAGAGTCACAGCTTGCGCTCGCAAGACCGTGCTGCCGCTTGGGTCGGCTTCGCTCATGGTGCACATGTGCACCGGTACCGCTCAGCTCACCTTCACCTGCACCTTCACGGGAACGGGAACCCCACTACTGTTGTCCGCCGCGCAACGTACCGGCTACCTAACCTGCCCGGCCCGCCACCCAACGGTTCGTTGCATCCAGCACCGCCAATACCGCCGCGGTCTCTGCACTGTCCTTCACCTCGGCGCTGCCGGTCATCAGCGCACTGTCGCGCCCCAGCCGCACCGTCACACCCACAAACACAAACTCGCGGTCGAACGCCGCCACCAGCTTGCACCCTTCGAGGCTCAACCGCCGGTCATCACCCTCAGTCTTCGAAATCGCCGCCAGGGCCGCGCGCGCCGCCACTTCCACCCGGCTGCGGTCGCTCTCCACCCCCTCCGACTCGCCTACATAGGTCTCGTCCCCTCGGCGCAGCGTCACCTTGCACGCCACCCCCTTGGTCCGCGACCCGCGAATCTCCACGTCCTCAAAAAGCATCGTCCGCCCCCGCACCGCCGCGGCCGCTGCTGCCTCGCCCGCCCCAGCCGGCGGCACCGCCGCCACCGCCGCCGCCACCTGCGCCGCGGTGATCCCACCGCCAGGCGTGGGACGCGCCATCGTCGTCGCCACGCTCACCTTGCGATGGTCCACCCGCATGCCAAGGTGCGCCATCAGCGCACTCTCCACATTGCGCACCGTCTGCTTGGGTTGCGTCTCCCCCGTCGTCAGCACGTGAATCGTGTCTACCAGCCCGCTGTCCGTCGGCACGATCCGCACACTCACCACGCCCGGCAACGTCGCAATCAGCTCTTCGGCCCGTCGCAACGGGAGCACCGAGCCGGCAATTACCTGATCGTCGTCAGACTGCGCTGAATGGCTCACGTGTCCCGCCGAGGGATGAAACTGAAATGAAACGATACACTAACTGACGCAATAATCCCGACTTTGAGGCGTCCCCTCTTCGAAACGCCCGGTCGGAGCATTTAAACTGTTCAATTGTTGGGCAGTCGCAACCCCCCGGGCGATTAATCGTCCGAGAGACCCAAATCGTCTGGAACCCCGTACTCCTTCAGCTTGCGGTACAGCGTCCGCTCGCCAATGTCGAGGATTTCCGCTGCTTTTCGACGATTGCCACGCGTCTCACGCAACGCGGCCTCGATGGCCAGCCGCTCGATCTCGGCCATCGTCATTCCCGGGTTGATCATCACGCTATTGCTGGGACGGGCGATCCCGGGCGGCTCGATCCCCACCGCGCCAAAGTTGGGCAATAGCCGCGGATCGGCGAGGTTCAGCTGGTGCAACGCCCCGCGGTCCTCGTCCACACGGCGGCGCAGCTCCTCCACCTGCATCTTGAGCTCCAGCAGCGAGCGCACAATGAACTCAAGCTCGCGCCCGTCGGCCTTGGCCCCCTCGCGCAGCAGCGCCCCCACCGGGATGGGGAGCAGCCGGTCAGCACCCCCCTCGCGGATGCCCGGCGGGATGTCGGCCAGGCCGATTTCGCGGCCGTGCGCCAGCACCACCATGCTCTCCATCAGGTTGCGCAGCTCGCGCACGTTCCCCGGCCAGTTGTAGTTCACCAGCGCGTCCATCGCCTCGCCGCTGATGCCGTGGAACTCGCGCTCGTGCATCGTGGCAAATTCGTGCACGAAGCGGCGCACCAGCAGCCCGATATCGCTGCGCCGCTCGCGCAGCGGCGGCAGGTAGATGCGCAGCACGTTGAGCCGGTAGAACAGGTCGGCGCGGAACTCCCCCGCCGCCACGTGCTCCTTGAGACTGCGATTCGTCGCCGCAATCACGCGCACATCCACCGGAATGGCCTGCACGCCGCCAACCCGCGTCACCTGCCGCTCCTCGAGCACCCGCAGCAACTTCACCTGCGTGCTCTGCGGGATCTCCCCGATCTCGTCGAGGAAAATCGTGCCGCCGTGCGCCAGCTCGAACCGCCCGAGGCGCCGCTCGGCTGCCCCGGTGAACGCCCCCTTCTCGTGCCCAAACAGCTCGCTCTCGAGCAGCGTCTCGGGGAGCGCCCCCACATTCACGGCGATGAACGGCTTGTTGCGCCGAGGGCTCAGCAGGTGGACGGCGCGCGCCACGAGTTCCTTGCCCGTGCCGCTCTCGCCTTCCACGAGCACCGTGCTCGTGACCGGCGCCATCTGCTCCACCTGCACCAGCACCTCGCGCACCGCGTCGCTCTCGCCCCACAGCCCGGTGAGCGTGGCCAGGCGATGCCGGTCGAGCAGGCGCCGCACCGTCTGCGCCACTTCCTCCGCCGGCACCGGCTTGGTGATGACCTCGCTGAAGCCGATCTGCTTGAGACGCACTTCCAGCCCCGCATCCCCCACGTCAGCGAGTCCCACCATCGCGGTGCCCAGCCAGAGCTGATCGCGCACGATGGCCACCGTCTGCGCGTCGAGCAGCGCCCCCGAAAAGACAATCACGTCAGGGCGATGCCGCTGCACCGCCCCCGGCAGGTCGTCCATGGGCGAGACAACGAACGTCTCGACATCCGGAACGGCCTCGAGAATGGCGTTCAGGCGGACGGCGGGCTCAACGTCGGTGAGCGTGATTAGGACGCGCATGCGGGCAGATGGGAGATGGGGGATGGGAGATGGGAGATGGAAGACGGGATCTCCCATCTCCCATCTCCCATCTCCCATCTGCTACTTATGGCTTCCGTGCTTCCAGAACGGCATCTCCGTGATCGTCGCGGTCACCTTCTTGCCGCGCTGGTCGATCTCGATGTGGTTCCCCACCACCGCGTGCGCGGTGGGCACATAGCACGTGCCGATGGGCAGACCGCACGACGGGCTCATGGTGCCGCTGCACACGTTGCCGCTCGGCGCGCCGTTCACGAAGACGGGATACCCGTGCCGCGGGAACGCCTTGTCGGCGATGGTGAAGCCCACGAGCTTCTTGGGCACGCCGGCCGCCTTCTGCTTCTCGAGCGCCGCCTTCCCCACGAAGTCGCCCTTCTTGAACTTCACCAGCCAGCCGAGGTTGGCCTCGAGCGGCGTGACCGTGTCGTCGATGTCGTTGCCGTAGAGCGCCATACCCATCTCGAGGCGCAGCGAGTCGCGGCAGCCGAGCCCCACGGCCTGCACCTGGCCGGTGGCCATGATCGCGTCCCAGATGGTGATGGCGTCCTTCACGTCGTGGTACAGCTCAAAGCCGTCCTCGCCCGTGTAGCCGGTGCGCGAGATGATCATCGGCCCCACGCCGGCGACCTTGCCGTCGATGAAGTGGTAGTACTTGATCGAGTCGAGGTCCGCGTCAGTCAGCTTGGAGAGAATTGCCTGCGCCCTGGGCCCCTGCAGCGCGAGCAGCGCAATCTTGTCGCTGATGTCCTCGAGCGTGCAGTCGAACTTGCCGACGTACTTGCTGATGTGGGCGAAGTCCTTGTCCTTGTTCGACGCGTTGACGACCATCATCACGTGATCGTTGCTGCGGAAGTAGACCAGGCAGTCGTCCACGAAGGTGCCGTTCTCGTAGAGGATGCCGGAGTAGTGCACCTGGCCGCTGGCGAGCGCCGCCACGTTGTTGCTGGTGACGTAGTTCACGAACTCCATCGCCTGCGGCCCGGTGATCTTGAACTCGCCCATGTGGCTGACGTCAAACAGGCCGCAGGCGGTGCGAACGATGTTGTGTTCGTTGGTGATGCCGGTGGGGTACTGCACCGGCATCTCGAAACCGGCGAAGGGAACCATCTTGGCGCCAAGCGCAACGTGCTGTGCGAAGAAAGGCGTCTTGAGCAGCGTGGCAGTTTCGGCAGACACGGCTGGGTACTCGCATCGGGCATTGCGCCCGGGGTATGGGTCGGTAGAGGCGAGTGAGCGGGGGCCCTCGCTACCTTGCAATATGCCGAAGTGGCAGGGGTGGGGCTAGCGCACCGCGTCGATGGCCAACACCGCAAAATCCTCACCGCCGTGCCCCTCGGCGATCAGCGCGTCCATTCTCGCCGCGAGACTGGGGAGCGCCGCCAGCGGGCGATCGCCCGCCGCCTCGATCATCAGGCGCACGTCCTTGCGCGCCATCGTCAGTTCGAAGCTCGGCGTAAAGTCGCCCTTCATCATGCTCACCCCGCGCGTCTGCACAATGTTGGCGGGGTCGAAAAAGTCGAACAGCGACATGGCCTGTTCGGCACTGACGCCGGCGTTGCGCGCGATGCTCATGAAGTCGGCCATCACCGCGCCGGTGCCGATGAGATAGGCGTTGCCGATGAGCTTGATGACCGCGGCGAGGTCGGGGCGCTCGCCGTAGTACACCACCCGCGCCGCCTGTTTCTCCAGCGCCGGCTTCACCGCATCGAACAGCGCCTGCGGCCCGGCGGCGAGAATGCTCCCGCGTGCGAGCCGCGCCGCCGCGGGGCCAATGAAGACGGGGCAATGCAGGTACTTCACGCCCTCGGCGTTCAGTCGCGCAGCGCGCGCGGCCGTGCGCGCGGGGAGCGTGGTGGTGTGGTCCACGATGATCGCGTCCTTCGCCAGCGCCCCTCGGCACTCCGCGATCACGCTCTCCACCGCGGCATCGTCGCTGAGCACGAGATGCACGCGCTCGGCGCCCTGCACCGCCTCGGCCGGGGTGGCTGCCACGGTGGCGCCAAAGGCGGCGAGCGCCTGCGCCTTGTCTGCGGTGCGGTTCCAGACGGTGACGCGGTCGCCGCGGCCGAGCGCGGCTTCGACAAAGCCGGCGCCGAGTCGGCCGGTGCCGAGGAAAGCGATATGTGCGGGCATTGAGGTCTCGTGTTTTTGCAGACCCCGTCAATCTAGCCGCAGAACCAGAGCCCGATGATGGGATGCCGTTCGCTTGCCTTTGGGTGCGCCAGCGGGTTGCTTCTACGGAATGACGGCGCCCCCCGCTGCCTCGAAAACCAAGCCCTTCGACCGTTCCATCGTCGAGGGGCCGATTGTTGCCGCCGTCTGGTTAATTGCCTGGCCCAGCGTGCTGCAGAACCTCATCGGCGGCATGCAGGGCGTCATTGACCACGCCCTCGTCGGCCACCTCGTCGGCTATGCCGGCAATGCCGCGGTGGGCGTGTCGTTCCAGATCTTCCTCGTCGTCATCACGTTCATCATGTCCATCTTCACGGGCATGGGCGTGCTGGTGGCGCGGCACGCGGGAGCGGGCGACGCCGAGGCGGTGAACCACGTCTCGTTCCAGGCGTTTCTCGCGGCCATGGCGATGGCGATCTTCATCATCGCGCCGCTGGGTTGGGTGCTGTCGCCGTCGCTGCTGGAACTCGTGCACGCCACGCCTGAGGTGCGCGAACAGGCATTGCCGTACCTGCGCACGCTCTTCGTGGGCGGCTTCGGCATGATGATCTTCTTCATGCTCAACGGCGCGCTGCGGGCCGCCGGCGACGCCAAGACCGGACTGCGGCTGGGCATCGTGCTCACCGTGCTCAACTTCGTGCTCAACGTCACGCTCATCCGCGGACTCGGTCCGATCCCGCGCCTCGGCACGATGGGAGCGGCGCTCGGCATGGTGATCGCGATGACGATCGCGGCCGGGTACGGCTTCTACCTGATGTCGCGCGGCGGGCTGGTAATTCACTGGCACGCCGGCATGGACAAGTCGGTGGACTGGCCGGTGATCCGCCAGCTCTTCCGGTTCGGGTTGCCGGCCGGATTCCAGGGCATCGTGATGAACCTCGGCGGCGTGATGCTGCTGCGGTTCATGGGCTCGCTGCCCGACAGCGGGCACGTGCAGGCCGTCTATGCCGTGGGCTACAGCGAGCTGTTCTCCTTCATCACATGGACGTCCGTGGGGCTGATGGGCGCGGCGGCGGCGGTGGCCGGGCAGAACCTTGGCGCCGGCAAACCCGAGCGCAGTGTGCTCGCCGTGCATGCCGCCAACCGAATGGGGCTCGGCATCGCGGTGGTGGTTGGAACGCTCTTCCTCGTGATGCCCGAGATGCTGTTCGCGATGTTCGGGATGCGCGACACCGCGAGCGTCGAGCGGGGCGTGGAACTGCTGCGGTGGCTGGCGCTCTCGGGCCTGTTCATCACGACGGCGCTGACGTACACCGGCGGCCTCACCGGCACGGGCGACACCAAGGGCCCGCTCTACATCTCGATCGTCGCGCAGGTGCTGCTCCCCATCGGATTGCTCGAAGTGCTGAGCCGCACGACGACGCTGGCACCGCACCACATCTGGATGGCGATCGTGCTGGGGCACGCCACGCGGGCGTCGCTGACGGTGTGGCGGTTCCGGCTGGGGAAGTGGCGGGAGATCCGGATCGAGACGGGGACACCGGCGCCGAGTCGCGCGCATTGATTGCGCGGGGACTCTCGACCGGCTACACGTCCGCGTTACTCACGTGTCTGCCCTTGGCATCGACCGGCTGACCACCACCGTGACGTTGTCGGTGCCCCCACCGTCGAGCGCATCCTGCACCAACTGTTCAGCGGCCTGCCTGGCGCTCGTCATCGAACCGAGCACCTTGGCGATGCGTTCATCGGTCACGTGCTTGGTCAGACCGTCGGAGCAGAGTAGGTGCACGTTCCCCCAGTTAAAGGGTAGCCGAGTGACGACGGGCACCGTCGTGTCACCGCCAAGGGCGCTCGAGAGCACGTGCGCCATCGGCGTGCGCGAGGCGACGTCTTTCGTCAGCGCCCCCTCGTCCACGAGGTCCTGCGCCATCGTCTGGTCGCGCGTCATCTGCATGAGCGTGCCGTCGCGCCACACGTAGTAGCGCGAATCGCCAACCTGCATCAGGTAGTACGTCGGCCAGACGCCGATGTAGAGCGTGAGCGTCGTGGCCATCGTCCCGCGCACCCCCTGCTCCGCCCGCACCGAGCGCACGGCCTCGTGCGCGCGCAGCGCCGCTTCCTGCAGGAGCGTCCTGAACTCGCCCTCATCGGCGTTGGCCCCGTAGTACACGGTCACGCTGCTGTGCACGTATCTCATGGCGGCTTCAAGCGCTGTGGCGCTTGCTTCAGCACCGCCCACGCCGCCGCCCACTCCATCAGCGACCATCACGACGTACGCCATGCGCTGTTCTTCTGACGGAAGGCGCTGCGCGGTGTCCGGGAGGTTCGTGCCGAGCACGTTGATGCGCCGGTGGAACGTCGCGATCAGGAAGTGATCCTGGTTGTCCTTGCGGACCTTGCCCGCGTGCGAGACGCCGAAGACGTCGAGTTCGTCGTCGCGCGGCTTGCGATTAGGGAA
This sequence comes from Gemmatimonadaceae bacterium, assembly GCA_041661925.1. Classification (GTDB taxonomy): domain Bacteria; phylum Gemmatimonadota; class Gemmatimonadetes; order Gemmatimonadales; family Gemmatimonadaceae; genus PNKL01. The sequence goes on from JBAZTM010000060.1 coordinate 7,869, forward strand.
AGGGCGATGGCTCATTTCGGTTGCGCCGCCGTCAGCCGACGCAGTTCGCCAAACCAGTTCAGCAGGATGAGGTGGCGGGTGACTGGCGTCTTGCTCCCGGCCGCGGATGCCGAGGATGCGGGCCCCTTTGCGGACGCCACCGCCGCCACGAAGCGTCGCCCGTCCGGATGCAGGTCCCAGTTCGAGACGCCGTCCATATCCACGGTCACGACGACTTCGGGTGCGGCGACCGCCACGCTCGGCGTGCGCGTGATGCGGACGCGAAAGAGCGTGTCGAGCGGTGAGCCGATGCGCCAGAAGAACACGGCGCTGCCATCGGGAGACCAGCGTGGGGCGACGGCGTCCCCCCGCGACAGGTTCCACTTGCCCTGCGGCACGGGGTAGTCGCGCATCCAGAGCTGGTTGGTTCCCGTCTCATTCGACAGGAAGACGAGGAACTTCCGGTCGCTCGACAACCGCGGGTTGGTTTCGGCAAAGGGCGTCTGGAGGTACGGCACCGGCGCGGCGCCCGAGTCCGCGCCCACGGTGAATACGTCGCTCGCCCGTCCCGGAACCTGGGCGGTGTAGAGCATCGTCTTGTCGTCAATCCACTGCTGGAGGCTCGCCTCGCCGGAGCGCGTCGTCGTGATGCGTCGCTCGGCGCTGCTGTTGTCGGCCGGCTTGACGAACAGGTCCTCTCCGCTCGGCGGCATCGATTTGTCAAAGGCCACGCGCTTGCCATCCGGCGACCACGCCGGTTCGTCGTTGTCGCCGTCAAACGTCAGCTGCGTGTAGGTGCCGGTTATGAGATCGACGGTGAAGATGTCCGTCTGGCCGCTGCGCGACTCCGCGACGACTTCCATCGCGATCGCGCGGCCATCGCGCGAGAAGCGCGGCAGGTTGTGGCGCGCCTGCGGCAGGCGCACGGTGTCGGCGCCATGCCCCGGGTTGATAATGACAAGGTCGTTATACGACCCGCCGCCGCTGCCGTCCGCATCATACTGCACGAGGACTCCGGCACTCGACACGGCGTAGCCGCGGGTGCCAATAGTCCCGCCGACGCGCTCGAGGACGCGCGCCGGCGCCCCCGCGACGCGATGCCGCTTCAGGTCAAATGGCACGGCGAAGAGCCCGCCTTCGGGAGCGCTGTACAGCAGATGGCCGGTCGGCACGTAGGTCGGCGATCGGCCGCTCGGAAGCAGCGCGATGGAGGAATCCGACTTGAACTCGTACAGCATCACGCTGTTGCCGGCCGAGAACAGCACGCCCGATCCGTCGGGGAGCAGGAACGGCATCCGCCCCGAAACCTTCGGCAGCGGCTTGGCATCGCCTCCGGACGAAGAGACGATGCCGCTGCCTGTGGGACCGGAGAAGACGATGCGCCCGTCGTCTCCCCAGTGCGGGGCGTAAGGATCGAGCGCCCCACTGCCGATCAGCGTCACCGCCCCGCCGCCGTTGACGTTGACCTTGACCAGAGACCGGTCCGTGATGCGCCGGAAGACGATCCACTGGTTGTCCGGCGAGAAGGCGGGGTAGGTCCCGTTTTCGGTCCCCGGCACCTTCTGGAACTCCGCGTCACCGTCGAGGTGGCGAATGTAGATGGCTGGGTCGTTGGCCACCGTTCCAGAGATCGCGAGCATCGCGCCGTCCGACGAGACGGCGACGTGACCGGATGCCGACGGGACCAGCGCGCCAAAGCTGAGGTCAACGCGACGGAACGGCGGCTCTGGCGTCCGGCGCATCCAGCCCGCTCCGGCCGTCACCACCGCCACCGCGGCAAGCGCCCACGCGGCGATCACCGCGCGCCGACCGCCGAACCAACCAGCCGAGGCACCAGCAGCTGTGGCCGCGGTGAGTCCTCCCGCCGCCGTCGCGTACGCGTAGCCCTCGCTCCCCAACGCGTCACGAAACGCTTTCGCGCTCTCAAACCGGTCGGCCGGCAACTTCTCGAGCGCGCGCGACAGCGCCGCCGCCACATGCGGCGGCACCGACTTGCGATGCACAGTCACCGGCTGCACCGACTCCGTGATGATCTTCATGATGATCTGCTGCGCCGACGCACCGACATGCGGCGGGTTGCCGGTCAGCATCTCATAGAGCACGGTCGCCAGCGAGTACACGTCGGCGCGCGGCGTCAGGTCCTTCTCCGCGGTCGCCTGCTCGGGGCTCATGTAGTGCGGCGTGCCGAGGCTGAGGCCGGTCTCGGTCATCCGGCCGCCGGCCGCCGCGCTCACCGCCAGCGCGATGCCGAAGTCCATCACCATCGCCCGTCCGTCGTGCAACAGCAGGTTCTCGGGCTTGATGTCACGATGGATGACGCCGTGCCGATGCGCGTAGTCGAGTGCGTCGGCCACCTCACGCGCTATCCGCACCGCCTCGTCCACGCCGAACTGCGTCTCGCGATTCAGCTTCTCGCGGATCGTCTCGCCCTGGATGTAGGGCATGACGTAGAACAGGAAACTGTCGGCCGTTCCCGAATCAAAGAGCGGCAGAATATGCGGATGCTGAAGTGCCGCCGTCGTCTTGATCTCCACCACAAACCGCTCGGCGCCCAGCACCGCGGCGAGTTCGGGCTTGAGCACCTTGAGCGCGACCTTGCGGTCATGCTTGAGGTCATCGGCGAGGAAGACGGTGGCCATGCCGCCGGTCCCGAGCTCGCGCTCGATGCGATAGCGGCCGTCGAGCGCGGCATTGAGCCGGCTCGCGATGTCGTTGGTCATGCTCGTGCCCTTTGCGGCACCGGCGCCGGCGGGGGGAGCTCTCTCAACAGAGGGGGGGCCTCGGTCGCGGAAGCAACTATAGTACGGAACGCGAGAGGGCGGCGCCAGAAAGCGGAGCCGCTACGCGTCGGATGCTGTGGCCGGTGGTGTACATGTACTTGTGTTCATGTATTACATGTACTATTGTTACTTCATGCCCAAGCGCGCTCCAACGTCTCCGCCCCGCGTACGCGAGCCCGTCCAGGTCTACCTCGAGGCCGACGACAGCTCGCTCCTGGCGCGCCTCGCCGCCACGTCCGGCCTGTCCAAGGCCGAGGTGATGCGCCGCGGCATGCGCGCCTTTGCGCGTGAGCAGGACGTCGAGAGCCCCATGCTGCGCTTCGTGACCGAGGGCGGCACGGGCGACTGGCCGGCGGGAGTGGCCGTGGACCACGACACCGTGCTCGCCGAGTCCTACCTGGGCCGCCGCGGCAAGACACGGTGATCGGCGCCTTCCTCGACACGTCGGGGTGGTTCGCCGCCCTGAGCCCCAAGGAGGCGCGGCACCGGAGCGCGCTGGCCGCGTACAAGACGCTCATTGAGTCGAGAACGCGCCTCGTCACCACGAACCTGGTGGTGGCTGAGATGCAGATCCTCATCTCTCGATTCCGGGGCGCGGTGGAGGGGGTGCGGTTCCTCGACAGTCTGTATCAGGACCCCTCGCATGAGGTGGTCTTCGTGGATCGCGACACCGAACGCATGGCCGTGGACCGCTGGCTGCGGCGGTTCACGGACCAGCGCCTCAGTCTCGCCGACGCGGTGAGCTTCGAGGTTATGAAGGCCCGCCGCTTGCGGCACGCACTCGCCCTCGATACGCACTTTGAGCTCGCGGGGTTCGAACTTCTGCCGTAGCGCACGCGTATAGCTTGTGGAATGCGCACGCTCCGGATCCTCCGTACCCTGCTGCCTTGGGTTGTCTCGCTGCTGCGAGACCGCCGGCGCTGGGTGTTGTGGGGCACCCCAGCGCTACGCACGCCGGACTTCCACCGGCTGCGCGCCGAGGGGATTGTAAGCGACATCGCGTCGCTGGGGCCGACGTTCATCAAGCTGGCGCAGGTTTTTGCGGCACGCGCCGACCTGATAGGCGAGCCGTACATCAGCGTGCTGGGCACGCTGCACGATCAGGTGCCGCCCGTGCCGGTGGCGGAGATCGAGCGGGAGATCGTCGCCGCGTACGGCAAGGCACCGGAGGCACTGTTCGAGCGGTTCGACCGAGTGCCGGTGGCCGCCGCCTCGCTCGGGCAGGTGCACCGCGCGCAGTACAAGGGGCACGACGTGGCGGTGAAGGTGCTGCGCCCCGGCGTCGAGCATCTGGTGGACCAGGACCTGCGCATCGCGCGCCGCATCATGCGATGGGTGGCCCGTCAGTGGCCCAACCCGCACGTCTGCGGCGTGCAGGCCGTCATCGAGGAGTTCTCGGATCGCATCCACGAGGAGATGGACTTCCGTCTCGAGGCCGAATACGCCACGGAGATCCGGAAGAACTTCGAGGCGGACGATCAGGTGATCGTGCCGGCGATCTTCCACGAACTCACTCGGCAGCGTGTGCTCGTGCTCGACTACATCGAGGGCTGCCGCATCGACCGGCTCGCGGTCAGCGACGACGAGGCAAAACGCATCACCGCCGTGTTGATCGAGATGTATGTGCAGATGATGCTGATTGACGGGCTCTTCCACGCCGACCCGCATCCCGGCAACCTGCTGGTTGCCGCTGACGGACGCCTCGTGTTGCTGGACTTCGGCATGGTGGTGCGGGTCGAACCCGAAACTCGGCTGCAGCTGATTCGGACCGTCCTTGCCGCCGTGCGCCAGGATGCGGACGGCATCATCGCCGGCTTCAACGCGCTCGGGCTGATCGCGGCCAATGCCGACATGGGCGAGATCCAGCGGCTGGTGCACCTGCTGCTCGACACCGCGTACCGGCAGGACACCACGACGCAGGATCGCATCAAGATGATGCTGGCCGACCGTGTGATGCATGCACTGTACGATTTCCCCGTCGTCCTGCCGCGCGACATGGTCTACTTCGCGCGCACGGCGTCGCTCATCGAGGGCGTCGGCACGCGCTACGACCCGTACTTCCAGGCGATTCCGGTGGCGTCGCCGATCGTGCTGCGCATGCGGTCGCGCATCCTGCGGTCGCTCGGCGAGACCCCGACACCGAGTGTGGCGGAGGTGGCGACGCTCGCGGGATTTGCGGTGGGGCGGATGTGGAAGCGGGTGCGGCGCTTCGCGCAGAGTACGACAGAGAACGACAGAGCGCGACAGAGTACGGCAGTCTGAGCGCGCTTGCTCGCAGAGGGGTCGTTGGCGTATCGTGTTTGCTTCCTCCACTGGAACCGCCCCCCATGCGCCCTTTGCTCCTCCTTGCCTTCGCCGTCACCTCGACTGGGGCACAGGTGCCAGCCGCACCCCCCGTTGCCCCGTCGCCGATTCCGAGCGCCGCGCAGCAGATTGCCGCCGCGGTGCTCGCCCTCCCCACTGAGCTGCGTGATGGCGCCACCGTGATGGGTTATCGGGAGGCCGGCAGGCTCGTGGTGCTGCGCGAGGGGAAGAACGGGATGCACTGTCTGGCCCTCTATGTCACGCGACCCGACTTCCACGTGGCCTGCTACCACAAGTCGCTCGAACCATTCATGGCCCGCGGCCGTTCGTTGCGCGCCGAGGGCGTGAAGGGCGAGCAGGTGGACAGCGTGCGATTCAGGGAGATCAAGAGCGGGAAGCTCAAGATGCCCAAGCAGGGGTCGTTGTTCACGCTGACGACCAAGAAGGAGAACTACGATGCGGCGACGGGGAAGGTGAGCAGCGCTGGCCTGTTGACGGTGCTGTACATCCCAGGCGCCACGACCGAGAGCATCGGCATCACGAGCCAGCCGCGCGCCGAGGGGCCGTGGCTGATGTTTCCTGGCACCCCCAAGGCACATGTCATGATGTCGGGGAAAATGTAGGCGATAAAGAGAAACAACAGAGAGACAACGGAGAAACAACAGAGAAACAACAGAGGGGCCCGGATCGCCGGGCCCCTCGTCGCATTGTGACGGCTACTTCTTGGTGGCGGGCTTCTTCGCCTTCTTCTTCGCCGGCGTCCGGCCTGGCTTCGCCGCTGCTTTCGTCGCGGTCCTTCTCGCGACCTTCTTCGCGACCTTCTTCACCGGCTTCTTCGCGACCTTCTTCACCGGCTTCTTCGCGGGCTTCTTCGCGGGCTTCTTCGCGGGCTTCTTCGCCGCCTTCTTCGCCACCTTCTTCACCACCTGCTTCGCGGGCTTCTTCGCGGGCTTCGTCGCGGGCTTCTTCACCGGCTTCTTCACCGGCTTCTTCACCGGCTTCTGCAAGTCGCTCGCGGCCGTCGCTTCCTTCGTGGCCGCGACCGCCGCGTCGAATGCGTCGCGCGCCGCGACCGCGGCAAGCACCCCGCCGCGCAGGAACGCCATCACTTCCTCCGCGTGGCCAGTCGGGTTCACCTTCTCGAAGACGTACTGCACGGCGCCATCAGGGCCGATGATGTACGTGGTGCGCTGCACGCCCATGTACCGGTTGCCCATGAACTGCTTCTCCACCCAGATGCCCAGCTGCTCGGCCAATGCGTGATTCTCATCCACCAGCAGCGTGAACGGCAGGTTGTACTTGGCCTTGAACTTCTGGTGTGACGCGACGTCATCGGGCGAAATGCCGAGGATGACGGCGTCGGAACCGATGAAGCTCGGGAACATGTCGCGGAACTCGCACGACTCGATGGTGCAGCCGGAGGTGTCGTCCTTCGGGTAAAAGTAGAGCACGACCATGCGGCCGCGCAGGGACGACAGCGAGAGCGGCGTTCCCGCGTCCGTCAGGAGGGTGAAATCGAGAGCTGGCATTGGTTGCTCGCTGCGTTCGATGGGACGAGTGGTACCCAGTCGATCAACGCCTCGAATGGGCAATCGGTGCCACGGCCTACGAGCGGCGCGTGGGCTCCTTCCGAGTGGACTTCCTTGCGCCCTGCTTCACGGCCTGCTGCATGCCCTTCTTCGCGCCCTGCTTCGCGTCCTTCTTCGCGCTCTTCTGTGCGGCCGCCGGGCGCTTCTTCGCGCCCTTCTTCGTGTGCATGTACGGTGCCAGCGGCTCGTTGCCCATCAGCACCGCCATGATGGCCTTCTGGATGTGCAGGCGGTTCTCGGCCTCGGCCCACACACGGCTCTGCGGCCCCTCGAGCACCGACGCGCTCACTTCCTCGCCGCGGTGCGCCGGGAGGCAGTGCAGGAAGATCGCATCCTTGGCGGTGCGCGCCATCAGCGCATCGTCCACCATGTAGCCGTTGAACACCTGGATGCGCTCGTTCGACTCGTCTTCCTGCCCCATGGACGCCCAGACGTCGGTGTTGACGACGTGGCACCCCTCCACGGCCTCGCGCGGGTCGCGAACCAGGGTGATGTCCGCGCCTTCGGCGCGGGCCGTGGCAATGAGCACCGGATCGGGCTCAAAGCGATCCGGGCAGGCAAGGCGGAGCGAGAACTTGAGCCGCTGTGCCGCCTCGATCCAGGAGTGCGCCATGTTGTTGCCGTCACCGATCCATGCAATGCGCTTGCCCTCGAACGTGCCAAGGAACTGCCGCACCGTCAGCAGGTCGGCGAGGATCTGGCACGGATGCGACAGGTCGGTGAGCCCGTTGATTACGGGGACATCGGCATACTCGGCAAGCTCCTCGGCATGCGCATGCTCGTACGCGCGGATCATGATGCCGTCGGTCATGCGCGACAGCACGCGGGCCATGTCCTTGATGGGCTCGCCGCGGCCGAGCTGGATGTCACGCTGCGACAGGAAGAGCGCATGCCCGCCCAGGTCGTACGCGCCCACCTCGAACGACACACGCGTGCGCGTGGACGACTTCTGGAAGATCATCGCCAGCACCTTGCCGGCGAGCGGCTTCTTCGTGTAGCGCTTGGCGCGGATGCGCTCGGCCAGCACGAACAGCGCGTCAAGTTCGGCGCTGGAGAAGTCGAGGATGGAAAGGAAGTCGCGGTGGGGCGTCACGGGAGTTCGGCGAGGGAAAGGCAATATGATGAAATACGGGCTTGAGGAGGAGTGCAGGGGTTTAGGACGGGGAGGCGTGGAGAGCGGAGGATGGGAGAGGAGGCCTCCCTTGGGCGCTGGCCTCATCTCGCTTCCCCATCACTCCACTCCTCCCTCCTGCCTAGCCTCTGTACCCCTCCCCCTCCTCTACAGAATGTACTTCCTCAAATCCTCATCATCCGCAATCGCCTTCAGCCGCTCCCGAACCACCTTCGCGTCCACCGTCACCGGCTCGGTGCCGCGCTCCGGCAGCTCGTAGAGCACATCCTCGAGCAGGGTCGTCATGACCGTGTGCAGGCGGCGGGCGCCGATATTCTCCATCCGCTGGTTCACCATGGCCGCCGTGCGGGCGATCTCGCCGATGCCGTCGTCGGTGAAGGTGAGCGAGGTGCCGTCGGCGGCGACGAGCGCCGCGTACTGCTTGGTGAGGGCGTTCTCCGGCTCCGTCATGATGCGCACGAAGTCGGCCTCGGTGAGCGGCTTGAGCTCCACGCGGATCGGGAAGCGCCCCTGCAGCTCCGGAATCAGGTCGCTCGGCTTGCTCACGTGGAACGCGCCCGCGGCGATGAAGAGCACGTGGTCGGTCTTCACCAGACCGTACTTCGTCTGCACGTTGGACCCTTCGACGATGGGCAGGAGGTCGCGCTGCACTCCCTCGCGCGATACGTCGGGGCCGCCCATCTCGCTCTTGGCGCCGGCGATCTTGTCGATCTCATCGAGGAAGATGATGCCGAGCTTCTCCACGCGGTCGAGGGCGTCCGCGACGACGTCATCGTGGTTGATGAGCTTGTCGTATTCCTCATCGAGCAGGATACGCCGCGCCTCGGCCACGGCCACTGTGCGCTTCTTCTTGCGTTTGGGCATGAACTGCTCGAGCATCTCGCCGAAGTTGCCCATCCCCTCGGGGGCGCCCTGCTGGGCGAAGTCGAAACCACCCATGGACGACGCGGCGACCTCGATCTCGATCTCGCGCTGCTCCAGCTGGCCGTCGAGCAGGAGCTGCCTGAGCTTGTCGCGCGTGCGCTTGTGCCGTTCGCGCGCCTGATCCTGCTCCTGGGTCACGCCGCCCGTCGTCGAGACGACAAAGACACTGGACGTCGTCTCCGGGGCCGCCGCCGGAGGCGCCTCGACAGGCGGAGGGAGGAGCAGGTCGAGAATGCGCTCGTCCACCTTGTCGTTTGCGAGATCTTCGACGTCATGCTCCCGTTCGTGCCGCACCATGTCGATGGCGCTCTCGGCGAGGTCGCGCACCATCCCCTCGACGTCGCGTCCGACGTAGCCGACCTCGGTGAATTTGGACGCCTCCACCTTGATGAATGGCGCGCCGGTCAGCTTGGCCAGACGGCGGGCAATCTCTGTCTTGCCCACGCCGGTGGGGCCGATGAGGATGATGTTGTTGGGCGCGATCTCCTCGCGGATTCCCTCGGGCGCGCGCTGGCGGCGCCACCGGTTGCGGAGCGCGATGGCAACGGCCTTCTTGGCATCCCCCTGCCCCACGATATAGCGGTCGAGCTCGGCGACGATCTTGCGCGGGGTCAGGTCGGCCAGACGGGCGAGGACCTGTTCGGTACGGTTGGCGGGCATCCTTCAATTCTAGCAGGTGGGTGCGAAACCCGCGTACCTCCAATGGCGTAGGGCGGTCAACTCCTTACGGTCACTCAACATGCGCCCTGCTCTCGCGATCGCCCTGCTCTTCCTCGCCTCCGCCGCCTCGGCACAGACGCCGCGCACCTACTCCTACGAGTTCCGGCTCGATCAAGGCGACAAGAAGGGCCAGGAGGTGATCCACGGTACCGTGCGAGTGTCCGGATCCCTGGCTCGTGTCGACACCGACGAGAAGAAGGCGGAGGGCGATCACAGCTATTTCCTGCTCGCCGACGGCGGACGCACCGTCTACGTCGTGCACCCCGAGCGCAGGTCGTACGAGGAGCATGACGCGGACGAGTTCGCCCGCATCGTGGGGACGGCGATGCGCGCGGCGGGACCGGTCCTGAAGATCTCCGTGCGCGACGTGCGGCTCGATTCGGCACGCCTTGGCCCGGGCGATCGCGTGGCCGGGCGCGCCACCCAGCGCGTGCAACTTCGTCAGCGCTGGACGACAAGCATGCGCGTGCTGGGTTTCGTGAAGGAGGACATGGGTGGGTCGTCGGTCGCCGAATACTGGTCCGATCCGTCCCTGCCACTGATGCGCAACCCGCTGTTCGACATCATCAGCACGTCGCAGCTCGTGCTGGCCGCGGCTGATGACGACTTCCTTGCGCGTGCAGACGGCGCACGCGCCGCGCTCTTTCGGGGATCGCCCCTCAGGGCCGACATACGCACGACGATGTCTGGCGAGAAGGGCGACGACTCCGCGCGCCTACGATATGAGGTCACCAGCATCACACCCGGTGGTGTGAACGAGGCGGACCTCCAGCTTCCGAAGGGCTACCGCCAGTCAACGGAGAAGAACGTCCGGATGATGTAGGGCTAACCCGGCTCGATGACCGTGATGTTCTGGTTGGTGTAGATGCAGATATCACCGGCGATCATCAGCGACTTCCGGACGATGTCCGTGGCGGGAAGCGTGGTGTCGGCGAGCAGGGCCCGCGCGGCAGCCAGCGCGTAGGGACCGCCAGAGCCGATGGCGAGGACGCCGTCGTCCGGCTCGATGAGCTCCCCGTTGCCAGAGATCACGAAGCCGTGGTCGCGGTCGCAGACGGCCAGCAGCGCCTCGAGCCGGCGCAGCACGCGGTCACTGCGCCACTCCTTGGCCAGCTCCACCGCGGCCCGCGGCAGGTTGCCCGGGTGCCGCTCGAGCTTCTCCTCGAATTTCTCGAAGAGCGTGAAGGCGTCGGCCGCCGCCCCGGCGAAGCCGGCGAGCACGCGGCCACCCTTCAGCGCGCGCACCTTCACGGCCCGCGATTTCATGACGGTCTCGCCGACCGACACCTGGCCGTCGCCGCCGATGGCCACCTTGCCGTCGCGGCGGACCGCGAGGATGGTCGTGGAGTGGATTGCTGGGAGAGTCATGGCTGAAAGATAGCGGAACGGGGAGGAGGTAGAGGCAAAGGCGAACGGAACGAGGAGGGGGTAGAGATGTTGCGAGGAGGGACGGGGGTCGGAACGAGGAGCGAGGTCGTTATCGCCGGTGTTCTCCTCCTCGTTCCTCCCCTCGTCCCCCGTCCCTTCTACTCTACCTCCTCCTCGTTCCGATGACGTTTACCCTCTCGTGTCCACCGTCACATGCTCCGGCGTGACCATCTCCCCGTACTTGGCGCCCAAGGCCTTCAGCACCCCGTCCATGGTCGAGTGCGTCCCCATCAGCTTCATCATCACGCGGAGGAAGGGCGACTTGACCCAGCCCGCCTCGGTGATGGTGACCTCGGTGCCGGCACCGGTCGACACGAGATCGTACGTCCAGACGCCGCCCCACTGCGACTTCTCGTCGGTCACGATCTCGGTGACGAGGTACGACGGTGGCCGGATCTCGAGGAACTCGACGCTCATCGTCATCCCGTCGACATCCTGCACCCAGACCTCATGGCCGCTGCGCGGTTCGCCACGCACCGACGACTTGAAGTCGGAATGCCATTTGGGATAGTCGCCGAAGTTGCGCAGCGTGGCCCACACGGAGTCGCGTGGCGCCGTGAGCTGGATGCGGCTCGATACCGTGTGTTCGCGGGGCATCCGCATGCCGACGACGTAGACGCACGCCACCAGCAGGACGAGCACGATCACGGCGCGTTTCAGGAACCGCATTGGGCACTCTCCATGTCGGGGACCTCGCCTAATGTGCAGCACGAGCGGCCCGGTGCCAATGATCGCTAGATTTCGCGCATGACCTCTCCCTGGCCCATCAGCTTCGACGATGTGCTCGCCGCGCGCGAGCGGCTGCGACCGTACCTCTCGCCGTCGCCCCTGCGGCGGTACCCCCTGCTCGACGAACTCGTCGGGCACGGCATCCAGGTTTTCGTGAAGCACGAAAACCACCTTCCGGTTCAGACCTTCAAGGTGCGCAACGGGCTGTCGGCGATCACGGCGCTCGGCCCGGCCGAGCGCGCGCGGGGCGTGATCGGCGCGAGCACGGGCAACCACGGCCAGGGGATGGCATACGCCGCCAACCTGCTCGGCATTCCGTGCACGATCGTCGTTCCCGTGGGGAACAACCCGGAGAAGAACGCGGCCATCCGCGCGCTTGGGGCAGAGCTCGTGGAGTTCGGCGCCGCGTACGACGACTCGTCCCGGCGCTGCGCCGAACTGTCCGCCGAGCGCGGCATGACGCTGGTGCACGGCATCAACGACCGCACCGTGATTGCCGGCGCCGCGACGATGACGCTCGAGATGCTGGAGCAGCAGCCGGATCTGGAGGTGATCTTCATCGCCCTGGGCGGCGGCTCGCAGGCGGTGGGCGCGATGACGGTCACGCGCCGGCTCAAGCCATCCGTGAAAGTGATTGCCGTGCAGAGCGAGGCGGCGCCGGCGCAGTATGAGAGCTGGAAGCGCGGCGAGATCGTGCGCGCTCCGGCGCGGACCTTCGCTGAGGGGATCGCCACCGGCCAAGCCTACGAGATGACGTTTGCCGCCCTGCGGGAGGGGCTCGCCGACTTCCTGCTCGTCAGCGAGGCCGCACTCGCCGACTCGCTGCGCGAGCTGATTCGCACGACGCACAACCTGCCGGAGGGCGCGGCCGCAGGCGGGCTGGCTGGCCTCCGACAGGTGGCCGCAGACTATGCGGGACAGAAGGTGGGAATCGTGATGTGCGGGGGAAACATTGGCGTCGCGGCGCTGAGAAACGTGCTCAACGGCGATTGAGGATTGGGAGCTCGGATGAGGATTTCGATTTGGATGGGCGATGCGGATCTCGATTGCCAACGGTCCATCGCCAATCCCGATCGCGAATCCAAATCACAATCCCAATCCGAGCTCCCAATCCCAATCGTCGTTAAGAGGCCTTTCTCGTCCTCTCCGTCACCCGCGCCACCGTCGCGTCCGACCCGCACACGAAGATGTACTCGCGGTTGCGCACGTGGCTCACCTCGCCCACCCGCTCGCCGCGCGGGCTGTAGATGCCGATCTGCGCGCCGACATACCGCTTGTACGCCCGCTCGATCGTCGCCACGGCGCCGCGCTCGGCGAGGCGCGCCTCCAGCCAGTCGCGCGACACGAATCCCTCGTCGCTGAACGACACCACCAGCGTGCGGGCGCGCACGGCGCGCAGCACGGCGGCCAGCGCATCCTCGAACTGCCGCTTGCTGTTGAACCGGCTCGTGCGCTCGCGCACGTCCTCGCGCTTGCACGCCACACCGTAGCAGGCCGGCTTGTCCCAGCGCACCAGCGACTCCCAGATGTGGTAGTTGCCCAGGTACGAGTGCTGGTTGTACGGCGGGTCGAGGTAGGCGACATCGGTCTCGACGCCGCGCGCGGCGTCGAGCGCGTCGAGGGCGAGCGCGCGTCCCTTGCCGGCGCGGGCGCGCGGCAGCACCGCGGGGAGCCGCATCTCGAGGTCGTTGTGTGCGCGCGGCGCCCATTGCTTGAGGTACGCCATCTGCACGCCGGTGGTGCTGTCCACGCGGTCGGCCGCCTCCATGAGCGAGACGAGCATGACAGCCTCGAGCTCCGGCGGCAGGTTGAGCGCGGCGAGGCGTTCGCGGATGGCGTCCACGCGCTCGCCGTTCTTGGGGTGGAAGAACCGCGACTGCTCACAGAACGTCTGCGTGAAGTAGCCCGGTCGCCCCGCGAGCGCATTGCACTCGGCGATCAGCACCTCGGCGTCGCGCACGACGTCGTCGTAGTCGGCCTCCACGTAGCAGCGCGACAACACATGCGCGTACGCGTTGTGATCGTTGGCGACGACGCGAAAGCCGGCCAGCTTGAGCGCGTGCCCCACGCGTGCCGTGCCGCTGAAAAGGTCGAGTACCGATCGCGCGCGCGCGTCGGCGCGCACGGCATCCACGATGAGCGGGAGCAGCGTGCGCTTGGAGCCGAGGTATTTGATCACGCCCTTCAGACGACCGCGAATTACCGGCGCAACGGTGCATGCGGGGCGTGTTGCGGTGGTGAAATTCGGTCGTCAGGAAGTGCGCCTGCGCCGGGCGGTGCACGCGTGCGCGATGCGCGGGTGTACGGAGCGCGTTACGCGCGCGGGTGCGCCTGCCGGTAGACCTGCTTGAGCCGCTCGACGCTGGTGTGCGTGTAGATCTGCGTCGTGCTCACCGACGCATGGCCCAGCAATTCCTGCACCGCGCGCAGGTCGGCGCCGGCATCGAGCAGGTGCGTGGCAAAAGTGTGGCGCAGGGAGTGCGTGCTAAGCCCCGCCCCTTCGTCCACCTGCGAGAGCCAGCCGACGATCGCCTTCTGGATGGTGGACAGGCTGGCCCGCTTGCCCCGATCGGAGAGGAAGAACGCCTGGCGGTCGGCGCCGGGGCCGACCTTGGCGATCACCTGATCTCGCTTGCGCTCGAATTCGCGCAGCGCGCGCTGGGCGTGCGATCCCACCGGGACGATGCGTTCCTTGCGTCCCTTGCCGCGCACCTTCACCTGCCCGGCGAGCAAGTCGAGGTCGGCGCGGTTGATGCCCCGCAGTTCGCTGAGGCGAAGCCCGCACGAGTAGAGCAGCTCGATCATGGCCAGCGCCATCACGTCGCGGTGCTTCCCGTCCTTGGCGCGCGTCTCCAGCGCCTGCAGCAGCGTCTCGACCTGTTTCCGGTCGAGGTGGCCCGGAAGGTACTTCTCGATCTTCGGCGAACCGATGGCGCGCGCCGGGTTGCCGACGATGAGGTCGTTGGCGTGCAGGAACCGAAAGAAGGTGCGCGCCGCGCTCAGCGCGCGCGCGATGGAGCGCTTGGCGAGGCCGCGCCGCGCGAGGTGCGCCATCCAGGACCGCAGCGCCATGCGGTCCACCTGTCCCCACTGCCACTGCGGGTCGCCGTAGTGAGTGCCGAGGAACTCCTGCAACTCGCCCAGGTCGCGCGTGTAGGCCGCGACGGTGTGCGGCGACACGTCGCGCTCCTTCGCGAGATGGGTGAGGAAGTCGGCTAGGAGGTCGGGCATGACACAGTATAGACGATTTAGGGAGGGGGAGGGGTGCAGGGGTTTGGAAGGGGGGAGGAGTGGAGCGAGGAGGGATGGGAGAGGCGGCCGCTCCTCACTCCACCCCCCGCTTTCCACTCTTCTCTCCTTCCAAACCCCTGCACCCCTCCCCTTCCCGACGCACTTGACATTCCCCAAGTACTTTGTATTGTAAAGCACAGGACGGCCTTTGAACCCAGACGCGAGCCTCAGCCATGCTTGCTCCCCCCTCTCCCGAGTCGCACGCCGCCATGCCCGACGACGAACCGGTCGACTGGCGCGACGCGGTGCGCTGGTGGGAGAAGCGCCGGATCCCCTACAACGCAGTCCTTACCGCCCTCTTCGTGGCGCTGACCATCCGTACGTGGCCGCGACTGCGACCGGAACTCGGCCCGGACAAGATCCTGCCGCTGATCGTGCTCGCTCTGTTGGCAAACGTCTGCTATAGCACCGCCTATGTGCTCGACCCGCTGCTGAGTGCGTCCAACAACGCGCGCACCCGCCATCGGGTGCGACTGGCGGTCTGGGTCGCGGGCATGTTCCTCGCCATGCTCATTGAGACCTACTGGTTCCTCGATGAGATACTGCTGCCACCGTTGACCTGATCGTCCGCGCCCTCCACCTCCGTCCCTTCCCCGCATGCGCACTCCGTGGTTTCACTTCCTGGGTGGCGACGCGCTCCAGCGGGAGCGCGGCGCGGCGGCCGTGACCGACGCCGAATGGGCGGTGGCGCTGGCGCGCGAGGCCGCCATGGCCCTCTTTGTCGTGCGCGCTCGGCCGCGGCAGAACGGCGGCGATGCCCACGCCGACCTCGGCCGCCCCGGTGCAATCGAACCGAGCGGCCGAGAATCGCTGCCTGCTCAGCCCACCGTTCGGTAGTGGTCGAGAACCTTGTAACTCCGCGCGCGCAGGCCGAAGATCAGCGCCGCCACGAAGGCGAACCCGGCGAAGAAGAACATCTGGAACGCCGTGACGCCAAAACCGGTCGAGGCAATGAAGTCCGTGACCACCGCGTTCTTGACCCCGGCATTCACGACCAGCACCCACAGGTTGCCGATCGTCACCGTGAGCAGCCAGAAGCTCATCAGCGCGCCCTTCATGGACTGCGGCGCCTGGCTGTACGCGAACTCCAGTCCGGTGGCCGACACCAGCACCTCACCCAGCGTGAGCAGAGCGTACGGCAGCACCTGCCACGCGATTGAAAACGCCGTGCCACCGTCGAGCACCACCTGCATGAAGCCGACGACGATCCACGACAGGCCGGAGGAGACGATGCCGATGGTCATCCGGCGCAGCGCGGTCATCTCGTAGCCAAATCGCTTGAATGCGGGAAAGAGCACCAGGTTGTTGAACGGGATGAGCAGCATCACGAGCGCCGGATTCAGCGCCTGCATCTGCGACGACTGGAACCAGCTGGGCTTGCTCATCAAGTCCGCCTGCAGGACCCAGGTCGAGGCCTTCTGGTCGAAGAGCGACCAGAACGGCGTCACCAGCGCAAACAGCACCAGCACCCGCAGGACCGAGCGCACCCCCTCCACCGCTTCGTCGGGATGCCGGCCGCGCG
>JBAZTM010000061.1:0-23617 GCA_041661925.1 Gemmatimonadaceae bacterium
TGATTTCCCTGAGGTTCGACATGGTGCAAGTAGCTTATCGGGAAACGCCCCGCAGGAGCCATAAGGGGGTGTCGGAATTTCCCTGAAGGAAAACCCGACCACTCC
Source organism: Gemmatimonadaceae bacterium (assembly GCA_041661925.1). GTDB lineage: Bacteria > Gemmatimonadota > Gemmatimonadetes > Gemmatimonadales > Gemmatimonadaceae > PNKL01. The sequence continues at coordinate 106 of JBAZTM010000061.1, forward strand.
TACGGAAATGCCTTACGCACCTCTCTGACAGCCCCCTCCGTCCCCCCTACAAACGCAAAGAGCGCAGCCGACAACTGTCGCCCGCGCCCCCTCGCCGAGTTGAACTGCCGTATTCTGTCGTGCTCTGTCTAACTCTGCCTGACTCTGTAGTTCAATGACCCGGGTGGGAATCGAACCCACGACCTGGCGGTTAAAAGCCGCATGCTCTACCGACTGAGCTACCGGGTCTGCCCGTAGCGCGCGATGCGCCACTGCAACAAGATAATGCGCCACGCTCAGGACTGAACGCCCTGAGGCGCGGCGGGCCACCCCGGGCCCCCACACCACCACCGTGCTCGCCTCTCCCGCCCGCCGCCAGCGTGCCTAGTCGCCCCGCCATCGACGAACTGAACCGACGCCTCGGCTGGGCCCTGCCGGCCATCGCCACGCTCGTACTCGGCATCTTCCGCCTCCCCGAGCTCACGCGCAGTCCGCTCTGGTATGACGAGCTGTTTTCCCTCGGAGTGGCCGAGCTTCCCCTCGGTGATTCCCTGCGGCGCATCATCGCCGATCATACCAATCCGCCACTCTTCTACCTGCTGTTGAAGGGGTGGATCGTCGTTGGCGGCGAGAGCGACCATTGGGTGCGCCTGCTTCCTTGCCTCCTGGCGATGCTGCTGGGCGCCGCGCTCGTCTGGCTGGTGCGCGAGGTGCGCGCCGGTACGCGCGCCGGCATGCTTGCCGTCGCGCTGGCGGCGGCGAGCCCGCTCTCGGTGGATCTCGCCAACGAGGTGCGCGCCTACTCGTTGCTCGCCCTGCTGGCCTGCCTGTCGCTCGCCGCCACGCTGCACGACCGCGCGCGTCGCACCCGCGAGACATTCGCGTTGATGACGATCATCAACATCGCGCTGGTGCACACCCACTACTTCGGCTGGCTGACCATTGGCGCCGAGTGCGTGGCGGCGCTTTACGCGTGGCGGGGCACACATGCGTGGCGCGTGCTGCGCTCCGCCGGGCTCACGCTGCTCGCGTTCGTTCCGTGGGCGGCCGCGGTTGCGGCGCACGCCCTCAGCAACCCCGCGCCGCTGCGCAACGTGGCGTGGATCGGGTCGCCGGCGGTGGCGGACCCTCTGTGGCTGCTGCGCGATCTCACGGGGCGCAGCGGCTATGCCGCGGCGGACCTGGCGTGGCTCGCGCTTGTCATCGTTGCCTTTGTGGTGCTCGGCGCGACTCAGTGGCGGCGGCGCGGCGAGGCGGGAAGGGCCGATGCGGCGCTGTCGCCCGGCAGGGTGGCTTCGGGGCGCGCTGACGCCCACGGTGCCGCCCGCGCGGACGCCCGCGCAGACGCTCACGGTGACTTCCGTGCCGACGGCCACGCCGACGGCCACGCCGGGAATCCTTCCAACTCGCCCGTCGAGGGCGCCCTGCTCCTGCTCGCTGTCGCGGGCCTGGCAGCGCCCGTGCTCGTCTGGGCTGCCTCGCTGCTGAGCGGGCACTCGTTCTGGGTGCAGCGCTATCTCGTGGGCGCGGCGGCCCCCGTGGCCCTGCTCACCGCCATCGCGGTGGCGGCGCTCCCGCCGCGACGCTGGGGGGCAGCCGCCATTGTCGGCTTCGTGTGGACGGCGGTCGCCTGCGCGGCGCTGCCCCAGCGCGCGCCCACCAAGTTCGACTGGCGCCGCTTCGTGCGGCGCGTGGACCTGACGGTGGGCAGCCCTCGAGATGTGTATGCTCTCGAGGCGTTCACCGGGGCCCCGCTCCAGCGCTACGCGCACGCCGGCATGCAGCTTCATATGGTGAAGTCGCTGCAGGAGCTGCCCGTAGGCGATCTGTGGCTGGTGTATCGCCGCGACTCGTTCGCCTCGGGATCGCCCGCCGAGGCTTTGCGTGCGCTGGGTTTCGCGACCGTGAGCTCGCTCTCGGCGGAGACCGCCGGGCAGAAGATCGTGGCGGTGCGGATACGGCGGTAGGCTCGGCCTCACGGGCGGCCGCAGTTCATGAGGATACACCCGGCGCCTGAGGGGTGTCTTTGGATGCGGTGCGTCATGGTGAGCGGGACTTGCGAATGGGCCCCGTGGCCTCTTTCGGTCAGACAAAGTCGTCTAGGTACGAGAGTGGCCTTCGTAGCCTAGCCGCCCTTCTGACGCCCTCCTGGCCTTTGCCTGGGGCCTGCGCCAGAGGCAGGGCCCCCAGGGCTCTCACACAAGGCCGGCGTCAGGGACAGGCACCGGCCAACTGTACCGATTGGAATACAAACAAAGGGGCCAGGCTCAACGCCTGACCCCTCCGTCGTACTCTGTCGCACTCTGTCTGATTCTGTCGTACTCCGTCCCCAAAAACCAACTGGGGCCCGGTCTTTCGACCGGACCCCAGCTGGCTTCGTGCTGAACTGCTTAGTAGACGACGTTCAGGACCAGGGCAGCCGCATTGACCATCGCGACCGAGCCATCCGCCTTGTAGCCAAAGGCGATGACGTTCTGGTTGATCGTAGCCGCCGCGCCACCGAGCGCCGCAAACACCGTGGCGCCGGAGACCGGGATCGAGTACGTGAACGTACGGACAGCACCGTCGTCCGTCAGCGCCGACGCAGTCGTCGTGCCGAGGTACACCCACGCCGTGCCGGCCACGTTCAGGCCGTAGAAATCAACGCGCGAGAACGGATTGTTGAACACAGCCGTCGCACCCGTCGTCGTGACCGAGAGCGTGCTGCTGGCAGGCCTCGCCGTCGTGGCCGCAGTGGAAAGACCGCTGCTGATGCCAAGCTTGCCGGCCGGGAGTACCGCAGCCGTGAAGGCCGTCCAGCTGACCGTCGACATGGCAGTCGCCGCCGTCCCGAACACCGGGATCGCAGCGGTGGCACCAGTCGTGATCGTGTTCGCCTGGTTCGTGGCCGACGCCGTGATGGCGGTGACCGCGGTCAGAGCAACACCAGGTGCGGTGGCCTGAATCGCCACTGGGAGATTATACGTGCTGTTGATCTGGTAGTTCGTGTTGATGAACGTTGCAGCGTTGTAGCCGTTCACCGCCGTCACGGTGCCCTGTGGCAGCGTGGCCGGAGCCGCGAACGCACCCACACCCGCGCCGTACGTGGCGTTGAACCAGTAGCTCTGGATATCGAGCGCTTCGTTCACGAGGGCCGACACCGGGAAGGTGTAACCGGTCGGGACACTAAGCGGGCCCGAGGCAGCACCCACCGTCGCAGCCGTCGCGTCAACCAGCGTCGTACGCGAAGCAACGGTCGCCGAGTTGCCGGCGGCGTCAAATGCCGTTCCGGTGAACGTGTAGTAGCCTTCGGTCGACACCGAGTTGCCCAGCGTGCCAGCCATCGTCGCCGTGCCGTACAGCGGGATTGCCGGCGCAACCGCCAGCGCAACCTCACTGCAGGTCGGGGACGCCCAGGCACCAACGAAGCAGGTCTGGGCGGCCGTGTTGCCGTTACCGCGGAACATGACCTTGCCCGTCGCCGGCGCCGCGGGCAGCATGCCCGAGTTGCCAACGAGGCCCGTGTCATTCACCGTCACGATGAACTCATTGCCCGCGCCCGGAGCGGCCGCAAAGCGCGAGTTCGCCGTGATGCCGCCCGAGTACGCGATCGTCGGAGCAGCACGGTCCACGCCAAACGTCTGGAGGCAGGCCGCCGGATCCGCCGTGCGGTTGCCCAGAGCGTCCTGCGCGTACTGCAAGAGGCAATAGTCAGCATTCGTCGCCGCTGCTGCCAGCGTCGTCGGGTTGCTGATGTCAGCGGCGGCCTTGGCGGTCGCCTGCGTAGCGCCAACCTTCGCGGCGTACGTCACGCCACCAACGGCACCAGCGCCGTCAGCAACCGCGGCGGCAATCATGCCGTCCTTGCCAGCGCCGCCGATCGTAACGAACGACACCGCATCATTGACCCAAGACAGCGCGCGGCCGTTCGGGTTGATGATCGTGTTGCCAACTGCCAGCGCAGCCGCCGCGTTCGGCGGGCGGTTGTCGAGACGGAAGCCCGCGCCACCAGCGATCGGCAGGGCCGTCGTGGTGAACGGATTGCCGTTCGCGTCCTGCGCCGCGACCACCGACACGCTCTCGCCGGTGAGGTACGCAGCCGCGCAAGCGACCGAGTTGAACTCGTAGTTACGAACGTTGGCAGCGCCGGCCGTGCCGGAGTTGGCCCACGTCGCTGTCCACGCATAGGCACCGGCCGCCGGAGCGGTGAGGGCCTTGGAGGGCTGGATCGCGTTGTTGTTGCAGGCGACCGTGCCGAAGTTGGCCGTGATGGCGGCAGCCGCGACGCCAGTGTACGACACCGGCAGGAGGCTGATGCTCACGTCGCCCTTCGTGTAGCGATAGCCAGCCGCATCGTTCGCCGTCGCGGTCGTGCCACCGACCGTCGTCGTGAACGCAAACGCGTTGACATTCGCGAACACCAGGTTCTGCGTCACCGACGCCGAGGCAGCCGAGGTCGTGCCGCCGGCGGTCGTGTACAGCTTCGCCTGCACCGCCTGCGAACCGTTCAGGTACGTCGGAACGCCCGTCGTGGCATTGAACGCGGCCGTGTTGACCGAGAACACCACCTGCGGGAACGTCGTCTGCGCCGCAATGGCCTCATCGGCCGCATAGCGGAGCGCAGCAGACTGGGCCGCCGTGAACGTCTGCGAGCCAGCAACCACGCCACCGACGAGGAGCTCAACCTTCGAGATCGTCTGGGTGCCGGGGTTGATGTTCAGCGTCACATCCATCTGGCCAGCAACGGCCAGCGGGTTCACCGGCACGTTGAGCGCGCCCGTGGTGATCGAGGCGATCGAGACCGTCGCCGGGAACGTAGCAGCCGGCGGGCTCACAACAACCGTAGCGCAACCCTTCTTGCCGGCGTCAACCGTCGACGTCGCGCAGACGGAGATGCCAGGGTTAGCAGTCGCAGGCGCCGTGAAGACGCCAGCAGCGGTCACCGTGCCGGCCGAGGCCGACCAGGTCACCGTCGTCGCGAGGCCAGCGTCAGCATTCACGGCAGCCGTGAACGTGATCGAGGCGCCGGTGCTGACGGTCGCCGTCGCCGGCGTGACCTCAACAAAGTTCACCTTAGAAGTCGTCGGCGGCGGCGTGTACTCCTGCACCGTCACCTTGTCGCCGCACGCTGCGAGCAACGCAGCGCCAACGACGAGAATCGTCTTACGAGAGAAGTTCATGAATCCCCCAGTGGAAGTAGCCCTACAAGAAAAATCAGCGAAATCACAACCCTTGCTCGCATGCCACGACTCCATCCACGGTAAGTCGCGCTCGCAAGGATAAAACGCACTGCTGGCCAATCTCGTGGAATATGACGACAGTGCCGGCAACAGGCAACCCCAATTGGGGTCACAGTTTGCCTGCCTTGCCCGTCACATTCCCCATGCCCAGACCGGCCAGCCACCTATATAGTGGTGATCGGACCGGGAGCCGAAAGCTACGACTCCCGTTATCCCCCGTCAAGAAAAGAAGGGGGAAATGGTGCCACTTGAGGACGAGCGGCCTGAACGGCGGTAACGAGGAGGGGTGCAGGGGTCTGGTAGAGAGGGAGGAGTGGAGAGATGAGGGAGGGGTGAGGAGGCCTCCTCCCTCACCCCCCATTTCTCCACTCCTCACCCCTCCCAAGCCCCTGCACCCCTCCTCCACCCTGGAGGATGCCCCGGCAAAATAGCTCCCGATGGTGAGGGGTGAGCCCCCCCTCCCGCAGCGCCATGATATGACGGGGTGTGCCATACCCGGAGTTCGCCTCCCATCCGTACGCCGGGTGCCGCGCCGCCAGCGATTTCATCAGCCGGTCCCTCGCCACCTTGGCGACGATGCTGGCGCAGGCAATTGAATAGACACGCGAGTCGCCGCCCACGAACGCGCGGTGCGCCACGCCCAGCGTCTTGATGGGCTTGCCATCCACCAGTACCGCGTCCGGGCGCTCGCGGAGCCGGTGCAGCGCCCGCCGCATGGCGAGCGCGGTCGCCTGGTAGATGTTCAACTCGGCGATCTCGCGCACGCTCGCCGCGCCGAGTGCCACACAGACCGCCTTCTCCCGGATCTTCGCGGCGAGTCGCTCGCGTGCGGCGGCGCTCAGCTTCTTGGAGTCCTCGACCCCGGCGATGGCCCGCGCCGCCGGCGGCATGATGACCGCGCAAGCAAAAACGGGACCCGCAAGCGGGCCCCGTCCGACTTCATCTACTCCGGCGATGAGACGAGCGCCTTCGGCGCGCAGCGAGCGCTCGACCGCGCTCCAGCGCCCCACCAGCGTTACGCCTCTTCGGCCGAGCCCGTAACCGGCACCGCCACGCGGATCTTCTTCTCCTTGATGCGCGTCGCCTTGCCCGTGAGCTCGCGGAGATAGAACAGCTTGGCCCGGCGCACGACGCTCACGCTCTCGAGCATGGGCGAGTGCAGCGGGAAGATGCGCTCGACGCCGACGCCGTTGCTGATCTTGCGGACGGTGAACGTCTTGCTGACGCCTTCACCCTTGCGCGCGATCACGACGCCCTCAAAAGCCTGGAGCCGCTCCTTGTCGCCTTCCTTCACGCGCACGTTCACGCGCACCGTGTCGCCGGCGCGGAACGGGGGGACATCCTTGAGCCACTCTTTCTGCGTTTCGATGAAGGGATGCATATGAGCTGTCCAGCGGAGGTAAGTGCGATAGTCGAGCCTTGAAAGCTAGCTGGACAGAGTGACGACGTCAAGCTCTGCAATTGCTTGGGGTTAGAGGACGAGTGCAGGGGTTTGGAATGGGGGAGGAGTGGAGCAATGAGAACGGGGTGAGGAGGCCACCTCTCTCCTCACCCCGCACTCCACTCTTCCCTCCTTCCAAACCCCTGTACCCCTCCCCCTCCTGATCAGTAAGCGGTGAAGAGCAGGTGATTATTCGCCGTCTTGGCGCTCGTCACCACTCCCTTCGTCGTCGCCGCGTACAGCGCATCCCGCACCTGCTGTGCCGTCGCCGCCGGGTTCCCCTCCAGGTACAGCGCGGCCGCGCCGGCCACGTGCGGCGTCGCCATGGACGTGCCGCTGATGGTGTTGGTCGCCGCGTCGGAGGTGATCCACGCCGAGGTAATGCCGACGCCCGGCGCGAACCAGTCGACGCAATTGCCGTAGTTTGACCACGACGCCTTCTTGTCGGTCTTGTCCGTCGCGCCGATGGTCATGGCCGTGGGCGTGCGGGCGGGAGAGTACTTGCAGGCGTCCTGCGCGACGCCGGCACGGTTGCCATTGCCCGCCGCCACCGCGTACGCCACGCCGCTGGCGATGGAGTTCGCGACGGCCTGGTCGAGCGCCGACGACGCGCCGCCGCCGAGGCTCATGTTGGCCACGGCCGGCTTCACGGCGTTGGCCGTCACCCAGTCAATGCCGGCGATGACGCCAGACGTCGTGCCGCTCCCCGAGCAATTCAGCACGCGCACGGCAACGAGCGAGACGCCCTTCGCCACGCCGTACGTCGTGCCACCCACCGTGCCGGACACGTGCGTGCCGTGGCCGTTGCAGTCGACGCCGTTCTGGCCGTCGCCGATGGCGTCGAAGCCCACGGAGGCGCGGCCGCCGAACTCGCTGTGCGAGGTGCGAATGCCGGTGTCGACGATGTACGCGTGCACACCGCTTCCCGTCGCCGTGTAGCTGTACGTGCCGCTGAGCGGCAGCGCGCGCTGGTCAATGCGGTCAATGCCCCACGTGGCGCCCGACTGCGTCGTGAACGCCGTCATTTCCTGGTCACGCTCGACGTACGCCACCGACGGATCCCGCGCGAGATCGGCAATGGCCGTACCGCTGAACGAACCGGAGAAGCCCTTCAGCGCGGCGCCGTAGGTGCGGGCCACCGAACCGCCGAACTGCTGCGCGAGGCCGAGGGCCTTGCCGCGCGGGTCGGCCACGTCATCGGTGAAGACGACGATGAAGTCCGCGCGATCGCTGAGCGACGCGACGCGCGAAACACCGGTGACGGATTCAGTGGGTGCGGCCGCGTCGTGCGCGCAGGCCGCGGTCGCGAATGTCGCGACGGCGAGAACAATTCTCCGCATTGGGGGGCTCCAGTGGGGGGGATGGGACGGAGAGCAGGGTCTGTTGTGGAGGACACGATACGAGCACGAACTCAACAGCACAAGCTTGGGGGAGGACGAGTACAGAGGCTTGGTGAAGAGGAAGAGTGGAGCGATGAGGGAGGGGGAGGAGGCCACCTCACGCCGCACCCCTCTCTCCACTCCTCACTCCTCGCCACGCCGCTGCACCCCTCCTCCATCTTCACGAATCCTCGTCAATCGCTCCCCTTCAGCCTTCCGCCACTTCTCGATCTCGGCGTGATGTCCGGAGAGCAGCACGTCCGGCACCATATGCCCGCGGAACTCGGGCGGCCGCGTGTAGCTCGGCGCCGAGAGACCGCGGCCGTAGAACGAGTCGCCGCGCGCACTGTCGTGGTCGCTCATCGCGCCGGGAAGCAGGCGCGCCACCGCATCCACGATGCACAGCGCCGCCGGCTCGCCGCCCGACAGGACAAAATCGCCGACGGACATCTCCTCGGTGGCGAGGTGATCGGCCACGCGCTGGTCCACATCCTTGTAGTGGCCGCACAGCAGCGTGAGCTCGTCGCCGGCCGCGAAGCGCTCGGCGTCGGCGTGCGAGAAGATCTTGCCGCGAGGCGACAGCAGCACGATGGGCGCCTTGGCACCGAGTGCCTCGACGCACTCGAAGAACGGACCGGGCTTCATCACCATGCCGGCGCCGCCGCCGTACGGGTAGTCGTCCACCGTACGGTGCTTGTCGTGCGTGTAGTCGCGGAGGTCCACGACATTGTACGTGACGCTCCCCGCCTCGCGCGCCTTGTCGGGAATGCTCAGCGACAGCGGCCCGGCGAAGAACTCGGGGAAGATGGTGACGATGTTGATCTTCACTCGAGCAGTCCCGTGGGCGCGTCGAGCGTGATCACCCGCGCATCGCGGTCGAAGGCCTGCACGAAGGCGTCGTTGAACGGCACGTCGCGCCGGCCGCGCGGCGTCTCGATCTCGAGCACGAGACCCTGCGGCAGCTCATAGTAGCCGTGCACGTCGCCGATGACGGCGCCCTTCGGATCAATGACGCGCATGCCCGGGAGTTCATGCGCCCACAGCTCACCGTCGGCGGGCGGGTCGAGTTCGCTCACGGGAACGATCAGTGTGCGGCCGCGCCACTTCTCGGCTTCGGTGCGGTCGGCGATGCCGTTGAAGAAAACCAGCAGTCCGTCCTGGAACGGGCGCGCGGCCTGCACCACCAGCTCGACGAGCAGGCCCGACTTGGCGTCGGGCGCGAGATCGCCGTCGGCGGTCCCCACGAAGACACGCGCGCCGGGCGCGAAGATCGCGTCCGGCGCGTCGGTCTCGAGAGCCACCACCAGTTCACCCTTGATGCCGTGGGCGCGTCGAACGCGCCCGACGACGGCGGTGGGGCCGATGGTCATGGCCCTACTCGGCGTTCTCCGCGGCGGGAGCGGCGGTCTCGCTTACCGGCACGGCGTTGGCGGAGAGCTTGGCCGCGAGGCGCGTCTCGTGGCGCGTCTTGAGGACGCCCGCCTTGCGGAGGAGCGACCGGACCGTGTCGGACGGCTGGGCGCCGTTGTCGAGCCAGTAGTTGGCGCGCTCGGTGTTCAGCGCCACCGCCTTCTCGCCCGTGCGGGGCTGATACTGGCCGATGACTTCGATGAACTTGCCGTCACGCGGCATGCGCGAGTCGGCGACGACGATGCGGTACATGGGGGCCTTCTTGCGGCCCGCGCGGCGGAGACGAATGGAAACGGCCATCGGATGCACTCGGGAGAAGCGTGTGGCGCTGCCGGCGGGCTCATCGCGGGGCCGGAATGTCCGGTCCGCACCCGGGGCCGGTCGTTGAGACCGGCTGGAGCAGCGAGCCTAATAAGATAGCTGGCTCCTGGGGGGGACTCAAGGGCCCAGGCGTCGATTTGGGAGCAGGAGCTCGGATTGGGATTCGGGATTTGGATTGGCGATTTGGATCGCGATTGCACACCCACAGTTCCCGCCCCCAATCGGAGTCTTCAATCGCATGCCTGAGTGCGCATCCGTGATCCGCCCGACTACCCTGCGTCCTTCCGCACGTCATGCTTCGTGCATGCGCCTCTTCCCTGCCGTCGCCTTGCTCTGTGCCACCGCGCTCTCGGCCCGCGCCCAGTCGCCCGAGCCGTCCAACGGGTCCGGACGCGTCCAGTTCGGGCTGGTTGGCGGCATCGCCATGACCGGGCTGTCGGTCTCGTATGCGGACCAGGGCGACGGGATTGCCAGCGGGAGCGGCAACGGGACGTCGCCGTACTTCGGGCTCTTCGCGCGGCGAACACTGCTGCCGTCCGTACACGTGGGATTGATGGCCGTTTTCGATCTCAAGGGAGATGATGGCGCGCGGTACGCCATTCCGTTCGTGCAGTTTCCGCTGCAGGTCGAGTACACGCCGTTCGCGCCGCGCGGCGATGGCCGCTGGGTACGGCCAGTGCTCATCGCCGGTGGCAGTGCGGGTGTTCGCCTGAGGGCCGACGGCGGCACGGACTACTACTCCGCCATTCGCCCATTCGAGCTCTCCGCGCTCGCCGGGCTCGGCGTCGAGGCGCACTTCCGCTCGCGCGACTGGGTGCAGCTCGGCATCGTGGCGCACCACGGCCTCACCGACCTGCAGCCGACGCCCGGCAAAACGTCGAGCTTCTCGGTGGCCGCCTTCATCAAGGCGCATCCGGGCGCGATGCGTCGCTACTGACGGGCAATGCAGGCCGGAACTCGCTTTGCGATTTCGATCACGAATCCAAATCACCAATCAGAATCGCGAATCCAAATCGCAAATCCCAATCCGAGCTCCCAATCCCTATCGCATCCCCGGGAACTGCATCCGTCCGCCGCCCTTCATCGACTTCATCATCTTCTGCATTCCGCGGAACTGCTCGAGCAGCTTGTTCACCTCGCTGATCGGGCGGCCGCTCCCCTTGGCGATGCGCGCACGGCGTGAGCCGTTCAGGATGTCGGGCTTCTTGCGCTCCTCCGCGGTCATCGACAGCACGATCGCCTCGAGGTGCTTGATGCGCTTGGGATCGGTGTTCGCCTGCTTCAGCATCTTGGCGTTGACGCCGGGGAGGAGCTTGAGGATCCCCTCCATCGGCCCGAGCCGCTGGATCTGCTTCATGGCGGCAAGGAAGTCGGAGAGGTCCATCCCCTCCTTGCGCACCTTCTTGTCGAGGCGCTTGGCCTCGTCGGCGTCAATGGCGCCCTGCGCTTTCTCCACCAGCGTGAGCACGTCGCCCTGCTGGAGGATGCGCCCGGCCATGCGGTCGGGGTGGAACTCCTCGAGCGCGTCGCTCTTCTCGCCGACGCCGATGTACTTGATGGGCTTCTTGGTGATGCCATAGATGGAGAGCGCGGCGCCGCCGCGGGCGTCGCCATCCATCTTGGTGAGGATCACGCCGGTGACGCCAAGCGCGCTGTCGAAGCCCTGCGCGATCTTCACGGCGTCCTGGCCCGTCATGCCGTCGGCGACAAGGAGGATCTCGTCGGGGCGCACCGCCTCCTTGAGGCGGCGCAGTTCGTTCATCATCTCGTCGTCGATCTGCAGGCGGCCGGCGGTGTCGATGATCAGCACGCGATCGCGTTCGCGGCGCGACGCGTCGAGGCCGGCGCGCGCGATCTTGATGACGTCGGTCGTGGACCGGTCGGCGTAGACGGGAATGTCGAGGTCCTTGCCGAGCGATTCGAGCTGGTCAATGGCGGCGGGGCGATAGACGTCGGCCGCCACGAGGCGCACGGGCCGTCCTTCCGCCTTGAGCCGGCGCGCCAGCTTGGCCGCCGTCGTCGTCTTGCCGGAGCCCTGGAGGCCGACCATCAGCACCACGGTGGGCGGCACCGACGAGAGCTTGAGCCCTTCCTTGCGCTCGCCGAGCATGGCCGTGAGTTCGTCGTAGACGATCTTCACGAGCTGCTGTGCGGGCGAGACGGTGCGGATCTGCGAGACGCCGACGGCCTTCTTCTCGACGCGCTCGAGGAACTCGCGCGTCAGCTGGAAGTTGACGTCGGCTTCGAGCAGGACGCGGCGCACCTCGCGCAGGCCGTCCTTGATGTCGGCCTCGCTGAGCGTACCGCGCCCGCGGAGCTTGGCGAAGGTGGCTTCGAGCTTGTCGGAGAGTTCCTGGAACATGCCCGCAAGATAACGGGTCGGATCACGGATTTGGCGGGACCATGGGCCGCTGGCCTTTTTCACCACGGAGCAGGCCTTTTTTCACCACGGAGCTCACGGAGAACTGCCTGAGGGCCACGGAGTAGGACAACTTCTTGGGGGAACTGCGAACGCCACGCAGAGTTTTGCGTGGAAAGATGTCTTTAACCCTTGGGTTTGCAGTACTCCGTGGCCCTCAGGCAGTTCTCCGTGAGCTCCGTGGTGAAAAAGGCCTGAGTGCCACACCAAAGCCTTTCGCGAAATTGCGCAATTGCTACCTTAGTACGCGTGACCGCACCCGGGCCGTCCCTCCCCGCCGATTCCGCCCGTACTGAACGACCGCTGCTCGTGCTGCGGTCCACTGCGGTCTTCCCCCGCGGCACGGTGGCGGTGCAAATGGGAGCGCCAGAGAACGTGGCGCTGCTGAAGGCGCACCCGGAGCGCGAGCTCAAGGTCGTCGTCGCGGTCGCGCCGATGCGCGATCAGGCAGGCGACGCAACCGCGCAGGTGGGGCGCATCGGCGTGCTCGCCCGCGTCGTCTCGCGCTCGTCGGTGGCCGGCGACACGCTGCAAGTGACGCTCGAGGGCGCTGCGCGTGTGCGCATCGCCGCCGTGACGCGCCGCGAGCTCGTGACCTACGCGACCGTCGACGCGGTGACGGAGACGACGGCGGACGAGCCGTCGCTGCGTGCCCTGCTCGTGCAGCTCGCCGATGCCGCCGATCGCCTCGTCGAGACGATCGAGGCAACGCCGCCTGAGCTGTCGGCGCTGGTCCGCTTCAACGCGGGTGCGCCCGGCTACGCCGCCGACCTCGTGGCCGCGCGCGGGCCGTTCCGCGCGGCAGACAAGGACGAGGTGCTGCAGCGCCTCGACATCGCCGACCGCGTGGCTTACGTCCTCGCGCGCGTTGAAAAGGAGCTGGCACGCTCGGCCGTGCTCGAGGACGTGCGCGTGCAGACCGACGCCAACATCGAGCGCCATCACCGCGAGTTCTACCTGCGTCAGCAGTTGCGCGCGATCCAGGCGGAACTCGGCGAGGGCGATCCGCAGGACAACGAGACGGCTGAACTGCTGCGGCAGATCGAAGAGGCGCCGCTGCCGCCCACGGTGGCCACCGAGGCGCGGCGCGAGGTCGCGCGCCTGCGCGGACTCTCCAGTGCGTCCAGCGAGTACCAGGTGCTGCGCAACTACCTGGAGTGGGTGCTCGCGCTTCCGTGGGGGCGCACCGGCGGCACGTCGGACATCGCGCTCGACCGCGTGGAGGAAGCACTCGACCATCGCCACTGGGGACTGCGCGAGGCGAAGGACCGCATTCTCGAGCATCTCGCGGTGCACAAACTGCGCGGCGGCAACGCGCCGGGTCCGATCCTCTGCTTCGTGGGACCGCCGGGCACGGGCAAGACCTCGCTGGGCGAAGCCATCGCCGCCGCCATCGGCCGCAAGTTCTACCGCATCTCGGTGGGTGGCGTGCGCGATGAAGCGGAGATCCGCGGACACCGCCGTACGTACGTGGGCTCGCTGCCGGGGCTCGTGGTGCAGGCGCTGCGCCGCGTCGGCGTGAGCGACCCGGTCTTTCTCATCGACGAGATCGACAAGATGACCTCGGGCGGATCGGTGGGCGATCCATCGGCCGCGATGCTCGAGGTGCTCGACCCGACGCAGAACGCGTCGTTCGTCGACCACTTCCTCAACCTGCCGGTGGACCTGTCGTCGGTGCTCTTCATCGCGACAGCCAACAACCTGTTCGACATCCCGCCGGCGCTGCGCGACCGCCTCGAGGTGATCCGCATCGCGGGCTACACCATCGAGGAGAAAGTCGAGATTGCCTGGCGCTACCTGCTGCCGCGCCTCCTCGATGAAAACGGCATCGCCGACGTGGACCTGCAGTTCACCGACGAAGCGCTCGGCTTCCTCGCCAGCCGCTACTCACGCGAGGCGGGGCTGCGCAACTTCGAGCGCAATCTCTCCGCCCTCATGCGCAAGCGTGCGCGGCGCAAAGCCGACGGCGAAGTGGGCGCGTGGGTGGTGGACCAGGCGCGCATCGAGGACGTGCTCGGCCCGCCGCGTTACGCCGCCGAAGCGGCAGAGCAGGCGGCGGAAGTGGGCGCGGTGACGGGGCTCGCGTGGACCGCCTCGGGCGGCGAGCTCATGTCCATCGAGGCCCTGCTGATGTCGGGAAGCGGGCGGCTGCTCGTCACCGGCCAGCTCGGTGACGTCATGCGTGAATCCGTGGACGCCGCCTGCTCGTACGTACGCTCACGCGCGCGGACGCTGCGGCTTGGTGATCCCGAACTGCGGCACACTGATCTGCACATCCACTTTCCGGCAGGGTCAGTGCCGAAGGACGGCCCGAGCGCGGGCGTGGCGGTGACGCTGGCCATTGCCAGCGTGATGAGCCGACGCGCGGTGCGCCGCGACATCGGCGTCACCGGCGAGGTGACGCTGCGCGGCAAGGTGCTCGAGATCGGAGGCGTGAAGGAAAAGGTGCTGGCCGCATACCGCAGTGGATTGCGCGAGGTGATGCTCCCCGCGGCGAACGAGAAGGACCTGCGCGAGCTCCCCGACGAGGTGCGCACGCAGGTGCGCTTCACGTTCGTGCACAGCATGGACGAGGCGATCGAGCGGATGCTGCTCCCCGCCCCGCCGCTCGGCTTCGCCGACGACCTGCCGCTGTTCGACGGCGGCACGCCGACGGTGGAAGGGCCGAACGCCGACGCGAGGCCGCAGCCGGGCGAGCAGGCCGCGGTCGACCGGCCGCGCTGAGCCGCCGATGCCGCGTCGCACGCCGAGGCCGCGCGTTTCTGAGCTTCCGCTCGCGTCTCCATCCCAGTTCCGGCGGCGCCGCTCGGCGCGCCACGGGCTCGGGGTCTTCGCCGTGCGCCCCATCGCGGCCGGCACGCGCGTCATCGAGTACACGGGCGAACTTATTTCGCACGCCGAGGGCGAGCGCCGCTACCCGACGGCCCCCGACGGACACGAGGACGCGGAGCACACGTACCTGCTGCAGCTCGACGACGATCGGGTGATTGACGCCAACGTCGGCGGCAACGACGCGCGCTTCATCAATCACTCGTGCGCGCCGAACTGCGAGCCGATGCCGGCGGGCGATCATATGTGGATCGTGAGCGTGCGCCGCATCCGCGCGGGCGAAGAACTGGGCTACGACTACGCCATCGAACTCGACGATCCGCACACGCCGGCGCGCAAGCAGCGCTTCCCGTGCCGGTGCGGCGCGCGCGAGTGCCGCGGTTCGCTGCTGAAGCCGAAGTACCAACCGCACCATCCGTTGGTGCGCGCGGCGCGGCGGCGCTGGGCGTTGTCGTGAGGCGCAACCACAGATGACCGCGCCGCTCCTCCCTGCCCCCGACGATGCCGCACGGCAGGCCCGCCTCGACAAGATGCGCTCGCGAGCCACGGGCCTGCTGGTGGCCGCCGCGGTGGTCTTCCTCGTGTCGCGTCATTTCACACCGGTGTATCCCTGGCTCGACTGGGTGCGCGCGGCCACCGAAGCAGCGATGGTCGGCGGGCTCGCCGACTGGTTTGCGGTGACGGCGCTCTTCCGGCGCCCGCTGGGCCTGCCGATTCCGCACACCGCGATCATCATGACGCAGCGCGACCGCATCGGCCGCGTGCTCGGCAACTTCGTGCAGCGGCACTTCCTCACGCGCGACGTCGTGGAGGCCGAACTGCGGCGGCTCCAGCCGTCGGAGCGCCTGGCCCGCTGGCTCTCCTCACCCGAGAACAGCGCGCGAGTGGCGGCGCTGCTGCAGAGCGGATTTGCGCGCACGGTGCAGGCGGTCCCGGACGAGGAGTTCCGCGCGCTCATCCGGCGCGCCGCCGTGGACCGCGTCGAACGGACGCTCGTCGCGCCGATCCTCGGTGACGTGCTGGAGCTGGTCACCAGCGACGATCGGCATCACGAGTTCCTCGACCAGGCGCTGCAGCTCGTGCTCACCGCGCTCAGCGAGAACCGCGAGACCATCCGCGCGCAGATTCACAAGGAAAGCCCATGGTTCGTGCCGGGCGTGGTGGACAACGCCATCTACAAGCAGCTGCTGCGCGCCACGGAGAAGACGCTCGCCGACGTGCGGGCTGACACGACGCACCCGCTGCGAGTGAAGGTGGACAACGAGCTGCGGGCACTGGTGGAGAAGCTCAGGCACTCACCGGACATGAGCGCCAAGGCCGAGCAGATCAAGAGCCAGCTGCTGAACGCCGACGTGGTGGAAGGCATCGTGGACGGCGTATGGGATTCGGTGCGCGCCTCGGCGCTGCGCTACGGCACCGAGGGAGAGGAACCGTCGGCCGGGCTGGTGCGCGGACTCGCTGCCGCCGGCGCGGCCCTGCTCGCCAACGAAGAGGTGCTCTCCGAGCTCGATGAGACGCTGATCGAGGCGGTGGCCGACGCCGCCGAGCGCAATCGCGACCATGTGGGCGCCCTCATCGCGCGCACCGTGCAGGCGTGGGATCCCTCGGTTGCCGCGGCGCGCCTCGAACTCGCGGTTGGCCCGGACCTGCAGTACATCAGAATCAACGGTACGTTAGTCGGCGCGTTGGCAGGGCTGGGATTACACGCACTGTCTAAGGCTCTGCCTTAGAAGAGAGACAACAGAGAGACAACAGAGGGGCCCGGAAGCGATGCTCGCCGCCGGGCCCCTGCCGCATTTTGTCGCACGCGGTCGCACTCTGTCGTTATCCGTGACTCCTCAGATGTCGCTGAACTATCGCGCGCAGATTCGCAGAGTCAAACGGCTTCTCGATGTACTCGATCGATCGGTCAGCTAGGAAGCGCTGCGACGCCGGTGTGAACGCACCGCCGGTCAGGAAGATCATGCACTCGGCCTGTTCGGGCGCGACACGCGTGAGTTCAGCGTGTAGTTCCTCTCCTGTCATCTGCGGCATCATCAAGTCGCACAGGATGAGGTCGAATCGCTCGCCACTTTTGATCAGCGTCAGCGCCTCCACGGCGGACTCCCGCGCCACGACCTCGTGCTCCTTGCCGAGCACCAGCGTGACAACGCGGAGAATGAACGGCTCGTCGTCCACTAGAAGGATGCGCCCCCGGAGCTGCGTGGTCTCCGCAGGCGTCGTCGGCATGGCAGGGATTGTGTCCTGAGCGGAACAGACCGGAATTGAGACACGGAACGTCGTCCCCTTTCCCATCTCACTTTCGACCGTGAGATCCCCACCGAGGTCGGTGACGATGCGGTGGCTGATGGCGAGGCCCAGCCCGGTGCCACTGCCCACGTCTTTCGTCGTGAAGAACGCGTCGAAGATCCGCCCGATGATCTTCGGCGGAATCCCCGGCCCTGTGTCCGTCACTTCGACGATGACCCGGTCTTCGTCGAACCGGGTGCTCACGCGAATCTCATTATGCTCCGCCCGGCCATCGGGCAGTGCCTGGGCTGCATTGACGAGGAGATTCAGGAATACCTGGCCCAGGCGTTCCTCTCGTGCCTGGACGCACGGCACGGCGCCGAACTGCTTGACGACGCGAGCGCGGTGACGAATCTCGTTGTCCGCCATGCGCAACGACGAGTCCAGGAGTGCCTCGACGTCCACCGGACCCGTTGGCGCGTCACCCGGGGCGCGCGAGAACACCTTGAGGTCGCGGACGAGGAAGCGCATGCGCTGTGCGGCCTGTTGGGCGTCGTTGAGCGAGCCGCTGATCTCCGTGCGCAGCCGCGCGGCGCCGCGCGCCAGTGACGGGCCGCGCGCGTCGTCGGCCACCACGCTCGCAGCAATGAAGTCCAGGTTCGCGATCACGGCGGCCAGCGGGTTGTTGATCTCGTGCGCGACGCCCGCCGCCAGCGTTCCGATGGACGCCATGCGATCGCTGACCAACAGCTGGGACTGCATCTTCTGGCGCTCAGAGTCGTCTCGCACGATACCTAGGGTGCCGACGAAACGCCCCTCGTCGTCGAAGAGGGCCGTGCCCGAGATGCTCACCGGGATATCGGTCCCGTCCCGATGCTGGTACATGTTCTCCATGGGGACCTTCGAGCCCAGCTTTCGCATCCGGAGGTTCTCGAGCGTCTGCTCGTGCGCCTCGGGCCCCATCAGGTCAAACAGCTTCATGCCGGGCATCTCGGCCGGTTCGTAGCCAAGCATCTCGGCAAGGCGCCGATTCGCGAAGACGATGATGTTGTTCTCGTCGACGTGGATGACGCCGTCGGACGTCGATTCGACGATGAGCCGGTATTGCGCTTCGGACTTCCGCAACGCCTCCTCCGCCATGCGCGAGCGCGACCGGTCGGTCATCATGCCGAGCATGCCGCAGGGCGCTCCGGCCGTGACCTTCGCCGGCGTGGTCCTGAGGAGGGCCCACACCTCGGAACCGTCCTTATGTAGGAACGTGACTTCCGTTTCCTCCGAGGCGCCCGCAAGCGCATTCTTGAGTCGTAGTGCGGCCCTCCCCCAGTTCTTCTCAGGCAGGAAGTCGAAGAGCGGCTGACCGACGAGATCCTGGACGGCATAGCCAAGCAGCTCGGCGAACCGCCGGTTGACGAACGTGAACACCCCCTCAGCGTCGAGAAGGTAGATGCCCTCGAGCGAGGTTTCGACGATCTGGCGGTAGCGCTCTTCGCTCTCGCGAAGGTCGGCCTGGGCGTGACTCAGCAGGACCGGCGTCACGTTCGCCGCATTGGCGACCGCGTCGATTTCACCGCTGAGCAGCGCGCGAATGGTCTCCTCGGCGTCGGCCAGCTTGCGCTCGAGCTCCCTCACGCGCGCCTGCGTGAACGTGGTCATGTGCCCGCCAGGACCCGAAGCAGTTGCGAAGTATCGCTGAGGCCGCCGACGACGCGCTGCACCGGCGTGGGCCGCAGCTTCAGAAGGGTTGGGGTCACGATCACGCCGTCGGTCATCGCGCGTTGCGGGTGGTCAAGCACGTCTACGACCTCGAGGTCGTGGGCGGAAGGAAAGTGCTCGTTGCAAAGCGCCCTGAGGTTCGCGAGCGCGTGCACCGAGTTCGCCGAATGGCCGGCGATGTACAGCCGGAGCTTCAGCTTGGTGACCTTCTTTGGCGGCGCGCCCGTTCGCATGCTACGGTCTCTTGCCGCCGGCGCGGCGCCCGCCGCGCCGCTTCGCGTGCGGCCGCTTGGCGTGACCCACCTCAACGTCAGCGTGACGCATCTTGCGCAGCATCGCGCGGTCCGTCCGTACGAGCGTGGTCGCCGAGCCTGTGGCGTCTGCCAGCAGGGCGATCTCGGCGCTGCGGGCATCCATCTCGGTCCGAATGACCTGAAGCCGGGCGGCCGCTTCCACCTGCTCCAGTTGCAGTCGACGCCGGGTGCGCTCGGCGGCCACGTGCGCGCGCTTGGCCTTCGCGCGCACTTCCTGCTCCCGCTCCCAGCGCGCCACGCCCATGAGTGCCTCCCCTTGGGCGATGTAGACATCGGTGAGGGACACGCCCGTGTCGGAGAGCGTCAGTTCCCGCACCTGATTGGAGTGTCCCGTGCCGCGCGACTTGACGATCGTCAGCGCACGGTTGCGTTCGCCGTCCTGCACCACATACGAAACATGGATCCACGTATCGGCACTGCTGAACATGCCGCTCGCCGTCGCCTCCGCGGTGCTCGGCCCCTCCATGAGAAAGGTGTTCACGACCGTGATGCCGAGCACCTTCATCGCATCAAGGAACTGCCGCGCGGCATCGACGGACGCGACATGCGTGAGCTTCATCGCGAGCGCCGACAGGGGGTCGATGACGAGACAGCGCGGCGCGTGCTCACGGACGATGGCCAGCAGATGGCCAAACTGTCTCTCGATATTGGGGCCGCGGGTGCGCGTGGAGTACATGGTGAGCACGCCCGACTTCACATACGGGGCAAGGTGGATGTTCACCGATCGCAGGTTGCGCACGATCTGGGCGGGCCCCTCGTCGAAGCTCACGTAGAGCGTGCGTTCGCCCCGTGCGCAGGCGGCCGCGGTAAAGAGCCCCGCCAGCGTGGACCGCGCGGTCCCGGGCGCGCCCGAGATGAGGATGTTGCTGCCACGGTAGTAGCCGCCGCGCAGCATATGGTCGAGCCGCGGGAGTCCCGACGAGACCCGGGCGGTGGACACCCGATATGCGAGTTCCGCCGGCCCGCGATTCGATAGCTGCAGGCCCTCGGACGACAGGAGGATGGGAAACTCGTCCCCGGCAAAGCCGGATCCGCGATATTTCATGACGCGCAACGTGCGGAAGACCGACCCGTCCACCACCTGCTGCCGCATGATGACCACGCAGTCGACCATGAACTGCAGGAAGCTGAAGCGCTGGTCGCCCTCGCCGTCGTGCACTTTCTGCGTGATCAGGCCGGTGAGTCCGGTGCGCAGCAGCCAGTCGCGGATGCGATAGACCTCACGGCGCTCCGCGACCGGGTCATCGAGGAGCGACAGGAGGACGTCGATGCCGTCGAATACGATGCGCGTGGCGTGAATCTCCCGCGCCTTGGCCTCGAGCACCCCGAGGAGGCCGGCCAGGTCGAATTCCCCTGCGTGGATGATCTCGGGAGCAAGGTGCGCGTCCAGGAAGAAGAGCTTCCGCTTCGTGAGCAGGGGAAGGTCCCATCCGAACGTGGCCGCGTTGGCGACGACCTGGCGCGCCGGCTCCTCGAAGGCGACGAAGATCCCCGCCTCCTTATTTCGGTGCGCACCTTCGACCAGAATCTGCAGCGCCAACACCGTCTTCCCGCAGCCCGCGCCGCCAAGCAGCAGGGAGGTGCGGCCCCGCGGCAGACCTCCCCCGGTGATCTGGTCGAGTCCGTCGATCCCGGTGAGCAACTTCGTGATCGCGCCGCGAGACGGCTTGTTCTTCATGAGGTGCGAACTCCGTGCGATCAGCGAAAGCCCCGATGAGGAGGGCGGCACACGAGTACCGAGCGCCGACATGTCGTCGGTGCCCGTCTCGGCTACGCCGCACAGATGAGGCTATGCTTCACCTTAGAGCGCACCGGAGAGCGCGACAATCGCTCAATTGGAGTAGTTCCCCATACGCCATGGCACGCACAGCCAAGCAAGGCAGAGGCCCGGCGGCGATCCTCGCCCCCGGGCCTCTGTTGTTCTTCTGTTGTTTCTCTGTTGTCTCTCTGTTGTCTCTCTTCAATATGTAAATACTGCTATCGTCTTCCCCGCCCCCGCCGCACCGCTGGTGCCGACGCCCGTCAGCGTGCCCGTGAAGATTTTCGGCGGCAGCCCGCGCAGGTTGATCGTAACGGTATACGTCGTGCTCGGCGCGCCGCAGCTGGACCAGTAGTCCACGCGCAGGATGTACTCGCCGCGCGGCACCACAATGCCATCGCCCCAGAAGATGTTCTCGGCGCGCGGACCATCGCTGCCGCAACCGGCGTTGGAGTCGAGGTCGAGCTGGCCGCCGGTCGGCGAGTTGCGCGAGGCGTAGTAGATCTCCTTGCCCGACGGGTCGATCAGGTGCAGGTCAACGTCCGCCGGCGTGTTCCACATGACATTGGTCTGGATCTCGCCGGTGCCGACGAAGATCACGCCAAGATCCGACGACTGGTACGGCCCCGTGTTGCTGGCGCCGCCGGCGGCGATCTGCAGCGTGAAGAGCGTCTTGGGCATCTCGACCGCGATGACCATGAGCACCGCCACGCTGGTGACCGGCGACGAGAGCTGCAGCTCCCAGTGGTCGGTGTTGCCGGGGACGCTGAAAACGGCGCGGCTGAACGGCGTGGTGGACGTCAGCGTCGTCTGCACCGTGCCGCCGCGCAATACCTGATTGGGCAGGACCGCCGTGACCACGGCGCCGCTCCCCGGCGTTGGCGCGGCGCGCGCGACCAGGGTGGCCGTGCGCGAGCCGTCGAGCGTCTGCACCAGCGAGATGAAGCGCCGCACCGACTCTTCCGGCGCCGCCGTCGTCTGCTTCCACTCGATGCAGCCGCTGCTCGTCAGCGTCACCAGCGCCACCAGCGCGAGGCGCGCACCATCACTTAGGGACTTTCGTCGCATCAGGCGTTCCTCCACTACCGCTCCGTCAGCCGCAGCTTCGCGGCATCAATGAGACGGGTGCCGCTGCCCGCGGGCACGTCCGTCCAGATGATCGCTGCCTTGCCCTGCACGGTCGTGGCGGCAATCTCCACCACGCGACCCTTCCCCTCGAACCGCTTCCGCTCCGCATCCCCCGTTCCCGCCGCGCCCAACCGGCGCTGCGCCGCCCGCTGTGACGCGTCGCGGAACTCGCCGGCATCAATCGGCGTGTCCCACACCGTCACCCACACGATGCCCGCGCCGCCCGGAAGGTCGGCGACGACGTAGCGATCGCCGCCCCATCCCTCGGCCGAGCGTGCCGACGTTCCGAGGTCCTGCAGCGCCTGGAACAAGAACAGGCGCGTTTCGAATTCGCCCAGGTCATTCTCGTACACCTTGTTGCCCGACAGCAGCGGCGGCAACTCAACCCGCACCGGCCGCTCACCCGCTACGTACTTGTCGAAATGCATCACCTGCTCGGTGCTTGCCGGCAGCGGCTCCCACGGCGGCCGCCCGGTCTTGGCGCTCTTGAACCGATGCATGAACTCCGCGCCACTCAGGTACGGAAAGAGGAGCGACTCCTGCAACAGCATCGGCGCGCTGGCAAACACCGGCATCGCCGTCTGGTTCTCCCGAATCATCTCGCGCACCCGGTCCCAGCCGCCGGGCATGCGCGCTCCCAGGTCGCCTCCGAGCATCGTGGACATCTGCTCGTAGGTGGCCTGCCCTTCCATGACCGCCTGCGCCGCCGTCAGCCGGTCGTTGTCGTCGCGCTGCTTCTGGATCGAGTCCAGCGACACATACTGGTCCTGCAGGGCATGCACCAACTCGTGCGCGATGGTCACCTCCACGAGCGCGGCACGGCCGGCGGAGGTGTCGTTCACCACATACAGGACTTTCGTGGCCGGATCGTAGTAACCAATCACCTGTTCGCTGAGCAGGCGCAGCATGAACCGGCGAAGGTCCATGGTGTCGGGGAGGAAGCCGAGCAGCTTGTATGCGCGGGACGCCCCCTCCAGCTCGAGGGCCGGCAGGTTCTCGTTGAACTCTTTCTCGAGGAAGGAGCGCACCTCGTCGGTGGAACGCTGCTCCACCTTGGGCGGCGTCTTGAACGTGAGCCCGGTGGCCTTCTCGACCTGCGGCACGTACTTGCCGACGAGGTCGCCATAGGGCCCGGCGTACTTGGTGGCCTGGCTGTCGCTGCAGGCCGGCAGGATGGCGAGCGCCGCGGTGCACAGGACGGACGCGCGGCGGGAAAAGGAACGCATGAAACCTCGCAAAGTTGGCGCCGCCGCAAGCCGCGGCTCAGCCGAACATTCGCCCCAGATACCAGTTGAGCAGGGCATTTCCGAAAAGCAACGTGAGGAGCGCCGCAGGCGCAAGGAAGACGCCGAAAGGAACCAGTGGCGCCTGG
>JBAZTM010000062.1:0-23353 GCA_041661925.1 Gemmatimonadaceae bacterium
GCCGAGCACCACGGACACCGTGATGAAGCCCCCGATGTTCCACGTCTCCGGTTGATTGGATGGCCGGACGTGGTCGGTGGCCAGTGCGATCTTGGCGAAGTCCGTCATGAACACCAGCAACAGCATTGCAAAGGCGGAGACGACGAACTTGCCGGTCAGCACGAATGCGATGGCGACGAAGGCCGCCTTCAATATTGTGCGGCTGATCTTGTTGATGATCCACGTCAGGATGCGCTGGTAGATCGCGCGTCCCTGCTCGACCAACGCCACGATGTTCGTGAGTCCCGGTTCGGTCAGCACCACGCTCGCTGCACCTTTGGCCACATCGGTCGCGGTGCTGACGGCGATGCCCACTTCGGCTTGGCGCAGCGCGGGCGCATCGTTGACGCCATCCCCGGTCATGCCGGTCACGTGCCCCGCGGCCTGCAGGTGCTGCACCACGATGTACTTGTCTTCGGGATACACTTCGGCGAAGCCATCGGCGCCCGCCAGCAGGTCCACCGCCTCGTTGCCGGCTTGGGCGCTCGCGGCTTTCAGGTCCGCCACGCGCTGGATGTTGGGGAGCCCTATGCCCTGCGCAATTTCACGCGCGACCGCCAGCGCATCCCCCGTGAGCATCTTCACCGACACGCCGAGTCCGCGAAGCGTAGCGATAAGTTGGCCGGCGTCTGGCCGCGGCGGATCATACAAGGTCACCAGCCCGAGCATCGTGGGCTTCCCCGTCTCGGGGCCGCGTGCCACCGCCAGGGTCCGGTAGCCCTTCAGGGCCGATTCGCTGACGCGCGCTTCCAGCGCGGCTATTTCATCGGTGGTAAGCCCGCAGGCGTCGGCGACGGTGCGCACGGCGCCTTTCATCACGCGTTGGCGCTGGCCGTCCTGCTCGACCACCGCCTCCGTGCGCCGGTTGGTCGCATCAAACGGTGTGAAGGAGACGGGTACGACCGCGGCCGTGTGCGCGAAGACCTGATGCGCGTCGGCCGCGGCAAGCAGGGCCAGGTCAATCGGGTCCTGGTTGGACTCCCGAGACGCGAGGGCGGCGGCGAACAGCACGTCGGATTCGGTCGCAGGCGCCAGCGGTATGATGCCGGTGACGGCCAGCTGGTTCATCGTGATCGTGCCGGTCTTGTCCACGCACAGCACATCCATGGTCGCGGCATCCTCGGTGGCGCTGAGGCGGGTAACCAGCACGCCGCGCTTCGCCAGCTCTTTTGCCCCAACAGCCATGCTGACGGTGAACATCACCGGGAGGGCGACCGGGATCGCGCTCATCAGCAGCACGAGCATGAGCGGGATCATCTCGAGCATCGGCACGTGCCGGATGAGCGACAGCACGAGCACAACGCCGAGCAGCGCGCCGACGATGACGAACAGCCGGCGCACCACCTTGGCCACCACCGCTTCGATGTGGAGGGTCGGTCGCGCGAGCTGCACGAGCTCGGTGGTGCGGCCAAAAAAGGTCTGTGCCCCGATCAGGATGACCACGCCGTCGCCTTCGCCTCGGCGAACGACCGAACCCGACGAGAGCACATCGGCGGGCGCCTTGTCCACGTCCTGTGATTCGCCGGTGAGGGCGGACTCGTCAACGCTCAACTCACCGCTCAGCAGTTTCACGTCCGCCGGGATAATGTCGCCGGGACGCACGCGGATGATGTCGCCGGGAACCAACTCCCGCGCGTGAATGACCTGCCAGCTTGCCTCGCGCAGCACGCGCGCCGTGACCTGCAATCGTTTCCGCAAGGCGTCGACGACGCCGGCGGCGCGGTGTTCCTGCATGAAACCCAGCACCGCATTGACCACCAGCAGTGTGCTCACCACGGCAAGGTCCGCATATTTGCCGAGAATCGCCGACATGATGATGATCAGTTCGAGCATCCATGCCGACACGCCCCAGAACTTGCCGAGAAACTGGCGGACCGGGTGGGCTGCTTTTTCGGCCACCTCGTTGTAACCGTGCGCCTTCCGGCGCGCCTCCACTTCTGCGAGCGCAAGCCCGGTCTCGGGATTCACGGCGAGCGCCGCGAGCGTGGCAGGCAGCGGCGCGGCGGCGATGTCGGGTGTCTTGCGGTTCGACGGCAGCGATTGCGGCACACACACTCCCAGCACGTGGAGGCGCCCTGTGTCTGAAGTTCTGCTGCAAACCTTTCAGATACAAGGCGGCTGCGCCCGCGCGCCCCAGTCGGACGCGCTACAGTTCATCGCAGAGCGGCATGCCCGGTTCGTGTGGATGCGGTTTCGCACCGTCCTTCAGGGTCGCAGGCACCGGAAAGTCCTCAAACGAACCCACGTAGATCACGCAGCTGCGCCTCGGCAAGTCACGATGCTCCGCTGACGCCGTCCAGGCACGCCCGCCGGCGTGGTGGATGCTCAGGACTACCTGCTTCGCCGGCTGCTTCCGCATCCCGGCGCGGACCGCGACGAGGTCCGTCGTATAGCTCTCGTGCTGCGCCCAGTACACTTCCTCGCCCCAGATGAGTTGGCGAAGCGCCTCCTTCATTTCGGCGACTGCCTGCCTGGGCGCAACAGATGGGCGTTGTTCAGTCGCCTGCTGTGCTGGCACAGTCCGCGGCAGCCACAGCACCAGGCTCAGCAGCATCAAATGCAGTTGCGTTGACGACATAGAGGACTCCCGGTACCCGTCTCCGCAACGCCGTCCTCAGCACCAGCGTGGCTAGGAAGGCAGGCGGCGCTGGCGGCGCAACTTCAGTGCTCCAGACAACAGGATGAACGCCGAGACCAGCGCGATCGTTGGAGCGAGAAACAACACCGCTCGCAGCACTGACGTCCAGCGCGCGCGGATCAACTCGTCGAGCGCAGCCGCCAGGAACAGTGATGTCGCGCCGAGACGCAGACGCGTCCCGCGCGGCTCGAGTACGTCGGCGTAGAAGACCGCGGCAAATGCAGCGTACCCTGCAGCCGCAACCAACCTGCGCAGTGACTCATCCGACATCAGCCAACTGCCGAAGATACCGCTCAGGGCAAGGAACATGAGCGTATAGGCGAGTCGCCGATGAATTGCGGAGGTCACGTGTGCTCCTGAACGCCTGTCATGTGGTGCCGCTCATGTCCGCGAGTAGTTCCTGAGCCACCGACAAGGCATCCGCTGGAACCCGCACGGTTACCCCACGCGCCGTGGCTCCTTGAAAACCGAAACCGACGATCCCGACGCTATCGTTGCTGTCGCGCATCGTCGGGATGTTCGCCGCTTCAAGGCGGGCAATGGCCACATCGGCCTCAAATCCTGACGCAAACGTCGCGAGCGCACACCAGTTGTGTGACATACGGATCCTCGGCGCAGTGCTGACTCGGCGTCAGCACCGCGGCGGACGTGAGGACGACGGACGTGCAGACGGCGACGTGCTGATCACGGCGCGTATGGCTGATGATTGCTGATAGGAAACGCGCTGACGCACGGCCGAGCCATGGAGCAGGGCAGGTGAGTAGCGCAGGCGCGGAATGGCGTCCCGCACCGCCTGCTGGAAGTTCACATTGGTGGCCCCGGCGTCGCGAATCGTCGCGACCTCCGGAATGCCGAGGGTGTCGACGACGAACTCAAAGTCCGCGCGGAAACAGGCGCCATCGCGAAGCTCGCTCTGGGGAGGCGTCCATTCCACGCGCGGCGCGATGCCGCGCGGCTTCGCCTCGCGGTCAACCTGACACGCCAGGTACACAGCAACGCCACCGGTGGCGGAATCCGCCGAGAACTCTGGGCAGCCCCGCTTGGCGCGTTGGGCAAGGAGCGGGTTCGAAATCAGAACCACGAGAGCGCACAACAAAAGCGGTCTCACAGGGCGCGCACCTCTGAAACGGTGGCGGGTGACATAGCGTGATATGCAGCGGGTTGTGCGAAGAAACTGCCTGAACCGGAGCGCGGACGCAAGGGAGATTAGTCGCGCCGTGGCGGGCCCACGATGGCCATACCTCCCTCGTTATCTTTCCCGCGACCTCGACCCGCCACCATGCCCGACACCACCCCCCTCTCGCCCGACCGCGCCAAGCTCCAGATGCATCGTGAGCGCTCCGTCCCTGATCAGGCGGCGCAGTTCCTGCTTGACGGCCTGATTGCCCATGTCGGCATCGCCGACGCCGAGGGGCCGGTGGTCATCCCAATGACCTACCATTTTAGTCCCTCGTCCCCTCGCACCCTGTACCTGCACGGCGCGCATCACAGCCGCCTGATGCAGGCGGTCGCGAGTGGTGAACGGGTCTGCGTGACGGTGACCATCGCCGACGGACTGGTCTACTCCAAGACGGCCCTCAATCACTCGGTGAACTACAGGTCCGTGGTGGCCTTCTGCCGTGCAGCCGCGGTGCAACCCACCCTCGAGGAATCGCGCTCGGTTCTGGAGGCGTTGATCGCCCGCTATTGGCCGGGACGCGCAGTGGGGAAGGACTACGAAGTGATTCCGCAGAAGCACCTGGAAACCACGGCCCTCGTGGCGCTCGACATCGAGGCCGTCAGCGCAAAGCAGCGCGTGGGCGGTCCCAACGGACCCGGGGATGACGATCCGGCCGTGCCCGGCACGGCTGGCGTAACGGAACTGCGGCCGGGGTCATAGTCCTCCGCCGTCCGCCGTCCGCCATCCGCCCTCTGCCATCCGCCGTCCACTAGTCACCGCACCGGTGACGTGTAGGTTCTAGCGACTCGGCGATCTGCCGCTCCACCCCCCACCTGACCCCCAATTCCATGCGCGCCTCCCTTCGACTCCACGCCGTCCTGCTCGTCGCTGCGTGCGGCACCTCCCTCGGTGCGCAGGCCGCGAAGGGCACCGACAAGTCCGCGAGCCTGTTGGCCGCCATCGACGCGAAGAGCGTCCACTATGGCAACGTGGCGCATCAGATCTGGGGCTTCGCCGAAGTCGGCTACCAGGAAGTGAAGAGCAGCGCGCTGCTGCAAAGTGAACTCGCCGCGGCCGGTTTCCGGATGAAGCCGGCCATTGCTGGGATGCCGACGGCATTCACGGCGGAGTTCGGCAGCGGCAAGCCGGTGATTGCGATCATCGGCGAGTTCGATGCGCTCCCGGGACTGTCGCAAGACACCACGCCGGAGCAGCACGCGCTGGTGCCTGGCGGGGCGGGCCACGGCTGCGGCCATCACCTCTTCGGCACCGCGGCCGTGGCGTCGACGATCGCGTTGAAGGAGTGGATGATCGCCAACAAGGTGGCCGGCACGCTCCGCTTCTACGGCACGCCGGCCGAGGAAGGCGGGGCGGGCAAGGTGTACATGGTGCGCGACGGGTTGTTCGACGACGTGGACGTCGCCGTGACCTGGCATCCGAGCGACCAGAACAGCGTGCAGGCCTCGAGTTCGCTCGCAAACATCTCCGGCAAGTTTCGCTTCAAGGGCGTGAGCGCGCACGCCGCCGGCTCGCCGGAACTGGGCCGCTCGGCGCTCGACGCGGTGGAAGCGATGGACGCCATGGTGAACATGATGCGCGAACACGTGCCGCAGGAGTCGCGCATCCACTACGTGATCACCAACGGCGGCCGGGCGCCTAACGTCGTCCCCGATTTCGCCGAGGTCTACTACGTGGTGCGGCACCCCGACATCAAGGTGGTCGACGACCTCTGGGGACGCGTGGAAAACGCGGCGAAGGGCGCGGCGCTGGGCACCGGCACCTCGTACGCACTCGTGGTCACTGGGGCGGTGTACAACCTCCTAATCAACCAGACGCTGGCGAAGGCGCAGCAACAGGTGTTGGAGCGCGTGGGAGGCTACACGTATAGCGCCGAGGAGCGTGCCTGGGCGGAACGGCTCCGGAAGACGCTGCCGCCCTCCCAGGTCCCGCTCGACGCGGTGGCGAGGGTCCAGTCGCTGCAGACCGCAGTGGCGGCCGGCGGCGGCGGCTCGACCGACGTGGGGGACGTGAGCTGGCGGGTGCCCACCGTACAGATGGGCGCGGCAACGTGGGTGCCGGGCACCCCGGCGCACTCATGGCAGGCCGTTGCGGCGGGCGGCACCTCCATCGGCACCAAGGGCATGATCGTAGCCGCCAAGTCCATGGCGTTGATGGCGGCCGAGCTCTTCCAGAGCCCGGCGTTGATCGCCGCGGCTCGCGCCGAGTTCGACAAGGCGCGCGGGCCGAACTTCGTGTACGCCACGCGGCTGGGAACGCAGAAGCCGGCGCTGGACTACCGGAAGTAAGCCGCCGAACGAAGACAGCGAGGGGCAACCGCCTGGTTGCCCCTCGCTGTCCTGCGTTACGGTACCGCCGAGCTACTTGAAGTTCGGGTTCGACTCCTTCTCTCCGCGCGGCGTCACGAAGCAGACGTCGCGTCCCGTCATGTCGTCGGACACGCCGGGCGTATTATTGGCGGTCCACCGGCGAAAATCGCCCAGGCGCCGAGCCTCGAGCCACAGCTCGATGCCGCGTTCACGCTTCAGCGCGGTCCAGGCCTCCGTCGCCGTGTTGGCCACCCACGGGGCGAGGTTGAGCGCCACGCGGTGTCCGTTGATCAGCGTCATTGCCCCCGCCACGTCGCCGCCCGAGAGCCTCGACTCGGCCTCGATGAGGCGCATCTCCCAACCCGACGACAGGTTGATGGGGGAGTCCTTGGCCGCGAACTTCAGCTCGAAGTACCACGGTACCTTGCCCATGTTGCCGACGGCGGCGTCGCCGACCGGGTTCTTCGGATCCGAACCCCACGCGACGCGCGGATCCTTGGTCTGGGTGTAGTACGTCTCGTAGAACGTGTTCCATACCGTGTGCGCGCGGTATGGCGCGTTCGCCGTGGCCCAGTAGATGCGGTTGTACTGGTCCGCGTCGAGAATGTAGTACGGCATCTTGTACACAAACGTGTTCGTGAGGCCGGACGCGTCGCTGGCCGCGCCAGCCAGGTCCTTCCGGAGCAGGCGCACGGCCGCCCGGCCGCCCTTGGCCGCGTTGAGAAGCGTGGTGTTGTTCTGCGTTGTCGCGACGGCGATCGCCTCGGTGAAGTTCGCCTCGGCGCGCGTGAGATACACCGTGTATGCTTCCTTCGCGCCGCCATCGATCACGCCGTCGCAGAAGTTCTCCCCGAGCAGCTTGTTCGCGTAGCCAGCCCAAACGAGCGCCTGGAGATACTGGGCGTTGGTCCCGGCCGTGGAGCCGAGTACGGTCTTGATGCGCGTGATGGCCGACTCGGACGTCCAGCGGGCGCGCTGGGCGAGCTGCCAGTGCGTGCCGGTTTCGTCGTCGATCAGCTTGCCGCCCTGCTGCGCCGGCGTGATGCCGAAACTGCCGGTGGAGCCGGCGGGGTGCAGCTCGCGCGCCACTGCGGCGCCCGTGTACGACACCCAGTTCAGCGCTTCGGCCAGGTCGCGGCCCGCACCATTGACGAGGGCGGGGAACGCCGCCTTGTCGTCGAGGTATGTGGCGTTGACCGGGCCGGGGTTGGTCACTTCGAGGTTGCACGCGCCCAGCAACAGCGCGGCGATTGGCGCCAGGCCGGACACCAGCCGGATGCGCAGGGAAGTCGTCGGTTGCATAGTCGTCTCCCCCTTAGAACGAGGCGCGGATCGACGCATAGTACGTCGCCGGCGCAGGAATGTGTTCGGAGATGTAGCGCACGGCGGCATTGAACCCGCTGTTGCCCGACTGTTCGGGGTCGAACATCGGCATGCCGTAGTTGCGGCGGAAGAAATTCTGCGCGGTCAGCACGATCATGCTGCTGCGCGTACCCGGGATCAGCTGCTTCAACGGGATCGTCACCGTGAAGTCGCGCAGCTTGAAGAAGTCCGCGGGGAAGATGAACATGTCCTGCTTCACGTTCGCCGGGATGCAGGTGGCGCGCTCCCAGGCCGTGATCGGCTGGCTGGCCGCCAGCGCGTCGTAGGCGCGGAAGCAGGTGGGCCACTTCACCGACCGCTGCAGCGCCTGGAACGACGCGTCCTCGTCCATGTACGCGCCGCCCTGGTACTCGCCGCGGAGCGACAGCGTGATGTCATGCCACGTCTTCACGCTGACGTTGCCATTGATGATCCGCGTCGGCTGGCTTGGTCCGAACAGGTAATTGCCGACCGTGTCCGGCGTCGCGCCCATCTCGTCGCGGTTGCGGATGTACTTGCCGCGCATGATCGGGACCGGCTGTCCCTCGATCGCCCATCCAAAACTGCCGAGTGAAAAGGCGGGTGCGCCACCCAGGCTCTCCAGCTTGCTCTTGTTCGTCGAGATCGACAGTGACGTCTTCACCTGCGCGTACGTGATGTCGAGCGGCGTTCCAGAAATCGTCAGCTCAATGCCGCTCTTCGACATCTTGCCGACGTTCTCGAGCTGCGACCCGCCAAAGCCCTCCGACGGGATCTGGCGCACCGGGAACAGGGCGTCGCTCGTGTGGGCGTCGAAGAATGTGAACGTGGCGCTGGCGCGGTCGTCGAACGCGGTCAGGTCGAAGCCGACCTCCGTCTCCTTGGTGCGTTCGGGACCGAGGTCCGGATTGCCGACGTTGTTTGGCCGGAACGCCGGCTGGCCGCCCCATCCGACCGGGTTCCAGGTCTGCACGGCGTCAAAGGCGCCCGGGGCGCGGCCGGCCTCGCCGTAGGCCAGGCGCATCTTCAGGGTTGCCGAGGGCCACTTCCAGAACGGCTCCTCGCTGGCGACCCAGCTGCCGCTGACCTTCGGGTACTGCTGCAGGCCAAAGTTCTTGCCGAACGCGCTGTTGCCGTCGATGCGCAGGCCGGCCGTCACGAAGTAGCGGTCCTTCCAGCCAAGCAGTTCCTGGAAGAACGCGCCGCCGGTGACGATCGTCTGTCGTGTCTCAAAGGCGCTCTTGATGGACGCGCTCGAGACCGTCGGGACGCCCGGGCCGGGGAACGATTCGCCGTAGGCCTCGTTGCTGCTGACGGCCGACGAAACGTACTGCGTGCCGACTGACGTCGTGCTCTGCAGTCCGTTGGCGAAGGAATGCTCGTAGTTGTTGGCCCAGTCAACGCTCAGCGTCAGGTTCGACCAGCGCGTGTCGCTGATGATGCCCTGCGGGGCGGCCACGAAACCGTACGGGCGCAGGTTGCGGTTCTCGAGCGCGGCCCGGTCGAGACCGAGCGTGAGGCGGCTCGACACGTTGGTGATCGGCGTCCACGTCGCCGTGGTGCCCATGATGACGCGGTCAATCCAGGTGTGCAGCTGGTAGGTGAGCACCTGGGAGATCTTGGCCGTCGTGCTGTCACCGAAGTAGTTACGGTCGCGCCGGAAGGCGTTCAGCGTCAGGCCCGATGCGTTGTTGCCGGCCGGCGTGTTCTGGATGGCGTCGTTGGCGTACGAGCTGTTCCAGTTCACCGCCAGGTTCTTCAACGGCGTGAAGTCGAAGTTCGCGCGGAGGTTGTACTTCCGCTCGGTGTCGAGCGGCATGACGCCTTGCTGCTGGTCACCGGCGAACGACAGGAAGTAGCGGGTGTTGCCTTGCGTACCGCCCGACACCGAGAGCGACGCCCCGTTGCGCTTGCCGTCCCGGAGGAAAGGATCCATGAAGAGGTACGGTGCGTCGTCCGTGCCAAACTGCTGCAGGTGGTTGAATCCGGTCGTGGCCTGCACCTGCCACTGGGCGGCGCCCGACGCTCCGCGCTTGGTGAAGATCTGGATCACGCCGGCTGCGGCGTCCGTGCCGTACAGCGTTGCCGCCGCCGCCCCCTTCACGACCTCGATGCGGTCAATGTCGTCTGGGTTGATGTCATTCAGCGGGCTGGCGTTGACGTGACCGGACCGCAAGTCCTGGCCGGCCTGCGACGACACGTTCTTAGGATACTCGTCGCTGCGCAGGCGGACGCCGTCAATGTAGATGAGCGGCTGGTTGGTGAGCGCCACGGACGTCATGCCGCGGAGGCGAATGGCCGAGCCGGCGCCGGCATTGCCGGAGCCGCCGGTGACGTTCACGCCGGCCATCTGGCCCGAGAGAATCGACGACACCGACGTCTGGATCGACGGCGTCTCGGAGATCTTCACCGACCCAATGGAGTTGCCGACTTCACGCATGCGCGCGGCGCCGGCCGTGCCGGTGACGACGACTTCGTTGAGCGAAACCACGGACGTGTTCAGGGCGAAGTCGGCGCGGGCGCCGTCGGCCGTGACCGTGACCGTGATGTCAGTCGGCTGGTATCCGAGCGCGCGCGCGCGGACCGTTCGCTGACCGAGCTTCACCCCGCTGATCGTGTAATTGCCGCTGGCGTTGGTCATCCCGCCGAGCTTGGTGCCGACGATGAAGACCTGCACCGACGCCAGTGGAGTGCCGGACGCCGAGATCGTGACGCGGCCGCGCACGGTACCCGTGGCCTCCTGTGCGACGAGCGGCTGCGCCAGGGCCGCGAGGGTTAGGGCGCACGCCGTCACGTGCGTGAACCATCGAGTTCGCTGCATCAATCACTACCTCCAGCAAGGGGTGGGGGGTGGAGTGAGGAGAACTCTGGGCGCGCTGCCTGCGAGAAGCAGCGCTTACCGTCGGCATGCCGTCGGCGGGCGCGATGCGATTGTCGAATTGAGAACGTCGTCGGACGACCCTATTCCTGCGACGGACCTCGTCGGTCCGCTGGAAGAAGCGCAACTCAGTGCTTCCCTCGCGTCTGGCCAATACCTTCCTGCGGTGTCGTCGCGTGCTCGGGCTGCAAGCTCAGGAAATCGCCCAGTCCCGTGTCCGTGAATGGCGTACAACCTATAGGGCATTATCCAATACGTCTAGATCCAGAACAGGGGCATCGCTGCGCGCCAAGTGGGTCGCCGGCAGGGCGGTGCGCCCGCGACGCGAAATCGGCGCACTGGCAGGCCGGCGTTCGCGGACTCGCGGAGGTGTCAGCCGCCTCCAAACCCGCCCCATCTGAGTTACTTTCAACGCTCCCCAGTCTGACCCCGACACCCAGGTGTGCGCGTGAGTACGGAAACCCCCCGGCGGGACTTCATTAGAGACATGGTCGCGGCTGACCAGGCGTCCAACAAGTTCGGGCGCCCCATCTGTACGCGGTTCCCGCCGGAACCGAACGGCTTCCCGCACATCGGCCACGCCAAGTCCATCTGCCTTAATTTCGGCCTCGCCAAAGAGTTCGGCGGCCGCATCCACCTGCGCTTCGACGATACCAACCCGTTCACCGAAGACATCAAGTACGTCGAGGCCATCAAGAAGGACATCCGCTGGCTGGGCTTCGAGTGGGACGCGGAGTACTACGCCTCCGACTACTTCGAGCAGTTGTACGACATCGCCGTCAAGCTGGTGGAGAAGGGCAAGGCGTACGTGGACAGCGAGACCGAGGACGAGGTGCGCGAGCACCGCGGCACGGTCACCACGCCGGGCACGCCGAGCAAGTACCGCGAACGCGCGGTGGCGGAGAACCTCGACCTGCTCGCGCGGATGAAGGCGGGCGAGTTCCCCGACGGCGCCCATGTGCTCCGCGCCAAGATCGACCTCGCGCACCACAACATGATCATGCGCGATCCCATCCTGATGCGGATCGCCCACGCCTCGCATTACCGGCGCGGCGATGCGTGGTGCATCTACCCGCTGTACGACTTCGCGCACGGGCTGAGCGACGCCATCGAGAACATCACCCACTCGCTGTGCACGCTCGAGTTCAAGGACAACAAGGAGATCTACGACTGGCTCGTCGCTGCGGCCGGGTTCGAGAAGCCGCCCGAACAGACGGAGTTCGCGCGCCTCGTGCTCGACTACACCGTCGTCAGCAAGCGGAAGCTCCTTCGTCTAGTCACCGACGGACACGTCTCGGGCTGGGACGACCCGCGGCTGCACACACTGTCGGGCATCCGCCGTCGCGGTGTCACGCCCGAAGCCATCCGCGCCTTCTGCGACAGCGTCGGCATCGCCCGCAAGCCGGCCCGCACCGAGATGGCGGCCTACGAGCACGCCGTGCGCAACGACCTCAACATGCGCGTGCCGCGCGTGCTCTGCGTCACCAATCCGCTCAAGGTCGTCATCACCAACTATCCCGAAGGGCAGGTCGACGAGCTCGACGCGTCGTACTACCCGCACGACGTTCCGCTCGAAGGCTCGCGCAAGATCCCGTTCTCGCGTGAGATCTACATCGAGCGCGACGACTTTATGGAAAACCCGCCCGGAAAGTTCTTCCGTCTGGCGCCGGGGCGCGAAGTGCGCCTGCGCTACGGCTACTTCATCACTTGCACCGACGTGGTGAAGGACGCCGCGGGCGACGTCGTCGAGCTGCGCTGCACCTACGATCCGGCCACGCGCGGCGGCAACGCCCCCGACGGCCGCAAGGTAAAGGGGACCATCCATTGGGTCTCCGCCGCGCACGCGGTGGCCTGCGAGCTGCGCCTCTACGACACGCTTTTCAACGTCCCTGATCCGGACGGGCTCCCCGAGGGGCAGGACTTCACGTCGGTGCTCAACCCGAACTCGCTCGTCGTGCTGCAGGGCGCCAAGGTGGAGCCGAGTGTCGCCGCCGATCCGGTGGGCACGCGATACCAGTTCGAGCGCACGGGCTACTTCATTTCCGACGAGGATTCGCGCCCCGGCGCGCTGGTGTTCAACCGGACGGTGACGCTGCGCGATTCCTGGGCGAAAGAGGCGGCGAAGTCATGAATTTCCACATCGGCATCATGGGCAACCTCTTCTCCGGGAAGACAACGCTCATGAACGCCCTCGCCGCGCCGCCGTATCGGCGCGACCTGCAGCAGCTCATTGGCCACGGCGACACGTACGCCTTCAGTGAACGCGTCGAGAAGGGGTCGCTCACCGACGAATGCCTGGCGCTGTTCTATCAGGATCGCGTGGCGAACATCTTCCCCACGGAGACCGCGTTCCTGCACATGCGCGTGCTGCAGCAGCGCGAGATCCGGCACCTGATGACGCGCGAGCAAAAGCAGGGCGTGCTGATCCTCGAGGACCGGCCGTTCCTCGATGGCCCCGAGGTCTTCGTGAAGCGGATGATCGCGGCCGGCGAGATGCCGCCCGCCCACGCCCGCCTGTACCACACGCTGCTGCACCAGACGATGATCCACGAGCGCATCCGGCTCCCCGACCTCACCGTCTACCTGCGCACCGAACCGGTGCTCCTCGAGAAGCGCCGCTTCAAGCGCGCCGAGGCGGGCGACGAGTACGCGGCCGGCATCACGCAGCAGTATCTCGAAGAGATCCACGCCGGCTACGAGCAGCTCTCCGCCACCTGGCGCAGCACGCTCCGCAAGTACATGGAGCTGGCCATCGTGCCACCCGACGCCGACATCGTCATCCTCCCCGCCGAAATCGACATGCACGAGCACCCCGACTACGTACACGTCGCCGCGGGAACCATTCGCGAGAAGGTGCGCCGCATGATCGCGGCGAGGAAGCTCGAACCGTGACCGGCGCCGCGGGAGCCATCCTGCAGGTCGAGGAAGACACGGGCATCAAGCGCCACGAGATCGCGAGCCGGCTGACCAACGTCGAACGCCGCCTGCTCACCTACCTCGCGCGCCACCAGACACTGATCGCGTGCGTGGGGAACATCGGGGCGGGGAAGAGTTCGCTCGTCAAGCTGCTGGCCTACAGCACGGGGATGAACGCGCTCTTCGAGCTTCCGGATGAAGGGTTCGAGGACCATGTCGCCAACAACGCTTCCCTCTACCCGCTCCTCGCCACCGCCAAGCACTCGGCCAAGCGCACGTTAGGCCGCTACTACGGCGCCATCAACGATTTCATCGAGGCGCAGAAAGGGTCGTGGCCCAATAGCCCGGAGTTGGAATCAGCCAAGCGGCACCTGCACCAGGCGGCGCTCGACATCCAGCACGCCTACCTCGACCTGCGCAAGATGCAGCTGCAGGCGATGCCGCACATGCAGGCGTCCACCTGCATTGACGGCTCACCGCTGGCTGACCGCTACGCGTTCTGCGAGGTCCTGCACCGCGACATGGACGAGCCGTATCTCACCGCCGAGGCGCTGCAGGTGATCGACAAGCGCCTGGAGGAGGAGTTCCGCCCGCTCGTGCGTCCGGGGCTGCTGGTGATTCTCAAGAGCCCGGTGGAGAACCTGCTGCGCAACATCAGCGACCGGCAGCGCGACGAGGAAGGCGGCAGCGGCGACGACCTTCCGGAAGGGCTCGTGCGCCTCGTGCGCGCGCTCAACCCGCGTTACGACGCGTTCGTGCCGAACCTCCGCGCCGGCGGCTGGTACGACGGTCCCGTGCTCGAGATTGACGTGAGCCGCATCGACTTCGTGTCCAACGTGCGGCACCTCATCGCGGTGTACGAGGGGATTGAGCGGCTGCTCGTGCCGGCCGACTTCAAGGGCTAGGGGGAGCGCACGCGAACGGGGGGCGCCTTCGCGGAATTCTCGGGCCAACCGCCGGCGCGCTAGGCGCGCCATCGGTTGGCCCTCCAGTATCCGCGAAGACGCCCCCCGTTCGCGTGCGCTGGAGGGAAAGGGCCAACAACGACGCGCGCGCACAGACCGTGCACCAATGCAGCGCCGGGTCACGCACTCCCGTCAGCGAATACTGGAGCGCCATAGACGGCGCGCGCAGCGCGCTCGAAGGCGCGAGAATCGAGCGCTAGGGAGTGCGTGACCCGGCGCGGGCGGCAGGCGCGAGTGCGTGTCCCGGCGCGGTCGGACCGAGCGACTTCAGCGATACCGCCGCCGCAACAGCTGCGTCCCTGCGCGACTCGCGACGACCTGCGAGCCGTCCTGCATGTGCAGCACCACGCGCGCCGCATCGTGCTGTCCCAGCGACGCCACATGGTCGAGGTTCACCAGGTGCGACCGATGCACCCGCACGAACCGCTCGCCGTCCATCTCCTGCGCGAGATCGCCGAGGTTCAGGTAGACCGGATACTGCGTGCCGTGCGCGTGCACGATCACGTAGTCGCCGTCGCTCTCACAGCGGACAATCTCCTCGCAGCGCAGCGGAATCACCGCGCCTTCGCGGCGCACGAGAATCCGCGTGCGCGGGCGGGTCGATTCGCCCGCCACCAGCAGTTGCTCGGCGAGCGATGCGCCGGGATGTCGCGGGCGGCGCGCGGCCAGCACCTGCGGCTGGGCCCGCGCGATGGCCAACATCAGCCGTTCGCGCCCGAACGGCTTGCGCAGGTAGTCAATGGCGCCGAGCTCGAAGGCGGCGATGGCGTAGTCGTCGTGTGCTGTGGTGAAGATCACGCGCACGTCGGCCTGCGTGCGCTCGAGCACCTCGAGTCCCGTGGCCCCCGGCAGGCGGATGTCGAGGAAGACGAGTTCCGGCTGGAGCTTGCGCAGCGCGTCGATCGCCTCGGGGCCGTCCCGCGCCTCGCCGACGAGCCGCACTGACGGCTCGTGATCCAGCAGCATGCGCAGTGCGCGCCGCGCGAGGGGCTCGTCGTCCACGATGAGGGCGCGAATGGGTGCGATCACGGGCCGGACTCCCGCATCGCGCCGATCGGCGCGTTCTCGACCAGGGCCGGCAGTGAGAGCTGTACACGAAAGCCGGCGCCGGGTGCTGTCGTGACCACCACATCCACCGCGTCCGCGCCGAAGAGCGCGCGCGCGCGACGCACGACGGCGGTGAGCCCGAGGCCCTGCGACTCGTCGCCAGGGGCGGATGCGGCGCCCACACCGTCATCCGACACTTCGAGGAGCAGACGCTCACCGCTCTGCTCGGCGCGAATGGTCAGCGTGCCGACCGCGTCGCGCGGGGCGAGTCCGTGGCGCACCGCATTCTCCACCAGCGGCTGCAGCGTGAAGGGCGGCACCTGGCACGTGAGTGCATCGTCATCGAGCGAAACCTGCACGATGAGGCGCTCGCCGAGCCGCATGCGCTCGAGCCACAGGTAGCTCTGCACGAACTGCCACTCCGCCTCGAGCGACACCGTACGCGCGCGCACCCGGTCGAGGCGAAGCACGTAGCGCAGCAAGTCGGCAAGCTTCTCGAGTGCACGCTCGGCCTGCGCCGGCTCGTCACGCACGAGCTGCATGACGCCGTGCAGCGCGTTGAACAGGAAGTGCGGGTGCAGATTCGCCCGCAGCGCCTTCAATTCGGCCTCGGCGCGCAACCGCTCCGCATCGGCCGCCGCGATGGCGAACTCGCGCACCAACAGCGCGCCGCGCACGGCGTAGCTCACGCTCGCGACGACGCCGTAGAGCAGGATGCCAAGTATGCCTTGCCACGGCAGCACGTACCGCCACATGGCTTCCTCGGGCGGCCGCACCGGACCGTACGGACCCGAGATCAGCAGCTCCCATCCCATCCAGGCGCCCACGAACACCAGCGTGCCCATCGCGTGCACGGCGAAGAAGCGGAGCGATGGCGGCGAAGGGATGGGCACGCGCCCGGTGAGCCACCACACTCCCGCGCCGAGTATGGCGGGACCAGCGGTGTTGAGCAGTGCGCCCACGGTGATGGCGACCACCGACAGCGTGCCACCGGTCATCCATGTCAGCACGCCGATGTACGCGACGACGAGCGGAACCCAGCAGGCTGCATAGAATGCCGCGGTTTGCGCGCGCGAAGCGCGGCGGCGGAGTGCAGCGGGTGCGGTCACGGTGGGCACGAGGTCAAAGTGCGGCATTGTGACGCGCGCTACAAGTGGGCGCGTCATCGCGCGAGTGTGAGCGACGGCACTCGCCCAACGCGCGAGTTTGCTCGCCAAACAGCCGGTGCGTTGCGGGTCACTCCGCCGTGCGGTCTCGGGTCAGGCGCCGGTGGGCAATCCGTGCGCGCCGCGGCATGCACCAACCGCGGGGCGGCATGGACATTGCCCTTCATATCGGTAGTGAGACGCGCAGCGATTACAGGAAACGGCGCGCTGTCACGACGAACGCCAGCAGCATCACAACATGGCGCCGCGGTGCGGTGCATGACGACCGGAGAGGACGATGCGTGCGAGTGGTGACGCGGACGGTCACAACGATCATGGCAGAATGCGGGACCTGCGTCGCAGGCGACGTGCCCATCACCCGCCGGGTGACTGCAGGCAGCGCCGCGGTTTCACTATCATTGAATTGCTGATCGTGATGGCGCTGCTGGCCATCCTCGCGACGATGGCGATACCGCGCGCGCGCACGACGACGTATCGCGCCGACGCTGCGGCCCTGCTGGCACGCACGCTGCTGCAGCATGCCCAGCGCAACGCGATCACGCGCCAGAGCAACGTCATCGTCTCCTTCGACACCGTGTACGCGCGGCTGCGGCTCGTCGAGGACTACAACAACAACGACACGCTCAACACCACGGATCGCGTCTCGTTCCGCCGCCTCGAGGAGGGGGCCCGCTTCGCGCGGCCGCCGATGGGTCGCGTCGGCGGGGCGTCGGCCAGCTCGGCGGTGGAGGGTACGGCGCTGCGCACCGTGTCGTCGCTCCCCGGCGTGGTCTTCCGCCGCGACGGCTCGGCGAGCTCCGACCTCGAGCTCTACCTCACCATGCGCGCCACAGTCAACACCGATTACCGCGCGCTCATCGTCTCGCCGACCACCGGGCGCGTCGATGTCTACAAATGGGGCGGATCCTCGTGGATCCGGACGACACAATGACGCGCACACGCCGCGGGTTCAGCTTGGCCGAGGTCATCGTGGCGATGACCATTCTCACCACATCGCTGCTCGGCTTCGCCGCCATTGCACAGAAGTTCACACGCTCGAACTCCGATGTCCTCTCGCGCACCATGGGCAGCGAGATCGCCACCGCTCGCATCGAGCAGATCAAGGCGGCGCGCCCGTACGCCACGCTCGTCGCCACGTACAACAACGTCAACGAGAGCTGGACCGGCACGAATGCCTGGTCGGGCTTCTCGAGACGCACGCTGGTGACGCGCACCGGGCCAACGGCGACGGCCGACTACGTGACGGTCACGGTGATCGTCTCGGGACGGGCGCTCAATCCCGTCATCCGTCGCACCACTTCCATCGCGGCCTTCTGATGCGCGCCCATTCCATGCCCCGACGCCGCGCCGGCGTCACGCTCATTGAGCTCCTGCTCTCGATGGTGATCATGCTCGTCGTCATGGGCGCCGCGGTGTCGTTCTTCCGCGTGCAGGCCCGCGCCGCGGAAACCGGCGCCGGCCGGCTCGAGGCGCTGCAGAACCTGCGCGCGGTGCAGAGCGGCATCGATCGCGAGCTGCGCCTCGCCGGCGGCATCACGGGGCAGCCGCTAATCGTCTTCGCGAGCCCGACGGCGATTGCGTTCAATGTGGACCTCGTGACGCGCACGACCGGCGACCACGGCGCGGTCTACTTCAATCCGGACGCTGATTCGCTCGCCGCCGGCGCGTGGGACCCGTCGCGTGCGCAGTTCCTGCCCGGGACGACGCGCGGCTATCCGGTGGCGTCGTACGTGGACGAGGGGGGCAACCGCTCGACCGCCGAGACCGTCGCGTATTTCCTGTGGCCCGATGCGTCGGCCTCCCGCAGTGACGCCTACACGCTCTTTCGCCGGGTCAACGACCGTGACAGCACTGTCGTCGCGCGGCATCTCATCGTCCCGACCGACTCGGCGTTCTTCAGCTTTTGGCGCACCAATGCCGCCGGCGCCCTGACGGCGGTGCCGGCGGCCAGCCTGCCGCTGTACTGGGACAACGCCGCTGGCATCACCGACTCGCTCCGCGTGGTGGACGTGCGCATCAGCAGCTGGTACCACGACGGGCGCGCGAATCGCGACGTGATCCGCACCCTGACATCCTCGATCAAGCTGCTCAATGCCGGATTGCTCCGTCAGACGACGTGCGGGGCGGCACCGCTGCCGGCGCGCACACCGACGGCGGCGCTTGTCACGGATGCGGGCGGCGCGCCGGTCTCCGTGCATGTGGAGTGGACCAACTCGCTCGAGGAAGGCGCCGGCGAGCGCGATGTCACGCTCTACTTCATCCAGCGTCGACCGAGCGCGGGCGGCGACTGGGTCATCCTCGCCAACCAGCCCGCCACCGGCGCGTCGGGCTACACCTTCGATGACCAGCCCCCCGTGAGCGGGACGTGGCAATACGCGGTCGTTGCGCAGGACTGCTCGCCCTCCAACTCGACCCCGGCGGTTACCGCTTCGGTGGTCGTCCCCTGACCATGAGTCGCCACATGTCCTCCCAAGGCCGTCGTGCCCGAACCCGACGAGGGTCGGCGCTGCTGCTCGTGCTCGTGCTCACCCTCGGGTTCGCGGCGCTCGCGATGTCCGCCATCTACCTCACCTCGAGCGGCGGCATCCTGCTGCGCCTGCATGAACGCGAGCGCGACTTCCGTTATGCCGCGGAGCAGGCGCTGCAGCAGGCCAAGTCACGCGTCAATCGCGACACGGCGTTTCAGCGGACCATTCCCGAGACGGCGTACGTGCGCCTTGACTCGGGGCGCGTGCTCACGGACGCCGCCGGACTCGTGGTCCCCCGGTCCCGCGTGAACACATACGTGGGGTTTACCGGCGACACCGTTGGGCGCTTCGGCCAGTTCGTCACCATTGTCTCCACGGCGTACGACGCCAGCGGCACGCGCAACGTGCGACGCCTCGACCTCACCGCCGAGTCGTTCTCGCGCTTTGCGATGTTCACCAACACCTGGCCGAGCGGTCTCGCGTATGGTACGGGCGAGTTCATTCGCGGGCGGTCGCACTCCAACGGCAACTGGGCCTCGGCGGGCTCGCCGGGACCCACGTACTACGACACGGTCAGCGCCGTCGGCAGCGTCAGCGGCACCGCCAACTACAGCGGCATTACGCCCGTGACCGGCGCGGCAGTCATTCCGTATCCGACGGTTGCCAAGCTCGCGGCGCTTCCGGGATACGCGACGCAGGGCGGGCTCAACTTCACGCCGGTCAGCGGCAGCAGCGCGCGCGCGACAGACGGCGCCGGCGCCAACGTGTCCGGCACAACGGCGGCGCAGGCCACGCGCGGTTCGCGCGTGGAGTTCCTGACCCTCGACGTGGAGAATGACGGCGTGCTGGGAGAGGAGGACGGCTTCATTCGTGTCTTCGACCTCGCGGCGGGCATGGATACCGCGCGCCTGCGCGCCGACCTGGTCGGGTCGCCGGTGGCGCTCACCGATCCCATCCTGCAAAACCAGTGTGGCGCGATGTTCACCATCGCCGGGCGGCTGGAGTTCTTCCCGATTGCCTCCATGAAGCAGGCGTGGGTCAAGTC
This sequence comes from Gemmatimonadaceae bacterium, assembly GCA_041661925.1. Lineage (GTDB taxonomy): Bacteria > Gemmatimonadota > Gemmatimonadetes > Gemmatimonadales > Gemmatimonadaceae > PNKL01. The sequence goes on from JBAZTM010000062.1 coordinate 19,990, forward strand.
GCGCATCCAGACGAGCACGTATCCGACCGTCACCGTGGCGCAGTCCAACACCTACGACGCCAACACGCGCGCCGGCGTGGTGGCGATCGCCAGCTTGCCGACCGCGCGCTGCTTCCCGGCAGGTTCGCCGTACCTCCTGCTCACCGAGCGTCTCGTAGACGCCACGAACTGCGGCCTGACCGTACCGAATCCGTCCAACGGCGCTCCGTACACGTGGGCGGCAGGTCCCTTGTGCGGAGCGGAGACCCGCTACGGCGGCCAGGACAGCACGTTCACGCCGAACCCGCGCACCTGCATCGTAAGTGTCTCGAACGCGAACGGGAGGTGCGGTGGCACGGCCGTGGCGCTTGGATCGTGGCGCCTGGCGCCTTCCAGTATCCAGCTCTCCGCGGTACCGGCGACCCTGCGACAGGAGGCGGAGCGCACCTACCTGCATCCATTGACCAAGCCGTACAACCTCTCGTCCAAGGGCGTGATTCACTTCACGTCGGGACCGGTCTTCACCAATGGCACCGTGCGCGGTTTCGTCACGCTCTACGTGCTGGGGCGGGTCGGGCTCATCGATGACCTGACGTACGACCAGAATCCCGTCTCGTCGATCTGCCGGAACTTCCTCGGGATCATAGGGCGCGACGATATCATGATCACCAACAACTCGATGAACCGTCCCAAGTCCATCAACACGTCGGGCGCGGCGTACCTGATGGGGACACCGCACTACACGCTGCACGGCATCACGATGAGCCTCACGGGCACCGTGGGCGTGGAGAGCTACGCCGGCAACCTGCAGACCAGTCCTTCGATTACGTGCGGCGCGGGGAACACCACTTCGGGCGGCTGCATCAACCAGACTGGTGGCGTCATCGAGCAGGTCATCTCGGCGACGTACGCGGGGTCGGGGACGGGGCTGCGCGAGAACCGCACCGTGGATCCGTGCCAGAAGACGAACCGCCGGCCGCCGTTCTTTCCGCAGACGGGGCGGTTCCTCGACAACAAGTACTATGAGCTCGACCCGGTGAACATCGAGACCCCTGAGCAGATTCGCGCGCTGTTCAACTCGCTCCGCGGTCGCAGCGGTTAGCACTGAGAGGGCGCGCACGCGACGGGGGTCGTCCTCGCGGAATTGTCGGGCCAATCGAGCGCGCTGCGCGCGCCGTCTGTTGGCCCTCCTATATCCGCGAGGACGCCCCCCGTCGCGTGCGCTCGGAGGGAAGGGGCCAACGCCGGCGTGCGCGAGCTTGCGCGCGCGTCGTCCGCGCGCCGAGGCAGCGCGGGGTCACGCGCGCGACTCCACCGACTGGAGTGCTCGCATTCCGCGCGCCAATGCAGCGCCGGGTCACGTACTCCCGTCAGCGAATACTGGAGCGCCATAAACGGCGCGCGAAGCGCGCTCGTAGGCGCGAGAATTGAGCGCTAGGGAGTACGTGACTCGGCGCGGTCGGTACGCGCGTATCCGAGCGAACGAGCTAGAACCGCGTCGGATCCCGTCGCAGCACGACTTGGGCGCGTCGCGACACTTGCCCGTTCCGGTACCAGAACGGCACGTCAATGCGTCCCGGGGCGAACGTGCCGTCGAGGATCTCGATCCCCTTGCCCCCGCGCTTCGGGTCGGGAATGAAACGCAGGGTGTTCCCCTGCGCCACATACCTGCCATACACGGTCATCGACTGGATCGGCTCGCGCTGGATCACCGTCCCCTTTTCTGCGAGCGTCTGCCGGTAGCGCAACGACGCGCGAAACTCGCCCCGCGCTCGAATCGCGATCACCAACTCGTCGAACTCCACCAGGAATCGCGTGCCGTGCGGGTCCGTCACCTGGTCGGTGGACGGCAGCCTGCCGCCGTTCACTGACACGGCGACGTAGCTGGCCACCGCGGGGCCGGCGGCCGACGGTGTCGCCTGGGCTGACAGGTCCGGCGTAAGCACAAACGCGGCGATCGCGAAGAGGCAGGCGAGTGGATGCACAGAGAGAAGTCTCTCAGGGCGCACGCCCCGGCGCCACCGGCGGTGCGTTGGTGTTGAACGCCACCCGCCACGCCTTAAGCGTTCCGTCCGGCTGCCGCCTGAACAGCATCAAGTACTTGTTGTCGAACGCTGTCGTCGGGCCGCCGGCCCGCGGCGTCGCCGTGCCGCTGGCGGTGCCGCGAGAGATCACAAGGTCGCCGAGCGACTGCGTCTCCAGCGGCTTGTGCTGCATGTCCAGCGTGACCGCCGCGTAGATGCTCTTATAGACCTCGCGGACGGCGTCCTTCCCAACCACAGCCGGCTGGTCGGGCGCGAGCAACACCACGTCGTCCGCGCTATAACTGATGAACTCGTCCAGTGCGCCGGTGCGGCCGCAGCTGTCGAATGTTGCGAGTACCGCCGCCACCGCCTTCATCTCGGCGTCCGAGGCGGGACCAATCGTCGGCGCCGGCTGGGCGCAGGCCGCGGCGAGCAGCAGGATTACAACGGACGCAGTTGCGTTGGGTCTTTTCATCGTCACCTCCGGTCAGGCAGTGTGACCTCCGACTTCATTTCCTGACTATCTACCCGGGCGTTCGTCCGGCAGGGTCGCCTGCACCCGGCGGGCATCGCTTCCACATCCAAACACCACTCGCGCCCGAGCCGCGTGCGCCGAAACTCGCCCTTTATGCAGGGACGTCACAAGGACATGAGACTCTTAGCTTCGCCGGGATCAAACAGCGGCGCAATGTGCGGGTGTTGCCCCGTGACCGTCACGCGGATCTCGGCCTCGACGCGCTCGAGGTGGTAGGCGGGGGCGATCGAGCGCCCTGAATCGGCAGGGTTTCCGCCAGTCCAGATCAGTCTTATCGGCTTGCACCGTGTCGCCGAGCGGCCGCGACCGCAGTCGCGCCCGCGACCGGCACTTGAAGACAACGACTATCTCCCTCGCATACCCGACGTCTCTTTGCGAACCATTCTCAACGCAACTGTCCTCCGAGGGGATGACAGGGATTCCTCCCTAGAAATACCCTCAAAGCAGTCAGGAAACCCTTTAGGAAATACCCCACCTCCCCCCGACAGACGGAGGCGCCACCACTATGGGAATTTGAATTCGCTGAAGTTGGTGTCCGCTCCGCCCGGTAGGGTGGTTTTCCCCGACACTTGCTTCGGCTCACAAGTGATCCGAGCCCGGCGTGCTCGCCACGGCCATAGCGGTGCCTTAGCTCCGGCGTGAACGCGCATTCCGTCGCCATCCCCCATGAGGTGCCAGCGCGAACATGTCCGCTTCCGCCACCGCCGCTCCAGCGCCGCCGAAGGTCCTGCGCGTTCCCGAGCATACCGTTGAAATCGTCTCCGACTCTGGTGAGGGCGCCCAGAAGTGCGGACAGATCTTTGGGGCCGTCTCGGCCAAGATGGGC
>JBAZTM010000063.1:0-22902 GCA_041661925.1 Gemmatimonadaceae bacterium
TCGCACCGGTGCCGAAATCCCACCAGCCGCGCCAGTTGAACGGCGCGTAGGCCGGGTGGTACGGCCGGAACGGCGCGGGACCAAGCCACAGTTCCCAGTCGAGCGTCGGCGGCACGTTGTGCGCCTCGCTCGGGCGACGGATGCCCTGCGGCCAGATGGGACGGTTGGTGTAGAACTCGACGCTCACCACCTTGCCGATCAGCCCCGCCTCCACCCACTCGCGCATCAGGCGAATGCCCTCGGCGGCGTGCCCCTGATTGCCCATTTGCGTCGCCTGCTTCGGGCGGCGTATCGCCTCGGCCTTGAGCGCGCGAACCTCAGCGACGGTGCGGGCCAGCGGCTTCTGGCAGTAGAGGTGCTTGCCGGCCTTGAGCGCCAGCATGGACGCCGCCGCATGATGATGGTCGGGCGTGGACACCGTGATGATGTCGATGTTCTTGGCCTCGCGATCGATCATCTCGCGGTAGTCCTTGTACTTCTTCGCCTGCGGCTGCAGCCGGTAGCTGCGCTCGGCCGCCACGTCATCCACGTCGCAGAGGGCGTAGATGTTGCAATCGGCGTTGGCGGAGAATCCGCGCACGTCGCTGGCGCCCATGCCGCCGACGCCGATGCATGCGACGTTCAGCTTGTCACTCGGCGCCACGTGACGCGGCCCGCCGAGGACATGCGGCTTGACGATGGTGAAGGCCATGCCGGCCATCGAGGTCTTCTCCACGAACTCGCGGCGCGAGACGGACGGGCTCTCGGGCGCGGCGGGCGTGGCGTCGTTGTCGCGATGTGTCATCGTCGAGATCCTCAGCGGGAGGCGGACGGCGCGTTGGCGCCGTGCGTGGTGGGACGGAACAGGAGCGCGAAGAGCACCATCACCACGGCGGCCGCGATGGCCGGGTGGATCCAGATGGCGCGCCAGTTGTGCGACACGGCGGCGCTGGCGTCCGCCGCGGCGATCGTGTAGCGCTGCACCACCGCGCCCGAGACGGACGCGCCGATGAAGTAGCCTACGCCGTTGGTCACGAAATTGATGAAGCCCTGGGCGGCGCCGCGGATCTTCTCGCCGGCGCGATCGTCGGTGTAGATCTGGCCGGCGACGAAGAAGAAGTCGTAGCAGACGCCGTGCAGGAGGATGCCGGCGTAGATCATCCACATGCCGCTGCCGGCGTCGCCGTGCGCGAAGGCGAAGTAGCGCAGGGCCCACGCCGCCATGCCGCCGACCATGATCCACTTGATGCCCAACTTCCGCAGGAAGAACGGGAGCAGGAGCATGAAGAAGATCTCGCTCATCTGGCCGAATGACTGGATGAACGCCGGCTCGGGCGCGCCGATCTCGTTGAGGAAGAGGTTGGCGAACGCATAGTAGAACTGGAGCGGCACGCAGAGCAGGAACGACCCGATGACGAAGAGCAGGAAGTCCCACTGCTTGAGCAGCTGCAGCGCGTCGAGGCCCAGTGCGTCACGCCAGTTGAACGGCGTTCCGGCGGCCTTGGGCGGCGTGTGCGGGAGCATCAGCGAGAAAATGGACATCGCTACCGAGGCGTACGCGGCCAGCTGCATCGGCAGCGCCTGGGCGTCGGCCTTGAGCACGCGGCCCACGAGGATCCCCGCCACGATCCAGCCAATCGTGCCGAGTACGCGGATGACCGGGAACTCGCGCGCCGGATCCTTGACGTGATGGAAGGAGATGCTGTTGGTCAGCGACAGCGTCGGCATGTAGCAGAGCGCATAGCCGATGAGCACCGGGTAGAAAGTGGCGAACGTCGTCTGCGTGGACGCCACCCACATGAACGCGGCGCCGGCCAGGTGCAGGACGGCGAGCAGCTTCTCCGACGCGAAGAAGCGGTCGGCAATCATCCCCACGAAGAACGGCGAGATGAGAGCCGCGATGGCGGTGGCGCCGTAGGCGTACCCGATCTGCGTGCCCGTGAATTTCAGCGTGGCACCGAGGTAGGTGCCCATCGTCACGAACCAGACCCCCCAGATGAAGTACTGGAGGAACATCATCGTCATCAACTTGAGGCGCGTCGCGTTCATCGAGGCTCCGGTGGGGTTGGGACGCCGGGGTCAGTCGAGCGGGCGGATGCGGATGTTGCGGAGAGCCAGCGGGCCCTGATGGTCGCCCTGAATGGCGATGGCACCGCGCGGCGCGAGGGCGAAGTTCGGCCAGCGGGCGAACTTGCTCGCCTTCACCTTCGCCTTCCAGTCGGCGCTGCCCATCTCGCCTTCGGCCACCTTCTTGCCGTTCAGCCAGTGTTCCAGGTGCCCCTTCTTCAGCACGATGCGCCCCGTGTTCCATTCGCCGAAGGTCTTCTGGGCGCCGTCGGCGGCGGGGTACAGCTGGTAGATGGAACCGGCGGCGGTCAGGCGCGTGTCGCCCGGGTTATTGGCGTCATCGAGCAGCTGATACTCCGGCGCACTCCAGTAGACCTTGATGTACTCCTCGGTGGCCCTGTAGAAGATGCCTGCGTTGCCGCCCTTGCCCAGCTTCCATTCAAACTCGAGTTCGAAGTCGCCGAAGGTCTCCTTGGAGATCAGGTCCTCGACCGTGGAACTCTTGGTCAGCGCACCATCGACGATGGTCCACCCCGTGGGCATCTCCGCTTTCTGATAGGCTCGCCAGGCAGACGTCGAAGAGCCATCGAACAGAGGCTTCCAGCCGCCCCCCTGCGCGAGCGCGCGAAGGGTCGCGCAGGAGGCCAGGAGGAGCGCAACGAGTGGGAGGGCGCGCCAGATATATCGCGGCAGACGGGGCATTGGTGAATCCGGGGTGTAGGTAACCGCGAAAACGTACCGCTCGGAGGGGGGTTCTGAAAGGTTTAGGAGGCTGGTTCCATCGGCTCGTTGGGACGCCACCTGCGCGGAGGTCACGATGCGCCTGTGGAATGCCAAGATCTACGTCCTACCACGGATTGCACGGACCACAAGCGGATGACACGGATCAGGATGTGAGGGGCTCGCCACGCGAGCTCAGCCTTCGGGCGGGGTCTTACCCATTGACGTTGATCCATGTCCATCCGCCTCGTGTCCGTGCAATCCGTGGTAAGCCGTGAGACCCACCCCCGCGCCAATATTCGCCGCAATACCGCCGCTTTCGTATCGTTGAGCAGTCTCAACCAGGCACACCTAGCATGGCCGTCACGATCGAACCTGCCCGCGACGACGCTGACCGCGAGGCCTGCGCCCGCATGATGTCGGAGTCGGACCCATGGGTCACGCTCGGGCGCGACTTTGCGCGCTGCCTTGCGGCGGTCTCCGACCCGGGCCGCGAGTTGTACGTTGCCCGCACCGGCGATGTGGTGGCGGGGTTCATCCTCCTCACGATGAAAGGGCAGTTCCCCGGCTACATCACCTCGGTGTGCGTGGCCGCTTCGGCACGCGGCTCGGGACTCGGCACCCAACTCGTGGCCTTCGCCGAGCAGCGCATCCATCGCGAGTCGCCCAACGTCTTCCTCTGCGTCTCGTCGTTCAACCCCGGCGCGCGCCGCCTTTACGAGCGGCTCGGCTACGAGTTCGTCGGCACCCTGAAGGACTTTCTGGTTGAGGGATACGACGAACTGCTGTATCGAAAGTCGAGTGGTCCGTGGAGCACCTTCACACCCGAGTCGTAGGGAGGCCTCCCCACCCCTCCCTCCTCCCTCCACTCCTCCCTCTTCACCAAGCCCCTGCACCCCTCCCCCTCCCAGTCTCCGTCAGCTGTAGCTTTAGCCATACCGGCCTTTCTCACGCATCAGGTGCCAACCGTGTCCAAGACTCCTCATCTCGCCGACCCCGACAAGAACCCGTCGTTCACCAAAGCGCTTTTCTCGGGCGAGATTCGCGAAGACCTCGTCTTCCCGTTCCCTGTTCCGTCCGACGCTGACCGCGAGGCGGCCGCCGCCATTCTCGATTCGTTCCGCGGCTGGGCCAAGGAGACCGTGGACCCGCGCAAGCACGACCATGACGGCAAGTTCACCGACGCAACGCGCGCCGGCATGGCCGAGCTGGGACTGATGGGACTCAACATCCCCGAGGAGTACGGCGGCTTCGGCGCCAGCGCGATGGTCTTCAACCGGATCTTCGGTGAAGTCGGCGCCACCGATGCGTCGCTCGCGGTCTATTTCGGCGCGCACCAGTCCATCGGCTGCAAGGGGATCACGCTCTTTGGCACCGAGGAGCAGAAGCAGAAGTACCTGCCCAAGTGCGCGTCTGGCGAACTCATCGCCGCGTTCTGCCTGACCGAGCCGGGCTCGGGATCCGATGCGCAGGCCATGCTCTCCACGGCGATTCCAAGCGCCGACGGCACGCACTACGTGCTGAACGGCACCAAGATCTGGATCTCCAACGCCGGGTACGCCGGGCTCCTCACGGTCTTCGCGAAAGTGCCGATGGAGGTGGACGGCAAGCGGAAGCAGCGTGTCACCGCGTTCATCGTGGACGCGCACGCCCCCGGCGTCTCCATGGGGCAGCCAGAACAGAAGATGGGCATCAAGGCCTCCGACACGCGCACCTTCACATTCGAGGACGTAAAGGTTCCGGTGGAAGACCGGCTCGGCGATGTCGGTGCGGGCTTTAAGATTGCCCTTGAGATCCTCAACTCCGGCCGGCTGGGCCTGGCGGCGGGGTCGTCACGCGGCACGCGCGAGATGATGCGCCACGCGCTCGAGTACGCGAAGCAGCGCGAACAGTTCGGTCGTCCCATCGGCTCGTTCGAGATGATCCAGCGCAAGTTCGCCGCCGCCGCCGCCGACTGTTACGCGTCGGACGCGGCATGGATGGTCACGTCGGCCATGGTGGACCGCGGCGGCGTGGACTTCTCGCTCGAAACCGCCTGCTGCAAGATCTTCGCGTCGGAACTCGCCAACCGCACGGCGCACGACACGCTGCAGATCGCCGGCGGCATCGGCTACTCCAAGGAGTATCCGTACGAGCAGTTCGTGCGCGACGCGCGCATCAACATGATCTTTGAGGGAACCAACGAGATCCTGCGCGCCCTCATCGCGCTCTCGGCGCTGCAGGAGCCCGGCGAGCGGCTCAAGCAGATCGGCAAGGCGTTCAAGGATCCTCTGCGTAGCATCGGCGCCATCAGCGGCTACATTGCCGGCCGCGCCAAGAAGCAGATGGTGAAGCCCGAGTTCAGCATGGTGCACGCCGCGCTCAAGGATGAGGCCGACATGGTGGCGGAGGTGGTGCAGGATCTCGCGCTCGGCGTCGAAAGCGTGCTGATGGCCGAAGGCAAGGCGATCATTGAGAAGCAGTTTCATCAGGAGCGCCTCTCGAACGCCGCGATCGACATCTACATGGCGGTCTGCACGCTCTCCCGCGCCACGGCGGCGCTCGTCGCGGCGGGCGGAGACGAAGCGAAGGTGGCACCCGACCTCGACTGCGCGCGGCTCTTCGTCGCGTCCGCCTCGCGTCGCGCACGCCGCGCCGTGCGCGGTCTCTCCCGCAACCAGGATGAGCGGCAGAAGGCGGTGGCACAGAGAGCGATGGAAAGTGCGGAGCTGTGTCCTGAAGTACCCATCGGCTGACTATACGGGGGCAGGGGCACGGACACGGTGGCGTGCACGGTGCTGGGGAAGTGAAGAGAAGAGGGGGCGGACCGTTGCATCGGTTCGCCCCCTGCACTTTGCACCCCACCGTGCCCATGCCTATGCACCCCACCGTTGCCGTGCACCGTTCATTATCGCGTGATCGAAACCGTCCCCGTCCCCGCATCATAACTCGATGGCAAGCTCTTCAGGTTCGTCGTCACCTGCCCCCCCTGCCACACGCCGACGCTCGAGAACCGCGCCCCATGATTGGGGCAAAGGAATCCCGCGCCGGTGATGTTGACCGTCGACCCTTCGTGCGTGCAGACCAGGGACAACGCCGTGAACGACGCGGCGCCGGTACGCACCAGCGCCACGGGCTTTCCATGCCCGCCGTCTACCCGGGCAACGCCTCCCACGGAGGCGAGTGCCGCAAACTGGGAGAGCGTCACCACCAAAGTGCCGCCGCTCGTTCCGTCGGGTCCGGTGCCGCCGATCTGACCGTCGCCGCACGCCGACTGAAGCAGCGTCAGCGCGGTCAGCGCCGCCGCGCCCAGAAACTCCCGGCGTCCGACGGCGCAGGCGTGGCTGCAGGGGTGCGCGTCTTCCATTGGGGGGCGCCTCGATTCAGACGGTGATCACCGCGCCGGCCCACTGTGTGGGCTCGGAATCAGACTCGTAGTACACATCGAGGTTCACCGCCACCGAGGTACCGTCGCGGCGAATCGCGAAGCGATCCATGTTGCGCGTGGCGCGCCCCGAGATGAACTCGCCGGTCGGCTTGTACCTGGACTCGTGCTTGGTGCAGTAGAAACCACCCGAGCCCGCGGGGTCGAGTTTCAGCGCCGTGTTCTGGTGAGGGCATGACAGCAGCATGGCGAAGACCTGCCCGCCAAACCGCACGAGAATCACCTCGTTCTCGTCATCGAACCGCACGCCGTCCTTGGCCGGAATCGGATAGCGCACCTCGGCCCGTTCGCGCGAAAGGGCGCGAATCGGCAGCGGCAGCGCAGCCGCCCCACGCGGGGCGAGCCCCGCCGCCGCGAGCGCGGCGGCGAGCAGCGACACGTCCTTGAGGAAGGCGCGGCGGGCGAGCGGGCAATCGCCCGTGCAATTATCAGAACTCATGGCAGCTTGGGAATCGTGAAGAGGAAGATCAGATGTTTCCGAGCATCACGCCGATTAACACGACGACGAACCAGAGCGTGAGGCTCAGTCGTGAGGAGAGCGTGAACTTCGCCCATGCGGCGGGCGCCACTGTTGGCGTGCGCAGCGACGTGTGCTCGATGGAACGCAACCACGCGCCATTGGCGAGCAGCACGGCGACCGCTCCCATCTTACCCCACCAAACCGGCGAAGTGACGTACGTCTCGAGATCGGCCGCCGTCATCAGCGCGCCGGATAGCATGGCGAACACCAGTCCGGTGATCACGGGACGGTGCGCCCCCGCGACTTCCGCGAGTACCAGCGCCCGCACCTCGTCCGTCGCGGCGCGTGCCTTCCAGATGGCGCGGTCGGCGGCGACGGCAATGCCACCACCGCCCAGCAACCCGGCCAGATGCGCAAACAGGATGACGTTCTGGGCCGGCGTGGACTTGGAATAGAACTTCGCCCACGGCTTCGCGATCTCAACCAGCGTATCCAGCATTTCCATCTCAGTCTCTCCGGAACGGCTTGAGCATCATCACGTACGAAACGGTGGCCACCCCCATCGACGTGATGGCGACGGTGCGATGCAGCGTTCGCCGGTCGCCTGACTCTTCTGCTTCGTCGGCCAACAGCCCCGTTGCCATGAAGCCGGCATCCGCCAGCAGCATCAGCGCCGAGTGCGTCGTGCGCCACGCGCGCCCCTTCTCCTGGTGGCGCGTCTCCCACCAGTTGAGACTACCGGTGATGGTGTTCACCGTGAACAGTCCCGCAACGCCACCGGCCAACAGACCGTGCGTGTTCTGCGCCCAGTCGGGGGCGGCGCTCCCCTTCTTGAACAGCTGATCGCCCGCGGCGTACTGCGCCGCGAACATCGGCAGCATGGCGAACGACGCGATCTTGTGGATGCGAAGGCGCGTGTGGTACGCCTCGCTGAGCCGCACCGCCCGGCGTCGCGGCTTTACCGTATCCGGCGCCGACAGGTCAATGCCGACGCGCGCGGATTCCATCCGCGGTCCCGGCCCCCGGCCTCCAGGGCCGTTCGCCACCGGCTCGCTGACCACACTCGCGAGAAGGAGCGCCACTGCTGCCGCTGCAACCATGACGAGGGCTCCACAAAGGAGGAAGAGCGAACACCGGGGGGCGCTGATCGTACCTCCAGTCCGCACGCGAGTTCCTCGCGGCAGACCTCACCCCAGCAAGATAACTGTACCCGTCGAGCTACGCGTCAGTCACGGCTGTTTACGGATTAGATTGTTCGCGTGACCCAGATCACTCTTTCCGGCGTGCGCGTCGAGTTCGGCGCCACTACGCTCCTGCGCGATGTCGCCTTCACCATCGCGGAGGGCGAGCGCTGGGGCATCATCGGCCGCAACGGCTCGGGCAAGACGACGCTGTTCCGGCTCATCACCGGCGACCAGCGCCCAACCGCCGGCGCCGTGTCGCGCGCCGGCAGCCTGCGGCTGTCGCTGCTCGACCAGCACCGCGACTTCGGCGACGCCGAGACCGTCTGGGAAGCCGCCGCCCAGCCGTTCGCCTCGCTCATCGAACTCGAGGCATCGCTGGCCGAGCAGGCGAATCGTCTGGCGGAGATGGGCTCGCACCCCGACCCCGCCGCACTCGATCGCTACGGCCACGACATGGAGCGTTTCGCCCACGAAGGGGGCTACGATTTCCACGCGCGGGTGGATGCGGTGCTGCAGGGCCTGGGTTTCGACGCGGAGGAGGCCAAGGTCAAGCGCGTCGCCGTGCTCTCCGGCGGCGAGCGCGGACGCGTCGGCCTCGCCGCGCAGCTCGTGGCCCCCGCCGACGTGCTCCTGCTCGACGAACCGACCAACCATCTGGACCTCGAGACGACCGACTGGCTGCAGCAGTACCTGCTCGAACGCCGCGGCACGGCGCTCATCATCAGCCACGACCGCGCCTTTCTCGATGAAACCGTGGACCACGTGCTCCACGTCGAGGCTGGCACCGTCACGGCCTACCGCGGCGGCTACTCGGCCTTCGTGACGCAGCGCGCCGAGCGCCGGCTGGCGCTTGAGCGCCAGGTGGACCAGCAGCGCAAGTTCATCGCCAAGGAAGAGGAGTTCATCCGCCGCAATCTCGCGGGACAGAACACCAAGCAGGCGCAGGGACGCCGCAAGCTGCTCGCGCGCCTGCCGCGCCTCACCCCGCCGCCAGGCGAGTCCGAGGCGATGTCGTTCTCGCTCGAGATCAAGGAGCGCGGCGGCGACCGCGTGGTCTATTGCGACAAGGTGGATATCGCCATCGGAGGGCGTACGCTGGTGAAGGGCTTCCACGCCACCGCCATGCGCGGCGACGTGGTGGCCATCGTCGGCCCCAACGGCGCCGGCAAGTCCACGCTCCTGCGCACCATCCTCGGCGAACGTGAGCCCACGGCCGGAGAATGCCGGCTTGGCGGGTCCATCAGTCATGCGCACTTCCGGCAGGACCTCGCGCAGGTGCCGATGAGCACCACCGTCTACGACGTGATCAACGACCTGCGTCCCCTCTGGACGCGCGGCCAGATCCAGGGTCTGCTGGGCGCCTTCGGCTTCTCGGGGGACACGGTGCAGCGCCGCACCGACGTCTGCTCGGGGGGCGAACGCTCGCGCCTCGCGCTGGCCATGATCACGCTCTCGCGCGCCAACCTGCTGGTGCTCGACGAACCCACCAACCATCTCGACGTGGAGTCCATCGAATCCATCGAGGACGCCCTCGACGGCTACGAGGGGACGGTACTGCTCGTGAGCCACGACCGTGCCTTCCTGCGCGAGATCTCCACGCGCGTCTGGGCGTTCGACGGCGTGCGCGTCGAAGACTTTGCCGGCACGTTCGTGGAGTGGGAGGAGCGCCAGAAGACGCGCGCCGCCGCGGCCGCCAGCGAGGCCAGCCGCGCCGCCGTGGCCCGCCGCGAGGCCGAGAAGAAGCTGGCGCAGCGAAGCGCACAGTCGCAGGAGAAGGAGCACGCCACGCGCCGTGACCTGAAGCGAGCGGTCGAGAAGGCGGAGCGCGCGGTGGCCGACGCCGAAGCGCGCGTCGAAGCCGCACGCGCCGAACTCCAGGACCCGGCGCTCTACGACGGCAGCGCCGCGGCCGCGCGCCGCGCCGCCGAGCTCAATCGGGCGCTCAAGGACGCCGAAGCGGCGCTCGACGGCGCGATGCATCGCTGGGGCGAAGCCACCGCGAGCCTCGGCGCCGACTAGGCTCAGCGAAAGCGCCCCGATCGACTGGGCGATCGGGGCGCGAGGTGCAGCAGGCGGCGACGGTCAGGCGGCGGACGGCCGGATCTTCTGGTATTGCTCCACCGCGTATCGCAACGCGAGTACGGCGGAGGCCTTCAACTCGTACTCGACGGCCAGCTCGCCGAGATGGTTGGCGGAGTGGCGGCTCATCTGGGCCGACTTCACGTTGCAGGAGTGGTGGCGCCGCGCGTACTCCCGGCTCGCATGCCAGAGCGTGTTGGCCGCATGCCACGTCGCCTCGTCGAGGCCGTCGCGCGACCCCGAGCCGACTGCCGAGTACCGCTCGCACGATTCGGCGAGGATGCGCACGCAGAGCACCGAAACCTCAATGACGGCCTCCAGCTCCTCCTCCCCGCACTGGAGATCGAGCACGCGTCCAATGCGCGCCTGCTGACGGCAGCACTCCGACGCGGAGCGGAGCATGTTGTCGGCTGCACACTGCAGCGCGGCCTGCTCTTTCACTGCCAGGGAACCGCCCTTGGCGGAAGTTCCTTTCGAGTTCGGCATACGTCGGTTGGTGCCTGGTGCGGGTGGGGGGGGCAATTGAACAATTGATCTGGTGCACCCCACGCCACAAGCGCCCTAGCGCAACTCCCCGGCCCGGACGTGTAGGGGGAAATTGACCCGGCGCAGGGTGAGCGGGTGTCCCCACCGCTCCCCGACCGACCGGGCGAAGGCATCGAGGCTGTCCCGCCCCCGGCTCGCCAGGCAGCGCTGAACCGCCGACCACGTCTCCACGTACCCGAGAAACTGGGGGAGGGTCAGGTCGGCAATCAGGTCGAAGGGGGGAACATCGAGCTCGTCAATTGGCAGCGCCACGGAGCGATATCCCTCGTCCACGAGGCGCCGTTCCGGCGGCCAGAAGGAGCCGACGGTCACCCGGTAGAAGAACTCCACCAGTTCGTCGATGGCCGGCGTGATCCTGCAAAGCGAGTAGCACCAGACCGCCAACAGGCCGCCGGGCTGGAGCACGCGCCTCGCCTCGCCCACGAACCCGTTCACGTCCATCCAGTGCAGCGCCTGCGCTGCCGTTACAAGCTGCGCGCTCGCGTCCTCGAGTCCGCTGTCGTACACGGCCACGCGATACGTCACGCGCGGGTGCGCCCTGGCGAGCTTGAGCTGCGCCGCGCTCGGGTCCGTGGCAACGACCCGCGCAAAGCGCTCGGCCAGTCCGACTGCCGCCTGCCCGTTGCCCGTCCCGCAGTCCCACGCCAGCGCGGTGCCCGGCGAGCGCATGGCGAGGTAGTGGAACAGCGCCGCCGGGTAGCGCGGCCGGAACCTCGCGTACCCCTGCGCGTTCGCCGAGAAATGGTCGGCGAAGGCGCCTGGCGTCAGCGGGTCATGGGATGGCACGGTCCTCTGCCACAAATGCCAGACGGTCGCCCGATGGGCTCAGCGCAAGTCGCGAAATCGCGCGCACCCCGTCCACGGCAAGATCAGCCACCACATCCCACCGTCCGTTCACCCACACCAGCAGGCGCGAGCCGCTGCCGGCCAGCAACACGCCCTCGGGCGTCCACACGTGGTAGTCCGAACGGTCGAGAGACTTTGCGATCGGGGTCGAGCGCCCCGTGAGCAGGTCGAGCGCGGTGATCCACGCACCGTCCTTCCCCTGCTGCAGGTAGCTGATGGCGTTGCGACCGGGGATCTTCTGCAGCGCGCGCCCGATGTCGCGTGCGACAACCTCGCCGGTGCCGGTGCGCACATCCGCCAGCCGCAGCGTGGCCGGCGCGCCGCGAGACGCGCCAAGGGGCGCGCCGAGCACGTACAGCCCGAGCGTCACGTCGCTCGCCCAGACGTGATAGCCCACAGGCTGGATCTTCTCAAAGAGCAGCTTCGGCGCTTCGTCGCCGCGCAGCGCAAACTGCCACAGCCGCTGTGCACTGTCGGCCTCGACACGCACGGTGGAAAAGTGCACGCCATCGGGCATCGGCGTGGCCGAGTATTCGCTCTCGACGGCCGTGCGGGTGATGTTGGTGCGGTCGCGCGTGCCGAGATCGAACCGCCAGATGTCCGAGGGCCCGTCGCCTTCGATCATCGTGTACAGAATGGCCTGGCCGTCGGGGGTAAACGACGGCTGGTTGTCGTAGCCAATGCGCTGGGTCAGGTTCTCAGCGCATCCTACGCGCGGCACGCCGCGTCCCTCGAGCGCCACCATCCAGATGTCGGTGGATGGCCGCCCTTGCGCCTGGGCCAAAGCCAGCGGCATCGCAACGCCGCAAGCGCCAATGAGGAGTGCGCGCAGGATCATCGGGAGTCCTCAGGAAGGTGAGCAATGTCAATTGGACGGAACGCCAGCCATTAGGCAAGCGCCGGGAGTACTTCTCCGGTACAGTCGCCAAACCCGATGCGCCGGAACCCATCGCGCTCGCACCACCCGCGCAGGGTGACCTCATCGCCATCCTGCAGGAACGCGCGGGACTCTCCGTTGGAGAGCGTCACCGGGGACTGGCCGCGCCACGCCAGTTCAAGCAGGCAGCCACGGGCGCCGGCCTCGGGACCCGACACCGTGCCGCTGGCAATCAGGTCGCCCGCCTGCAGGTTGCACCCCGCGCTGGCATGGTGCGTGAGCATCTGCGCCAGCGTCCAGTACATGCTGCCGAAGTCCCCGCGGCTCAGCCGTTCGGCTGGCCGGCCGGTGTCACGCATCGCCGCCGTGCGCAGCCAGACTTCGAGCGTGATGCCGAACCCGCCGAGGGCGCGGTTCGTCTGGTCGTCGAGATATGCCAACGGCGCTGGGTCTCCCGGCGGCCGAACGAACGCGGGAACGCGGAACGGTTCGAGCGCATCCAGCGTCACCACCCACGGCGACACGGTCGTCGCATAGCTCTTGGACAGGAACGGCCCGAGCGGCTGGTATTCCCACTGCTGGAGGTCGCGCGCTGACCAGTCGTTTACGAGGCACAGGCCAAAGAGATGATCCTCGGCACTCGACAGCGGAATGACGTCGCCCTGCCGGTTACCGCGCGCAATGAACGCGCCGACCTCGAGTTCGTAGTCCATGCGCGCACTCGGCCCCACCGATGGCGGACCATCGGGGGACGCGACGCCTTGTCCGCGGGGACGGCGCACCGGCGTCCCGCTGGCCACGATGCTCGAGGCCCGTCCGTGGTAGCCAATGGGCATCCATTTGTAGTTGGGCAACAGCGGATTGTCAGGCCGGAACATCGAGCCGACGTTCGTCGCGTGGAAAATGGACGCATAGAAGTCCGTATAGTCGCCGATCTCCGCGGGCACGCGCATGCCGATGGCGGTATTCGCCGCGAGGAGGTCGTCGGACAGCGACCGCGCACGGTTTCCCTCGGCGGTCCCCGCGCTCAGCAGACGATGCGCCAATCGGCGCACCGCGCGGGCGTCGGCGCGTCCCAGCGCCATGAGCGGATTCAGCGTCCATGACTGCAGCGCGTCGCGAACGGCTGGATCCACATCATGGAAGAACCCCGCGCGGGTCGCGGCGAGGCAGTCGAGCACGCGATCGCCGATGGCAATGCCCACGCGCGGCCGCTCCTCGAAATCGTGACGGAAGATCCCGAACGGGAGGTTGCTCAGCGGGAAATCGCTGCCGGCGTCATTGGCGCTTTCAACCCATGACGTGGCCGACGGGTCATGCGTCTCGTCAAGCTGGGGCGTGGTCATGGGAACGAAAGGGCCGAAAGGTCATCGAGGGGCTCGCGGAACGAGCAAGATCCGAAACTGACCGCGAAGCGGTCGCGGTCGTTCGCCAGCGCGGCCGCGGCGAGTGTGTGTGCGCGCCACTTCACATGGTCGTCGTCCACATGGAACGCAGCAGGATCGCGTTCTTCGAGCAGTGTTTCCAGTATGGCAGCGTCCATCCCCTGCCGCGCGAACGACGCCCCAAGGAAGACATTCACGAAGCCGAACATCGTGGCGCGCGCCGCGTGGGCGTCGTAGGTCAGCGCGTACTCGCCGCGCAGTGGATGGTGGAGGCCAGCCGTGGCCTTCAGCATCACGCGGTGCTGCACGCACGCGACGAGGAATCGCGCCACCTCACGCGCGCTCGGGAACGACTCGGCGGTCACGCCACCCGTGCGCATCTTGGCGCGCAGGCCATGCGCGGCGACGGCCGCAATGAGCGACGCCGGGTCCTCGCCAAGGGAAAGCTCCACGTAGGTCGTGCCGAGCGATGCCAGCGGCGCCAATGCGGCAACGTCTTCCACCGTCGCGGCTCGCGACTCCACGGTGTCAATGTGCGCGCGCCCGGCCATCCGGCCATTGAACGCGCGGATGGCGTCGGCGTCCGTCAGCTGCGCGAGCACGGACAGCCGCCACGGCGCGCCGCGCAGGTGGGGCGCGGCAACAGCCTCGAACTCCTCGAGCCGAACGACCGGCAGCACGAACCGGGCGAGCGCCCACGCGTCCGCGCTCTCCCGATACGCCGCAAAGTTCGCGACCGCATCGGTCATCGAGAGCGCGGCGGGAGGAAACAACCCGGCGTAGTCGATGCGCTCGGCGAGGAGCGAGCGAAGTGCGGCCTTCATCTACCGGCTGCCCTCTACCGTCAACGGTCGCTCGCCGCGCTCACGGCACTGGCCCCTTCGCCAAGTACTTCCCCAACCAGCCATGAAACTCCTTGTACCACAACTGACTGTTCTGCGGCTTCAGGATCCAGTGACCTTCGTCGGGATACACGATCAGCCGGGCATCGACACCCTGGCGCCGGAGCGTGGTGAACATCGAGAGCGCCTCGGTATACGGCACACGGTAGTCGAGTTCGCCGGTGATAACGAGCGTGGGCGTCTTGAAGTTCTTCGCGTAGAGGTGCGGCGAGTACTTGCGGTACTGGGTGGCCATGGCCGCCGCGTTCCAGAACGGGCCGCCGTACTCCCACTCGGGGAACCACAGTTCCTCGGTGGCGGAATACATGTGCTCCAGGTTGAACGGCCCGGCGTGCGAGACCAGCGCCTTGAAGCGGTTGGTGTGCCCCGCGATCCAGTTCACCATGTAGCCGCCGTACGAGCCGCCGGCCGCCGCCATGCGCGTGCTGTCCATCCACGGGTTCGCCTTGAGCGCGGCGTTGAGCCCATTCATGATGTCTATGTAGACCTTGCCGCCCCAGTCCTTGCTCACGCCGTCCGTGAGCTTCTGGCCGTAGCCGGTCGAGCCCGTCGGGTTGATGATCACGAGGCCGTAACCACCGGTGGCGAACATCTGGTAGTTCCAGCGCGTGCTCCATGAGTCGAGCCAGGCGCCCTGCGGCCCGCCGTGAATCAGCAGCAACACCGGGAACTTCTTCCCCGCCTCGAACTGCGGTGGCTTCATGGTCCAGCCGTGGATCTTCACGCCGTTGGCACCCGTGAACCAGTAGTCCTCGAGCGGGGGCAGCGTGAACTGCGCCAGGTGCGCGTCGCTCTCGTGTGTGAACCGGCGCTGGTTGCTCACGCCCGCGGCGTCGAGCGTGCCGAGCCACACTTCACCCGGCGCCGATGCCGACTCGCGAATCCATGCGACCGTACCGTTGTTCGCGATCGAAAGCTGCGTGTTGTTGTGCTCGGTGATGACGGGCTGCGGGACGCTCGCTTTCCCCGCCGCATCGAGGGTGACGCGGAAGTACTTGTCGCGGCCAACGTCGCCGGCGAGCACGAGCAGCGACCTTCCGTCGGTTGCAACGGTGTAGCCGTCGGCGTTGCGGTCCCAGTTCGGGAGCAGTTCGCGCGTCGTGCCTGTCGTGATGTCATGTGCCATGAGCCGCCACTTATCCGCCTCGAAGCCGGCGCGGCGCTGCGACGCGTAGAAGACCGTCCGCCCGTCGGTCGAGAAGACCGGGTTCTGGTCGGCACCGAGGTTGAACGACGACTTCGCCTGCGCGTCGCCGCCGGCCACGCTGATCGCGTACACGTTGATGTCCGTGGAGTACGCGTCCTTCGCCCCTTGGTCCTTCGCGGTGAAGCCGATGTCGCGGCCGCTCGGAGCCCAGGCGTACCCCTCGCTCCCGCCAAACGGCCCGGGCGGCACGTCGTACTTCGCTCCCGGCACAAGGTCGCGCAGGTCGCTGCCGTCCGGCTTCACGACGAACAGGTGCGAACGCGTCCCCTCGTCGTAGGCGTTCCAGTGGCGGAACATCAGGTCACCGGTGACGTGCGCCTTCACCTTGCTCTCTTCCTTTGCCTTCTCCTTCGCCGCGTTGCACGCGTCATCGCGGCAATCGGGATAGACGGCCGATACGAACGCGATGTGGCCGCCGGTCGGTGACCAGACGGGACCGCTCGCGCCGCCGGTGAGGTTCGTCAGCTGCTTCGGCGTGTCGCCGCTGACAGGCGCGATCCACAACTGGCCGCCGCTCCCATACACGACCGACTTTCCGTCGGGCGACCAGCGCGCCTCGGACGCCATCGTCCGGTCATTCGGGAACTGATGCGCCGCACCACCGGCCACCGGGGCCAGCCAGGTGCGCGTCGTCCGCCGGTTGGCGGCGAGGTCGGTGCTGCGCACCGCGTACAGCAGCCACTTGCCGTCGGGCGAGAGCTGCGGGTCGGAAACGATCTTCGCCGCAGCAAACTCCTCGAACGTGATCGGGCGGCGCGCCTGCGCGCCCAGCGAGGGCACGACCACCGCCAGCAACAGCGCAGCTACGAATGAACGGCGAAGCAAGGACATGCGGGACTCCTACGGCCGGTGCGGCCGCCGAGGGTCAGAGATGGGTCAGCAATTCCGGGAACGACTCTTTGAGACGTGCGGCCAGGTCCGGCATGTCGCGCAGCAGCCGGAAGTCTGAGAACTCGAACCCTGGCGCCACGGTGCAGCCGGCCAACGTGTACTCGCCCGTGCAGCGCACGGCCTGCCAGCAGCCGGCGGGAACGGCGCGCACCGGGGCACTCGACGCGCCTACCGGCCCAAGCACTTCCGCACGCACGCGCGTCACCTGCGCATCGAGCAGGTGCAGCTCGATGGGCGCCCCCTCGTACCAGTGCCAGATCTCGTCGGACGCGACGCGATGCCACCTATTCACGTCGGAACCGCGCAGCAGGTAGTAGATGGTCGTCGCGGCCCAGCGCTCCGACCGCCCGTCATCGGTGCGCACCATCCGCCGCGAGCGAAACAACTCGCGATAGAACCCGCCCTCAGGATGCGGCGCCAGCTCGAGGTCACGCACCAGCTCGTCGGCGCGCTCGCTCATGGTGTGCTCTGCCGAAGCTTCACCGCCGTGGCGCGGGCGCGCACCTTGATGTTGATCATCTCCACCCCGATCGAGAACGCCATCGCGAAATACGTGTAGCCCTTCGGCACGTGATAGCCGAAACCCTCGATGATCAGGTTGCCGCCGATCATCACCAGGAAGGCAAGCGCCAGCACCTTGATGGTCGGGTGCCGATCCACGAACTCAGAGATCGGCGTCGCCGCCCACAGCATCACCATCAGCGCAAGGACGTTGGCGGCGATCATGATCTCGACGTGCTGCACCATGCCCACGGCAGTGATCACCGAGTCCACCGAGAAGACGATGTCCACCACCATGATCTGGGCCACCACGGCCCACAGCGACGCCTTCACCGTCGTCTCGTGATGGTGCTCCACTCCCTCGAGCTTGGAGTGGATCTCGAACGTCGCCTTGCCGATCAGGAAAAGTCCGCCGACGATGAGGATCAGGTCGCGTCCGGAGATTTCGCGTCCCATCGCGGTGAACAGGTTCCCGGTGAGCCCCATGATCCACGTGATGCTCAGCAGGAACGCGATGCGCGTGACGAGCGCGCCCGTGAGGCCCAGGCGCCTCGCCTTCGGCTGCTCGCCCTTCGGCAACTTCCCGGCGAGAATCGCGATGAAGATGATGTTGTCGATGCCGAGGACGAGTTCGAGCGCCGTCAGCGTCAGGAGCCCGATCCACACGTTCGGATCAGCAAGCCAGGAGAACATGATGTCGAGGTGTGCGGTGAAGGAAATGGCGGCGCCTGGTATCGGCAGTCCGCCGGCCTCTAAACTACGGCGACTCGGCCGGCGGTGGAGCCGCCCCGCCTGACCAAGTCACCGTCCAGCAACGGCTCGCACCGGCGTCGATCCAGCGCGCGCCGTCCCACGCCCCGAGCGCGTCACTCAGCGTGTCTGGAGCACCGATGGCCGGTTCGAAGGCGAGATTCTCGTACGGCACGGGCTTCCGCCACGGCAGCCACGAGGTGCGCGGCAGCGGGTTCCACCCGCCACGGTTGATCCACAATGCCAGTTGCGGCACTTCCGCCGTGTCGAACCGCGCCGCCAGCATGTCATTGCCCTCCACCACGCGCGCCGTCTGCATGCCCGGCGGGAGGTCCACGAACAGCTTGCACGCGAATGGCCGCCGCCAGGCCCGTCCCGGCGCCGACAGGTCGAGCAACTGCCCCCCACTGCGCAGGCGCGGCCACCGGTGCTCGGCGCCCGTGCCGCCAAGGTCGATGCCGTGCTGCGCCCAGACGCGCACGCGCGCCGCGTCGGGAAGCTCCACGCGCGTTTCCCGGCCGAGTGGCAACAACGGATGCGCCGACCAGATGAAGGGAAATCTCTGCTCTCCGAGGTTCGTCACCGCGTACTCGCAGCGCATCTCGCCGTCCGGCGTCACCACCACCGACCGCTCGAAGCGATAGGGGAGGCGCTCACCCTGCCACACAAAGTGTGCGCGATGCCCGTCCTCGCCGGTGGTCAGCTGCATGGCCGGCTGTTGCGACCACAGCTCGCCGTGGTCGGGGAGTTCGCGGCCTCCGGCCCCGCGCACCAGCGACGGCAGCGTGCACGCCCCCACCGTTGGAAAGCACTCGTCGAAGCCGCCGCTGTCGGCCGTGAGCACGTACGACGCACCGGCCACGGGCGCACGAAACGGGAGCTGTGGGTTTCGCCACAGCCACTGCCGCTCGCCGAACCAGAGCTCCGAGATCTTGCCGCCGAGCGCGGGAATCAGGACGACGCGTGCGTTGCCCCCGCGCAGCTCGACGCTGCCAAACGACGGCTGGGGCGACGGAATGGCCAACCGACCTACCGGACGTCGCTGGGGTCGATCCCCCGCGTCGCGAAGACGCGGGCGATGGCGTCGCCAATCTTGTTGTTCGGCGTGCTCGCGCCGGCGGTGAGCCCGACGTTCACCGGGCCAGTGCCCAGCCAGCCGAGCGCCTCCACCTGCTCGCCCGAGATCGGGTCGCGCGCATGAATCGCGCCCCGCGTCGGATCAATGGACAGCGCATCCTCCACGTGATAGGTGCGCACCTTCTCCGCGCAGAGCGCCGCCAGCGACAGCGTGTTGCTCGAGTTGTAGCCGCCGATCACGAGCATCACGTCGGGCGGGCTCTCCAGCATCGCGTTGACGGCGTCCTGCCGGTCCTGCGTCGCGCTGCAGATCGTGTCGAAGGTCCGGAAGTTCGCCTTGCGGTATTCCTCGCCCTGGGCGGCGGCCATGGCCCGGCCCACCTCTTCGCCGATGGCCAGCGACTCGCGCGCGAGCATCGTGGTCTGGTTGGCGACGCCGATGCGCTGCAGGTGCACGTCGGGATCGAAATGGGCGCTCGCCGCCCGGCCATACTTGGCCACAAACGCCGCGCGGTCGCCGCGCCCCGCGAGATACTCAGTCACGTCGTGCGCCTCGTCCATGTTGCGCACCACGAGGTACGTGCCGTTCGGGAACTTCTCCACCTGCGACGCCGTCGCGCGCGTCTCCTCGTGGTAGTACTTGCCGTGGATGAGCGAGGTGAACCCGTCGCGCGCGTACACCTCCACCCGCTTCCACACGTTGAGCACCGAGCCGCACGTCGTGTCCACCACCACGCATCCCTTTCCGCGAAGCGTCTGAAGGTCGGTGATCGTCACGCCGAACGCGGGGAGGATCACCACATCCTCGGCACCGACGCCGGAATAGTCGAACCCATTTGGCGCCGGCATGAGGATCTCGATCCCCATCTCCTGCAGGCGCTGGTTCACGTGGGGATTGTGGATGATCTCGCCGACCAGCAGGACGCGCCGGTCCGGGAACTTGTGGCGGGTCTGGTAGGCATACTCCACGGCCCGCTCCACGCCGTAGCAGAACCCGAACTCGCGGGCGAGCCGCACCGTCACGTCGCCGACGGTGAGTTCATAGTTCCGCGCGCGCAGCAGGTCCACGATCTGGCCGGAGTAGTCGGCCGACAGCGTCGCCTCGACGTCCTGCTTGAGGCCGAAGCCCTTGCGGAAGTAGGTGGCGTCGGGGGCATTCATGTCCGAAATCTAGTGGACACCAACGGGTTCTGGGGGATAGTCTCTAGGGGATGAACGAGCACTTCGATCTGGTGGTGGTGGGCGCCGGCCCCGCAGGCGAGAAGGGGGCGGCGCAGGCAGCGTATTTCGGCAAGAAGGTCTGCCTGATCGAGCGCGCGCCCAAGCCGGGCGGCGCCGCCGTCAACACGGGCACCATTCCGTCCAACACGCTGCGCGAATCGGCCGTCCTGCTCTCCGGGCTCCGGCGCAAGGGCATGTACGGCGTCGAGTTCCACGTGCAGTCGGAATTGTCGGTTGCCGACTTCATGCAGCGCGAGCGCCAGGTCAAGGAGAACGCCTGGCACGACATCGAAGAGAACATCGCCCGGCACCAGATCACCGCCGTGCAGGGCACGGCGCGGTTCACGAGCCCACAGGCGATCGAGGTCACCCGACACGGGCAGGCGGCGCGCAGCATCACGGGTGACATCTTCCTCATCGCGACCGGCTCGCACCCCTGGCGCCCGTCGCACGTGCCGTTCGACGGCTCGGTGATCATCGACAGCGCCGACGTTCCCACCATGCCGTCCATCCCGGCACGCCTGATCGTCGTCGGCGGCGGCACCATCGGCTGCACCTACGCCTGCATCTTCGCCGCACTCGGCGCACAGGTCACCATCGTGACGTCGCGCGAACGCCTGCTGGCGCAGTTCGACCATGACGTCGGTGATGCCTTGCGGCAGGAGATGACCCGCCGGCTCGGCGTGCAGGTGCATCTGGACATGGACGTGACCCGCATTGATGCGCAGGCCGAGCTTGGTTACGTCACCGTCGCTGACGGCACGACCATGGTCGCCGAGGGCGTGCTCTACTGCGCCGGCCGCGAAGGGGCCACGGAGCAGCTGGGGCTCGAAAATGCGGGGATCGCCACGAACGAGCGCGGCTTCATCCTCGTGGACGAGCGGTACCGCACCAGCACCACGAGCATCTACGCCGCCGGCGACGTCATCGGCTATCCCGGCCGCGCGTCCACGTCGATGGAGCAGGCGCGCGTGGCGATGTGTCACGCCTTCGGGCTGCGCTATAAGCAGGCCGTTTCGTCAGTCGTGCCGTACGGCGTCTGGACCATCCCCGAGGTGGCCAGCGTCGGAATGTCAGAATCGGAGGCGCGGGCCCGCGGCATCGCGTGCGAGATCGGCCGGGCCGACCTCCAGCACAACGCCCGCGGGCAGATCCTCGGCGAGACGACGGGCTTCGTGAAGTTGATCTTCAATCCCGAAGACCAGCAGCTGCTGGGCGCCACGATTTTCGGCGAGGGCGCGTGCGAGATCATCCACGTTCCGAGCGCCGTAATCGCGCACGAGGGCACGCTCGACTACTTCATCCAGGCAGTCTTCAACTATCCGTCGTTGACCGAAGCGTTCAAGTACGCCGCCTACGACGGACTGCAGCGGTTGCAGCGCCGCATCGGCGCCGCGGGCGGATTGTCCAGCGACAGCTAGGTCGCGCGGTCAGCCCTCTTCGACATACCCCGCGATCTTCTCCCGCACTTCGGCCGGGAGCGGGTACTTCACCATGGTGTCCTTGTGCACACAGACCACGGTGAGCGTGCCTGACGCGCGGTGCGCACGGTCACCTTCGCGATAGACCTCGAAGCGCATAGTGAGCGACGTCTCGCCGACGCGGGAGAACCACGCCTCGATTTCCACGGCCTCGTCCATGTGCGCTGGCGAGTGGAACTCCAATTGCAGCGCCTTGCGCGGCAGCCAGACTCCGCCCGTCTTGCGCAGCGTCTCGTACGGCAGGCCGCAGGCACGGAACATCTCATGCTCCGCCACCTCGAACAGCCGCAGGTACGTGCTGTAGTGGATGATGCCGAGGGGGTCGCAGTCGGACCAGCGGACTCTGTCGGTGATACGAAAATGGGGCATGGGGAGGGGTGCAGGGGTTCAGGAGGGGGAGGAGTGGAGTGCGGTGTGAGGAGGGAGGAGGCCTCGCCCCTCCTCACTCTTTACTTCGCCCCTCCCTCTCCACCAAGCCTCTGCACCCTTCCCCAAACCCGGGGTTAAGCACCGGCGCCAGCGCATAGGCCAACAGTGTCTCATAGGCCTCCTGCCGGTTCACCAACCCGTCCGTCAGAATGCCTACGGCGCCAGCGCCGTGCTTGATGTTCGTCGTCCCGATGAGTCGGTCAATCGCGTGTCCCAGTTCCTCGCCGCCGCGGATCAGCGCGGCAACGGCGTCGGGGAGCGGCATGGAGAGCGAGCCGCCGACGTGCACGGCGCCGCTGCGCGTGGCGACGACCGCCCACGCGCAGGTGCGCATGCCGTCGGGCGTCTCCACCACGCCGCCCTCGATGCCGACGCCGAGGTCCGCGTCGAGCGCGGCACGCGCCGCCTGGGCGCGATTGGTCGCCCCTTCGATGGTCTGGGCGTCGCCCACCGGCTGGTCGGGGACCAGCGAGGCCACGGCGATCCCGTCGACATGCGTACGCGGCTCGAGCCGCTGGAGGACCGCCCGGACGGCGGCCACCTTCACGGGATTCGTGGACCCGACGGCGACACGATGGATGTTGGTGAGCGGCACGACGTGTAACTTAGGCGCACGATGCCTCGCGCGAGAACTCCGTTCGCCGCCGGTCGCTTGTGGCTCGACTTCGTCAACACCGACGAGGCGCCGCGCCACGCCCAGAGCGACGCGCTCGTCTCCTTCGACGGCTACCTGGCCTGGCTCGAGGGCGCCGCGCTCATCGATGCCGCACGCCGCGCCGCGCTCCAGCGCCGCGCGGTGGAACAGCCGGCCAGCGCCACCGCCACGCTGCACGAGGCGCGGCGCATCCGGAGCGCGCTGCGCCCGCTGGCGGAGCG
>JBAZTM010000064.1:0-22561 GCA_041661925.1 Gemmatimonadaceae bacterium
CTGTTCGGGCTCATCAAGGCGGGGGCTGCGTTTGGCATCTATATGTTGTGCGTGGCGTACACGACGCTCGCCGAGCGCCGCGTCGCCGCCTGGATCCAGGACCGACTTGGTCCGAATCGCGTCGGTTGGGAGGGCTTCCTCCAGCCCATCGCCGACGGCGTGAAGAACTTCATGAAGGAAGAGTCGATGCCGGGGGGCGTGAACAAGGCGCTCTTCATCCTGGCGCCGGCCATCGCCTTCGTGCCCGCCATGATCACCTGGGCCGTGATTCCGTTCGCGTCGCCGCTGCCGGTGCCCGGCGTCGGCCTCGTGGACATGGTCGTGGCCGACCTTCCGGTGGGCTTCCTGTTCACGCTGGCCATCAGTTCGCTCGGCGTGTATGGCGTGACGATCGCGGGTTGGTCGTCCAACAACAAGTACGCGCTGCTCGGCGGCCTCCGCGCCTCGGCGCAGATGATCTCGTACGAGATCGCGATGGGCATGAGCACGGTCTGCGTGCTGCTCCTCGCCGGCAACGTCAACCTCACCGCAATCGTGGGACAGCAGCAGGCGCAGGGGTGGAACGTGCTCCTGCTGACGCTGGCCTTCTTCATCTTCGCCGTGGCGGCGCTCGCCGAAACCAACCGCGTGCCGTTCGACCTTCCCGAAGCCGAGTCGGAACTGATTGCCGGCTACCACGCCGAGTACAGCTCCATGCGGTACTCGATGTTCCCGCTCGCGGAATACGCCAACATCATCACCTCCAGTTCGCTGATGGTCACGCTCTTCTTCGGCGGCTGGGACATTCCGTTCACGACGTGGGACAACCTGCCGCCGTGGACGATCACGAAGACGTTGCTGACCATGGGGATGTACGTCAGCAAGGTCATGTTCTTCGTGTTCGCCTTCATCTGGCTGCGCTGGACGGTGCCGCGCTTCCGCTACGACCAGCTCATGTCGCTTGGCTGGAAGGTGCTGCTGCCGATGGCGCTCATTTACATCACGGCCGTGGCCAGCATGGTGCTGGGCCTCGACTACGCCGGGCTGGCGCGCAACGGGATGGCGTTCCGCGGCGCGATGCTGGGCATGAACCTGGTGTTCGTGGTGCTGGTCTTCTGGGTGCTCGATCGCGGGCGCATCATCAGCCCGGCGTTCTCGCGCCTGGATCGTGAGCGGGTGGAACACCTGCGCACCGTCGCGGACCGCAGTGATCTCGTGACCGAGAAGGGGGCCTGATGGCCATCACAACGAGGGTCGTCGACCGGCCCGTCGACGAGTCGAGCTACATTCGCGCGACGTTCCAGGGGTTGGCGCTGTCGTTCAAGCACCTCGTGGATCCGCACAAGGTGACCGTCCAGTACCCCGAGGAGAAGTGGGACATCGGGCCGCGCTGGCGCGGGACGCACCGCATGCTCACCACCGAGGACGGCAAGGCCAAGTGCGTGGCGTGCGGTCTCTGTCCCACGGTCTGCCCGGCCAACTGCATCAAGCTGGTGCCGGGCGAGGACGAGCAGGGCAATCGCTATCCACTCGTTTTCGACATCGACGAGTTCCGCTGCATCTTCTGCGGCTACTGCCAGGAAGTCTGCCCGGAGGAGGCGATCCACCTCGGCCGCCATTACGAGAACGCCGAGTACGACCGCAAGGACTTCATCTACGATCTCAAGCGGCTGACGTCGCAGACGCACCCCGTGTGCGAGATGTGGGATCCGGCTGATCCCAGGGGCGAATGATGCAAGCCAATCAATTCCACTCCCTGGCCTACTCGTTCGGCTTCTACCTCTTCGGGTTGATCGCGATCGCCAGTGCCGTGGCATTCGTGACCCGCAAGAACACGGTGGCGGCGGCGATGTGGCTGGTGAACGTGATGTTCGCGCTCGCAGCACTCTACGTGATGCTCGACGCGCAGTTCATCGCCGCCATGCAGGTGCTGGTCTACACCGGCGCGATCATGGTGGTCTTCCTGTTCGTGATCATGCTCCTCAACCTCGGACACCCGTCGGAACTGGCGGACGCGCGGGGCAAGTGGGGATACATCGTGGCGCTGTTCGTCGGCCTCGCGATGCTGGCCGAGGTGATGGCGCTCAATCGCTCGGGCACGATCGACAAGATGATCCCGCCGGACCTGGCCGCGAAGGCGGCCGCGGCGGCGGCGACACCCCTCGCGGGCGGCGTCATCGGCCCGGTGGCCGCGCCGCTCTTCAAGGAGTACCTGCTGGCCTTCGAGCTGACGAGCGTGCTCCTGCTCGCCGCTATCGTGGGTGCCGTGGTGCTCGGCAAGCGGAGGTCCGATGCTAGTTGAGGCCCTGGCCCTCTCGGCGATCCTGTTCACGATCGGCGTCATCGGCGTCCTGACCCGCCGCAACGCGATCATCATCTTCATGTGCGTTGAGCTCATGCTCAACGCCGTGAACCTGTCCTTTGTGGCGCTGAGCAAGCTGTACGGCGCGGCCGGCCAGGTGTTCGTCGTCTTTACGATGACTGTGGCCGCGGCGGAAGCCGCGGTTGGGCTGGCGATCATCATTGCCATCTTCCGCCACCAGCGGACCGTCAACCTCCAGAACATCAACCTCCTCAAGGGATGATGAACCCGGCCTTGATTCCCGAGGGGGCGCACCCGCTCGCGGCAACCGTCGCGCGCCTGGTGTGGCTGCTCCCGCTGCTGCCGCTGCTGGGGTTCCTGATCAACGGAACCCTCGCGATGCTCGGCGTGGCGAAGATTGGCCCAGCAGATCCTTCCGCGAACGGCGGGCACGGGCACGGTGACGCGCAGGGGCATGAAGACGCTCACGCGCACGCCGACTCCCATGGTCACGACGACCACGGTCATCCGCCCCGCCACAAGTTTGCGAAGATCGTCAGTCTCGTCGGTCCCGGCGTCCTCGTCGCGACCTTCGCGCTCGCGGTGGCGATCTTTGCCGCGATGCGCGGTGTCGAGATGGAGCATCCATACGTCTTGACGCTCTTCTCGTGGATGCCCGTCGGCGACCTCAACCTGGACGCCACGATCCTGCTGGATCCGCTGTCCATGGTGATGGTGATGGTCATCACCGGCGTCGGCATGCTGATCCACATCTTCAGCGTCGGCTACATGCAGGACGATCCGGGGTACCCGCGCTACTTCGCGTACCTCAACCTGTTCGTCTTCTTCATGCTCGTGCTGGTGCTCGGCGGCAGCTACCCGCTGCTGTTCGTGGGCTGGGAAGGGGTGGGGCTCTGCTCCTACCTGCTCATCGGCTTCTGGTTCTCGGAGAAGGCCAACGCCGACGCCGGCAAGAAGGCGTTCATCGTCAACCGCATCGGCGACTTCGGCTTCCTCGTCGCGATGTTCCTGATGTTCGCCAACCTCGGCACGCTCGACATCCTCGGCGTGGCGGAGAAGGCGGCGGAACTTCCAATGGGCGGCGTGATCGCCACCGCGATCGCTTTGTTCCTCTTCCTCGGCTGCACCGGCAAGAGCGCGCAGATTCCGCTGTACGTGTGGCTCCCGGACGCGATGGCCGGCCCGACGCCGGTCTCCGCACTGATCCACGCGGCGACGATGGTGACGGCCGGCGTGTATCTCGTGGCGCGCGCCTCGGGGATCTTCTCGATGGCCCCGGTGGCCCAGCTCACGGTGGCGGCGGTCGGCGCGGCCACGGCGTTCTTCGCGGCGACCATCGGCCTCAAGCAGTGGGACATCAAGAAGGTGCTGGCGTACTCCACCGTCTCGCAGCTCGGCTACATGTTCATCGGCGTCGGCGTGGGCGCGTACACGGCGGGCATCTTCCACCTCGTGACGCACGCCTTCTTCAAGGCGCTCCTGTTCCTCGGGTCGGGCTCGGTGATCTTCGTCATGCACGCGGCGTATCACGCGACGCATAACCATGACGACGCGCAGGACATGCGCAACATGGGCGGCATGAAGACGTACATGCCGGTCACGTTCTACCTCATGTGGACCGCGACGCTGGCCATCGCCGGCATCCCGCTCTTCTCCGGTTTCTTCTCCAAGGACGAGATCCTCTCGTCGGTCTTCGCGCGGGCGCACCACTCGACGCTGGCCGAAGCGTCGTGGCTCGGCATTCCGGGCGGCACGGTGCTGATGATCGTCTACGGCCTCGGTCTCGCGTCGGCGCTGCTGACGGCGATCTACATGACGCGCATGATGCTGTACACGTTCCACGGCCCCAACCGGACGGGTGAGGCCGAGCGGTCGCACCTCCGGGAAGCGCCGTGGATCATGACCGGCCCGCTGGTGGTGCTGGCCATCCTCGCCGCGTTCGGCGGCTGGCTCAACGTGCCGGCGCTTCTCGGCTCCATCGGCCCGGTAGGTGGGCTCGAGCACTGGCTTGAGCCGGTGGTCGGCGAGAACGCCCTGCGCACGACGCTCGGGCAGGCGCCGCACATGACGCACAGCACCGAGTGGATGCTGGTGGGCACGGCCATCCTGATTGCGGTGGTTGGCATCACCTTCGCTGTGCTGCGGCTCAAGCCGGCGGCGCTGGTGCCGAAGAAGGATTCACCGGCCGCCACGGGCTTCGACCGGGTGCTCGAGAACAAGTACTTCGTGGACGAGGGCTACGACGCCGCCATCGTGCAGCCGACGATCGACGTGTCGCGCAACGTGCTGTGGAAGGGCTTCGACGCCGGCATCATCGACGGGCTCTTCGTCAATGGCAGCGCGCTGCTGGCCCGCGCCTTCGGTTGGATGGGATCGCAGCTGCAGACAGGCCAGGTGGGCACGTACGCCTGGGTCCTGCTGATCGGTGTCATCACCCTGCTTGGCGCCTTCACCTTTCGGTAACCCATGACCGCGTTCCTGTCGTCGATCAATTACAACGCCTGGATCGTTCCGGTCCTGCTGCTGCTGCCGCTGTTCGGCGCGGCCGGGCTGTGGGCGCATGCGCTCCTGACGGCCAAGGACCCGGCCGACAAGCGCTGGCGTGAAGTGCGCGTCCTTGCCTTCGCCTTCTTCATGGCGGAGGCCATCCTCTCCCTCGGACTCTGGTGGTCCATCGACCCGGCGGCCGCTGGCTGGCAGGCGGCGGTGGATCTGCCGTGGATCCCGATGTGGGGCGTCCGGTTCTCGGTGGGACTCGACGGCATCGCGATGATGCTCGTGCTGCTGACGACGCTGATGATGCCGCTGGCCGTGCTTGGCAGCTGGACCAGCATCCGCACCAAGCCGCACGCGTACTACGTGATGCTGCTCTTCCTCACCATCGGCATGCTGGGCGTCTTCGTCTCGCTCGACCTCGTGCTCTTCTACGTGATGTGGGAGATCATGCTGGTGCCGATGTACCTGATCATCGGCGTCTGGGGCGGGGAACGGCGGCTCTACGCGGCGATCAAGTTCTTCATCTATACGATGATCGGCTCGCTGCTCATGTTGGTCGCCATCTTGTACCTCGGGTCTGAAGCCTCACGGGTGGCCGGCGCGCCGAACTTCAGCTACGACTTCATCCTGAACAACGTCCACCTCGACCCAACGACCACGCTCTGGCTGTTCGGCGCGTTCGCGCTCGCGTTCGCGGTCAAGGTGCCGATGTTCCCGTTCCATACGTGGCTGCCCGACGCGCACGTCGAGGCGCCCACGGCCGGCTCGGTGATCCTGGCCGCGATCATGCTGAAGATGGGCACGTTCGGCTTCATCCGGTTCGCGCTGCCGCTCTTCCCGAGCGCCGCCATGAATCCCACGGTGCGCAGCCTCATCATCGCCCTGGCGGTCATCGGCATCGTCTACGGCGCCCTGGTGGCGATGGTGCAGCCGGACTTCAAGAAGCTCGTGGCGTACTCATCCGTCAGCCATCTCGGCTTCGTGATGCTCGGCATCTTCTCGCTGACGGTGGAGTCGATGCAGGGCGCGCTGATGGTGAACATCAACCACGGCGTCTCCACGGGCGCGCTGTTCCTTCTCGTCGGCATGATCTACGAGCGGCGGCACACGCGCATGATCGAGGACTACGGCGGCATCGCCAAGGTGGTGCCGATCTTTGCCACCATCCTCACGATCGTGTCGCTCAGCAGCATCGGCGTGCCGGGCACCAACGGCTTCATCGGCGAGTTCCTGGTGCTGGTTGGCTCCTACAAGACGCAGCCAGTGGCAGCGGTCATCTCGGCCACGGCCGTGATCTTCGCCGCGGCGTACCTCCTGTGGGCGCTGCAGCGGATCATCTACAACAAGCTGACCAAGCCGGAGAATGAGACCATCAAGGATCTCAACTGGCGTGAAATCGGCCTGCTCGTGCCGCTGCTCATCGCCATCGTCTGGATGGGCGTCTATCCCAAGCCGGTGCTCGAGAAGACCGAGGCCGCCGCACGGCGCCTGGTCACGTACGTCGAGGCCAGCGCGAACACGGCGCCGGTCTCCGCCTCCAACACGGCGCGATAAATGATCTTCGATCTCGCGAATCCCTCGCAGCTCATGCAGGCCCTCGGGCCTGACCTGCTGCTTATCGTCGGGGCCATGGTCCTGATGCTCTGGGCTGCCTGGCGGCCCGATTCCAACGAGCACCAGCGCGCGGTCGGCAAGGCGGCGCTCGCCCTGATTGCGGCGACCATCGCCATGACGCTGTGGTACTCGACGCGCGGCATGTCGTCCACGGTCGGCGTCATTGCGGTGGACAACTTCCGCTGGGCCACCGACCTCATCTGCCTGCTCGGCGCCTTTGGCGCCGTGGCGCTCGGCATGGAATACAATGTGCGCGAGCGCATTCTTCCCGCCGAGTCGCATGTGCTGGTGCTGTTCGCGACCGCGGGCATGATGATTCTCGCCGCCGGGCGCGACCTCATGATCGTCTTCCTTGGCATCGAGCTGATGTCGGTGGCGATCTACGTGCTCGCCGGCCTCAACCGCCGCAGCCCCAAGGCCGCGGAAGGGTCGCTGAAGTACTTCCTGCTCGGCGCATTCGCCACGGCGTTCCTGCTCTACGGCATCGCGCTGATCTACGGCTCCACAGGATCCACGAACCTCACCGAGATCGGCCAGCGCGTGGTGGCCGGGAACTTCGTGGCGCATCCGATGATGCTGGTGGGAACGGGACTCCTGCTCGTTGGCTTCGGCTTCAAGATCGCCGCGGCCCCGTTCCATATGTGGGCGCCCGACGTGTACGAGGGGGCTCCGACGCCCATCACCGCGTTCATGGCCACGGCCGTCAAGGCGGCGGCGTTTGCGACCATGCTGCGTGTGTGGCTCGAGGCGCTCCCCGGCATGGGCGAGGCCTGGTTCAAGCCCATCTGGTGGCTCGCCGCCGTCGCCATGTTCGTCGGCAACACCGTGGCGCTCTCACAGCGCAACCTGAAGCGCCTGCTCGCCTACTCGTCCATCGCGCACTCGGGCTACCTGCTGGTGGCGGTGGCGGCGGGCACGCTGGGCGGGTCGGCCGCATTCCTGTTCTACCTCGTGGCGTACACGCTGGCGTCGTTCGGCGCCTTCGCCGTGGTCATCGCGGTGGGGCGTGAAGGCGACGCGAACAACGACCTGTCGGACTACGAAGGGCTTTGGCACGTGCGGCCCGGCCTGGCCATCGCGATGGCGGTCTTCATGCTGTCGCTGATGGGCTTCCCGATCTTCGGCGGCGTCGGGTTCTTCGGGAAGTGGTATCTCCTGATGGCCGCCATCGAGGCGCCGCGTCCGTTGACGACGCTGGCGGTGGTGCTCGTGCTGACGTCGGTGGTGTCCGCGGGCTACTATCTGAACGTCGTGCGCGTGATGTTCATGAAGGCGCGTCCCGAGGGGGCCGCGGAGCCGGAGCGCACCGGCGCCCTCACGCGCGGCGTCGTCTTTGCCACTGCGATCGCGATCATCGTGCTTGGGCTCGTCCCGTCGCGCGTGATCGGCTGGAGTCGAGCCGGCGTCCCTCGAGCGCCACAGATCCAGGCGGCGTCGGTCGACGCTCTCCGCTGAGACTCCAACAACGCCTCGCCACCCGCGAGGCGTTGCTGTCTCCGGCGCGTTAAGTTCCCATTTCACCCCGTCCTGAACGAGCCATGATCAGCGCAGGCATCTTCCGTCAGTATGACATCCGTGGTGTCGTCGGCGACGACCTCACCGTCGAGGCAGCCGAGGGCATTGGCCGCGGGTACGCGGCCGTGCTCGCCGAACGCGGCATCCAGGGCGCGGTGGCGATCGGCCGTGACAACCGGCATAGCGGCGCGGCGCTACGGGACGCGCTGGTCAAGGGACTCACCGACTGCGGCCTCGACGTCGTGGACATCGGCGTTGCGCCGACGCCGGTGCTGTACTGGAGCCTGCATCACGCCGGCGTCGTCGGCGGCATCCAGGTGACAGGCTCGCACAACCCGCCCGAGTTCAACGGCTTCAAGCTCAGCGTGGGCGCCACGTCGCTGCACGGCGACGGCATCCAGAGGCTGTACCAGCTCATCGCCGGCAGCAAGAACGCGGCAAAGAAGGGCGCCATTCGCGAGATCCAGCCGATTCCGGAATACGTGGCCGACATCGCGCAGCGCATCGGGAAGATCAAGCGGCCCATCAAGGTGGTCGTGGATTGCGGCAACGGCGTGGGCGCCCTCACGGCGCCCCAGGTGTGCAAGGCCATCGGCGTGGACGCCGAACTGCTCTTTGCCGAGAGCGACGGCACCTTCCCGAACCACCACCCGGATCCCACCGTCGTCGAGAACTTGCAGGACCTAATCGCCGCCGTGCGGCGCAGCGGGGCTGAGCTTGGCATCGGCTTCGACGGCGACGCCGATCGCATCGGCATCGTGGACGGCAAGGGCACGATCATCTGGGGCGACTACCTGCTCATCCTCTATGCTCGCGACGTGCTCGAGCGCACCGGGAAGGGGCAGTCCATCATCTTCGACGTGAAGTGTTCGCAGGCCCTTCCCGACGCGATTCGCGCGGCCGGTGGCGAGCCCCTGATGTGGAAGACGGGGCACTCGCTGATCAAGGAAAAGATGAAGGAGCTGCACGCGCCGATCGCCGGCGAGATGTCGGGCCACATGTTCTTCACCGAGGGCTTCTACGGGCACGACGACGCCATCTACGCGGCGGCGCGCCTGCTGCGCATCCTCGGCGACAGCGGCAAGCGCGTGGACGAACTGCTGGCGGACGTGCCGCGCTTCGTGAGCACCCCGGAACTGCGCGTGGACTGCCCCGACGACCGCAAGTTCGAGGTGGTGGCCGCGGCGCAGCAGTACTTCGCCGCGCGCCACGACGTGATCGCCGTGGACGGCGCACGCATCCTGTTCGGCGACGGATGGGGGCTCATTCGCGCCTCCAACACCCAGCCCATCCTCGTGATGCGCTTCGAGGCGATGTCGGAGCCGCGGCTCGCCGCCATTCGCGGCGAGGTGGAGGGGTGGCTGAAGACGCAGGGCGTCGGCGCGTAGCATGACGCTGCGACGCGCCCTCGCGGTGGCCGGCGCGGCGCTGGCGCTCGCGCTCCTCGCGGGGCGCCTGCTCGCGGGCGCGTACGCCGACTGGGCGTGGTTCGACGCGCTCGGCATGGCATCCGTATGGCGCGCCCGCCTCGTCGCGCTCACCACGTTGCGCGCGGCGCTCTTCGCCGTCGCCTTCGTCTTCACGTTCGTGAACCTGCTGGTGATGCGGCGCTCCATCGTGTCGCTCGTCCTGCCGCGCCGCCTGGCGAACCTCGTGATCGGCGAGGCGGTGCCGGGGCGCTTGCTCACGCTGACGGCGGCGGTGCTAAGCGTTCTCATCGCCGCGGCGGTCTCGCTCCCACAGGGCGACTGGGTGGTCTTCCTGCGCGCGCAGTGGGCGACGCCGCTCGGAGAGATTGATCCGTACCTCGGGCGCGACATCGCCTTCTGGACCGCGTGGCTGCCATTTGAGCGCATGCTGCGCGGCTGGGCCGTGCTGCTCGCCGCCGCCGTCGGCGCGACGGTGATGATTCTTTACGCGCTTACGCCGTCGGTGCACATGCAGCGCGGACAGCTCCACGTCTCCACCTGGGTGCGGCGGCACTTCGCCGTTTACTCGGCCTTCCTGCTCCTGCTCATCGCATGGGGGTTTCGTCTCGATTCGTTCGACCTGCTCATCCACGGCAGCGGCGTACGCGAGGCGTTCACCGCCTTTGATCATCGCGTGCTCTATCCGTACATGATCGCGCTCAGCATCTGCACGGCGGCCTGCGGCGTGCTTGTGGCGTGGACCGGCTGGATCGGCTATCAGCGCGCCATGCTCGGCTCGCTGCTGATGGTGCTCGTCGCCGGACCGTTGGGGCGTGTGGGCCTGCCGCTCCTCGACCGTCGCGCGGTGACCGGCCGCGAACGCAGCGCACTCGAGCGCCCGTACGAGCACGCCCGCACGCTCTACACGCGCCGCGCCTTCGGCGTGGATGAAATCCTGCGCGGCATCCGCGCCGACAGCCTTCGCGTGCCGGACGACGTCATCGCACAGCGCGTGAGCGGGTGGGATCCGGCCGCATTGGCGCTCGCCGCCGCGGCTGAGCCGTCCATCGCGCCCACGCGCGGGGCGGGGGCGTGGCATGCGGCCGGCGGCGACTCGCTGCGGGCGCTCCTCTCGTATGGCGGTGCGCAGTCTTCACCGCTGAGTCCGCTGCTCGTGCAGGAGGTGGACCCCGCCGACGCGGACGAGCGCGGCGCCCCGTGGCCCTCGGGCGCGTCAGCCTATGCCACCCTTCCACCGCTCGCGGTGGGCCTCGGCCTCACCGGTGTTCGCCTCATCTCCGACACCCTCGGGCGAGTGGCGGCGCCAGCGTTCGGCACCGGATGGCGTCGACTCGCACTCGCGTGGGGGGTGCGCAACCTGCGCCTCACTTTTGGCGACCCCGACTCGACACGCGCAAGGCTGCTCATGCACCGCGAGGTGCGCGAGCGTGTGCGCACCCTGCTGCCGTTCTTCACCCCTGGTTCCACGCCGCAGGCGCTCGTGGCGCACGACTCGCTCTGGTGGAGCGTCGAGCTGTTCAATACCAGCGCGGACTACCCGCTGACCGAACCCCTTATGGTGACCGGGGAGACGCGCCGCTTCGCCGTGCCGGCTGGCCTCGCCTTGGTGAACGCCCATAGCGGGCGCGTGCAGGTGCTCCTCTCCAACCGGCCGGACAAGATGACGCGCTGGTGGCGCGACCATCTGCCGGCACCCTTCGTGACCGGCCACGGCGTGGATGAGGACGTGCTGGCCGCGCTGCCCGCACCCGTGGACCGCGCGCTCGTGCAGGGGAGCGCACTCGCGCGCACCGGATTCCGCACCGACACGCTGTCGGCGCGCCCGCTCTTCCAGGCCGACGACGCCGACGTGGAGCTCCTGCCCGGCGCGCCGACGCCGTTTGTCAGCAACGCCGCCGGCCATCCGCTAGCATGGGGCGTGCCAGCGGTGGATGGACTGGATCGGATGCGCGGCGTCTTCGTGGCCGTGGGCGGGCGTTCCCCGCGTACGGCGCTCGTCGAGCAGCCCGACTCAGTGCGCTGGTCGTCGCTGCTCGACCGCCTGCAGCGCGTCGCCGATTCCGCAGGCATCAGTCGCACGCGGCGGCATCCGCGCCGCGGGCGCGTGCAGGTGATCCCGACCGTCACCGGCACGCTGCTCGTGCAGTCGTTCTACGAGTGGGTCCCCGACCGCGCCCCGTCACTAGCCGGCATCGTTGCGCTGCAGGGAGATCAGGCGCGCTCGGCGATGTCGCTCGCCGCGACGCTTGGCGCACCGGCGCACTTGCCCACGACTGAGGAGCGCCTGCGATTGCACGTGGCCCGCATCTACGTGGAACTCCAGGATGCGCGCCGGCGCGGCGATTGGGTCGCGTTCGGACGGGCGCTCGACAAGCTCGGGCGACTCATCAGCGGCGGCTCCGCGCGCAAAGAGTGACAGTTGAGCGGTCTGATGTGACGCTTTTGTTTCATACACTGACCGGAACTGTGACACGCATCACTGGTATCTAAGGGAACTCCTTTATAGGATGCGGGTGTAAGTCTGACGAGCACCACTGTCTGGTTACGCCGGCGTGCGAATTAATTCTGACGCTTGGTGACCCGGGTGGGCGAAGTCTTCACCCGGACGCGGATTCCAGTGCCGCAACTCGCCCAACGATCGAGTGCAACAGGAGCGTCGCTCGCCCCCCGCGAGCGTGCCGAGCCGCACGTCAGCCAGCCTGCGTCGGCGCGGCGACAGGCAACGCGTACGCCGCGGTTCGTGCTCGCCGCCCTGATGGTGCCCTTGGTCGCCATCAACATCTGGGGCGCGTCGTATTACCGCGCGGCGCCCGGCGCGCGCGTCCGGCATCCCCTGCATGCGCTGCTGCGGCCATCGGGCGGCGTCGGGCAGAGCGCTGGGATCGTTGCGTTCGCGATCTTCGTTTTCCTCTGGCTTTATCCACTGCGCAAGAAATGGCGGCGTCTCGCCTTTACCGGCGCCGTGGGGAAGTGGCTCGACGTGCACGTGGCGTCGGCACTCCTGCTGCCCCTCCTGCTCGTGACGCATGCGGCGTGGCGTTCGGACGGCATCATCGGACTCGGCCTCGTGGCCATGTTCGTGGTCATCGCCAGCGGCGTTGTGGGCCGTTACCTCTACACGCGCATACCGCGCGCGAAGTCCGGCGCCGAGCTCACCCGCGACGAAGTCGCCGCGGCGCGCAGCGATCTGCTGCAGCGCCTCGCCGAGGCCACGGGGCTGCCGGTGTCATCCGTCGCGTCGTTGCTCACCGTTGAAGGCGAAGCGGAACAGCGGGGCGTCTGGCCGGCCATCCGCCGCATGCTGCTGAACGACATCACGCGCCGTCGCCGGCGCCGCGAGCTGCGCCGACGCTGGGCGGCCATGACCGGCGCCGGAGGGCATACCCTCGCCGGCCGCGCGCTCGACGAGGTTGTCGCGCTCGCCGACCGCGAGATCGCCCTCGACCAGCAGGTGCGAATGCTCGCGGGGACCCAACGCGTCTTCCGTTTCTGGCACGTGGCGCACCGTCCGTTCGCCGTGACGGCCCTCGTGGCAGTGCTCATCCACATCGTCGTCGTGGTGTCGCTCGGCGCTACGTGGTTCTGGTAGCGCATGCTCTGGACGACGATTGCCTTCTTCGCGCTGACCGCGCTGATGATCTGGCTGCACCTGCGCGGCAACGAGCGCGGCGGCACCTCCGCCCAGCCGCCGGTGCGGCCGTCGCAGCCGTGTCCGCGTTGCCAGGCCCCCGTCATCGCCGGGAGCACCTTCTGCCCGTCATGCGGCGTGCCCCTGCAGGCCTTTGAAGTGGTGCAGGCGCGTGTGGCCACGGGACCGCAAGCGGCCACCGGTGCGCCCAAGGCGGCCGTGCGCGCGGACATGTGCGTCGGGTGCGGTACGTGCGTCGCTTCTTGTCCGGAGGAGGGCGCGATCACCATGGCCGGCAAGCTGGCCACGGTGAACGACGCCCTGTGCCGCGGGCACGGTGAATGCGTCCGCGCCTGTCCCGTCGGCGCGATTTCCGTCACCATGGGCACGGCGGTCAATCGGGTGCGCGTCCCGCTGGTGAACGCGAACTTCGAGTCGAACGTCGCTGGGCTGTACATCGTCGGCGAGCTCGGCGGCCGCGGCCTGATCAAGAACGCCATCAACGAAGGCAAGATGGCGGTGGAGCATATCGCGAACACGCTCGCCGCCGAGCCGACGTCAGTAGACAGCGAACCGCACGTGGACGTGGCGATCGTCGGGTCCGGTCCGGCAGGACTGAGCGCCGGCCTCGAGGCCATGCGGCGCGGCCTGTCCTGCGTCGTCATCGAGCAGGGCTCGCTGTCAGACACCGTGCGGAAGTATCCCCGCCACAAGCTTCTCCTCGCGGAACCGGTGCAGGTGCCGCTCTACGGCGACCTGTGGATTGCCGATGCCTCCAAGGAGACGCTGCTGCAGGTGTGGGAAACGATTGTCGCCAACACCGGCCTGCCGGTTCGCACCGGCGAGCGCGTGCAGGGCGTCGTGCGGGACGGAGAGTTCCTGCGTGTGGAGACGGCCATTGGCACGCAACTCGCGCGCCGCGTCGTCCTGGCGCTCGGTCGTCGCGGGACGCCGAGAAAGCTCGGCGTGCCGGGCGAGGAACTTTCCAAGGTCTTCTACGACATCGTCGAGATGGAAGCATTCGCCGGACAGCGCGTACTCGTGGTCGGGGGGGGTGACAGCGCCATCGAATCGGTACTCGGCCTCGCCAATCAGCCGGGGACGACGGTGTCGCTCTCGTACCGCGGTAGCGCCTGGGACCGCGTCAAGGAGCGCAACCGCGCCAAGTTCGAGCGCGTCATCGAGGCGGGGAAGGTAACGCCGCTGCTGGGCAGCACCGTCCGCGAGATCCGCGCTGACGTGGCCGTGCTCGACTGCGACGGCGAGACGTCCATTCTCCCGAACGACTACGTGGTCATCCGCATCGGCGGCGACGCCCCGTTTGCGATGCTGGAACGGCTCGGCGTGCGCATCGTCGAGAAGGAACTCGCGATCGGGCCGAAGGCCGGCTAGTGCACCCGCAAACGCGCGCGTTCCTCGTGGGCTTCGCCCTGATCTTCGGGGGCGCCCGACTGCGCGCGCAGATCTCGCCGGGACCGCTGGCCCGCGCGCACGCCGCCCTCGAGGGGTCGACCCAATGCGCGGAGTGCCACGGGCTTCGCAAGGAGCCGATGTCGCAGCGCTGCCTGGCGTGTCACAAGGAGATCGCGTGGCTCATGACGGCGGGGCGCGGACTCCATGCGCCGTCGCGCATCACCCCGTCGCGCACCTGCGCTTCCTGTCACCCCGATCACGCCGGCGCGGACTTCGCCCTCATCGACTGGGGGAAGGGCGGCAGCGCGCAGTTTGACCACGCGCGCAGCGGATGGCCCCTCGAAGGAACGCACGCGCGCACCAAGTGCGCCGCGTGCCACGCGACGGCATTTCGCACGTCGCCGGCGGCGCCGCTGTCGCCACGTAAGCACGGTGCCGGCTGGACCGGGCTCGAGACGGCGTGCGCCAGCTGCCATGCCGCGGACGACGTGCACCGGAAGTCGCTGGGCGCGTCCTGCGAGCGCTGCCACGACGCCGCGGACTGGCGCAAGGTGCCGCACTTCGACCACGAGAAGACGAAATATCCGCTCACGGGGAAGCACGCCGACGTCGCCTGCGACAAGTGCCATGCAGCGCCAAGGCTGCGGCTCAGGGCGAATGCCGACGGACGCGTCATCGGCGTATACAAGCCGCTGCCACACGCCGAGTGCTCGGCGTGCCACGCCGACCCGCACAAGGGACGGCTGACGACGGGATGCGGCGACTGCCACTCCACGCGCGATTTTCGCGAGGTCAACCGGCGTGGCTTCGACCATGCCGCCACGCGATACCCGTTGTTGGGCAGGCACGCCGCGGTCGCGTGCGAGCGATGCCACGGCGTGGGGCTCACGCGCCGCACGCCCGCCTTTGCGAAGTGCGCGGACTGTCACGCCGACGCCCACTCCGGGCGCGCAACGCTCGCGGGCGCGCTGGTGGATTGCGCGTCGTGCCACCGTGTGGAAGGCTTCGCGCCCTCGACCTACACGGTGGCCCAGCACCAGATGGCACGATATCCGCTGGCGGGGCGGCATGCGATGGTCCCCTGCGCGCAATGCCATACGGCCACCGATTCGATAGTGCGCGGGGTGTCGCGACCGATCCTGCGGCGCGTGGAGCTGCGCCCGGTGTCGGTGACGTGCACGAGCTGTCATCAGGATGTGCACCGCGGGGAGCTCGTAAATGCGACGAGCCGCGGGGAGTGCACCGTGTGTCATGATGCGCGCGGCTGGTCGCCAAGCGCGTATACCGTTGCGCAACACGCGGCGCTGGCCCTTCCCCTGACCGGCGCCCACGCGCCGCTCGCCTGCGCGCGGTGTCATGTGCCCGTCCGCGCATTGTCGTCTCCCTCGCGCGGGCGACCGGAAGCGAACAGCGTGTCCCTACGGCTGCGTCCCGCGTGCGATGCGTGTCATCTCGAGCCGCACGGCGGGCGCTACAGTGCGGGCGGGGCCAAGGTCCCACCCGAGGGTTGCGCGGCGTGCCACGACACCCGGCGATGGATGCCCGCGGCCGTGACGACGACCCGTCATGCGTCGTTTGGGCTGCCGCTCGACGGCGCACACCGGGCCGTGCCGTGCCGCGACTGCCATAAGGAACTCGGGGCGAGCCCGTCACGCCTGACGCTGCGTCAGCCGGGCGCTCGTGTCTCGCCGCTGCCATTCAATGGCGCCGCGCGCACTGTGTGCGCTTCCTGCCACGCCGATCCACACGCCGGCCAGTTCACGGCGCGTGCCGGCGCATGCGAACGCTGCCACGACACGGCGCAGTGGCTTGGCGCCGCACGCTTCGTCCACGATCGCGACACCTCCTTTCCGTTGGCCGGCGCGCATTCGCGCGTCCCCTGTGCGGCGTGCCATGCGCGCGTCGCCCAGTCCGGCGGTGGGACTCGCGTGCACTACCGTCCGCTGCCGACGGCCTGCGAAGGCTGTCACGCGAACGGCGTTCCGAGGATTCGTCCATGAGACGGACGCTCTGCCTTCTGCTCGTCGTGTCGCTCGATGCGCACGCGCTGTGGGCCCAGGCATCGACGCCGGCCCACCCGCACGGTCCCAACATCGGGCCCTGCGCCACGTGTCACTCGCCGGATGCCTGGAAGCCGGCGCGCATCAGCCGGCAGTTCTCGCATGCACCGCGCACCTTTCCGCTGGAGGGCGCGCACGCGAGCACGCCCTGCGCGTCCTGCCACGCCTCCCTCGAGTTCTCGAAGGCGCGCCCCGGGTGCGCGCAGTGTCACCGGGATGTGCACAACGCCGAGATGGGGAGCGACTGCGCGCAGTGTCACACGACCCGCAGCTTCGCGGACCAGACCACCCTGCGACGGCAGCACGAACTCACGCGGTTTCCCCTGCGAGGCGCCCACACCACGCTCGCGTGCGCGTCGTGCCACCCCGCGGCCGCGCCTGGCCAGTCGCAGTACCGGCGGCGACCGACCGCCTGCATCGGCTGCCACGCCCCGGCGTATCGCGCCGTGCGCGCGCCTGACCATCAGGCGGCGGGCTTCCCGCAGGACTGTGCCCTCTGCCACTCCGCGACAACCTGGAGCGGTGGCCGGTTTGACCACGCGACCACGTCGTTCGCGCTCACCGGCGGGCATGCAACCGTGGCCTGCAATGCATGCCACGGCGACGGGGTCTTCCGCGGCAAGCCGACCACGTGCGTTACCTGCCATCAGGCCGATTACACCTGGACGCGCACGCCGCCGCACGCCGCATCGGGCCTTCCGACGGATTGCCTGATGTGTCATACGGTGAAGGCGTGGACCGGCGCGGGCCTCAATCACGATGTCACCCAGTTCCCGCTGACGGGCGCGCATCGCGCCGCGCTCTGCGGCAGTTGCCACGCCGACAACGTGTACA
The DNA here is from genome assembly GCA_041661925.1 of Gemmatimonadaceae bacterium. Taxonomy (GTDB): domain Bacteria; phylum Gemmatimonadota; class Gemmatimonadetes; order Gemmatimonadales; family Gemmatimonadaceae; genus PNKL01. Next base: position 17,293 of record JBAZTM010000064.1, read on the forward strand.
AGGGCAAGCCCACCGCCTGCGTCAGCTGCCATCAGCGCGACGCCGCCGCGGCCCTCAATCCGCCCCACACGGCGTCGTTCCCGACGGCATGCGCGTCGTGTCACGGCACGACGGCATGGACCGGCGGCACCTTTGATCATGCCGTCACCGCCTTCGCGCTGACGGGCGCGCACCGCACGGCCCCCTGCGCGCGTTGCCACGGCGATGGCATCTACCGCGGCAAGAGCAGCGCCTGCGCCGCCTGCCATCAGGCGGCCTACGCCGCCACGACAAACCCGCCGCACGCCGCGTCGGGCTTCCCGACGGCGTGTGCGCAGTGCCACGGTACGAACGGTTGGCTCGGCTCGGCGTTCGATCACGCGACGACGGCCTTCCCGCTCACCGGCGCGCACCGCGCGTCGGCCTGCGCCGCCTGCCATCACAACAACGTCTTCCGCGGGACGCCCAAGGAATGCGTCTCGTGCCACCAGAGCGCATACAACGCCACCACCAAGCCGCCACACCAGACGCTCGCGCTGCCCACGGTCTGCTTCCAGTGCCACACCACCACCAGTTGGGCCGGCGGCACCTTCGACCACGGCGTGACCCGGTTCGCGCTGACCGGGTCGCACCGTGCCGTCAGCTGCGCCGGCTGCCATGGCGACGGCATCTATCGCGGCAAGTCCATGCTCTGCGCGAGCTGCCATCAGTCGCGATTTGACGCGACGACCAGTCCCAGCCATCGCGCGGCGGCGTTTCCGACCACCTGCGAGGTCTGCCACGGCACCACAACCTGGACGCCGTCCTCGTTCAGCCACTCGGCGACGCGGTTCGCGCTGACCGGCGCCCACCTCACCGCGCCGTGCGCGTCGTGCCACGGGGACGGCGTGTACCGCGGCAAGACCACGCTGTGCAGCGGCTGCCACCTGGCGACCTACAACAGCACGACGAATCCCAATCACAAGGCGGCGATGTTCCCGACCGCGTGCGAGTCATGCCATTCTACCGCGCGCTGGACGGGCGCCACGTTCAACCACGACGGATCGTACTTCCCCATCTACAGCGGCAAGCACAAGGGGCGGTGGTCCACGTGCGCGGACTGCCACACCGTGTCCACGAACTACGCAATCTTCTCGTGCTTCTCGTGTCACCGGCAGACGGACATGGACAGCAAGCACCGCGGTCGCACCGGATACCGGTATGACAGCGCGCTCTGCTACCAGTGCCATCCGCAGGGGCGGTCGTGATGACCGCCCGCCGAATGCCTCGCGTCGCCCTCGCGCTTGCGCTGCTTGCGGTCCCGATGCAGCGCGCTGCAGGGCAGGGCGCCATCGCGCAGGCTCCAGCCGGCGCCGAGCCCGTGTGGACGCGCATTACGTACATCAGCGGGGAGACCATCTACCTCGAGGTTGGCGGCCGGAACGGGCTCACGGAACGCAGCACGCTGGACGTCGTGCGCGCCGGCGCGACCATTGCGCGACTCCGCGTGACGGCGCTGTCGTCCAGCCGCGCCGCATGCGAGATCCTGCCGCCCGTTACCGAGGTGGCGGTCGGCGACTCGGTGCGTTTTCTGCCGACGGCGGCGGCGCCGCCGCCTGTCGTCGCCACCGAGCGCACGGTCACAACCGCTCGACCTCGCGCCACGGCTCCACTGCGGGGACGGCTCGGCATCCGCTATCTCGTAATCGACGCGGACGGCGGCGGCTTTACCCAACCCGCGTACGATCTGCGCCTCGACGGCGACCGACTCGGCGGAACTGCGTTCGGCGTCTCGGCCGACGTGCGCGCGCAACGCACGCAGTTTGCAAACAGCGGGTCAGGAACTCCCCGTGCTGCCAATAACGCCACGCGCGTGTATCAGGCGGCCGTGTCATGGACTGGGGCGCGTTCGGGACTGCGCGTGACGGCGGGACGACAGATGGCAGGAGCGCTCACCTCCGTTGGCCTCTTCGATGGCATTGGCGTGGACCTCGACCGTGCGCGATGGAGCACGGGCGGCTTTGTCGGGTCGCAGCCGGACGATCGCTCGTTCGGCCTCTCTGGCCGGGTCCGCGAGCAGGGCATCTATGGCGGCGTGCACACCCGGCGCACGAGCGGGCAGTCGCTGGCGCTGACGGTCGGCGGCATTGGCTCCTATGTCGGCGGCGAGATCGATCGTGAGTATGCCTTCGCTCGGGTGACGAGCAATGGGCCGCGCCTGTCGGTCTATGCCACGCAGGAACTGGACTTCAACCGCGGGTGGAAGCGCGTGGCCGAACGGGCCGCGACCACGCCGACGGCGACGTTCGCCAGCGTGCATTTCGCGCCGACGCGCGCCGTGTCGCTCTTCGGCGGCTTCGACAATCGCCGCAGTGTGCGCCTGTATCGGGACTATCAGAATCCCGAACTCGCCTTCGACGACGCCTTCCGCGAAGGCACATGGGGCGGTGTCTCCCTATCGGCGCCGCGGTTTGCGCGGCTGAGCGTGGACCGGCGGGACAGCCGCGGCGGCATCGGCGGTTCCGCCAACTCGACAACCGCGATGGGCAGCATCTCCTCGCTCACCCGGGCGCGACTCGGCTTCCGCCTCCGGGGAACGACCTTCAATGGCGCGCAGTCGTCAGGGCAGCTGCTCTCGGGAGCAGTGGAGGTGGACCCGTGGGGTGTGGCACGCATTGAGGCGAACGGTGGCCGGCGCTCGACGACCACCGCGCTGGGCGGTGCCGCCACGCAGCTCACGTGGTGGGGGGTAGATGCTGACATCAGCATCGGGCGTTCCCTGTATCTCCTGTTGTCGACATACCGTGAGTTCGAAGTCGGTCGCAGTTCGACGCAGACGTATGCGTCGTTAAGTTGGCGATTCTAGCGCCGTCGACCTCCCGTAGAGGGGCACTCCGCGGTAAATTTCGGGCGTTGTTTTCGACCGGCGCCAGACGGCGCTGCGGACATCTCCCACGGAGTTCCCGTGAACATTCACGAGTACCAGGCAAAAGAAATCTTCAAGGGATTCGGCGTGCCGGTTCCTGAAGGAAAGGTCGCGACGACGCCGGCGGAAGCCGAGGCGATCGCGAAGGAATACGGCGTGCCGGTGATGGTGAAGGCGCAGGTGCACGTTGGCGGCCGCGGCAAGGCTGGCGGCGTGAAGTTCTGCAAGACGCCCGCGGACGCGAAGGAGAAGGCCACCGCGATTCTCGGCATGCAGATCAAGGGACTGACGGTCGAGAAGGTGCTGGTGACCGTCGCCGCCGACATCGGCAGCGAGGCATACGTCGGCATCATCGTGGACCGCAAGCGCAAGAAGCCGGTGTTCATGGTGTCCGCCGCCGGCGGCATCGACATCGAGCAGGTGGCGGCGCAGACGCCGGAGAAGATCCTCTATCTCCCCGTGGACACGCGCTACGGCCTGCGCAGCTACGAAGCCATGCGCATGGGCTTCTTCCTGTACAGCGACGTGAAGCTCGCCAAGCAGGCCGCCAAGATCATGCAGCAGCTGTACAAGGCCTTCATGGCGAGCGGCTGCTCGCTGGCCGAGATCAACCCGCTGGTCGCGACGCCGACCGGCGAATGCATCGCCGTGGACGGCAAGATGGTGATCGACGACAACGAACTCGACCGGCACCCCGAGATCGAGGCGCTGCGCGACGTGTCGTCGGAGGCGCCGTCGGAAGTGGACGCGCGCAACAACAACCTCACGTTCATCAAGCTCGACGGCAACGTCGGCTGCGTGGTGAACGGCGCCGGGCTGGCGATGGCCACCATGGACCTCGTCAAGTACTACGGCGGCGAGCCCGCGAACTTCCTCGACATCGGCGGCTCGTCGAACCCGGAGAAGGTGGTGAACGCGCTGCGCATCATCACCGCCGATCCGAACGTGAAGTGCATCCTGTTCAACATTTTCGGCGGCATCACGCGCACCGATGACGTGGCCAACGGCATCGTCACGGCCACCAAGGCGAATCCGCTGAAGGTGCCGATCGTGATCCGTCTCACTGGCACCAACGAAGAGATCGCCATGAAGATCCTCACCGACAACGGCTTCTCCGCGTCGGCTGACATGGATGAGGCCGTCATCAAGGCCGTGAAGCTGGCGAAGGGAGGGCAGGCCGCGTGAGCATCTTCATCAACAAGGACACCAAGCTGGTGGTGCAGGGAATCACGGGCCGCGACGGCTCGTTCCACACCAAGCAGATGATGGAGTACGGCACGAAGGTCGTGGCCGGCGTCACGCCCGGAAAGGGCGGCCAGAAGTTCGAGGGCACGGTGCCGGTCTTCAACACCGTGTACGACGCGGTTGCGGCGACGGGCGCCAACACCTCCGTCATCTACGTGCCGCCGATGTTCGCGGCGGACGCGATCATGGAAGCGGTGGACGCCGGCTGCTCGATGGTGGTGTGCATCACCGAGGGCGTGCCGGTGCTCGACATGACCAAGGTGTATCCGTTCGTCAAGGAACGTGGCGCGCGCCTCCTCGGCGCCAACTGCCCGGGCATCATCTCGCCAGGGGAGTCCAAGGTCGGCATCATCCCGGGGCGCATCTGCATGCCGGGCAACGTCGGCGTTGTCAGCCGCTCTGGCACGCTCACGTATGAAGTCGTCTACCAGCTCACGCGGGCGGGCCTCGGCCAGACCACGTGCGTCGGCATCGGCGGCGACCCGATCAACGGCACGAACTTCATCGACTGCCTCGAGGCGTTCGAGAAGGACCCGAAGACCAAGGCCGTGGCGATGATGGGCGAGATCGGCGGCACGGACGAGCAGGAAGCCGCGGACTTCGTCAAGAACCACATGAAGAAGCCGGTGGTGGGCTTCATCGCGGGCCAGACGGCGCCTCCGGGCCGCCGCATGGGCCATGCGGGCGCGATCATTTCCGGTTCGGCCGGCACGGCGGCGGAGAAGATCGAGGCGTTCAAGGCGGCCGGCATCGGCGTGGCCGTGCGCCCAATGGATTTCGTGGAACTGATCAAGGCGAAGCTCAACTAGATTGTAACTGCAGCCACGAAGGACGAAGGACGCGAAGGGGCACGAGGGGCGTGCGGTGCACGGCAGCCTTCGAGGCCCTTCGCGCCCTTCGATCTTTGTGGTGGTAGTTTCCCCCCAGAAACCTCAAGCACACAACACACCATGGCCGGCAACCGCACGCTCGCAATCATCAAACCCGACGCATTTGGCTCGGGGAAGGCAGGCAAGATCATCGCGCATCTGGAAGCGCAGGGCTTCACCGTCGTCTGCGCCCGCGTCATCCACATGACCACGGCCGAGGCCGGCGCGTTCTACGAGGTGCACAAGGGGCGCCCGTTCTACGGCGAACTGG
>JBAZTM010000065.1:0-22038 GCA_041661925.1 Gemmatimonadaceae bacterium
GGCGACGCGTCGGCGGCCCAAACGCTCGCGGCCGCCGTGCACGAATCGTACACGGCGGCCGCGGCGCTGCTGCGCGAGGCTACGGCTTAGCCGGCACCGCGGTCTTCTTGGTCGAGTCGCCAGCCGTCACCGGCGGCGGTACCGCGCCGCTGAAGAGATCGCCGAGTCCGGTCGCCCTTGCCACCTTCATCGCCTCGCCGATCGCTTTTTCGGAACCCGTCCGGTCGCCCTGCGCACTGAGCGCCTCGGCGAGCACGTAGTTGGTGGAGACGTAGAGGTAGGGAATGCCCACCGACGCCCGGTCCACCCACTTGTTCTTGCGCGCGATGGACTCGGGTGCGCGGAACTCCGCGGCGAGCGATTTCATCCGGGTGACGTCCACCCAGCCCTCGCCCTGCACCTGCACGAGGCCCGGTCCGCCCGTGATCGAGTCGGGGAGCAGCTTCCGGGAGAGCCCCTGCGTGAGCACGTAGTTGCCCAGCCCAAGCTCGAATGCATAGCCGCCCGAAGTGCGGCTGAAATAGACGGAGCGCTTGGCATCCTGGATCATCTTCAGTACGAAGATGTCGGCGCGCGCGAGGAAGCGCGGCTGGATGACGGCGCGGATATTGCCCGCCACGAACAGCTGCGGCTGCGACAACTCCTGTCCGAGCGGCACCGCGTCCGCCTCGGCCATGCTCATGTTCATCGGCGCGCCCGACGGCTTCGGCCACACCCTGCCGCGATACGCCGACGGACCCTTCAGCGAGTCGTAGTCGAAGACAGGGCGGCGCAGCATCTGCCGCGTGTACCAGTCGGTGTTGAGCAGCGACGTGTTGGCCACCACCACGTCCTTGCGCACACCGAGGACCTCCTGCGCATACCACAGGGGGAAGGTGTCGTTGTCGCCGACCGTCACCAGGATGCCGTACGGTTCGACGCTGTTCAGCAGGTCAATGGCGAAATCGCCGGTGTCCGTCTCGCCGCGCCGCGACGAGGCGTCCCAGTTGCCGAAGAGCGGCACGAACGCGAGGAGCAGCACGGGCGACGTGAGGGTCCACCCGCGGGTCGTCGGCAACTCGAGCGTTTCGCCGCCGAGCTGCGTCTTGGTGCTGCCCACGAGGGCAGCGAACGACTCCCAGACGAACGTGAGGCCCAACGCCGCCCAGACCGACCACGCGGAGAAGCTCCACAGATAGAAGTAGTCGCGGTCGCGCACCTCGCGCGGCACGCTGTCTCCAAGGTCCGGCGCCTGTGAGTAGCCGTACTTGAAGTTCATGTAATAGATGAGGAGCAGCGTCAGCGTGAACATCAGCGGCCCGAAGAAGGCAAAACTTCGGGGATCGCGGCGGTAGTGCACCCACCCGCCGAGAATGCCCAGCACGAGGAAGATCGCGGCCAGCGATCCCTGCAGTCCGGGCCGCACACCGTCGACGTCGCGCAGCCACTGCCACTTGAAGTACAGCCACCACATGCCGATCTGGGCGCTGAGCGGCGCCTGCCGCTCGCTCAACTCGGGCTTGCCGTACTGGCCGCGGTTGAAGTTGTACATGAAGGCGTCGTACGTCCCCTTGGAGAAGGTGCACGACATCTTGAGCCCGTCGCGGCAGGCCGTGGGTTCGCCTTCGTTGATGGCGGGGAAGTGCGCGGCGCGAATGGGCTGGGTGGCGAACGGCGTACCGCCGAGGACGAGCGCGCCGGCGCAGGCGAGCAGCAGTCGCCAGCGCGTGATGGTGCGCGGGCGGCGGATCAGCACGGCGAGGCCCGCCGCCGGCATGGCCAGCATGCCGGCCATGTGGTTCGCGTACCCGAGTCCGCAGACATAAGCGATCAACACAAGGATACGATCGGCGGCCGGGCCATCCGGGTCATCGCACCAGCGCACCGTCAGCCAGGCCGTAATGGCCATACCGGCGAGCGACAGGGTGTAGACCTTCTCGTTCACCACGGACTGTGACCAGACGGTGAACGCGGTGGCGCCGATGAGCACGGCGAGCGCGCCGCCCGCGATGCGCTGCCAGCGCTGTGCGAACCAGCCCACGAGCACGCGCTCGGTGATCAGGAACCACATCGCCGCCGAAATGGCGCTCGAAACCGCGGCGAGCAGGTTGATGCGCATCGCCACGGTGGGCGCGATCGGCAGGATCGAGAAGACCCGGCCGATGAGCACGAAGAACGGGTTGCCCGGCGGGTGCGGAATTCCCAGGGTGTACGCGGCCGCGATGTACTCGCTCGTGTCCCACATCGCGGTCTCTGGCGAGAGCGTGATGAGGTAGAGCAGGAAGACCGCCACGCCCGCGATGCCCGCGGCGAGGTAGGACGGTCGGGTGTCGAGTTCAGTGGCAGCAGTCGTCGCCATGGGGCTCAGAGCGAGGGGAGGATTCGGAATAACCCATCAATATGGCGGGGAGGGGGAGGGGTGCAGGGGTTCAGGAGGAGGGACGAGTGGAGCGATGAGGGAGGGGAGAGGGGGCCTTCTTCCGAGCGATGGCCTCCTCTCTCACCACTCCTCTCTCCACTCATTCCTCCTCCCAAACCCCTGCACGCCTCCTCTACCCGGTTGTCGCGTCTTAGTGCCTGAACAGTCTCTGCCCGGTAAATACCATCGCAATCCCATGCTCATCCGCGGCGGCGATGACTTCGGCGTCGCGTACGGAACCGCCGGGCTGCACGATGGCTGTCACGCCCGCCGAGGCCGCGTGGTCGATGCTGTCGCGGAACGGGAAGAAGGCGTCGGACCCCAGCGCCGCGCCCGACGTGGCGTGCCCAGCGCCCTTGGCCTTGTGTGCCGCGAGGAAGGCGGCATCCACGCGCGACATCTGGCCGGCGCCGATGCCGATGGTCGCGCCGTCGCGGGCGAGCACGATCGCATTCGACTTGACGCAGGCCACCGCGCGCCAGGCGAACAGCAGGTCGCGTCGCTCGGTCTCCGTCGGTGCACGCTTCGTCACGACCTTCCAGGCCGTGTCTTCGATGCAGCTCGGCGCCTTCTCCTGCACCAGCACGCCGCCGCGCACACGCTTCACGTCGAGTGCGCCGGGGCGCTCAGAGGCGCGTCCCTCGAGCACGCGCAGGTTCTTCTTGGCGCCGAGGATGTCCACCGCCTCCGGAGCGAACGACGGGGCGACGATGCACTCGACGAACAGCGAAGAGATCGCCTGCGCGACGACGGCGTCCACGGGGACCGTGAACGCGATGATCGAGCCGAACGCCGAGACGGGATCGCAAGCCAGCGCCTTCTGGTACGCCTCGAGCGGTGTGGCGCCGGTGGCGAGGCCGCACGGCGTCGTATGCTTGACGATGGCGCAGGCGCACTCGCCGGCGAACGGATCCACGGCGAGCAGCGCGCCCTCGAGGTCAAGGAAGTTATTGAAGCTCAGTTCCTTGCCGCCCTTCTGGACGAGCCCCGACAGTCCGGCGCCGCGCGCGTCGACGTAGAACGCCGCCTTCTGGTGCGGGTTCTCGCCGTAGCGCAGTGTCTGCGCGCGTTCGAAGGCCAGGGTCATGCGCTGCGGGAAGCGATCGCCGGCCTGATCGGCGAACCATCCGGAGATGGCGCTGTCGTACGCCGCGGTGTGCGCGTAGACCTTGGCCGCGAGTTCGCGGCGCAGCGGCAGCTGATCGCCGCCGGCCGACAGGGCGTCGAGCACCCGACCGTAGTCGCCGGGATCCACCACGACCGTCACCGCCGCGAAGTTCTTGGCCGCCGAGCGCAGCATGGACGGACCCCCGATGTCGATCTGCTCAATCACGTCCTCGGGGGAAACGCCGGGCTTCGCCGCCGTCTCGCGGAACGGGTACAGGTTCACCACTACGACGTCGATGGGCGCGATGCCGTGCTCCGCGATGACCGCCATGTGTTCCGGCAGGTCGCGGCGGGCGAGCAGTCCGCCGTGCACCACCGGGTGCAGCGTCTTTACCCGGCCGTCGAGCATCTCGGGGAAGCCGGTGACCTCGCTGATGTCGCGCACGGCGAGCCCGCCGTCACGCAGCGCCTTGGCGGTGCCGCCGGTGGAGATGAGCCCGAATCCGCGCTCGGTGAGGCCGCGGGCGAAGTCGACGACGCCGGATTTGTCTGAGACGCTTAGGAGTGCGAAGGGCATATAGGGCGATTGAAGATGTGGAGCTCGGATGGTGATTCAGGATGACGATTCGCGATAACGATCGCGATGAACTGACCTATGCCTCCGGGACGAACGGGTGCTGCGGGCCTTCGACGCCGAAGCGGGGGAACTCGTAGGGCAGGGTGCCGTGCACGCGGCCGTCGTCGCCGAGACTTACGTCGCCGCGCGCCACGGCGGCCACGCACCAGGGGTACAGGCGGTGCTCCACGCGCAGGACGCGTTCGGTGAGTGCGTCGACGGTATCGCCGATGGGGACGGGAACGGGCCACTGCGCGATGATGGCGCCGCGGTCGAACTGCTCGTTCACGAAGTGCACTGTGGCGCCCGAGAGGCGCGTTCCCGACGCGAGCACGGCCTCATGCACGCGATGGCCGTACATGCCGTGCCCGCCGAACATCGGAAGCAGCGACGGATGGATGTTGAGCATGCGTCCTGCCCATCGCCGCACGACTGCGGCGGGGATAAGTCGCAGGTAGCCGGCGAGCGCCACGAGATCCGTGCCGTGGTCGGCGAGCATCTGCTCGAGCGCGCCCTCTGGTGCGTTGCGGGGCAGGTGCAGCGTCGCGAGGCCGCGCGAACGTGCGCGCTCAAGCGCGTACGCATCGGCGCGGTCGCTGACCACCAGCGCCACCGCCGCCGGTGCCTCGGCGCCGAGCGCATCGAGGTGATCGAGGATCGCCTGCAGGTTGCTGCCGCCGCCCGACGCGAGCACCGCGATGCGCTGCATGTCAGGTCTCCGGCGTGTGCGGAATGCCGAGAGCCCGCGCCGCCGCGTCGGCGAGCGTCGACACGAGTTCGAAACCCTCGGCGATCGCGCCCTGCACGTCCTCGGGGGACGTCTCGGGCGACGGCACCAGGAAACCGCGTGCGCCGTAGGCCTTGGCCGGCAGCAGGTCGCGCAGCTTGTCGCCAATGAAGAACGACGACGCGGCGTCGATCTGGTGTTCCACGATGGCCTGTTCGAACATGCCGATGCCGGGTTTGCGGCACTCGCACGGTCCCGTGATGTCGGGATGGTGCGGGCAGTGGTAGTGATCATCGACGTACGCGCTGCGTTCCTCGAGCAGGTCGTCAATGCGGGCGCGCTGCGCACGATAGTCCTGCTCCGTGAGCAGGCCGCGCGCGATGCCCGACTGGTTGGAGACGATGATCACCGGCACCAGCGCATAGTTGAACGCCCGCACCGCGTTGGACGCGTGGGGCACCAGGGTCACCTGCGCCGGGTCTTTCAGGCAGTTCTTGTCCACGATGAGCGTGCCGTCGCGGTCGATGAACGCGACGCGGCGGCGCAGGGCGCGGCTGGTCCGCAGTTGGGCGGGCGTTTCAAACGGACCTCGCATCGGGCCGCCAGCCTCGTCGTCCGTCATGCCAGGGCCTCGAGAATGGCGCGTGCCAGGCGGTCGTCGTCGGCGTCGGCGATACCGCGCAAGTCGAGCCAGAGGGCGCCGTCAGCGATGCGTCCCACCACCGGCAGCGCGCCGTTCCGCAGCGCGCGCTCGCGCGACTCGGCGTCCCCGTCGAGCACGATCGCGCACGACGGGATGCGTGAGGACGGAAAGGCGCCACCGCCCACGGTGGCTTCGGTGTCCGCGACGCGGGCGTTGACGCCCTGGGCCGCGAGCCGCGCGAGGAGCGCCGCCGCGCGCGCGCGCAGCGACTCCACGGGCGTCGTCAGCATCGCGAGGGTGGGAATCTCGTGCACCGCGCGCGCCGGCTCACGGTAGAGGCGCAGCGTCGCGTGCAGCGCCGCCAGCGTCAACTTGTCCACGCGCAGCGCTCGGGCCAACGGATTGCGCCGCAGCGCTTCCACGAGATCGGCGCGCCCGAGGATGATGCCGGCCTGCGGTCCGCCCAGCAGCTTGTCCCCACTCATCACGACGAGCGACGCACCCGATGCCACCGCGTCGCGCGCCGTCGGTTCGCCGCGCAGTCCCCACAGGGCGAGGCCGAGCATCAGGCCACTGCCGAAGTCGTACAGCAGCGGTACTCCCGCCGACGCGGCAATCTCGGCGAGGTCGCGGAGCGCGACGGTCGCGACGAAACCGTCAACGGTGAAGTTGCTGCGGTGCACCGCGACGATGGCCCCCGTGCGGGCGGTGCAGGCGCGACGATAGTCCTCGGCGTGGGTCCGGTTGGTCGTGCCCACCTCGACCAACCGCGCGCCACTCTTCGCCATGATCTCGGGAATACGAAACGACCCGCCAATCTCCACGAGCTCGCCGCGCGACACCACCGCGTCGCGTCCGTCCGCCAGCGTGTTGAGCGCGAGCACCAGCGCTGCCGCGCAGTTGTTGACCACCAGCGCGTCGTCGGCGCCGGTAAGGTCGCGCAGCAGCGCTTCGCAGTGCACGTGGCGCGAGCCGCGAGTGCCCTCGACGAGGTCATACTCGAGCGACGAGAAGCCGCGTGCCACATCGGCAATCGCCTCGATTGCTGCTGCGGCCAGCGGGGCGCGGCCAAGGTTGGTGTGCAGCACCACGCCGGTCGCATTGAGCACGGGCTGCAGCGTTGGCCGCTCCCTCGCCGCGATGTGCGCGGCGATAGCCGATGTCCACTCGGCGTCCGTGGTCGGCGCCTGTTCCGGCCGAGTCCGCGCCGCGGCGAGCGTGGCCCGGACGGCGTCGACGACCACGCTGCGCGGCATCCGCTCCGACAGCGCGCGCACCCCGTCCTGCTCGAGGAGCACGTGCACCGCCGGGAGCGTACGCCGTGGGTCGTTCACGGCGCCGGGTTCGCCGGCTTCACCGGCGTCGCGGTCGGTGGTTTCACTGGCGCCGCGGCCGGAGCCTTGTCCTTCGTGTCGGCGGGCGGCGTTTCGGCGTCGCTCTTCTTCTCCGCCGGTTTCGCCCGCGTGAACGTGCGTTCGCTCGACCGGGTCACGCGCGACACGCTCACGGCATCGCGCACGGTGATGCGGTACGTACCCGGGAGCAGCGGCTCATCGAGCACCGCGACGAAATCGCTGGTGATCATCGCGCGCGTCGGCACGGGGAGCGCGACCGTGGTGGCCGTGTCGCGCGCTGCGCGCCGCGCCTCGACACGCGCGCGCTCGATGGAGTCGCGCACGGCGATCACTCGCAACGAGTCAGAACGCGCGCGGGCCGCCTTGCCCGCGGCGCTCGTGTCGACGCTCAGCGCCGAGTCCTTGGCCGCGGCGGCGAGCCGGCGGGCGAGCGAGTCGTACGCTGCCGCGCGCGCGACGACGCGGATGCGCACGCGGCTGGAGTCGGCGCGGCGCAGCTCCACCTGGTCCGCGCTGAGCACCGGTTCGAGCGCAAGCGGGCGGTCGAAGCTGAATCGCAGCGTCACGCTGTCCCGGACGTCGGCGCCGACGACGCGCGCGCCGAGCGTGTCGTGCACGAAGGCGTAAAGGTCCAGCCGCAGCGAATCGGCAACGCCGACGGTCACGGAGTCCCACAGTTCGCGCGGCTCCAGCCGGTTGTTGGCGTTGGCGTCGAGCATCGCGCGGATCGTGTACGAGCCCGCAGGCAGGAGCGGCAGGGTGTATCGTCCCGTGCTGTCGGTGCGCGCGATCCAGCGGAACGTGGTATCGGCGCCCACGCGGGCGTCAATGAGCGCGCCGCCAGCCGGCCGAATCGTGGTCCAGTCGAAGACCGCGCCGCGCACGACGCCGCCCGGAATGGACCCGCCGGTGCTGAAGACGAAGGTGCGGGCCTTCGTCGTCGGGTTGCCGCTGAGATCGCCCAGGCCGGGCATGATCGTGAGCGAGTACGCCGTGTTCGCACGGAAGCCCTTGCGCGGGCGGACCGTGATCGCGTCGCGGTGCCACTGCACGCGCGCCGTCCCGTCAGAGGGCGAGAGCACGACCACGTTGCTGAGGTCGCCGCCGCGCGAGCGCTCGCTGATCACCTCGTTGAACCGAACGGTCACCCCGCGGTCCTTCACGTTCAGGGCGCCCGAATCGGGCGTGACCTTCACGATGAGCGGGGCCACCTTGTCAACCGGGCCGCCCGGCGGCGCGCCCGGGGAGGCGCAGGACATCGCGCCGGCCACGGCCGCCACCATCATCACCGCCACGCGCCGTCGTGCCGTCACATGCCGCCCATTGCCCGGATCTTGGCGCGCAGTTGCTCGGTGCGCGCCGTCCACTCGGCTTCCTTGGCCCGCTCGGCGTCCACGACGGCAGCGGGCGCCTTGGCGGTGAATCCGGCGTTCGCCAACCGGCCGCGCAGGCCCGTGAGCTGCTTGTCGAGCTGGGTAAGCTCGGTCTCGAGCTTGCCGCGCTCCTTGGCGACGTCCACGATCCCCTCGAGCGGTATCACCACTTCGAGCCCGCCGCCCAGCAGGGCGTGCGCCGCCGCGCCTGCCGGCGCGGCACCCGCCACGAGTTCGGTGCGGCACATGCGCTGCACGAAGGCCGACTCGGCAAGCGCGAGGGCGGCCGCCGGCGCGTTGCCGTCGAGGTGCGCCGTGAGCGCCTGCGTGGGCGGCAGCACGTAGTCGTTGCGAATCTGGCGCACCGCCGTGACCACATCCTTCACCACCTCGAACTCGTGGGCGAGTGCGCTGCGCGCCGGCGCCGTTGGCCAAGCCGCCGTCACCAGCCACTGTCCCTTGGCCTGGCCCGGCAGTCGCTGCCACAGCGTCTCGGTGATGAACGGCATGATCGGGTGCAGCAGGCGCAGCCCCTGGTCGAAGCAGTGCACGAGCAGGGCGCGCGCGATTTCGCGATCCTCCCCCGGCGTGGTGAGCCGGCTCTTGCACGCCTCCACATACCAGTCGGCGAGGTCATTCCAGAGGTAGCGGCGGGCCGCCTCGGCGTAGGCGTCGAGGCGCAGCCCCATCTGTCGCTGTCTTTCCGGCCAGGCCCCGTTGGGTGGACGCACCGGCCCGAGCGCGGCGTCGCACTCCGCCACGGCGTCGGCGAGCTGGTTCACGATCCAGTGATCGGCGCTGCGGAACTGTTTGCGGTCGAGCGCCGCGAGCGGACGCACCGGGTCGTGCCCCACCTGCATGAGCAGGAAACGCCCGATGTTCCAAAGCTTCGTCGCGAAGTTGCGCCCCGGGGCGAACGACTTCTCGAGATCGTCCGGATCGAGCAGCACGTCCACGCCGAGTCCCATGCCGGCGATCATCGTCCATCGCAGCGCATCGGCGCCGAACTTCTCGACGACTTCCAGCGGATCAATGCCGTTGCCGAGCGACTTGGACATCTTGCGATGCTGCATGTCGCGCACGGTGCCGTGCAGGTAGACCGTGTGAAACGGCGCCTTTCCGGTGAACTCGTACCCCGCCATGATCATGCGGGCCACCCAGAAGAACAGGATCTCCGGGGCGGTCACGAGCACGTCGGTGGGATAGAACGCCTTCAGGTCGGGGCCGTCCTTCTTGTCGGGCCAGCCCAGCGTGCTGATGGGCCAGAGCCACGACGAGAACCACGTGTCGAGCACGTCCTCGTCCTGCGTCCACGCCCCGCCGCACTTCGGGCAGGTGCCGGTCGGATCTTCGCGCAGCGCGGCTTCATGCCCGCACACGCACCGCCAGACGGGGATGCGATGCCCCCACCAGAGCTGGCGGGAGATGTTCCAGTCGCGGATCCCCTCCATCCAGTTCACGTACACGGCTTCCCACCGCTCCGGCACGATGCGCACGGTGCCGTTGCGCACGGCCTCGAGCGCCGGCTTGGCGAGGGGCGCCATCTTCACGAACCACTGGTCGCTGAGGCGCGGCTCGACCACGGTGTGGCAGCGGTAGCAATGGCGCACCGCGTGGTGGTGCTGGTCGATCTTCTCGAGGAAGCCCTGCGCCTCGAGCATCTTCACCACCTTCTTGCGCGCGTCGAACCGGTCCACCCCGCGCAGCGAGGCAGGGACGCGACCCTCCGCGTCGTGCACCTCGTCCATGCGACCGTCGGGCGTGATGACGACCGGCATGGCCAGGCCGAGGCGCTTGCCCGCCTCGAAATCGTTGGGATCGTGCGCCGGCGTGATCTTCACCATGCCGGTGCCGAACTCCTTGTCCACGAAGGTGTCGGCCACCACCGGGATGCGCACGTTGCTGATCGGCAGGAGCAGTTCGGTGCCAATCAGCGACTGGTAGCGCTCGTCGTCGGGGTGCACCGCCACGGCCACGTCGCCGAGCATCGTTTCGGGACGCGTGGTCGCGATGGTGATGGACCGCGACGCATCGTCCGCCAGTGGATAGCGGATATGGTAAAGCTTGCCGTGCGTGTCCTTGAACTCTGCCTCTTCATCGGACAGCGACGTCAGGCAGCGCGGGCACCAGTGGATGACGCGGTAGCCGCGGTAGATCAGCCCCTTCTCGTAGAGGCGCACGAACGCCTCGCGCACCGAGCGCGACAGCTCCGGCGACAGCGTGTACGCAGTGCGCCGCCAGTCGGCGGAGGCGCCGATGGCGCGGAGCTGCTGCAGGATGACGCCACCCGTCTCGCGCACGAAGTCGGCGGTGCGCGCCACGAAGGCGGCGCGCCCGAGGTCGAAACGCGTCTTGCCTTCCTGCGCCACGAGCTTTTCCACCACGTTCTGTGTGGCGATGCCGGCGTGGTCGGTGCCGGGAAGCCAGAGCGCCTCGTCGCCCGCCATGCGCCGCCAGCGGATGATGACGTCCTGCACGGAGTTGTTGAGGCCGTGGCCCACGTGCAGCACGGCGGTCACGTTGGGAGGCGGAATCACGATCGTGAACGGATCGCGCGTGCCGCCGCCCGCCTTGGTCTGCTCGGGGTGCGCGTGGAACAGGCCGGCGGACTCCCAGGCCTCGTACAGGGCGCGTTCGGTGCCGCCCGCGTCGTATTGTGCGGGAATGTCGGAAGAAGGCGGATTGGTCATGTGCTCTAAAGATACGGGCGCCCGCGTGGCTGACGGTAGGCGCTGACGGCCGGAAACTGCTTCATGCCCATACTGCTACCACCTTGCCCCGTCGCAGGTTCGGCCCTCGCCTCCGGCCCCGCAGACCCGCTAACTTGGGGAAGCCCGCTGCCCCCCGCACTCCTCCCCCGCACTCATTCGGTTGATGTCCCTGCTGACCCTCACCCTTCCCGATGGCGCCACCCGCGAGATCGCGCCGGGCACCCTCCCCAAGGACGTCGTGGCCTCCATCGGCCCGCGCCTGCTGCTGGCGGCCGTCGCCGTCTCCGTTGACGGCGAGGTCCAGGACCTCATGACGCCGCTGCGGAAGGGCGGGGCGTTCACGGTCATCACCGAAAAGGACCCGCGCGCGCTGCAGGTGCTCCGCCATTCGGGAGCGCACGTGCTTGCGACGGCGGTGCGCCGCCTTCGCCCCGACGCGAAGATCGGATTCGGCCCCGCCATCGACGACGGCTTCTATTACGACTTCGAGGTCGAGAAGCCGTTCACGCCCGAGGATCTCGAGTCGTTCGAGTCCGAGATGCGGAAGGTCGCGGCCGAGAAGCTGCCGTTCGTGCGCGCCGAGGTGTCGCAGTACGAAGCCCAGAAGGTCTTTGCCGACGATCCACTGAAGATCGAGCGCCTCGCCGACTTCGAGGGGACCGACGAGGTCATCAGCACGTACACCGATGGCAGCTTCACCGATCTCTGCCGTGGGCCGCACGTGCCCGACACGTCCTATCTGAAGCACTTCAAGCTGCTCCACACCGCCGGTGCCTATTGGCGTGGCGACGAGAAGCGGCAGATGCTGCAGCGCATCTACGCCACCGCCTTCTTCAAGAAGGAGGAGCTCGAGGCACACCTCCACCGCATCGAGGAGGCCAAGCGGCGCGATCACCGGGTGCTGGGGAAGGCGCTTGACCTGTTCCAGTTCTTCCCGGTGTCGCCGGGCGCGGCCTTCTGGTCGCCGCGCGGCACCACGCTGTACAACACCGTGGAGGCGTTCGTGCGCGAGCGGCAGCGCGAGGACTTCCTCGAGGTCAAGACGCCGCTGCTCTACACCAAGAAACTGTGGGAACAATCGGGACACTGGGGCAAGTACAAGGAGAACATGTTCCTTGTGCTGAACAGCGAGACCAATGAGCACGACATGTCGCTGAAGCCCATGAACTGCCCGTCGCACTACCTGTACTACACGTCGCACAAGCACTCGTACCGCGAGCTGCCCATCCGGTACGTCACGTTCGACGTGCTGCACCGCAACGAAGTGTCGGGCGCGCTGTCGGGGCTGACGCGCGTGCGGCAGTTCGCGCAGGACGATTGCCACGTCTTCCTGCGCGAGGACCAGATCGCCGGCGAGGTGAAGTTCCTGATGGACTTTATCCTCGGCTACTACGACGCGTTCGGACTCCCCGCGACGCTGCGCTTCGCGACGCGGCCGCCGGTGCGCATCGGCAGCGACGCGCTGTGGGATCAGGCCGAGGCGTCCCTGCGCGCGGCACTGGAAGCCACGGGCCGCCCGTACGAGCTCAAGCCCGGCGACGGCGCCTTCTACGGCCCCAAGATTGACTTCGACGTCACCGATTCCATCGGCCGTCAGTGGCAGCTGGGCACCATCCAGCTCGACTACAACGCGCCGGAGCGGTTCGACCTCGAGTACGTCGGCGAGGACAACGCGTCGCACCGCCCGGTGGTGATCCATCGCGCGGTCAGCGGGTCGTTCGAGCGCTTTCTCGCGATCCTCATCGAGCACTTCGCGGGGGCGTTCCCCGTCTGGCTGGCACCGGAGCAGGTGCGCGTGCTCCCCATTTCCGACGAATTGGCGCCGGTGGCGGCCGAGGTGACGCGCCGCATGAAGGACGCGGGCATCCGGGCGCAGCTCGCCACGGACGAGTCCTTGAACTACCGTATCCGCCAGGCGGAAGTGATGAAGGTGCCGTACATGGCCGTCATTGGAAAGCGCGAAGCCGAGGCGGGAACGATTGCCGTGCGCGTGCGCGGTGAGGGCAAGAAGCAGGAGGTCGTGAGCGTGGAGTCGTTCATCGAGCGCGTGCGCAGCGAGATCGCCGCGAGGGCCCTGACGCCGTCGAGCGAGGGGCAGTCGGCGTGACCAAGCTGATCACCCTGCGTGTGGCGACGCGCGTGCTGCTGCTCGTGTTCGTGGCGGGCGTGGCGCGCGCACAAGGTGGTCCAGTCACGCTGCCAGCGCCGCTTCCCGCAGAAGGCAAACCGGCGTTGCGCCCCGAACGCGTGGCCGCCGAAGTCGTCGGCGGCACGTACGCGGGCGTGGCCGGCTACTTCGTCGGCCGCTCCATTGGGACGATCGCGACGAGCATGATGTCCGCCGAACGCGAGCGCGCGCGCGACCGGATCGTGGACGTCGTGGGCTGGGTCGGCGCGGCGTTCGCCATCGGCGGCACCGTGTACGCCATCGGCGACATGGGCTCCGAGACGGGGAGCTTCCGCGAGACCATGGGCGGCGTCGCCGCCGGCGCGGCGACGAGTCTCGTGCTCTCGAAGATTGTCTTCCGCGGACGCATGCCGAAGGAGCAGGGCTCGGCGACGCGCAAATGGTGGGTGGCGACGCTCGAGTGCTCGCTCCCGGCGATCGGCGGCACAATTGCGTTCAACGCGTCGAGGAAGTGGCAGCGGTAGGACGACCCCCACAACGGGCCAAACGATGCGGTGGCAAGGCGGACGGCAGGGCGGAAACGTCGAGGATCGGCGCGGGCTGGGCGGCCGTGCGGCCGGTGGCGGCATCGGCGTTGTGGTCATCGCGCTGATCGGGTACTTCTTCTTCGGCATCGATCCGACCACGACGCAACAGGTCGCGAGCCAGCTCGGCGGAGCGGGCGCTGCCGAACAGGGCAAGCTTGGCACTCCCTCCGATCAGGCTGGTGCGTTCGTTGACGTCATCGGTGCGAATCTCAACGACGTGTGGACGAAGAAGCTTCAGGGCTACACGCCACCCAAGGTCGTGATCTACGAACAGGGCACGCAGACCGGCTGCGGCTTCGGCCAGTCGGCGATGGGTCCGTTCTATTGTCCCGCCGACGCGACCGTGTACGTCGACCTCAGCTTCTGGAACGAGATGGAGACCAAGCTCGGCGCCTCGGGCGCCGACTTCGCGCGGGCCTACGTCATTGCCCATGAGTTCGGCCATCACGTGCAGTCGCTGACGGGCGTCTCGCAGAAAGCGGAGCAAGCGCGCGCCGTCAGCGAGGCCGAGGGCAATCGCTTCTCCGTCGCGCTCGAGCTTCAGGCCGATTGCTACGCCGGCGTGTGGGCGGCGAACGCCTCGGCGGCATCTGGCGGCAAGGTCGCCCTGGAGTCCGGCGACCTGCAGGAAGGGCTGAAGACCGCTAATGCCATTGGCGACGACGCGCTGCAGAAGCGCAGTACGGGGCAGGTCACGCCCGAGAAGTTCACCCACGGTTCCTCGGCGCAGCGCGTCGAGTGGCTGCAACGCGGATATGCCTCGGGCGATCCCACGCAATGCGAGACGTTCGCGGCGCGCTGAAACGCTCGGCCCACGGCAGCCGCCGCGCCTGGCGCGTCGCTGCCTCTCAAGCTTTTGCTCACGACTATGACTGAGACTTTGAATGCCGGCGAGCTCATCGCCCTCGTCGCGCGCGTCTTCGTGCCCACCGTCGAGGACGTGGCGCTCGGCGTCATGATTGATCTTCCGGACGCGCGCGTGCCGGACGACGCGTCGTGGATGGCGCGGCGGCAGATCGCCGCAGAGTGGGTGGAGTTGCTGGACGCCAAGGAGGAGATGGTCGGCTATCGCACCCGCCTGCTGCTCTATCCGAACGTGCATACCAACAACGGCGACCTGCCGGACCGCTGCTGGATTCATGAGGGCGGCCCGATGCCGCAGTCGGCGGCCGACCTCGACCCGGCCGGCGGGCGGCCGATGCGAAAGATCTTTGACACGTTTCCGATGCTGATGGCGCTCACGCGCTTCAGCTCGACCGCGCCGTTGAAGATGGCCGCACGAAAACACTCCATGCGCGCTGCCACGATGCCCGGCTTCAGCGCCGACATGATTCCGGCGCTCCGCATCAACTACACCGAGGTCAACCGCCGGGTGGACGTCCTCAAGGGACTGCTGGATTCGGCGACGGGAGCGGATCTCGTCTTCCGGCATCCCGGCGGGGAGGACCGGCTTCATCTCGATTTGCGCCATCGCACGGGTCACGCGTCGGGCGGGCTGCTGCCCCTGCGCGGTGTGGCGGGCAACCTGCCGTCGGGCGAGGCGTACATCGTGCCCTACGAAGGTGAGGTCGAAGGTGACCCGAGCCGTTCGGCGGGCGTGTTACCGGTGCAGTTCGGCTCGGAGATCGTGCGATACGAGATCGTGGCCAACAAGGCGGTGCGGGTCCTCTCGCGCGGCCCCGAGTCGGAGCGGGAGGCCGCCCTCCTGGCGACGGAGCCCGCGTACGCCAATCTCGCCGAACTCGGCTTGGGCGTGCTGGCCGCGTTCGGCATCAAGCCGGTCGGCGCCGTGCTGTTGGATGAGAAGCTGGGATTGCACATCGCCTTCGGCCGGAGCGAGCACTTCGGCGGCCAGGTGGGTCCTGACGCCTTCTCCTCGCCCGATGCGGTGGTGCACATCGACCGCGTCTATGTGAAGGAGACACAGCCGGACGTCGTGGCGGCAAGCGTGAATCTGTGGTTGGAGGACGGCACGAGTGTCGCGTTAATGCGCGAGGGGGAGTTCGGCCCGGTCTTCTGAGCGAGGCCTTGTAGTTGCCGTGTACGCCGACGGCGAAAGCCTGATAGCTTTCACCGGAGAACGACTGGCAGTTTTCATCCGTCTGCCGTCTGCCGTCTGCCGTCTGCCATCTGCCGTCTGCCTTCCGCCTTCTGCCATCTCTTTCCATATGCCAAATCCCGTCATCGTCTCCGCCGCCCGCACGCCGATCGGCCGCTTCCTGGGTGGACTTTCCCCGCTGCAGGCACCCGAACTCGGCGCCATCGCCATCAAGGCCGCGCTCGAGCGCGCAGGCGCCGACCCCGCCGAGATCGGCGAGGTCATCATGGGCAACGTGCTGCAGGCGGGTGTGGGGCAGGCCCCCGCGCGGCAGGCCATGATCAAGGCCGGCATTCCCTCGGCCGTCCCGGCGTACACGGTCAATAAAGTCTGCGGATCGGGGCTGCAGGCCGTGATGCTTGCCGCGCAGGCGATTCGCGCGGGCGACGAGGAACTGCTGGTCGCAGGAGGACAGGAGTCGATGTCCAACGCGCCGCATCTCGTGTTCGGCATGCGCAACGGCATCAAGTTCGGCCCGCAGGTCATGCAGGACGCGCTCATCAAGGACGGGTTGTGGTGCGCGTTCTACAACCGGCACATGGGCGGGCACGCGGAGTACACGGCCAAGAAGGCCGGCATCACGCGGCAGCGGCAGGATGAATTCTCCTACCACTCGCACATGAAGGCCGTCGCGGCCATCGAGGCGGGGAAGTTCGCCGCCGAGATCGCGAAGGTGGAGATCGCCGGCAAGAAGGGCACGACGATCGTCGATACTGACGAGAGCCCGCGCAAGGACACCACGCTCGAGGCGCTGGCCAAGCTGCGCCCGGCCTTTCCGGGCGACGCCCCCAAGGACATGAAGCCCGAGGAGCTCACCGTGACGGCGGGCAACGCACCGGGGCTCAATGACGGCGCCGCCGCGCTCGTCGTGGCGAGCGAGGAGTACGCCAAGGCGCACGGCCTGCCGATCCTGGCACGCATCACGGGCTACGCGTCGGGTGGCGGCGATCCGCAGGACCTCTTCTTCGCGCCCATCTTCGCGGTGCAGAATCTCATGAAGAAGACCTGCATGAAGATCTCGGACTTCGATCTCATCGAAGCCAACGAGGCCTTCGCCGCGCAGGCGCTCGCCGACGGCGACGGACTGGGCTGGGACTGGGATCGCGTCAACGTGAACGGCGGCGCCATCGCGCTGGGCCATCCGATTGGCAGCAGTGGCGCGCGCATCCTGACCACGCTGCTCTACGCCCTCAAGGATCGCGGCCTGCACAAGGGACTCGCGACGCTCTGCCTCGGCGGCGGCAACGCGGTGGCGCTGTCGGTCGAGCGGGTCTGAGGCCATGAACACGACGCGCCCCGACGCGGACGGTTTTCACGCGACGGGGCGCGTTTCTGCGTATGGGCCGGACGCAGGCGGCCGCGGGCCCAAGACCGGCCCCGCGCTGGGCAATGTGAAGGTCGCCGCGCGATTGGTTGCGTTCATCGGCGCATCCCTGCTCGCGCTCGCCGTCGTACCGGCGTTGTTATATCCGTTCATCCGGATGTCCGGATCCATAACCGGCACACGCCTCATCGCGTTCGGCGCGATGTCGTGCGTCGCCATGCTGATTGCGACGGCGGTGACGGTGCGCCTGTTCAGCGAGTCGTGGCGCGACACCACGCGGCTCAGTGTGGACGCGCTCGGGCGCTGGCCGCTGGTCGGCGGCCTGGCGGCGGGATGGTTCGCCATCGCTGTGCCGGCGGGACTGCTCATTTGGTTTGGCGCGCTGCGCGTTGTTCCCGCCGAGGACGGCAGCTGGTGGACGGGGGCCGGTCTCGCGCTGGCGATTCTCGTGCCGGCCGCCCTCACGGAGGAACTGGCGCTGCGCGGTTACGCCTTCACGCTGCTGCGGCGCGCCTGGGGCGTCACGACGGCGGTGCTTCTCACCAGCGTCGCGTTTGGGCTGCTGCACCTGTTCAATCCGGGCGTGACCGCGCAGTCGGTGGTCCTCGTGTCGCTCGCCGGAGTCTTCCTGGCCCTGGTGCGCCTCGCCTTCGATTCACTCTGGGCCGCGTGGCTCGCGCACCTCGGCTACAACTTCGTGCAACTCGCCGTGCTGCACACGCCGGTGAGCGGGCTCGCGGTGCCGCAGCCGTACTACCGAACCATCTCCAACGGTCCCGCGTGGCTGACGGGCGGCGCGTGGGGACCGGAAGCCGGCGCGGCCGCGGCATTCGGAATGCTGGGCGTTAGTTTTCTGCTGGCCGTCCACGCGGGGTGGGTGAGAGTCCACCGTCGCGGATGGCGAATCGACATCACGTGGCGGCCGCGCGGCCGCAGGGAGTCATAGACATGTCCGACCGCATTGCGGTGATCGGCGCTGGGCAGATGGGGAATGGCATCGCGCATGTGTGCGCGGTGGCCGGCCACGACGTGACGATGATCGACGTCAGCCAGGCGGCGCTCGACAAGGCCAAGGGGACGATCGAGAAGAACCTCGATCGCCAGGTCAAGAAAGGGGCGCTCGATGAGGCGGCCAAATCAGCGGCACTCGGCCGCATCACGACGGCGACGTCGATGGATGCCATTGCGAACGCGGCCTTCGTCATTGAAGCCGCGACCGAGAACGTCGAACTCAAGCACAGGATCTTCGCCGACATGGACCGGCTCGCGCCGGCCCACGCCATTCTCGCGACGAACACCAGTTCGATTTCCATCACCGACATCGCGGGCCGGGTGCAACGACCGGCGTCCGTGATCGGAATGCACTTCATGAACCCGGTGCCGGTGATGCAGCTCGTCGAGGTGATTCGCGGCCTCGCCACGAGCGACGAGACCACCGCGCGCACCATGGCGCTGGCGACGGGCGTGGGCAAGACGCCGGTGGAGGTGAACGACTACCCCGGCTTCGTCGCCAACCGCATCCTGATGCCAATGATCAACGAGGCGATCTACTGCGTCATGGAAGGCGTGGGGACTCCCGAGGCGATTGACCAGGTGATGAAGCTCGGCATGAACCACCCCATGGGCCCGCTGGCGCTCGCCGATTTCATTGGCCTCGACACCTGCCTCGCGATTCTCGAGGTGATGCACAAGGGGCTCGGCGATCCGAAGTACCGGCCCTGCCCGTTGCTGCGGAAGTACGTGGCACAGGGATGGCTTGGGAAGAAAGCTGGGCGCGGGTTCTATACATACTGATGGCGGATGGCAGAGGGCGGATGGCAGATGTACTGCTGTCCGCCTTCGCACTTCCGCCGCGTCGCACCTGCCACCTGCCCTCCGCCATCTGCCATCACGATGAACCCACTACTGAACCTCACCGAGACACAGCACGCCATCATCGACACGGCGCGTGAGTTCTGCGCGGCCGAAGTCACGCCGTTCGCGGCGCAGTGGGACCGCGATGCGCACTTCGAGCCGACGCTGGTCCGCAAGCTGGGTGAGCTCGGCTTCCTCGGCATGATGATCCCCGAGGCGTACGACGGCCTCGGTCTCGATGCCACGACGTACCTGCTGGCGCTCGAGGAGATCTCGGCGGCCGACGCCTCGGTGGGCGTGCTGATGAGCGTGCACAACTCGCTGCCGACGCAGATGATCCTGAAGTACGGGAGCGACCAGCAGAAGAACGAGTTCCTGGGACCGCTCGCGCGCGGCGAGAAGCTCGGCGCGTTTGCGCTCTCCGAACCGGAGGCCGGATCCGATGCCTCAGCGCTCCGTACGCAGGCCGTGCGCGACGGCGACGACTGGGTGCTCAACGGCACCAAGTCGTGGATCTCGGCAGGCGGCCATGCCGGTGTGATCCTGGTGATGGCACGCACCGACACGCCCGACGCCCGACATGGCGGCAAGGGGATTGGCGCGTTCATCATCACACCGGACCTCGAGGGCTTCAAGGTCGGCAAGAAGGAGAACAAGATGGGACTGCGCGCGTCGGAGACGGTGCAGCTCGTCTTCGACAACATGCGCGTGCCGGGCGAACGATTGCTTGGCGATGCCTCGATGGGCTTCGGCTATGCCATGCAGTCGCTCGAGGCCGGACGGCTCGGAATCGCCGCGCAGGCACTCGGCATCGCGCGTGCGGCGTACGAACACGCCACGGCCTATGCCGCCGAGCGCCACCAGTTCGGCAAGGCCATCGGCGAGTTCCAGGGCATCCAGTTCAAGCTGGCCGACATGGCGACGCGCATCCACGCGGCGCGGTCGCTGCTGCATACCACCGCCGCGGCCAAGGACCGCGGCGAGTCCGTCACGGAATACGCAGCAATGTGCAAACTTCTTGCCACCGAAACGGCGATGTGGGTGACCACGCAGGCTATCCAGGTCTTCGGCGGCTATGGATACACCACCGACTATCCCGTCGAGCGGCTCTTCCGCGACGCGAAGGTCACGGAGATCTACGAAGGGACGTCGGAGATCCAGCGGATTGTCATTGGGCGGGCGGCGCTGAAGCGAAGGTGACGCTCGCGGGAAGTGGTGAGGCCGAACGATGTAGGGAATTTCGGACGACGGACTTCCGAGTTCCCTGATCTGTCGCTTGCGACTTCAATCGCATCATCAGCGTAGATTTCACGTGGTTCGTTAAAGGAGTACAGTCGGCGGCTTAGGTGCTGTATTGCGGGGTTCATCTGCCATCTGCCATCCGCCGTCTGCCATCCGCCGTCTGTCGTCTGCCGTCTGCCTTCCACCGTCTACCCTCTGCCACTATGCAGATCTTCGATACGATGTCCGAGATGGGTCATGAGCAGATCGCCATTTGCCATGACAGGTCCGCGGGGTACCGCGGCATCATCGCCATCCACGACACCACTCTCGGCCCCGCCCTCGGCGGCACGCGCTTCTGGAACTATGCGAGCGACGAGGAAGCAATCGTCGACGCGCTGCGCCTCGCGCGTGGCATGACGTACAAGAACGCCGTCGCCGGTCTCAACCTGGGCGGCGGCAAGTCGGTCATCATCGGCGACAACCGCACGGCCAATCGCGAACTCATCTTCCGCGCCCACGGGCGTTTCGTCGAGTCACTCGGCGGACGCTATGTGACGGCGGAAGACGTCGGCACGAGCACCGCCGATATGGACTTCGTGCACATGGAGACGGAGTACGTCGCTGGCCTCGCCAACAAGTCGGGCGATCCGTCGCCGGTCACGGCGCGCGGCGTCTTCCGCGCCATCCAGGCGTCGGCGCAGTTCCGCTGGGGGTCGTCGGACCTCACGGGCAAGACCGTCATCGTGCAGGGTGTCGGCAACGTCGGCCACTATCTGTGCGGCGAACTGCACAAGGCGGGCGCCAAACTGGTGGTCACGGATATCCGCCCCGAGAAGGTGCAGGCGATGGTCAAGGAGTTTGGGGCCACCGCCGTGGACGGCGACGCGATCTACTCCGTGAAGGGCGACATCTTCGCGCCCTGCGCGCTCGGCGCCATCCTCAATGACGACACGATCCCGAAGCTCAACGTCGAGATCGTCTGCGGCGGCGCCAACAACGTGCTGCACATGCCGGCCAAGCACGGCGAGGCCATCGAGAAGCGCGGCATGCTGTACGGCCCCGACTTCGTCGCCAACGCCGGCGGCGTCATCAACGTGTATGGCGAGGTGGCCGGCTGGACGCGCGAACGCGCGCTGCGCAAGGCCGACGAGATCTTCGATACCATGCTCAGCGTCTACCAGATCTCCAACGAGCAGGGCCTGCTGTCGTATCTCGCCGCCGACAAGCTGGCCGAGCAGCGGATCGCGGCGATCCGCGGGCTCGTGAAGACCTGGCCGCAATGGCCGCGCAAGTCGTGACCGCCGAGCGCATTCCCATCGGCGCCGACCACGCCGGCTTTGAGATGAAGGAGAAGCTCAAGGCCGTGCTGTCGGAGCTCGGCTATGACGTGGAGGACGTCGGCACGCATTCGGCGGCGTCCGTGGACTATCCCGATTACGCGCATCCCGTCGCGCGCGAAGTGGAGACGGGGAAGGCCCGGCGCGGCGTGCTGTTGTGCGGCACCGGGCTGGGCATGGCGTACGCCGCCAACCGCCATCCGCACGTGCGCGCCGCGGTGGCGTGGAACACCGAAGTGGCGGCGTTCTCGCGGCTGCACAACGACGCCAACATTCTCGTCCTGCCCGCGCGCTGCATCACCGACGCCGAAGGCGTGGACATTCTCAAGACCTGGCTGGACACGCCCTTCGAGGGCGGCCGGCACGAACGCCGCGTCGAGAAGATCGAGCGCGAGGAGGAGCAGTGAGCCAGTCGTGGATGTCGTGGGACCGGTGCCCGCCCGGTGAGGCCCTCCGTGCGCAGGATCCGGAGATTGCCGGCTACATCGAGGAGGAGATCGCGCGGCAGAGCGACGGGCTCGAGCTGATCGCCAGCGAGAACTTTGTTTCGCCCGCG
>JBAZTM010000066.1:0-1909 GCA_041661925.1 Gemmatimonadaceae bacterium
TCTTCGCCTGCTCGCGCACTGGCTGCGTGTTTCATACCTTTCCCCACCCCCTGTGGAAGACTCCCTCCTTTCCAAGTCCGAGGCCGAACTTCGCTCGCATATCGCGAGCGTCCTCGACAGCGCGTACGAACTCGACAAGGAGATCGGACGCGGCGGGATGGGTATTGTCTTCAAGGCGAGGGACCGCCGGCTCAAGCGCTCCGTCGCAGTGAAGCTGTTGCCGCCGGAACTCGCGTTCCGGTCGGAGATCCGGTCGCGCTTCCTGCGCGAGGCCGAAACGGCCGCGCAGCTGAGCCACCCGAACATCGTCCCCATCTACTCGGTGGACGAAAAGGGCGGACTCGTCTTCTTCGTGATGGGCTTCGTGGACGGCGGCAACCTGGCGAAGCGCATCCACGACGGCGGGCCGATGCCGCCCGACGAAGTGCGCCGCATCCTGCGCGAGGTGGCCGACGCGCTGGCGTACGCGCACGCCAACAAGGTCGTGCATCGCGACATCAAGCCCGACAACATCCTGCTCGACGTGCAGTCGAAGCGGCCGATGGTCACGGACTTCGGCATCGCGCGCGCCATCAGCGAGGGCGGCGAGGCTCGCCTCACCGCGACAGGCATCGCCATCGGCACGCCAGCCTTCATGAGCCCTGAGCAGTCGGCCGGCGACCGCGATCTCGATGGTCGCAGCGACCTGTACTCGCTCGGCATCGTCGCCTACCAGATGCTGTGCGGCGACCTGCCGTTCAACGCGAACAGCACGCCGGCGCTCCTCGTGAAGCACCTGTCGGAGCGTCCGGTCCCCATCGATCAGCGTGCCAGCGTGCCGCCCGACCTGGCGCGCATCGTCATGCTCCTGCTCGAAAAGGACCCGGCCAACCGCTTTCAGTCCGCGGCCGAGTTGAAGACGGCGCTCGAGACGGGACAGGTGCCGGCGCTGCCGGCGGTTGCCGGCAACGCCTATCCGCAGGAACCATCGCCGTACGCGACCGCTGGCCTGCGGGCGACGCCGTCGGCCGCGTTCACGCCGCAGCCGCTCACCACGATGCCTGACGGCGAGCGCCTTCCCACCCCGGACGAGCTCGCGCGCTGGAACGCACCGATGGTGGTGGAGTTCCGGCGGCGGATGGCGCCCTTCATCTGGGTCAACGGGGCCTTCATCGCCGTGAACCTGCTGGGCGGACCGAACCTGCTCTTCGTCACCGCGTTCTGGAGCATCAGCGTGGCGTACAAGTACGCCAAGCTCTGGAGCGAGGGCTACGACTGGCACGACGTCTTCCGCCAGCCGCGCGAGCGAATGGTGGGCGATGTGGTGCAGGAGCTGGGCGAGGACGTGCGCTCGGTGTTCGACAAGAACACGCGCGAACGCGTCCGTACGCGGCAGCGCCTGCGCGCGCAGCGCCCCGACCTGCTGCGTTCGCCCGCCGCCCCGGCCGCCCTCTCGGCGAGCGACGCCGCCGCGCTTGGCAGCGGGCCGCACGCCGCCTCGGCGCGCGACGCACTGGTGGACCGCGACGAGATCATCCGGCTCGTCGAGAGCATGCCGCGCGGCGATCGCAACCGCATTCCCGATGTGGTGAGCAGCGCCACCACGCTGGCCGATACGGTCATGGCGCTCGCCTCGCAGCTCGCGGATCTCGAACGCACGTCGAAGGGCCTGTCGTCCGTCGCCATCGACCGGGAGATCACGGCGCTCGAGGCCGCAGCCAATCCGCTCGACTTCGCCGCGAGCGAGGAACGCGTGCGCCGCCTCGCCCTGCTCAAGCGGCAGCGGCGCACGGTGGTCGACGTGGACCGGCGCCGCGAAGCGCTCGTCGGCCGGCTCGACAGCTGCTCGCTGGCGCTCAAGAACATGCGCTTCGACGTGCTTCGGCTGAAGACCGGGGCGCAGACGTATCAGCACGTCACCACGATTGCC
>JBAZTM010000066.1:1919-21538 GCA_041661925.1 Gemmatimonadaceae bacterium
ACTGGCGCGCAAGGACGCCCATGACCGACGCCCTCCGCGAGCGGGTCAACGCCGCGGTCGGATCGCTGTATCAGGTCGAGGCCGAGATCGGCCGCGGCGGTATGGCGGTGGTGTATCGCGCCACGGACACGCGTCTGCGCCGGCGCGTCGCGCTCAAGGTGCTCCCGCCGGAGCTCGCCTTCCGCGAGGAGGTGCGCCGCCGCTTCCTGCGTGAGGCGCAGATGGCGGCGCAACTCAGCCACCCCAACATCGTCCCCATCTACGCGGTGGATGAGGCGTCGGGGCTCGTCTTCTTCGCCATGGGGCTCGTCGAGGGCGCGCCGCTCGCCAAGCTGCTCTTCGAGGAACCGCGGCCGCCCATCGCCATGGTGCGCCGCGTGCTGCGCGAGGTGGCGGACGCGCTGCACTTTGCGCACGGGCACGGTGTCGTGCACCGCGACATCAAGCCCGACAACATCCTCATCGAGACGGCGACGGGAAAGGCCGTCGTCACCGACTTTGGCATCGCGCGCGCTGCGCAGGGCGAGGTGCGCCTCACTGCCACCGGCATCGCGGTGGGCACTCCCGCGTATATGAGCCCGGAACAGGCGATGGGCGAGCGCGAGGTGGACGGGCGCGCCGACATCTACTCGCTGGGCATTGTCGGCTACCAGATGCTCGCCGGCGAACTGCCGTTCTCGGCGGCCAACACGCCGTCGATGCTCATGAAGCATCTCAGCGAGCCGCCGCGCCCGCTGCTCGACCTGCGTCCGGACCTGCCGGCCAACCTCGCCGCCGCCATTGAGCGCGCGCTCTGCAAGTCCCCCGCCGACCGGTGGCCGGACGCGGCATCGTTCCGCGACGCGCTTTCGGAGTCCGCTCCCGTGACGCTCACCGGCACGGCCGCGGCGGCACGCGCGGCGGCGCAGGTGGCGCAGGCGGGACAGTCGATGCCGGCCGCGCCCGCACCCCGCGCGAGGGAGGATGCGTTCGGCGCGCCGCTGCCCGCGCTGCCACCTGCGCTGCCCTCTGTGCTGCCGCCCACTCCGGGGTCGCGCCGTGCACCGCCCGACCCGCTGAACGCGTTCGGTGTTTTCCATGGCGGTCGCACGGGGGCGGAACAGGATTCCGAAATCCACCGCTGGCGCGAGCAGCAGCACGCATGGCGCGAGCAGCTGCGGGCCGCGCGCGAGGGACTGCGAGGCGACGCCCTTTCGGCGGCCAACCAGCAACTGCAGCAGGCGCTGCATCCCGCGCCGTTGAGCGAGGACGATCGCGTGCGGCGCGTCCGCCGCAAGATCGTGAACTACACGGCGCTCACAGGCGTGTTGTTTGTGGTCAACGCGGCGACCGGCGGCGCGCCGTGGTTCCTGATTCCAGCCGGCTTCATGGGTGTGGGCATCCTGCGTTCCATCGCAAGCCTCTGGTCCGACGGAATCCCACTGCGTCGGTTGTTCA
Organism: Gemmatimonadaceae bacterium; assembly: GCA_041661925.1. Classification (GTDB taxonomy): domain Bacteria; phylum Gemmatimonadota; class Gemmatimonadetes; order Gemmatimonadales; family Gemmatimonadaceae; genus PNKL01. The sequence goes on from JBAZTM010000066.1 coordinate 3,357, forward strand.
AGCGCGGGCCGCGCGGCGCCGACGGACAGTCTGCGCGCGCGTCATTCGCCGGACCCGGCGTTGGCGTGCGGGCATTGCCACCGCCCGGATCAGACCCGCTGCTCGCCAACGTCCCGCGCGAGGTGCTCGTGGGGCGCCACGGCCGGGCAATCATGGATGCCATCGAGTCACGTCGCACCATCACGGACGTCCTCGAGAAGCTGCCGAAGACCGAGAAACAGCTGCTCCCCGACATCGGCCCCACGGTGACGGGCCTGGTGGAGCGCATCATCTCGCTGGCCGGCGGGCTGCATCAGCTGGACCAGGATGCCTCGCCGGAGGCGATCGCGCGACTCGACCAGCGGCTGGCCGACGCGCGCGCCCTGCCCGAGGGCGCGCCTGACAAGGAGCGGCGGGTCTCCCTGCTTGACCGACAGCGGCAGACGCTCGCCGACCTGGCGGGTCGACGCGAGACGGTGGCGGCGCAGCTCGACAATGCCTCGCTGGTGCTCGACACCATGAAGTTCGACCTGCTCAAGCTGCGCTCCAGTGGATTGCAGTCGCAGATGTCGGACGCGACGTTCCAGACGCAGGATGCGCGCGCGGTCGTAGCCGAGATCGAGCGCGCGCTCGAAGTGGCGGAGGAAGTGCAGAAGATCCGGTAGCGGCCGCGCGACCGCACCGGAACTCCCCTCCCGACTGGCGGTACCACACGCAGCCTTCAACGGAACCCAGCCGATGTCGCTCGCCCCGGTTTGCCGTTCACTGCTGGTCTTGCTGGTTGTCGCCGGCGCTGTCGCCGAGTCGCTCTCGGCGCAGGAGCCAGCGAAGCAGCCGGTCGTCGCGCCCCCGGCCATCGTGCAGGGGCGAATCCTCGGCCCGGACAAGAAGGCGCTCGAGGACGCGGAAGTCCTCTACGGCGACTCACGCAGCACGTTCACCGACCGCCGCGGGCGGTTCACCTTCGACCCCGCGCCGGCGGGGGTGCACGACGTGCTCGTGCGCAAGATCGGCTACGTACCGGTCCGTTTCCGCGTGGCCGTCACTCCCGGCGACGTGTGGGATGGCACCATCAACATGCAAATCGCGGCGCAGTCGCTCCCCGAGGTCGTCGTGCTGGGCGACAAGGCGCTGAAGAATTTCCGGCCGAGCTGGATTGACGGGTTCCTCGAGCGGCGCCGGGCCGGCATGGGCACGTTCCTCGACCGGTTGGACATCGAGAACTCGCGCCTCACCACGACGGGACGCCTGGTTGCAACCGCGCCTGGTATCACCGCGCACGCGCGAATGGGGTGGGACGAACTCAACGTGAACCGCTGCGGCCACGGTTTTGGGACTGCGAGCACCGGCATTGTCTACGTGGATGGCTTCAAGACGGAGACGTCAGTTACCGGTCGTTTCATCACGCTGCGAGATTATCCACCGGAGCGGCTCTGGGCGGTCGAGATCTTCAAGGGGCGCGACACCTTCCCGGCCAACTTCTACGACCCCAACGCCTGCCTGCTCGTCTTGCTCTGGACCAACCGCCGTTAGCGAGCGATCTCTCCTCACGGGACCCCAGGAGGACCCAGTGAGCCGAAGCCCCCTAAGAAACCGAGTGAATACGAAGATGGTATGCGTTCGCCGCATCACGGTGGCCATGGGCGCGGTCGTCCTGGCTGGGACAATTGTCACAGCGGCCGGCGCGCAGCAGTCGATGCCGAAGACCGAGATCACCGCGCATCCCGCCATCGTGTCGGGGCGAATTCTCGCTCCGGACAAGAAGGGGCTCGAGGACGTCGAGGTGCTGCTCGACGACAGCCTGCGCGCGCTCACCGACCGCAAGGGTTACTTCGAACTCGACCCTGTGGCGCCTGGGGTGCATGACGTGGTCGTGCGGAAGATGGGCTATGTGCCGCTGCGTTTTCGCGTGGCCGTGACGGCTGGCGACCTCTGGGACGGGACCCTCCGGATGGACAAGGCCGCGCAGGGCCTGCCCGCCGTGGTCGTGCTGGAATCGTCAAAGGCGCTCAAGAATTTTCGCCCGCGCTGGATCGACGGATTCGTCGAACGGCGGCGCGTCGGACTCGGCACGTTCCTCGATCGCGTCGACATCGAGAACGCACACGAGGTGCGCACCGCGAATCTCATCGCCACGGCTGCCGGCATCAGCACGCGACAGGGCTTCGGCTACGACGAACTCCACGTCAGCCGTTGCGGCACTGGCTCTGGGCAAAAGGAGATTGTCTTCGTTGACGGCATGAAGATGGAGACGTCGGTCAACGGCCGGTTCCTGGTCCTCGGCGATTACGCCCCCGCGACCCTCTGGGGCATCGAGATCTTCCGGGGGCGCGGGTCGATTCCGCCGCAGTACGACGATCCCCAGGCCTGCCTTGTCATCCTGCTCTGGACCAACCGCCGCTAGCTAGCGCGTGAGCAGCGAGGCCACCGCCGCGGCGACGCGGTCGGGCGCGTCGAGCGGCAGGAAATGCGAGCCGTCGGCGATCACGTCGAGCGTGGCGCCGGGAATCGCCGACTGCAGCCGACGTCTGATTGCGACCGGGACGAAGGGATCACGTTCACCGTGCACGATGGCCGTGGGCGCGCGCACCAAGCCGAGCGCCAGGGTGGCCGTTTCGTCGGGTCGCTGCGCGGCGAGGTGTGCGAGCAGCGCGTCGCGTCCGGCGTGCTGCGCAAACGGACGCAGGAAATGGTCGAGCGCATGCCGCCCCTCGTCGCGGTCGGCAAAGCCGCGCAGCAGCGAGGCGTACGCCTCACCGGCCAGCAGGGGCGCGGGCAATCGCCGCGCAATGCCGAGGAGCGCGCGCGCTGCGCGCGTGCGCCAGCGCGGCCACGCGTCGAGCCCGACGCTGCTGATGAGCGCCATGCGCGTCACGCGATCGGGGGCGTGCACGGCGAGCCACTGTGCCACCGCCCCGCCGAGGTCATGTCCCACGAGGCAGACGCGCGGCACCTGCAGCGCATCGAGCACGGCGAGCGCGCGCTGCGCATGCGCCGAGACGGAGACGGCGGCGCCCTCGGGACGGTCGCTGCGTCCGAATCCCAGCTGGTCGAGCACGATGAGGCGGTATCCCGCGGGCATCAATCGCACCACGTCGTTCCAGAGATAGGACGACGTGGGGAAGCCGTGCAGGAAGAGTACGGGCTCACCGGCGCCGCGCGTGCCGGCGGCGTAGTAGTAGAGCCGATGGCCGGCCAGATCGAGGAACTCACCGCGCATCAAGGGAATTCTCCCCCGCGCTCGCCTGCTTTCAAGGCAGGAAAGTTGCGCGCATTACTCTGGCGTTTTGCGTCAAAAGGAGTATAGTTACGCAATCTTTGGCATGACACGGCCGAGGAATGTGGCTATGTCCAATAATGCCAACAAGTTAGAGAGGAGTTGCGAGAGTTGACTTCACCGGTGGTTCCAACCGTTCCGCTCTTTCCACCACCCCCGCCTCCGCCGGCGCCGGTGGTTTTCCCGCTCGGTTGGATCCTCGGAAACGCGGCGCTCCCGATCCAGTATCGCGCGGTGACCGAGGTGGCAAAGATCGGCGACCAGCTCCCGGCGTCGTACGCGAACACGCCGTACTTCCACCGGCCCGCGGTCGAGATCGCCATTCGGCAGTCGTACGACGGCACATGGAACGGCGCGATGCTCGCGCTGCCCTCAAAGGGTGGGATTGACGGGCTCGGCAGCATCAACGCCGTGCGCCGCCTGCTCGAGTGCGGGTGGGACAAGGACTCGCCGGCCGTCTACCAGGCGCGACGCTCTCTGTTCCGCCTGCTCGCGGAAGACGAGGACGCGGCGCAGCTGTACGAGTACCAGCCGAAGCCGGGCAAGTCGCTGGAGCCGGAGGTGGCAGCGCACCATCGCCGGCTGCTGCGCGAAGCTGCCGGCGCGACGCTGGCTCAGGCGGGGTTCGAGTCGGACCCGCGTGTGCGCGGCCTGGCGCGCCGCACACTGGAACGGATGATGGACTTCCTCGACTCGCCGCTCGGGCAGAAGCCCTGGGTGCGCGTCGGCAACCAGCAGGTGCTCGCCGCCGAGGCGGCGCCGCCGTCGGTGTACGCGCTGCAGATGCTCGCGCACATGCCGCTGTTCCGCAGTGAGTACTACACGTCCATGGAGACGTTGTACGAGTATCTCACGCGTCCCCTGCCGCGACAGGAGGCCATCCAGATCGTCGGCAAGAAGCATCTGCACGTTCCGCTGGCGGTGTTGGGCGACATGCTGCCGCATCGCAACGCGGTGGACGCGGATATTCCGATGGCGCTCGCGTGGCTGGAGACGATGGCCCGCCTGAACTTCCTGCGGCGCAACGAGAACTGGTCCAAGATGTACGACCGCTTCGTGGACGATTGCGGCCGCGACGGCGTCTGGCATCCGCACAAGGGCATGGCGACGCCCAAGACCACGAACCCCTTCGTCTGGCCCTTCTTCCCGCTCGAAGTGCACGCGGCGGGTGAGGAGCGCTGGACGGACGTCACCTTCCGCATCGGGCTGATCGCGCGGTTGCTGGGTCGCCCCATCGAGCTCGTGTGACCGTCGCGGGCCGCGCCGTGGGACCTGAGGGCCGGTGCTCGTGACCCGGCCCTCGTGTTTTCCGGACGGATACGCCGGGTGCTCGGCGCGCAATGTCTCCCTGGCCGATGGAACTCGTCTGCGGGTCGTCGAGAGCGGCGAGATCAACGCCCCACCCGTGCTGTTGGTGCATGGATTCGGAGCCTCATCGTACCAATGGCGGTTCACGCTGCCGGTACTCGCTGCCGCCGGCTTTCACGCCATCGCGCCGGACCTACCAGGGCACGGCTTCAGTCAGCTAGCGTTTCCGAGCGGCCAATACACCCGCGACATGTATGCCAAGCGAATCTTTCAGCTGATGGATGCGCTCGGCGTCAGAAGCGCGCCGGTGGTTGGACATTCGATGGGCGGCGCCATTGCGGCCGAGATGGCATGGCAGCATCCGGAGCGGATTGCGCGGTTGGCGCTGCTGTCGCCGGCTGGCTTTGGCTTGGTGCCTGAGCGCATGCGCCTGCTCAGATTCATCCCCGATATCCTCGCGCCGATAGCCCGTCCCCTGGCCTCGCGCGCCGCCGCCACCCTCGTGCTGGGCGATGTGTACGGGCCAGACGGCGGTTGGTCGCCGCAGGACGAAGAGGAGCTGCTGGCGCCGTACGCGCAGCCCGGCATCTATCGGGCGCTGCTGCGCACGCTGAAGGAGTTCAATTTCGATTTGCACTCCAATGCCCAGCTCGCCCAGCTGCCTCGGGGCACGCTCGTCATGTTCGGCACACACGACGCGGTGGTGCGTCCCGTGGATATCGCGGCGCGCGTGCGGCTCATTCCCGACGGACGCCTCGTGGTACTCTCGCGCATCGGACACCTGCCGCAAGTCGAGGCTGCTGAGGAGGTTGGCCGGCGGCTCGTTGAATTCGCTCAGGGGCCGCGCGTAGCGGGTGCCGTCAGCGCCGATTAGGTTGCGGGAGTGACTACGAACAAAAAGAAGACGGCCCCCGCGCGCCGCACTGGCGTGCGCGGCAAGGGCCGGGCCGCGGCGGACGCCGCCGGCGCATCACAGCCGAACGAAGTCTTCCCCATCGCGCCCGCGGAACCGGAGAGCGTCAGCCTCGCGCACGCCGAGGCGATCGCCAGTGCGAGCGACGGCGGCGGGTTTGCCGAACTCGGATTGCACGAGACGGTGCTGCGGGCGATTGCCGACGCCGGGTACACGCTGCCCACTCCCATTCAGCGGCAGGCGATTCCGCTCGCGCTGAACGGCCGCGACCTGATGGGGCTCGCCCAGACGGGGACGGGCAAGACGGCCGGCTTCTCGATTCCGATCATCGAGCGGCTGCTCGACGGCCCGCACCGCACGCGGGCGCTCATTCTCACGCCGACGCGCGAACTCTGCCAGCAGGTGGAGGAGAGCTTCCGCAAATACGGCAAGTACGCCGGACTCGACGTGGTGTCGGTGTACGGCGGCGTTGGCTACGAGATCCAGGTGAGCGCCCTGCGCAGCGGCGTGGATGTGATCGTGGCGACGCCCGGGCGCCTGATCGACCATCTGGAAAAGCAGAACGTCAACTTCGACGAGCTCGAGGTGCTGGTGCTCGACGAGGCCGACCGGATGCTCGACATGGGCTTTGCGCCGCAGATCCAGCGCATCGTCGCCGCCATCCATCCGTACCGGCAGACGCTGTTGTTCAGCGCCACGATGCCGCCCGAAGTGGAGGCGCTGGCGCGCAAGTACCTGCGCAAGCCGGTGGTGGTGCAGGTGGGGCGCCGTTCCAGCGCCGCGACGACGGTCAAGCACTTCGTCTACCCGGTGCCGAAGCAGCGGAAGACCGAGCTGCTCGCGGAGCTGCTCAAGGGGAAGGAGATGGACTCGGTGCTCGTCTTCACGCGCACCAAGCATGGCGCGGACCGCGTGGTGCAGCACCTGGCGGAGCAGGGCATTCAGTCCGACGCGCTGCATGCCGACAAGACGCAGGGCCAGCGCGAGTCGGCGCTGCTGCGCTTCAAGGAAGGGAAGACGCGGGTGCTCGTGGCCACTGACATCGCCCAGCGCGGACTCGACATCTCGGGCATCACGCACGTGATCAACTACGACGTGCCGCAGCAGGCCGAAGACTACGTGCACCGCATCGGCCGCACCGGCCGCGCCGCGGCCACCGGTGACGCCTACACGTTCATGTGCGCCGACGAGATCGCGATGGTCAAGACGATCGAACGGACGATTAATCAGGAAATACCGAGGATCTCGGTGACGGGCTACGATTTTGGCACTTGAGAGTGCGACAGAATACGACAGAGTGCGACAGAGTACGGCAGGGGGGCCTGGCTGATTGAGCGAGGCCCTTTGTCTTGACTGCCTTATTCTGTCGCACTCTGTCGCACTCTGTCGCTTTCACCTACTGACTCCACCTCACCCGCCCGAGCCTCGAAACCACGACTGAGTCGATAAAGGGCCCGCGCACGACAAGCATCGTCGTGTTGGACACGCCCGTGGCGACGCCGTCGGGGGCGTAGCGCACGGAGTCGCTGCTGGCGGCGAGGGTGACGCCGTGCAGCGCGCCCACGGCGCGGCGGGCGATGGTGTCGCCGGCGCAGGTCACGGTCACCTCGCCGCGCGCGGCATCCACCACGAACGACGCGACGGCGCCGCGGGCGAGCGCCGCCTCGCGCGTCAGCACCAGGGCGTTGACGAAGTCCGCGTCGGCGGCGCGCACCTGAGCGCGCGCCGTGGTCGCGCTGAGCGACGGCACGGCGGTGGCTGCGACGATCGCCAACAGGGCGAGCGTCAGGGCAAGTTCGGGAAGCGTGTGGGCGCGGCGCATGCGATGTCTCCGGTTGCGTCGCTGACGGACGTGCGCGACGGGTGACGACCGCACATCTTGGGGACATCGCGCCGACCTGCATCACCATGCGAATGCCCATGGGGGCAAAGGATTGCGTGCGCCGCGGCCGGCGTCGCACGCGTCACACGGAGATTTCTCATGACACTCGCCGGATCGCGCCGTCACTGGGCGCTCGCCCTGCTGGTTCTCGCCGCTGGCTGCCGTTCCCCTACCGCTGACGCCGCGGTCGCCGAGCAACTCGCTCAGGTGTCCGACGCGCTGGTCGCGATGCAGGACCAGATCGCGATGAACTCCACGACCGTGGACTCTCTCCTGAAGGTGGTCGCCACGCAGGACACGCTCATCAGGCGGCTGGCCGCGGTGAGCGGGGTGCCGGTGCCGTAGACGCGCCCTAGATTTCCCACGCACGGGAGGTGCCATGCGCGTCAATATCGAGTTCTGCCGCATCTGAAACTACGAACCACGAGCCGTCAGTCTGGCGGCCGCGATTCGTGAGACGTTTCCCGACGCCGAGCTGTCGCTGCAGCCCAGCGGCGGCGGCCGGTTCGAGGTGTCCGTCGACGGCACCGCAGTCTTCGAGAAATCCAGGCTCGGGCGGCACGCGCAGCCGGGCGAGGTGCTCGAACTCATCCGCACTTCCCTCGCTGGGTGACTCCCTTCAGTTTCTGAACACATGAGAATCGCGATTTCCACCGGTGGCGGCGACGCGCCGGGCCTGAATGCGGTGATCCGCGCTGCCGTCATGTCGGCGATCGACCGGGGCTGGCACGTCCTCGGCGTCAAGCGCGGCTACATGGGCCTGCTGGGCGAGGACGAAGTCATTCCGCTCACGGCCGAGACGGTGCGCGGAATCGGCCATCTGGGCGGCACGATCCTCCGCACGACGAACCGCGGCAATCCGTTTCACTATCCGGTGCGCCAGAGCGACGGCTCGTTCATCGAGGTGGACCGCTCCGACGAACTGATCGAGAACGCCCGCAACCTCGGCATCGAAGCCTTCATCACGATCGGCGGCGACGGCTCGCTCGCCATCGCGCAGCAGCTCTTCGAGAAAGGCGTGCGCATCGTCGGCGTGCCGAAGACCATCGACAACGACGTGAGCGGCACGATCACCACGTTCGGCTTCGACACGGCGGTCACGACCGCCATGGAAGCCATCGACAAGCTGCACACGACGGCCTCGAGCCACGACCGGGTGCTGGTGCTCGAGGTGATGGGGCGCGACTGCGGCTTCATCGCGCTGCACTCCGGCGTGTCGGGCCAGGCGCACGTCATCCTGATTCCCGAGATCGCGTTCGACATCGAGAAGGTGTGCGCGCACATCATGACGCGCGACGCGCAGGGCAAGAAGTTCGCGATCGTCGTGGTCGCCGAGGGCGTGCCGTTCGACGGCGAGCAGGGGACGCTGGGGGATTCCATGCCCGGGCAGGCCCGGCGCGTCGGGGGCGTGGCCGACCGGATCGCGAAGGCGATCCAGGCACGCACGGGTAAGGAGTGTCGGTCGCTGGTGCTGGGACACCTCCAGCGCGGCGGCATGCCCACGGGGTACGACCGCCTGCTGGCCACCCGGTTCGGTGGCGCAGCCACCGAGGCGGTGGCCAACGCCAAGTGGGGGCACATGGTGGCGTTGCAGACGCCGCACATCGTGCCGATCCCGCTGACGGAGGCGCTACAGGCGCTCAAGCGGGTGGATCCGTCGCACGATACCGTGCGCACGGCGCGCCGGATCGGGATCTCGTTCGGGGATTGATCGGGGGAACTTGGGGGGCGCCGATGGATCAGGATCGTGTGCTCCGGGTATGATTCATCGAGGGTAGCGCCGCCGCAGGTTGGATCGTCCGTAGGGCGGACCATCGCCCATTCTGGAGGCAGTTCTGAAGCGCTTGTTCTGGATTCTTCCGGTTCTGTTCCTGTCGTCCGCCGTCGCGGCGCAGGATCCGCGTGCCCAGCAGCCGCGCATGCCGGAGTCATTCACGCCGCCGTCCGGGCTTTGCCGGCTCTGGATCAGCGGCGTGCCGGCGTCGCAGCAACCGGCGCCCACCGATTGCGCCAGCGCCATCCGGAATCGGCCGTCCAACGCGTCGGTCGTCTTCGGTCCGCAGCGCCGCGATGAGTCCAGGGAGATGCGTCCGTTCACGGGGCGCGCCGGGCAGTCACCGACGCGACGGCTCGTGCCTGAGGATCGGCCGATGGACGCCCGGCAACCGGACGCTCGGCAACCGGATGTCCGGTCGGCTGAGACTCGACAGCCGGAAGCGCGCCCCGTCCAGCCGCGCGAGGAAGTCCGCTCCCGCCCGCCGGACCGCGCGCCAGAGCCGGCCGTGAAGGCCGTCAAACGCAAGCCGGAGAAGCCGCAGTAAGCCAGCCCCTGCGCCCCGTCACCGACCCGTACCTCCCGCGCGACCGCGACTCCTTCGTCCGCAGCGGGACCGGGGGGCGCATCATCGTCATTGCCCCGACGCGCGCGGCGTGCGAGACGATTGAACTGGCCTTCACGCTCGACATCGAGACGGTGCTCTGGAAGAGTCACGGCGAGCGCCTCCGCGCTCTCGCCGCACGCCTGACCGCCGAGGGAGAGCGCGCCGGGCATCGTCCGGGCTTCGGTATCGTGGCCGGCACCGGCACGGGCAAGACGCTCAGCATCAAGCCCATTGCCCAGATCATGCTCGCCACCGACGACCTGCGCGTGGGCGTCATCAATCGCGAGCGCGAGGCGACGCCCGAGACGCCCACCTGGAACGTCATCATCGTCACCACCGGCATCGCGCGACGCTGGTTCCAGGACGGCGACATCCGACCGCAGGACACGCTGGTCGTGGACGAAATCCACCAGACGTCCGCCGAGCTCGAACTCTGCCTTGCACTCGGCAAGCGCGTCGGGTGCCGGTACATCTGGCTGTCGGCCACCGTGGATCCGGCGTTCTACGCGCACTATCTCGATGCGGCCGAGGTGATCGAGAGCAGCGCGTTCGATCCGGCGAAGGCGGCGGTCGTGGAGGTCATCCGCAAGCAGCCGCTCGATTTCCTCGATGACAAGTTCCTGCAGCGCGTCACCAAGGAGAAGCGCGGCGTCGGTGTCTTCCTGCCGACGCGCGCGGGCGTCGAACAGGCGGCGGCCCTGGTGCAGGGACGCTTTCCGCGGATGAACGTCGCCTTCTACCACGGCGGCGAACCAATTCGCGTGATCCGCCCGTTCCTCGAAGCGCAGGAGCCCAAGCCGTTCCTCCTCGCGATGACCGCCGCCGGACAGAGCGCCCTGAACGTGCAGGGGCTCGACACGGTGGTCATTGACGATACGCGCTTCACCAACCTGGTGGAGCGCGGCAAGAACGTGCTCACGCGCCTGCATCTCGGCGCCAACGAGATCCTGCAGATGGCGGGGCGCGTGCACGGGCGTGTCGCCGGCGGGCGCGTCTTCATCCTGAGCGACCGCGACATCCAGTTCGCCGGGCTGCAGCCGACGGCGCCCGAGTTCCAGCTGGCCGGCGACAGCGAGCGCGTGGCGCTCACCTGCGCGGCGCTGGGCGTGCGCGCCGATGAGCTCGACCTGCCGGTGCCGCTCGACAAGTTGAGCTATCGTCGTGCGCTCGAGTTCCTGGAGGAGCGCGGCATCGTGGAGCAGGGCAAGCTCACGATGTACGGACGGAAGGTCGAGGCGATGCCGGTGGACCGCCCCTGGGCCGAACTGCTCGTGCACTGCGATGATGAACTGCTGCCGTACGTGGCGGTGATGGCGAGCATCGAGAGCCTGCACCGGATGACGCGCGAGGACCGCGACCTGTCGGGGCTGATTGTGCCGGGGAGCGACCACCTCACCGCGTACAACGTGTACGCCGAGGCGTTCACTCGGTGCGGATTCCTGGGCGAGGTGTACGGCCTGCCGCGGCAGTTGTTCGACGACAGCATCGGGACGTGGGCCGAACGTCGCGGCGTGCTGGTGAAGGCGCTGGAAGATGCGGCACTCGCGATGGCGAGCATTTATCGCGCGACGGGGCTCAACCTGCCGACGCAGATGCCGAAGGCGTCGCCCGAGGTGGATCGGCGCTTCCGCGAGCTGCTTGCACAGGTGATGCCGTTCGACCTCGTGATTGACGAGATGACGGCGTGGGGCGACGAGGCACGGGTGTCGAAGACCAGCGTCTGCGGCACGTGGGGCGCGATTGCCGGGACGCTGCGCTACTTCGCTGATCGCTGGGGCGTGCCACGCGCGGCGGTGGAAGGGACGCAGTTGCCCAAGGACCTCGTGCGACGGTACGCCACCGCGCACGCACCGGCGCTGACATTCGACAGCCGCCACAAGCAGTCGCCGCTCGCGCTCGAGCGCCGCGTCACGTTCTTCGGCTTCGAGCTCTCGCGCGAACGCGACCCGGTGCAGGACTTCCCGGTGGGCCTTGAGGTGGAGGCGCGGCGCATCCTGGCAGAGGCCATGGCGCGCGGCGAGGCGCACCATCAGTCGGTGCAACGGAACCGGCAGGGCATCGAGGAAGTGCGTGAGGCCTGGCGGCGGAGCGGCGGCACCACACCTCGGCTGGGACTGGCCGAACTGACCGCGTGGTACGAGCGCGCCATCGCCGGCGTGCGCGACCTGCAGGAGTGGCGCTCGGTGCGGGCGTCGCTTGATCCCGACGAGTTCGTGCCGCGCGCGCAGCGCGAGCGGCTGATGGCGCTGCCGGGCGCAGTGGAAGTGCGCGACCGAGCGGTGACGATTGACTACGACGTCGAAGAGACGGCTGATGGCGTGACGGGAGTGGCGCGCCTGCGGCTGCCGGAGAAGGTTGCTCGCACGCTGGTGGCGGAAGAACTGCCCGAGCTCGACCGGCCGCTGCGATTCACCGTGATGCGCGGCGCACGCGGGGCGGTGAAGGCGGCGACGCTGCTGGAGTTGCAGGATCGGCTCGACGATCCGTTCACGGACGACGAACGGTCACAGAGTGCGGAGCGGGGCAGGAGCTCCGGTCGCGACTTCGATAAGAAGGGCGCGCGCGGACGCGGCGGTCCTCGCGGCGACAAAGACCGCGGGTTATCCGGGGGCAACCCGTGGAAGAAGGGTCCCGGAGGCGGCGAACCGACTGGCGGGGGGCGCCATCGCCCTGGTTCGCCGTCTGGCCGCGGAAAGCGAAGGGGTAAGTAGACCGATAACCGTTGTCCGCCTTCCGCGGCTGCGGGGCGTCGACCCCCCCATGACGCGCGCAACACGTCGTGCGGTCCCCGCGATTTGGTACGGAGGCGCTACGCCCTTTGAGCGATGGTGGCGCTCGGGGCGTCGCACGATTGTTCCGCTATGGCGCCTGCGCGACCTCGGATACCTCCCATGCCGGATGCATCCTCACCGCGAAGGGCGCATTCGACTCGGGCGCCGGCCTCCTGCAGAAGCCATTGGAACACTCGCACGTGCCTTCGTTTAACTAACTGTCCAGTAAAATGATGATAATTGCTGGACAAAGCCTTGACAAGATCGCCAGATCTTCGTATCTTCTCATCTAACGATTCGTTTCGGAGAAAACATGGCGACGATGACGGCGAGTGCGACGTTCGACCCCGGGACGGGAACGGCTCATCAGCATGAGCGGCCGGCGCGCTTCGATCAGGAAGCTCTCGCGCAGATGGACGCGCTGTACAGCTTTGCGTTCAAGCTGACCAAGGTCCGCGAGGAAGCCGAGGATCTCGTCAGCGACACGATGCTGCGCGCGTTCGAGCGCTGGCGGCAGTTCCAGATCGGCTCCAACGACCGGGCCTGGATGTTCACGATCCTCTATCACGCGTTCGTGAGCCGCAAGCGTCGCATTGACGCGCGTGAAGTGCCGATGCCCGAGACCGAGGACGGCTTCAATCGCCTCGAGCCGGCGGCCGACGAGAATCCCGAGGCGACGTTCTATGACTCGTTCATTGACGAGGATGTGGTGCGCGCCATCGGCGAACTGCCGGAGGAGTATCGGAGCGCGCTCGTGATGAGCGATGTGCATGGCCTGCGCTACGCCGAGATCGCGCGCGTGCTTGGCGTGCCGGAGGGGACGGTGAAGTCGCGCCTGTTCCGCGGGCGTCGCCTGCTGCAGGGCCGGTTGCGCGCGTACGCGGAAGAAATGGGGTACGTGAAAGCGTCACCTGTGGCCGCGGGCTAGTCGGCGCCGGCGCTCCCGGCGGCTCTTTCGGGAACGCCCGGCCGAGGCTAAGCTGGAAGTACGGTCTTCTGCAGCCCGCTCCACCCCCGTTCTCGTGAGAGCGAGCTCATCGCCAGAGGAACGTTTTCGGGGGAATGATGTGCATGGCGCACCAGGGTTCGCCCGGTCATGCTGCCAGCACGCAGGACGTCCGACGCCGGACGGCCCTCCGCGACGCGTATTGCGCGTCGCCAGCGGACCCACACACTACCCGCCCGACGTGCCTCGTTGTCGGCGCGACGCGCGTCATCGGGCACTCCGCGACCGTCGGACCCACCGTACGTATCACGCCGATACCAGGGAGGGCGTGATGGAGCGCACTGCCGTGGAGCAAGGCCACCGGCCTTCGGCGACGGGCGACGGAGATCGACTCGTTTCGCTGGGATTCACCGCCGAACGTTTTCCGGCGGGCACCCACATGTGCTACATCTTCAACGACGATGCCGAGCGGCTCGAGCTGATCTCCAAGTTCGTGGAGAGCGGCATTCGCGCAAACGAGACGGTGGGGTACTTCACCGACCTGCTCTCGCCCGGGGAGATGCGCGACCGCCTGCGTGCGAGCGGCCTGGAACTGCCGACGACGACGGATGACCACCGGCTCACGATCCGCCCCGCGCTCGCGACGTACTGTCCGGAGGGCCGCTTCGAGCCAGCGCAAATGCTGCAGCGGCTCCGCCAGCTCTACAGCAGCAGCGTCGCCGAAGGCTACGCCGGCGCCCGCGCGACCGGCGAGATGACCTGGGCGTTGCGCGGCTTGCCGGGATCCGAGCGCCTGATCGAGTATGAGGCGCTCATCAACACCGTGGTACGGGAGCATCCCACGACGGCGATCTGCCAGTATGATGCGAACCGCTTCGACGGGGGCACGCTGTTCGACGTTCTCAGCGTGCACCCGATGATGGTGATTCGGGGCCAGGTGGTGCGCAATCCGTACTACATCGAACCCGACCGCTTCCTTGCGAAGCACCTGTTGCGCCAGTAACCGTGCCGAGCCCGCCCGAAATCCGCGCCGACATCCTGGCCAGGCTTCTGCTGATCCAGGAGACACTCGAGGTGCTGCCGGACAACGCGAGCATCGCCGCATTCCTGCGGCGGTCGCTGGGCGAGGTGCCCGGGGTGAAGGACTCGCTCCTGTGCGTCGGAGGGACGGTGTTCCCGCCGTCCGCGGCATTCCAGGAAATGGCCGCCCAGGGCGAGGCGGCATGGCGGGCCACAGGCAGCTGCCCGGACCGCACGATCGATGGCCAGCGTGCGATATTCCTGCCGCTGCGCACGGCGCTGAAGTTGTACGGCATGCTCGTCCTCGTGCTCGACGACGAAGCGGCCTTCGAGCCGTACCGGGCATTCGTCAGGAACGTCAACAACGTGGTGGCGACGACGTTCGAGACGCGGGAGCACGTTCGCCAGCTCGACGAGGCGCGGGCCGCGCTGGAAACCCTGGTGGACGAGCGCACTGCCACCCTGCGCGAAAGCCAGGAGAAGTTCCGCGCCCTCGTGGAGACGACAAGCGACTGGGTATGGGAGGTGGATGCCCACGGCACGTACACCTACGCGAGTCCCAAGGTTGAGGCGCTGCTGGGCTATGACCCCTCCGAAGTTGTCGGCAGGACGCCGTTCGACCTGATGCCGCCGGAGGAGGCGCAGCGGGTCGCCGCTACGTTCCTCTCTGCCATGCAGGCGGCCGCGCCGCTCGAGCAGGTGCTCAATACGAACCGGCACAGGGATGGTCATGCCGTCATCATGGAGACGAGCGGGACGCCGGTCCTCGACGAACGGGGCGTCGTCGTGGGCTACCGCGGCGTCGACCGCGACGTCACCGCTCGCTGGCGCGCGGAGGACGCGCTGCGCGAGAGCGAGAACAAGTTCCGCCAGGTGAGCGCATGTGCGCAGGACGCAATCGTCATCCTCAACCAGGACGGTCTGGTCACCGACTGGAATGCCGCCGCCGAGCGGATGTTCGGCTACCGCGCAAAGGACGTTATCGGCCGCGACCTGCATGCGCTGCTGGCCCGGTCGAGCGACTACGAGTCCTTCTGGCAGGCGTTGCCGCGCTTCCGCGAGGACGGTGCCGGCCCGGTGGTCAACAGACTCCTCGAGCTCACCGCGCGTCGGCGTGATGGCTCGGAGTTCCCCGTGGAGCTGTCGATCGCGGCGATGCAGCTGAGCAGCGCGTGGCACGCGATCGGCATCGTGCGCGACATCAGCGAGCGCAAGCAGTCCGAGCGCGCGCTCCGGCACAGCGAGGCAAGCCTGAAGGCCGCCCAGCGCATTGCGCGCGCCGGTAACTGGGAGCTCGATCTCGCGGCGAACACGCTGACGTGGACCGACGAGATCTTCCGCATCTTCGAACTGGACGCGCGCGAGTTCGGCGCCTCCTACGATGCGTTCCTGCTCGCCATCCACCCGGACGACCGCGAAACCGTCGACCGGGCCTTCCGCGCCTCGACGGAGGGACGCACGCCGTATGCGATCGAGCACCGGTTGCTGATGAAGGACGGTCGAGTGAAGTACGTGCAGGAGCGTGGCGAGACGGAGTACGACGCCGAGGGACACCCGGTACGGTCGATCGGTACGGTGCAGGACATCACCGAACGCAAGCTGGTGGAGGAAGCGCTGGGCAAGCTCGCCTCCGAACTGAAGGAGGCGCAGCGGCTGGCGCAGATCGGAAGCTGGGATTGGGATGCCACGTCGGGAGACCTGACCTGGTCGCAGGAGTACTTCCGCATCCACGGCATCGCACCGTCGCGGCGCCCGCCGGAGCTCGAGGAGCACCTGGCGTCGTACACGCCCGAGAGTGCGGCCCGCCTCGGCGCGGCGGTGCGGCGGACGCTGCGGACCGGCGAACCCTATGAACTCGAGCTGGAACTGGCGACGACGGGCACGCCGCGCCGGTGGGTGACGGCGCGCAGCGAGGCGAAGCGCGACGACGCCGGACGGATCTCTGGGCTCCGCGGGACGGCGCAGGACATCACCGAGCGCAAGCATCTGCAGTCCCAGCTGCTGCAGGCGCAGAAGCTCGAGTCGGTCGGGCGGCTGGCCGGCGGCGTCGCGCACGACTTCAACAACATGCTTACCGCCATCCTCGGCTATGCCGACCTGACCGCACTCGTCGTCGTCGACAACCCGGAGGTGGCGCAGAACATCGAGGAGATCCGCAAGGCGGCGCAGCGCTCGGCCAACCTCACTCGGCAACTCCTGGCCTTCGCCCGCAAGGAGTCGATTGCGCCGAGGGTGATGGGCCTGAACGACGCGGTAGAGGGGATCCTGAAGATGCTGCAGCGCGTGATCGGCGAGTACGTGACGCTGGTGTGGACGCCGGGACACGAGCCGTGGAACGTGAAGGCTGACCCGGCACAGATGGACCAGGTACTGGCCAACCTCGCCGTCAATGCCCGCGATGCGATGTTGGCGGGCGAGGCGATGCACGGACGCAGCGCGCGCTTGGAGATCGGCACCGCCAACGTGCGGCTCGATGCCGAGTTCGTGGCGTCCCATCCGGGCGGCGCCCCCGGCGAGTACGTGCGGCTGCGTGTGTCCGACAATGGGTGCGGGATGGATGCGTCCACGCTTGCGCACGTCTTCGAGCCGTTCTTCACGACGAAGGCCCTCGGGCAGGGGACGGGGCTCGGCATGGCGACGGTCTACGGCATCGTGAAGCAGCACAGCGGCCTGATCGACATCCAGAGTGCGCCGGGGGAGGGCACGACCGTCGACCTGTACTTGCCGCGTGCGCTCGAGGCGGCGACGGAGGAGGCGGCCACCGATGCGGTGAGGGCGATTCGCGGCGATGGCGAGACGATCCTGCTGGTCGACGACGAGGAGAGCGTGCGCACGCCCATCGCGCAGATGTTGCACTACCTCGGATACCAGGTACTCACGGCGGCCGGCGCTGCGGACGCCATAGCGCTGGTCGACGCGCACCAAGGGACGCCGGATCTCCTGCTGACGGACGTGATCATGGCCGGAATGAACGGGCTGCAGTTGCGGGACGAGCTGTTGAAGCGACGCCCCGGCCTCAGAGCGCTGTTCATGTCCGGCTACGCCGGCGATATGATTTCCGCAGTGGGCTTGCTCGACGAGGGGACGAACCTGGTGCGGAAGCCGATCACGCTGCAGCTCCTTCAGGAGGCGGTGCGCCGGAGCCTCGACGCGCCCGCGCGCTTGGCCGGCGATCTCGCCTCGGCGACCGCCGACCGCTGACTATCCGGCGGCCGGTTTCCGCCGACTGGTTCGCGAGGCCGCCCGGTGACGGGCGGCCTTTGCACGATTGCCGCAGGTGCGCATGTCGCACCAGCGTCGCCGCCCGCTGCGGCTTGTGTCGAGAAAGACACGTGGGCACGAAGGCTCAGCGACACAGCGCCGCACGCGGGCGAGTTCCCCGGTGACGAGCGTGTCGGCGGCGCTCTCCACGACCGGAATCACGAGAGCCGCGAACGCGTCACCCGACGGCACGAAGGTCCGGTTGAATGAGCCATCGCGCGCGTCGTGCTCGATGCGGCGCACGCCGGTGGACCGTCCCAAAACCCGGTTGATCTCGAGCACCGCCGCCTGCCGCTCCCGCTCCGACGCATGCACGCCGCGCTCCGCCAGCGGGCGCAGCGCGCTCCGGATGCGCCGCGCCTCGTGCAGCGTGGCCGTGGCGCTGGCCGGTTGCTCCAGCGCACGGCGCTGGAGCGCGGCGCGGCGCGCGGCGTCGAGGAGCGC
>JBAZTM010000067.1:0-20547 GCA_041661925.1 Gemmatimonadaceae bacterium
TCGAGCAGGCGGTCATACGCAGCACGGAGACGGATGTGAGATTGAGTCGCTTCCATCGGCGTCTTGGGCCAGCGGATCGGATGGGACGCCTCCCAATCGCGGACGAAGTCCTCCCGCGTGTACTCGGGGCCGTCAGTCGTGCCCGAGTCGCAGGCGGGGCAGATGTTGGGGCCGCCGAACGAGAGTGGGTAGTTGGTCGCTCCGCAGCCGTGGCACGGGCCGGACCCGGCCTGGAAAGCGGCCAACGCCGCGTCTGCGATGCGCTCGCTCATGTCACGCTCCTTTCGTGAGGGCGGCTAGGCAGGCGTCTGAGCCGCACGGGACGTGAGGACACTCATCGCCTTCGTGCGGACAGACGTTCATCCAGTCCGAGTTCACGACTGCCGCTGCCAGCGCCTTCCGCAGCCCGTCCCGCTCGGCGATAAGGTCGCGGATGGTGACGAGCG
The DNA here is from genome assembly GCA_041661925.1 of Gemmatimonadaceae bacterium. GTDB lineage: Bacteria > Gemmatimonadota > Gemmatimonadetes > Gemmatimonadales > Gemmatimonadaceae > PNKL01. The sequence goes on from JBAZTM010000067.1 coordinate 447, forward strand.
CTTCCGCGTCCTCGACGGACAGCTTCTCCATGCCGAAGTTCAGCGCGTTGTACGCGACCAACTCGCCACGAACGTAGTCAAGCGCCGCCTCGATGCGGCTGGTGTCGGTCACGATGCCTCCCTAATACCAGTTGTGCGCGCGCGAATGTGCGAGCGCCTTGCGAATCGTGCCGTACCGCTTGCGGATGTACTTCATCGCCCGGCGCGTGTTGACGGCGGGGTTCTGCCACAGACGCTTGTGGTGCATGGGGTGCCAGCGGATGTCGTTCTGCCACAGCCCCACGTAGGAGCCGGTGCGGCACGTGTTGCGCCAGCTCGACTCCTGGTAGGTCAGGTCTTTCGCCGCCTCAATCTCGGCTTTGCAGCAGCGGTACTCCTTCTTGAGCACGCGCACCATGTTGGCAGCCGCGTTGTTGAGCTTCTTCGGGTGCTTGTAGGTCGCATGTGCGAGGTCCGGCCCGAGGTAGGCTGATGCCACGAGCAGGCAGACGAGCACTAGGAATAGCAGGATGGCGCGCTTCATACTCACCACGTCCTTCCGTCGATTTCTTCGTGCGTCAGGTGGAACGTCGCGTCGTGCTTGTGCAGGTCGGACTCGATGGCGCTGCGCAGCTCGACATCCTTGTTGGCCGCGTTCGCGTCCACGGTCCGCATCGCCTCCCACAGCGGCATGACCTCGGACGGCTGCCCCTCCCAGCGCATCAACGTCGGGGCGTTGATGTCGAGCGGTCGGCGAGCTGCCGCTTCGAGCCGCTCGATGCGCACGCGGAGTATGTGCACCGTTCCGAGCAGCGCGGAGCAGGTGATAATCAGCAGCGCCAGCGACCATGCGGTGATGCGGTTCACGTCCCCACCTCCAATCCCAGCAGGACACTCAGCCCCGCCGTATCGCCGTAGCACTTCATCACGTGCGCGTCGTAGATGGCGCTGTCATCGGTGTAGGCCACCATGTTGAGCGCATCCTTCACCAGCTTGAGCACGTTGTCGGCGTCCGGCTTGCTCGTGTGGCGCAGCGTGCCCGCCAGCGCAGCGGCGCGCTTCTTCTTGCTCCACGACTTCGGGACCACGAACGTCGCGAGCACGAGGATGGTCAGCGGGCCGTCGTGCGTGACGTGGCCGGGGAACGCGGCCTTGAACGCCCACTGCACATCGGCCTCGGCCTTCATCGTGGCGTCCGGCGTGTACGTGTGGCCGGTCTTGGTGACTCGCGCACGCGCCTTGCCGACCGGCGTGATGGCGACGTAGAAGTCGAGACGGCGGGTGCTCATAGCTTCCGCCTCCTGCGCCGCTTCGCTGAGCGAAGCGCCTTCAGCGCCCGCTCGAACTCTCCGTCGCTGCTGTAGCCGGTCCGCCGCTTGGTGCCGTCGTCCATGTAGAGCACTATGCTGCGCGCGACGGGGAACGCTTGTATGCGCTTGATGGTGCTCATACTTGCCTCGCCCCCCACATGGCCTCGCCGGGCAGCCAGCAGACCACGACGCGGTGCTTCCCGCAGTCCTCGCCGCTCGCGGTCGTACCACTCCGATGTGGACTTGAAGTGCACCGTTGAGCCAACGACTCTCACAGCGACAGCACCACCTTCGAGCCGCTTGCGCCCTTGGTGACTGCCACCTTCTGCGGCATCGCGTCGGCCAGAGTCGGGATGTGCGAGACGATGAGCACGCATGGCACGGAGCGCGCCAGAACGTGCAGACAGCGCACGAGTTCGTCCAGCCCCCGGTCGTCCAGCGCATCCACCTCGTCGATTGAGAAACTGTCGACCTGCCCGTCGCCCAGCGATGATAGGAAGCGCGCAAGGCCGATGGCGATGGAGAAGTTCACGCGCACCTTTTCGCCGCCTGAGAAGCGTTCTATCGGCCGGGTGCCGAGCGCGTCCGTCACCATCAGGTCAAGCGTCTCGCGGATTGTCCCGCTCTTGGTTTCCTTCTGAGTAACGAGGCTGATGGACAGACCATCGCTGAACTCGCCGAGATAGTCGTTCGCGAACGACTCTATCGTGGCGACGGTGTTCTCCACCATCCTCGCGGGGATGCCGCTCTTGCCGTAGGCGCGCACCAGCATCGCCAGCAGGTCGCATCTCGCCTCGGCCGCCGTGATGTCGCTTGCCAGCGCGTCTATCTCGGCGCGCACCTCCGCGCTCGCTTCGAGTCGCGCTTCGAGCCGCGTGCGCTCAGTCGCCAGCGTCGCCAGCGTGCGGCGCGACTCCGGTATCGCGGACGGCGGCAGCATCTCTCCCTCGGCGGTCGCGTCGACTAGCACCTGCGCGTTGGAGTAGTCGTTGCGGGCGTGGAACGCGGCGGACTTCGCTTCCGCGAGTTCGGCGTTCAGTTCCACCAGCCGCGCGCGGTGGCCTTCGGCCTCCGCTGCTGCCGTCGCTTGCGCCGTCTTGGCACGCTCGGCTTCGAGTGCGGCTTCCTGCTTGCGCTGTTCGGCGGCGGCACGCTCGCGCTCGGAGGCGCGTGCTGCCTCGATAGCGTCCTGCGCTGCGGTGAGGGCTTGGCGTGAGCGTACTGCGTCTTCGGGCGGCTCACACTTGAGCGCGCCGCCTGACGCGAGATGCGCGTCGAGCGCGTCGGTTGCGGCCGTGACACGGGCGAGCGCGGCGTCTGTCTCGGCGCGGTACTTCGCAACCGTTCGCTCGTGGGCCTCCCCCATCACTCGCTGACCGCACGTCGGGCAGGTCTGCTCCGGCTCGGAAGCGAACACGGCGTAAGCGCGACCTGCCGCATCGTTGTCGACATCTGCCGCTATGGCTGCGTCCCACAGCCGCTCCGCTTCCCGATACCACTCCACGCGAGCCGCGAGCCGGTCTAAGTCGTAGACCTCGAAGTGCTGCTCGCGCACGCTCGGGGCGGTCGTGAACCCCGCCGTCGTCAGCACTCGCTCGGCGGCGCTCAGCAGCAGCCCGGTCTTGGCGATGGCATCCGTCACGGATGCCTCGCGCCTGATTGCTGCCTGCATCGCGTCGTTGGCCGCCGCCACCTTCGCTCGCAGTTCGGCTCGCTTCGCCTGCTCGGCCGCCTCGGAAGCCGCTCGCGCTTCGAGCGCGGCGAGATGGTCAGCCCCCGAAGCCTCAGCCGCCTTCGTCGCGGCGATCTCCGCGCCCAGCGCGTCCACGTCGACCAGCCGCGCAGTCAGCGTGTCACGCGAGGCTCGCAGGCCGGTGAGGCGCTGCTGCGTGAGCGTGGCGGCGTCCTTCGCCTTGCGCTCAAGCGCGGACCATCCGCCCATCGGCAGGTTCGCTATCAGCCAGTCCTTGCGCACGGCCGGGTCCATCGCCGCGAACGCTCCGAGTGCGCCCTGCGGCAGGTGGTGCGCCAGCGAGTATCCGGCGTAGTCGCATCCCAGCAGGGACACGATGGCCGCGTCCACGTCGCGTACCTTCGCCTCGCACACGGGAACGCTGTCTCGCGACAGCGACGCCTTCTGCGCCTTGCCGTGCTCGCGCACCGCAAGGTAGGTCTGCCCGCCCGCCTCGAACGTGAACGCTACGCGCCACGCAGGCGCACCCTGCCGGATGAAGCCGTCGAGCGGGGCCACGGCAGCGCCGTAGAGCGCCACCGCGATAGCGGTCAGGCACGTACTCTTGCCGGACCCGTTCTCGCCGACGAGAGCCGCGAGCGTCACTTCCGACAGGTCGATGTCAGCCTCGGCGAAGCTGCCGAAGTTCGTAAGCTGTAGTCTCAGTGGTCGCACAGTCCCTCCCTTACTCGAAGTATGTCTCGAACATCGCCTTGCGCGGGCGGTCCTCACGGGGCCGCACCTCGCCGGTCACGTTCTGCAAGCTGGCTGGCAGGTCCGGCACGTCGTCGTCGCCGATGCGCTTGAGTTCCTGCTTGGACTCGGCCAGCTCGCGCGCGGCATCGAACAGTCCCGAGTCCGCCTCCGGCCGCTCCGGCTCGGGCACGTCCTCGGCGACCGGCGTGTAGCCCTCCGGCAGCATGTCGGCCAGCACGTCGGCGACCGCTTCCTTCTCGCGCGGCGGGGCTGGTGCTGCACTCGCGCTCGGGATGATGGCGTCGAGTGTGCGCTGCGTGGCGGCTATCTGGCGCTGGTTGCGAGCGATGACGCGCAGGGTGCGCTTGGCCTGCTCGGGCGAGTAGAACGCCGCGCCGTGTATCTGCAAGACCACCTCGTCGCCCCACACCAGCCCGATGCCGCCCATCGGCAGCGCCACCGCGCCCACGGGGTCGCCACGGCCCATGACCACGTTCAGCATCTCGATGGTCGCCGGTATCATGCCCGCGTGGGCGTTTGGGAGTTCAGGATTGCGGTCGCTCACTTCGGCACGTCCTCTCTCAGCCCGAGACTTGGCTGGCAGGGAAGCGGACTGCGAGGAAGTCGCCTTCCCACACGCGCAGCCACGGCACGGGGCAGAACTCGCCCGACTCGCCGTATGCCTCGATTCGCGTCACGTTGCTTAGCCCGACGTGGTAGTTGCCACCGCCGGGAAACAGCACGTACTGAATCGTGCGCGTGTCGCCGAGGATGGTAGGCGGTTCGCTGCTCACTTCGGCCTCCGTTTCAGCGTCACTCGCAGCCCGATGGAACGCTCGCCGCCACCCAGCACGGCGCTCACGTGCGCCCACACTTCGTAGCCGCTGTCGCACATCGGGCCGATCTCGGCGGACACCTCGCGCGGCAGAAAACCGACCTGCACGCTCGGGTGCCCGTGTCTGTCCACGCGCCACACGCCGCAGGCGTTCGCGTCGTAGGCGTTGTCCGGCTCGCGCACGACGGCCAGCCAGTCGCCGACCGCGACCTCGCGCAGCGCCTCTTGGCGGCCCTCGAAGGTCACTCCGGCAACTTTCACGTCGTCCAGCTTCCAGCGGTCAGGCATCAGCGCCCACCTCCGCTAGCTCGCGCTGCACGGCCAGCAGGTCGTCCAGCCGCTCGGCCACGTCGCCGCCGACGAGTTCGGCATACGAGCGCAGCGCGGTGTCAGGCTTCGCGTCGAGTGCGATAGCGCGCACGGCGCGGGCCTCGGTGCGGTGGAAGCGCACGGCAGGCTTGGTGACCTTGAGAGCGCCTGCTTGCAGGCACACGGCAGTCATCCTACTGATGAGCGTGGCCGCTTCCTCGCCAGCGGGCAGTTCTCCAGTCAGCCGGACGACCTTGCCTGCGACGGGGATGTGCTCAAGGAAGCCGCGCGTGTTGTCGCGCAATCCGCCATCGGGATACCGCTCGTCCGGCGGCACGACTTCGAGGCTCACGAACTCCACGCTCGGCGTCGCAATCTCCGCGATGTCCACTCCGTCGCCAGCGGGCGTGACGTGCAGCACGCGCGTCGGCTGGCCTTCCTCGCCGAAGTCGCTGCGGACATTGGCTCCGACGCTGAGGATGCGGGTGTGGTCGGCCGCAATCTCTTGGGGCTGGTGAACGTGCCCGAGCAAGACAACGGCGAACTCGGGCCGGTCGAAGACGGAGCGCGGGACGATGAAGTCTCCCGACTCCCCAACTTGCGGCTGAGTGCCGCTGTTCCACGCTTCGCCTTGGCAGACGAAGTGAGAAACGCAGGCCAGCGGAATCCCGGCGCGTTTCTCTGCTGCGAGATTCGCAACGACGCGGCCAAGCGCGTCCGCCATGTAGCGCATCTGCTCGCCCACCAGCAAGTCCGGGTATGTGGCCGCGACCCACGCGCGCCCCAGCCACGGCACCAGCGCGATGTCCATATCCGCGCCCCGAAGCACCTGCGGCTTCCGGTAGAACTTGACGGCGTGAACGACATCCTCTGGCCGCACGCTCAGGCCGTCCGCACCGTGATTGCCGATGATGCCTACCGCGTCGTCACGAGTGGCACCAAGCAGGTCCGCCACGTCGTAGGCCCACGGCTGCGGGCGCACGGTGTTGAAGATGTCGCCTGCGTGAACGATTCGCGCGTCGCAATCGCGCGCTGTTTCCGCGATGAATGTTGCCACTCGCCGAGCCTCGTTGATGCGCCAAGACGGTGAGCCGTCTGTGTCAGGGCAGTCATGAAGGACTTGCCCGATGTGGGAGTCGGCTACTGCCAGTATCCCGCTCATGCTTGCGCCTTCCGTTCCCGCTTGCGGTTAGCGTTGCGTGCGAGCCGACCGTCGCTCTCCATGTGCTCGCGCCGCGTCATGGCTTCCATGTGCGCTGGGTTCACGCAGTCGCGGCGTCCGCAGGTGTGATGGATTTCCGTGCCCTTGGGAGCTGGGCCGCGTGCCATTTCGTAGTAGGCGCGGTGGGCCAGCCGGGTGCCGTCGCTGGTCATTGGGCGCGTGTATCCATAGCCCGCGCTCGTCTTCGCGTACTGCCACACCCAACAGCCCGTGTCGGGGTCGACGACGTATGACTCGCCGAGGCTCAGGCGGCGACCGTGACCAGAGATGAAGCGCTGCGGTTCACCCTTGACGCGACCGCTTAAGCGGTCGGTCTTCCCCGCCAACGGCGCGGGCTGACCGCAGCCGCACTCGCAAAGCCCGTCGCCGCTCACGACACGCTCCTGACGCGCAGGGCGTGATTGTTGTCTATCACGCCTTCGAGCAGGTCGCGTACCTCCAAGATGCCGTCGAGGATGTCGCGCAGAAGCGCAGTCTGCGGCGAGTCGAAGTCGCTCACCTTGAGGGTTGGCGTCTCCGGTTCGGGGTTCCCCCGCTCCATCGCGCCGATGACATCGCGCACGGGGTCGCCGGTCAGCCGCCGCACGTCGATGGCGCACGCTTCGTCGCGCTCGGTCAGAAGCGCGCGCACATCGCGGCACAGCAGCACGCACGCCTCGTCGCCAGCTTCCTCGTGAATCGCGAGTGCCGCCCGGATAGTGTCGTGGCTCACTTCGCTGCCTCCTTCCTGTGCATGAGTCCCTTGTAGGCGACCATGTGCTCGTACGCCTCTGCCTGCGCCTCTGTGACATCCTGCTGCGCGTCCAGCCACGTGATGCCGGTCTTGAACCATCCCGGCCCGCCGTCCTCGGCCCATATCGCCGCCAGCGTCGAGTCCTTCTTGTTGGAGAACGGCATCACGTACGCGCCCTCTTCCGCGAGCGCCGCGTCGATGTCTTCCTCGCCCTCGTGCACCGACTGGCCTTCGAGCACTTCGCCAGTCTCGGCATCGAAGGTGGGTGGTTCGTCCTCGACAGGCTCAGGCATGACGGGTTCCGCGAGTGCGGGACGCTCCGGCTGCGCGCCGTAGAGCGCGCTCACGTCAGCGCCCACGAGGGCGGCCACGATGCGCGCTGTCTCGGGATTGTCCGCGTCCGGCGACCAGTTGTAGCCGACCACGAAGAACGGCTTGGCAATCTCGGCGGACGTGTACGCCTGCTTGCTCGAAAGCGCTTGGCGCAGCACGCCGTTCATGGCCTTGGAGCGCATCATCTGCGCGCGCTTGCGGGCCGAGAATAGGAAGTCCTTCTCGACGGCCACGTTGTATGCGGGAGTGCCGGGCGGGTACTTGAGCTTGCTGGACTGGTATTCCGTGCGCGCGCCCACGCTTGTCTCGATTTCCATGAGCGCGACGTGTGGCAGCCATTCCTCGTCCGCCGTCAGCGCCTTCATGGTGCCATCGCTCTTGCGGACGTAGCCGACCGCGTGGTAGGTGTAGCCGTCCACGCGCAGCCGCTTGCCGCCCGGCAGTTCGATGTCTTCCGCCTTGCCTGCGATGCCGTGGCTCTTGTCGGGGTCGAAAGTGACGCCTGCTGCATCCCCGAGCTTCTGCAACAGCACCTTGGTCGGCGCGAACTTCCCTTGCAGCTTGTAGAAGTCGGCACCGTTGTCGGCATCCGGGTCGGCCGACACGATGGTGAAGCCCGGCTTGAAGTAGGGGTCGTCCTGCGCCAACACCGCGCTCGGTGCCAGCACATTGAAGCGCTGCGACAGTTCGGGTGGGATGGCGAGCATCGTGTGCCCCTGCTCGTCCGTGTGGACAAGCTGCTGTTCCACGGCCGCGCGCTGCTGCACTCGCGCGAGCGCCGTGTTGTTCTCAGCCACAGTCGGCTTCCGTTTCCGTCAGCGCCTCGATGCGGGCGACCACTGCGAGATCGTCCGCGTGCTGCGCGATGACGTGGGCTAGACGCTTCTGATGCGCATCCTCGTCGGCCTTCGCCCAAGCCTTCGCAAGCAGGTGCGCCTTCGCTTCCTCGAAGGTGTCGAAGTAGCAGCGCCATGAAGTCACCTTGAGATCGCGGTGCTCGCCGCTACCCCAATGCCGCTTGATGAACACGCACTTCGCCGTCTCGCGCAGAACCTCCACGCGGGCTATGTCGCCGAACTCCGTCCGATACTTGATGATGCTCACGACGCCTCCCTCGGGTCGGTCGTGGTGAAGAACTCGCCAGCGAGCGCCACGGCCTCGTCGCGCGTCATCAGCGGTTCCTCGGTGGCGATGCGGGTGAGCACCACCACCATCCACAGCGGGGCGGGTCGGCGGGCCTTGAGCACGTCGCGCAGGTAGGTGTCATGCACGTGCTTGCCGCCGGGAGATGCCTCCATCATGTTGCGCGCCCACAGCGCATACCCGCGCAAGCTGCCGTTCATCTCGGCGAGCTTCTGCGAGAGTCCGGGTCGCGCCCAGAATCGCGTGATTGTGTACGTGTCGCTCACGGCTGCCCCATCCTCTCGCACGCAGCGTCCAGCCGCGCGAAGGTGTCCTCGGCGGCGTCCACGAACGCATCGCGCTGCTCCTTCGTGAGTGCGCGCGAGTCGGCCAGCGTGAGCCGCAGCTTGCGCGCTATCTTGCCCGATGGTGCCACCCGGTCGATGCTGATGCGCGAGCCTACCGGCTCGGCATCGGGTGACTCCGGTGAGAATCCGTCTGCCATGATGGCTGCTCCCTTCCTGTCGCGTCGATAATGCGCGTCGCAAGCAGTCTACCCGAAGGTATCGCCGAAGTGACGGCGCAATCCGCCAACGGTAGCTGTGAGTCGGTGAGTGGTAGATAGCGAACGGCCGGGCTGCCGTGGACCCGGCCGTTCTGGTGGGAGTCCCCTCCCCCGCGACGAGGCTGGTGGGCCGGTAGCCTGCAAGCCGCGAGGCGGAATCCCCCGGTGCCGCGCCAACGGCACCCATCTATGATAGAGGACGCCCGGCCGCGTTGGCAACCGAGCGCCCTTCCTGCGGAGAAGGCTACTTGCGGTTCATCAACCACGCCACGACGGCGATAAGCCCGCCGACCACGCCATCGAAGTAGAGTGTGGTCGCGTCGAAGATGTGCGTCTGCTGGTAGCCGGTCAGCACCACAAGCAGCGTCGCGCCGAGGGCGGCGAGGAACAACTGCGCGACCGTGCGCAGCGCCCGCCACAGACCCTCCGAGAGCCAGTATGGCTTCTGATTGAGATTGAGCATCCCGTACCCCCTACTCGTAAGCCGGATAGCCGTAGCCGACGATGCTGGGACCGCGCAGCCGCCGACGCGGGTAGACTCCCCCGCCGTTGATCTGCGACCCACTGACGCCCGACGACGTGTTGCCCTCGATGGTGTCGACCCAGAAGCGCGAGACGCCCACCACCATGCCGGTGTGATTGACGCCCGCGTGGCCGCCGCGCATGTGGAAGAAGATGGCCGCTCCGACGCGCGGGGTCTTACCGCTGCGCCCCCGCTTGCGGAACTGATCGTAGAGCCGCTGCGCCGAGGCCGAGCCGTGGCCCGAGAAGCCCGCCGTGTGCAGCACCCACGACACGAAGCTGGCGCACCACGGCAGCCCGTTCGCATCCATCCACTCGCCGTACTTGGTGATGTTGACCGGCCGCTCCACGGTGCCGACCTGACCGCGCAGGATGTGCAGCGTGTAGGGCAGCGAGCGCAGCTTCGGCTTGACCTCGAACTCGCCGGTCTTCAGGTTGAACTGCTGGTCGGGGTGCTCCTTGAGATACTTGTCGTAGTACCACTTCGACCAGTGGTGGAACTTGAGCCAATAGTCGAGCGAGATGGTGCCTGACATCTCTTGCGACCTCCTTATCCGAGAACGTGGTTCATCAGCGCGATGATGATGGCGACGAGCGCCCCTATCGCGGTGCCGCCGAGAGTGAACATGAGCGTGGCCCACAGCGGGAGCCGGGACGATAGCTGCTTCTCGATGTTGAGCAGCCGCGTGTCGAACTTGGCGGTCTGCCCCTCAAGCGCCGCGAACATCCTGTCGAACGTCTCGCGGTTGTCGCGCTCGTGCGCGCTGCGCCATCGCACGGCGTCCTCGTGCTGGTCGGTGATACGGCTGTCGAGCGCTGAGTGGTTCGCCAGCACTCCCTCGTGCGCCCCACAGAACGCCACTGCCTCCGCTGCTGCCATCGGTCGCCCCCGTCCTTACCTGCTGCCGTTGATGAGTGCTCGCTGCCTGCGGCGCGTCTCCTGCGCCTTCGTGGGCGGCAACAGTCCCATGTCACGCATCTGCGCCTGCTGGTCCGCGAGTTCTTGGTCGCGGGCCTTCAGCGCGTCCACGTACATCTTAGTCTTATTGGCCGGTGCCAGCTTGACGCCCGTGAGCCACGACATCGCCTTGTACCCTTGGTCTTGCGTCAGTGGATTCACCGACTTGCCGAGGTTGGTCAGGAACGGCGAGGCCGCCTGCAAGGCGTAGTTCGTGTACGGTTCCATCGCCAGATAGGTCCGCCCAGTGTCGGGGTCTATCTGCGTGCGGAACGGGCCGCCCTGCTTGCCCGGCCCGAGAAGCCCGGCGAGCTGCGTGGAGCCGGGCAGCCACTCGACCGGCGTGTAGCGCCCCTGCTGGCTGATGGGAAGGCCGGTGAACGAGGATTGGTTGAACAGCCCGGCCTCGACAGCGACCTTGATGGGCGGCGTCATGCCCTGCGAGAGCCACTGCATCATCCCGCTCGGTGTCGGTTCGAGCTTGCCGAGGTCTTGCAGCGGGACGTTCGGATTGAGCAGGAGCGTCTGCCCGTCAGCACCCGGAATCGGGATGTAGCCGCCTTCCTTCGCGTACTCCGGCAGCAGCCCGAGGTCGGTATCCGTGGCCGCCGCGCCCGCGTTTCGCAGGTGGGTGAGCACGTTGGCCTGCCCGATGTTTTTCAGCGCCCACTCGGCCATGTGCGGGATGTTGGCCTTCTGCCACTTCCAGAACGGGATGAGGCGCTGCACGACGGACTTCTCGAAGGCGTTGGTGGCTGTCGCGCTGTAGTCATACATCGCGCGTATCGCGAGATCGGCGGCGCTCGTGGGGTCGAGTCCCTGCCGCGCCGCGTTGATGACACCGCCGACGCGCATCCCGTCTTCCACAACCTCGCCCGCGTGTTCCATCGTGCCGCGCAGTGATGTCACCGGCACGCCCTTGGCCGTGACCTTGCGCCACGGACTCGCGTTCTCGCGGACCTGCTGGGCGATGGCCTTGGTGGCATCCGCGCGTGCGAAGCCCGAGGTACGCACCGCCTGCTCGCGCATGATGTCCATGAACTCCGCTTCGGTCATCTTGCCGAATGTGCCGAAGTCCTTGATTGTCTTCGCGTCGAGCTTGCCGATGAGGTCGCGGTGCACCAAGCCCATGCCGTAGCTCACGCCATCCGCCTGCCCGATGCCCTCGGAGTGCAGCAGCAGCAAGTTGGACATCAGGTTGCGCCCGTGGAAGCCGGGATTGTACGTGGTCGCCATGCGCTTCCACGCCGACAGGATGCTGTCGTAGTCGCGCCCGAGCTTGGTCAGGCTCTTGTCGGTGATGAAGGGCTTGACCGACTGGTCGAAGGCGGCGGCGTAGTCGTTCGGGACGTAGTGGGTCTGCGTGATGCCGTTGCGGCTGACCTTGAACTCGGCCATGCCGTTGACCTTGCGCCATTCGTCGACGCTGGCGGGCGGCAGTCCGCTCGGAGGCGCGACCGAGAAGTTGCGCACGAAGTTGTCTTCGAGGATGACCTTGCCCTCTTGGCGGCCCACGGACGCTATCTTCTCGGGGATGACCACGGCCGAGTCGAGCTGAATGTCGAGTCCGGCCTTGTTCCACGCCTCGGCGGTCGGCAGCTCGGCGGACGGCGTGGAGCGCGCGTGTACGGTCCCGCCCTGTACCGGCGCGTACTCGGCGGGCTGGCGCAGCCCTTCCGCGCGCCATCCGAGCGCACGCAGCTCGTCGTCGGTGGGATTCGCGTTGCGGCGAAGCAGCTTGTTGACGAAGGACTCCATGCCCGTCTGCTCGGGACGCGGCATCTGCTTGAAGTAGCCCATCCCCTTCGCGCCGTAGCGCGCTGTCTCGGGAACGCGGGCCGCCTCCATCGCCTCATACATCTTGTCCATCGCAGGAGTGATGTCGTCGAGCACGTGCTTCACGAGCGCGTCGGCTTCCTGCGGCGTGAAGTGCTGTACCTCGACGGCGAACTCGCGCAGGCGTGGTGCGAAGGTGGGCTTGAGCACGGTGTCCGCCACGCCGCGAATCTCGTCCAGCTTGTCGAGCGCGGCCATCTGCAAGCCGTGCAGCGCACGATCTCGCAGCGAGTCGGCTGTCTTCGCCATCGGCAGCACGGTCCGCTCGGGGATGACCGTCTTGGGCCGCGACTCGATGCCGGTGCGGTCCAGCCAGCGTGTGAACTCGTCGTCTTGCGCCATCACGGCGTCGTAGGCGAGTTCGTCGTTGGCGCGGATGGTGTCTTGGAGTTCGGCGGCCAGCGCGTCGCGCACGCTGTCGGGATCCTCGCGCGCGGCGCGCAGAACAGACTCGGGAGTGGCGGCCGCAGCACCCGGCACGCGCGCCTTCTGATACTTCGCCCGCGCCGCGTGAGCGGCAGCTTCCGACACCGCGTCCTCAAGCGCGTTGATGTCGTCGATATGGTCGTAGACGCCGGGATGCGCCTCGTGCAGCGCTTCGAGTATCTGGTCGGTCCCCATGCCGTTCTCGGCCAGCCGGTCCATCTTGGTCTTGAAGCCCGCGCTTCGCCACACGCTGTTCTCGCCTGCCGCTGCGACCTTCTCACCCGTTCGCGCGGCCTGCATCGCCTCGGCCGTCAGGCGGCTTCTGTCGGTGACGTAGCGGCCACCGAGCACGCCCTTCACGTCGTCGATGAGCTGGCCTGCCCCGGAGCCTGCCACGCCTGCCGCTTCGGCAGCGGCGCGCTGCTCGGCGAACCCCATGTGCTTCGCGGTGGTGGCGACCCACGACTGCCCGAGCATGGACTGCGCGGCTGGCGCACTCTCTTGCGCGACACGCTCGGCGACTCGGCCAGTCTCGCCGATGAGGCCCGCGCGCTTGGCCGCCCGCATCGTGGACTGCGCACGGTGGAGCGCACCCGCGTCCCGAATCTGCTTGGCGATGTCGTCGAGTTCGGTGTGGAGCAGCGCGCTGGCCTCGCGGTACGGTTGAGTCGCGTAGTCCACCGCGGGCTTGCTGGCGGCACGGAGCTTGTCGGGCACATCCTCGACCGCCCTGGTGCCCCACAGAACGCCCTCTCGCGCGCGTACCTGCGCTGCCCCTGCCGCCTGCCGCTTGGCTATCTTCATGGCCGCAGCGGACATCTCACGGCCCTCCTGCGCGGCTTTCGTGACCACCGCGCTGCTGCCAAGCGCGTTCTCGATGCGGTCGAAGCCTATCTTGCGCAGAAACTCCTTGCCGCCGCGCGTGATGCCCTCAAGCGCCGGTTGCAGGTTGCCGACCTCGGTGCCCGCGATGTGCAGCCCCAGCGGCACCTTCTGCGCGGTCGCCGCCTCGCGCCGCAGCGCGGTCATCACGTTGCGCTGCAAGCGAGGTGACATCTCGGCCGTCTCCTTGGTGCGCGAGATGAGCTGGTTGATCTCGGGCAGGTTCTCGCTGACCTTCAGCCCCGCGCGCTCCAAGTCCAGCACGCGGTCGGTCGTCAGTCCCGCGTCCATGATGGCCTTCGCGCCCGTGTCGGCGGCCACCTTCACGCGGCCGGGAGCACCGACACCGACGTAGGTAGCCGGGTCGATGAGGATATCGCCGCCCGTGCCCGCTATCATCTGCAACACCGGGTCTTGGGCTGTTGCCGCCGGATGTGTCAGCCACCACAGCGGCCCCCGCCCCCGCTCGGCGCTTGTGAACGGCCTCTTGCCCGTGCGCGCTGCCTGCGGCGCAACGAAGTCCTTGATGGCGTCCGTGGTGCTGACGAACTGGTCGCCGTGGAGCGCCTTTCCCATCTCGCCCAGCACGGACTTTCGCTTCGATGTGCCGCCGCCGAGCACCGCGTTGGCGATGGGTTCGGTTATCGGGTTGGAGCGATACCCCGCCGTCAGCCAGTCGACCAGCCCCGGCGTCTGCGTGCCGCCGTGCGTCGCTGAGTCCATCGCGTTGTAGAAGACGGCAGCGTTTCCCGCGCCGAGTACCGCTGCCGGTCCGAACAGCTTTTGGAACCACGCCGCGCCAGTGGTAGCCGCTCCACGCAGGGGCGCGCTCACGTCCATGTAGGCGTCGGTCAGCCCGCGCGGGATGCCGCCGGACGCAGCAATCTCGGCCAGGCGCTCGCGGATGGACTCTTCCTCGGAGGCGGCCGGGTCGGTCAGCCCGTGAGTGCGGCGGGGAGTGTAGCGACGGTAGGCCACCTCGGCCTACCTCGTGGCCGTGCTCGTGGACGTGGAAAGCGATGTGCCGCTTCGACGCGGCAGCCACGGCAGGCGGAAGTTCGGGTCGAGCTGGCGCGCTGTCGCATAGGCCATCCACGGCGGCAGGCCATTGTCGGCACCTTCGTAGTACGCCTGCATCGGCGCGGCCTGCCGGTCCTGTTGGAACTGCATCATCGCTATCTGCTCGGCGACGCTCATGGGCTTGGGCTGCTGGCCCGACCAGATGTCGAAGTCCGTCCCCCGCGCGTTCGTGGCCGCGTTCTGACGCGCCACGTCGAGATTGCCGTAGCCGAGCGCCGCATCGTTCTGCGCTCCGTAGCGCGCGAGCGCGTTGTTGGCCCCGAACTGCCGCTCGCCAGCGTTGTAGTTCAGGCGGTCCATCTGGTAGCCGCGATTCGAGTTCGTCCAATCCAGCGCGTTGGAGAGCGAGAACTGGCGGTTATTGCTGTTGAGCTGGTTGGCCTGATTCAGCCAGTTGTTGTTCGCGTTGGAGACATCGAAGCCGAGCTGCTGGCCGAACTGCGACTCGCCTTGGAGCATCTGCTGGTAGCGAAGCTGCGCGTCCTGATTCCCGAGCGCGGCCTGCATCCGAAGCGACTGCATCGCCTGATCGTAGCCGGACGCCTGCCCTTGGTTGGTGAGATACGCGCCCTGATTCGACTCCTGCCCGCGCAACAGCAGCTCGCGCAGCGCGGTGTCGTAGGAGGACGCCTGCCCCTGCGTGGACACGGCCGCCTGCTGGTTGCCTTGCGCCAGCGAGAGCGCGTTACCGGCGTTTGAGAGGTCATACGCCTGCTGGGTGCCCTGATTCGACATCCCGGCGCGCAGTATCAGGTCGCGCAGTCCTTGGTCGTAGCTCGCGGCCTGACCCTGATTCGTGAGTGATGCCTGCTGGTTGCCTTGCGCGACGGACAGCGAGTTGCCAGCGTTGAACAGGTCGTAGGCGCGCTGGGCGTCCTGATTGCCGAGCTGCGCTTGCATGGCGAGGTTCTGAAGCGCCTCGTTGTAGCCTGCCGCCTGCCCCTGCGAGGTCAGCGCGGCGTTCTGGTTGGCGAGCGAGAGCTGCGCCGCGCGGTCGGCATTGGACAGGTCGTATGCCTGCTGCGCGCCTTGGTTGGCCTCCTGCGCTTGCAGCCCGAAGCCGGTGAGCGCCTGCGAGTACGCCGCACGCATCCGGTCGGCTTCGAGAACGGCCTGCTGGTTGGCCTGCTCGCGCGAGAGCATATTGCCCGCGTTGGCGATGGCGACCTGCTGGTTGAGCTGCCCTTGCGCGGCTTGCGCCTTGGCAATCTCGTTGGCACCTTGCAGCGCCACGTCCTTGCGCGCCCGAGCGATGGAGAGGTCGGCCGCACCGGAGCGGCCCATGCCACGCGCAATCTCGGACTCCATCGCAGCGGGGATGGCCTCGTCGACCATGAAGTCCTTGAGGATGGCGACCTGCGCGGACGGGTCGATGCCCCAATTGCTCTGCGAGATGGCACCCACGTTGCCGCCCATCTTCGGTAGGTCGGCGAACTGGTAGTCGCCCTTGGGCGCGTCTATCATCAGCGGTCCGCCACGAGCCTGCCCGATGCCTGCCGCGTCCAGCCAAGGCGTGTCGAACGTGAAGCGCGACGGCGCGCCCCCACCGCCGAGAGTGGCCTGCATCGGCCCACCCTGTGTCTGCCCGGTCCTGCTGCCGACCGTGGGCGTGTTGAAGGAGAACGGGTTGTCGGTCGGCGCGCCCAGCATCATGCCGGGACCGGACTGGCCGGTGCCACCCGCGACGGTCGGAGCGGTGAAGCGATACGGATTGTCATTGACGCCGCCGCCGACCTGCGGGACGCCGCCGAACTGGAACAGGTTGGTCGGCCCGCCCACGTCCTGCGGCCGGGCCGCGCCTGAGTTCCACGTCGACGGTCCCGCGCTGATGGTCTGCGGACTGTACTGCGTGAAGCTCGGCGGCTTGGCCGCGCCCACCGGAGCGTCGGAGACAGGCATGTAGCCGGGGCGATACGCTCCGGGCAAGCCTTGCAGCCACGGAGGCAGCGATTGCGCAGCCGGGCGCGGCTGCGCTGACGTGGTGCGCCTAGCCGGGCGGGGCGGGGGAGAAGAGGACGACCCTGTACCGGAGCCGAATACGTTTGACATGACGCCTCACGCCCCTCTGGTTGCGCGCCCTACGGCGCATCGTAACACCCTGTATGTTCTGCGAGCAATCAGATTGCACTCGCCGTCACGGTCAGCGTGTGGTCGCCTGCCGTGCGCGCGATGTCGATGGTGGGAAGCGGGTTGACGTAGGTGTCTATCGCGTAGGCCAGTGTGAGTGTGCTCGCGTCCGTGGCGATAAGCACGATGGTGGGCGCAACAGGCCCATCCTCGTTGCCGCACGTCCATGAAACCTCCATCGTGGGCGAGAGTCCGCCCACGAAGGCAGCGGTGATGGTGAAGGTGTAGGTCCACACGCTCGTCGCCAGCGTCGTCCATACCGCGCCGTCGAAGGACTGCACCAGCAGCAGCGGCTGATTGAGCTGATCGGCCGGGTCGGTCACGTCGCCGGAAAGCACCTCGGCCCCGTCGTAGAGCACCGAGATGCGGTAAGGCACCAGCATCGGCACGTCGGGAGTAATCACACTCGGCAGCAGCGAGAGCTTGAGCGTCTTCAGCCACGCGCGGTAGGCGGTGATTCCGGGCGCATCGTTGGCGAGCGGCCCCGGCGAGTAGATGACCTTGATTTCAAGCGCGGAGTCGCCCATCGAGTTCCACGCCCACACGAAGGCGTCGACGGCCGCGCGGGTCGCCTCCACGTCGAAGTAGAACATGGCGTCCCATATCGGCCACATCAGCGCGAGTCCGCTGTTGACGCGCAGCAGCGAAAGCTGCCGCCACAGCGTCAGCAGTTCCTCGCTGAAGCGATACCACTCAGCCGGGATGCCGGGAGCGCCCGGCGGCCACGGGGCTGTCTCCTGCGGAGGCCACGGGTCGAGCGGGGCCGGGATGTCCATGTCGTACGGTGGCGGCCACGGGAAGTCGCCCGTGAGCTGCTGGGGGGGCTGGGAGCGCGGCACCCACGGCGGCCACTCCCACTCGGGCAGCCAGTACCACCACGGCAGCTCACCGTCGCCGTACTCGCCGAAGTCGAGCGGGGGAAGCCGATACCACGTGAACTGCGGCGGCCACGGGAACGTGTCGGCGCGTGGAGGCCAGTCGACCCAGTAGTCGATGAGCGCGGGCGCATGGAGCGCGAAGGCCAGCGTCGGCGGAATCGGCATGGAACGCGGCGGCGGGGCGGGGAAGGTGGGGAAGATGCCGATGGCCGCCAGCTCGCGCTCGACGGGCTTGGCTTGACCGCCTAGCGGTCCCGGCAGAAAAAAAAGTCAGCACGCATCGCGGGAAGGGCGAAGCCCGGTGCCGCAGTCGTAGTGAACTCCATGTAGCCCGAGGACGCGCGTGCCGTCAGCCGCTTGCGAATGACGGTGGTGCCGCTGGAGAGCGCGAAGTCCTCAGTCTCGGTCGCGGGCGTGTTGCCGGTGGCCTGCCCGCGCGTGTAGACCATCGAAGCCGTGACCGTGGCGGCTGATGTGAGCACGATATGCGCGCGCAGGTCGGCGAACTTCTTGTCCTGCATGGAGTCGCCCGCGTCGATTTCCTTGCTTCGGATGGTGGTGGTGAACGCGACGCCGACATCCGTGTCGACGGATGTGTCCTCCACCACCGCCAGCGAGCCGCTGGCCGCATCATCGGGGCCGAGGGCGACCACGGAGTTGTAGCGGGAATCCGCGTCGCCTGCGCGTGCCTCGAAGCCCAGCTTGTACGGGCCGCCCCAGCCGTTCAGCCGGAAGTCGTAGACCATCGCGCGGTCGCAGTACATGTCGTTGCCCGAGCCGTCGTGCTCGGCGCTCGGGTAGTAGAGCCGGTAGTGGTCGCCGGTCGTGAGCGCGAACATGCGCGGCCAGCAGTCGGTGTCGGAGACGAACAGCGAGCGCGCCGAGTCGGTCGGGTCGTACACGAGCGCCGAGAGCAGCTTGGGCCGCGAGCCGTCGTAGTAGGCGACTCCGCGCTTGCTCCACCAGACCGCCACGCCCTCGATGACCTTGAGCGAGTTCGCAGCCGCGCAGCCCAGCCCGTCAGACGCGATGGCGTTGACATCCCACGTCGTCGGGTCGGTGCCGTCGATGCGGTACAGCAGCTCGTCCGTGAGCGCGACGAACGCCTCGCCGACCTCGGCGCAGGCGACGAACTTGCCGCCGGGCGAGGCGACGGAGGTGGCCGCCCATGTCCCCGGCGCGTACGTGTTGCACCATCGCAGGTTCGTCGGGTCGTCCGCGTCGATGCCGAATAGCCGCTCGGAACCTCGGCGAGCCGCGAGGTAGGAGAAGCGATAGGCCGAAAACACGTTCTGGCAGTACCACGAGTTTGCAGACGCGCCGCCCGTCAGATGCGTCTCGGCCGCTGAGTCCAAGTGCCCGGCGAAGCTGGGACCGGAACCTTGGTAGGTGTAGCTATAGTTCGTACCGACTGCGGCGATGTAGAGAGGGTTCCCGCTTGCGTCATTGTTGCCGCTCGCGTCGTTGATGGCGGTTGCCACGGCCGAGGCCCGCTGGGTGTTGCCTGACGCATCGCTGCCGACCACGCATGTGATTTTGTTGCCCGAGGCGTCGACCGTCACGGTGAGCGGGGTGCCCGCCGCGAGTAGTTCCACCGACCATGTGTTTCCGGCGGTCCCGGTCGTTACCGCCTCAACACGCAGCGTCTCGTTGCCGTTGTAGTCGTTGTACCCCCCGAAGTACCCGCTGAGCCGCCCTTCCCAGTGGGTGATGAACTCATGTGCGGCCTTGGTGGCCGCCGTGGAATATCCAACCTCGTACAGCCCCGTCACGCCGTCTGAGAAGTACACCTTGTCGTTCCACGCGACCGTCGTGATACCGGCCGTCGTGTCCAGCGCGGACGCGAGTGAAGTCTTGTTGCCGCTCGCGTCGACCGACCACAGGTTCGCGCCCTCCCACACGAGCAGCGTGGAGTGCGCGCCGTCCTCGGTGGTGAAGTAGCGCATGGCGCGGACGCGGCCCGCGAACGTCGGCGAGCCGGTGTGGGCCGCATGTCCGGGACGGCGGCACAGACGCCCGCTGCGGGCCGGGTAGGCGTTCTCGCAGACCGCCACGGTGCCGTCAGGCAGCAGGCGCGGGTCAGGCACGGAGGCGACGCCCGTAAAGCCGGTCGCCTTGTACGAGTACAGTTTCTCGTCGGCCTCTGGCATGGCTACGGCGTCACGGTCCAGCCGGGCATGAGGTAGCGCGTCTTGACGCCATCGTCGCACTCCCGAGCGACGGGCTGCGTGGCCTCGATGCGCGGTGGCCGCCTCTTGGCGAGCCACGCGCGGTAGCGCGCCTTCTCCTGCTCGAAGCGGACGCGCAGATCGGCCGCGCGCTCGGGGCGGTTGTCCTTCAGCAGCAGCGCCGAGGCCGCCCACAGGCACGGGACGTAGTGGAACTCGGCGTGCCACGTCGGATTGACGCCCGTGAGCGTGAGGGCGGCCGGGCGCGAGAAGATGGTGCCGGTCAGCCCGCCGGTCGCGGAAGACGACGGCGGCGGCACGAGAATGACCTGCGGCGCGCCTGTCGCGGACGGCTGGTCGTAGATGTAGCCGAAGGGCGTGGAGGCAG